>CBDUBA010000109.1:0-14678 GCA_965365275.1 uncultured Cyclobacteriaceae bacterium | reverse complement strand
TATAAATTCATTGATAAAAACCCTAATATATAGTTGCTTTGCGATCCACTTTAGGTTATCAAATTAAATTTGTTAGATAACGAAAAAAACAAGGTTTTCATCTAATTAATATGAAAATTATGGATTACCAAAAGGTTAAAGTAATAAAAATATTACAAGAACAGGAAGCAGGCAGGAAGGTAAAAGTAAATGGATGGGTCCGGACTAAACGTGAAAGCAAAAATGTTGTATTTATTGCTCTAAATGATGGATCGATCATTTATAATCTTCAAATCGTTGCCGATCCTGCTGGCTTTGATGAGAACCTGATCAAAGATATAACAACTGGTGCCTGCCTGTCTGTCCAAGGGGAAGTGGTAGAATCTGCCGGGGGTGGACAGAAGGTTGAACTTAAGGCTGAAAAAATAGACCTTTTAGGTAAGGCTGATCCCGATGAATATCCTCTACAACCAAAAAGGCACTCGCTTGAGTTCCTTCGTGAGATCTCACATTTGCGGCCAAGGACAAATACCTTCAGTGCGGTTTTCAGAGTAAGGCATGCGATGACCTACGCAGTTCATAAATTCTTTCATGAAAGGGGATTTTTTAATGTACATACCCCTATAATCACTGCTTCAGATGCGGAAGGTGCTGGAGAAATGTTCAGAGTGACCACATTGGACATCGATAATCCGGCACGAACGGAAACAGGGGCAATTGATTATTCAATGGATTTCTTTGAGCGTGAAACCAACCTTACCGTTTCAGGCCAGCTTGAAGCCGAATTGTTTGCCCTGGCATTAACAGAAGTATATACTTTTGGACCTACATTCAGGGCTGAAAATTCAAATACCAGCCGGCATCTTGCTGAATTCTGGATGATCGAGCCAGAAATGGCATTCTATGACCTTTATGATAATATGGACCTGGCCGAAGATTTTCTAAAATATATTATCCGGTACGTTCTGGAGAATTGTAAAGAGGACATAGAATTTCTAAATAAACGGGCTATAGATGAGGATAAAATGAAGAAGATGGAAGAGCGCAGTGATATGACGCTCATTGAACATTTAAATTTCGTCCTCGATAATGACTTTGAAAGGATAACCTACACGGAAGCCATTAATATCCTGAAAAATTCCAAGCCCAACAAAAAGAAGAAGTTTCAGTTTATCATCGAAGAATGGGGAGCTGACCTGCAATCTGAGCATGAACGATATCTGGTAGAAAAACATTTCAAGAAACCAGTGATCCTGTATGACTACCCAAAAGAGATAAAAGCTTTTTATATGCGACAGAACGATGATGGAAAGACCGTAAGGGCTATGGATATCCTGTTCCCGAGATTGGGAGAGATCGTCGGTGGTTCTCAGCGGGAAGAGCGTATGGCTAAGCTGACACAGCGGATGAAGGAATGCGGGATCAGTGAAAAGGAATTGTGGTGGTTCCTGGATACCCGCCGGTTCGGTACAGCACCGCATAGTGGATTTGGCCTGGGTTTTGAACGCTTTATACAGTTTGTGACAGGGATAGGGAATATCCGTGATGTGATACCCTTTCCAAGGGCGAGGGGAATGGCTGAATTTTAAAATTATTCCTTTTACTTCACCTTGTGGAATTTGAAAGCCTGGTTGAAGCGTTTGATCGGGTCCTTTATCATCAACAAATAATATCCTGGAGGGAAATCTTCTACTTTGATCCGGTAGCTGTACGTTTCAATTTCTTCAAGATCAAAGGAAAGAGAATTGCCGATAATGTTGAAGAGTTCCATCTCTATGTTTTCCAGATCAGAATTATGAATTTTGATGTAAATATATTCAACAGCAGGGTTGGGAAATATTTCAATTTTATTTTTTTCAGTAGATTCATCATCCTGGAGATAAGGCAACGACACACTTTGCTCCTTTGCTAACGCTGACTGGGCAGTCGCAATTCCAAAGAGTAAGAAATATGTAAGAGCAAAGAGTAGAAGTTTCTTCATAGGCTAATCTCCAAATTCATATCTACTATATACTATAACAAGCAAATTTCGTTCCAAAAACCAGCACAAATTTTATCCTATATATCAATGCTGGTAATACAAATAATAACGTGAAAACACGGCTTTGGTTTGCACAATACCAATTTATAAGAAAAAAAAGAAAAAAGATAAGAAATTGAATTATTTTTTTACATGAATAAATGCTCGTGGGATTTCCTCAAGGATATCTGATGCGATCATCCCTTCTCTACCCAATTTCTCTTCAGCCAGGTCACCAGCCAGGCCGTGGAGGTAGGTTCCGAGAATAGCCGCTTCTGAAGGTCTGTAATTCTGGGCCAGCAGACCTGTGATCATTCCGGTAAGTACATCACCACTTCCTCCTGTAGCCATTCCCGGATTCCCGGTGGTATTGAACAATATCCTTCCGTCAGGCAATGAAATAGAAGAATTTGCTCCCTTAAGAATGACCATCACTTTATATTTCTGCGAAAAATTGCGCTGCATTTCCAGCCTGTCAAAATGATTGTTGCAGGGTTCTGTTATACGTTCAAATTCTTTCAGATGAGGGGTGAGGATACTACCCTCCGGCAGTTTCTCAAGCAGAAACCTGTTCTTGCCGATAATATTTATGGCATCGGCATCGATGGCCATTGGATTGGTATGATTTTCAAGTAATTTATACAGCATCCTGGTAGTTTCCGGATGGGTTCCAATTCCCGGTCCCATTCCTACCACACTATATTCTGTAAGATCTGGAAATTGCGTCAAGTAGTCCTTCTGACTATCCAGCGTTACCATAGCCTCAGGAACAGCTGTCTGGATAATGTCATAACCACACTGAGGAATCTGCATTGTAAGTAATCCAGCCCCTGTTCTCATGCATGCCCTGGCAGCAAGTACGGCAGCTCCCATTTTACCCATGCTCCCCGATAAAATTATTGCTTTACCAAAATCACCCTTATGGGCAAATTTTCTTCTTTCCCTGATCATTTTTCTAACCATTCCGCTGGTCAGCATATAATTGGAACTTGGGGTATTTTCTATAAATTCCCTGTTAAGACCAATGTTGACCGCTACCCATGCCCCTACATACTTTTCATTCTCCGGGATCAGAAAGGCCATCTTAGGCGTTTGAAAAGTTATTGTCAGACTTGGTGTGATAATAGCACCTTTCTGGCTGGGGGTATCGGCGAATAACCCTGATGCAATGTCAATGGATACGATATGTTTGGCTTTTTCATTGATCTCAGAAATAATCTGGGCATATATTCCTTCAACCGGTCTAGTCAGCCCCGATCCGAATATGGCATCAATAACCACGTCATCTTCTGTAAAAGCAGGGAATTTTCCCTTATCAGTTATCAATTCAGGCTCATGAATTTTTTTCAGTCGTTCAAGGTTGGTCAAAAAATCCGCTGAGCCTTTATCCTTAAAATTGACCAGATATGTCTGAATATTATATTTCTTATGTAGTAAGATCCTGGCCACAGCCAGTCCATCTCCACCGTTGTTTCCGGTTCCACAAAAAATATGAATGGTCCTTTTAGAATGGAAATGTTCTGTAAAGAATTTAACGAATGCTTGCGAAGCCCTTTCCATTAGGTCGATGGATGCAATTGGTTCATTTTTTATGGTGTAGGCATCAGCTTCTCTGGTCTCGGCAGCAGCAAGAATTTTCATAGCTACAATTTAGGTAAAAATTCTAAAGAACCACTTCATAAGGATAGGGAATTACGTTACCCGTAAGTTTCTTTGCGATTCGATTGCTGATTAAAAATTGACAAATGCCACCAGATTAATTTGATCTCTGCTTCCTGATGGCAGGAATTGATTCATATACCCCACTTCGAATCGCAACATTTTGTTTAGTTTGTATCCGATGCCTCCATAAAGCCTGTTCCTGTCAAATATATCTCCGGTGGTATTAAGAAAAATTTCATTATATATTGAAAGATACCATGTATTATCTATCATTTCTATATTGTTTAAAGTGACATTCAATCCCAGGAAATATCTGAACCGAAGACTGAAATCATCTTCTATAAACCGCTGTTCAAAACGATATCGATGTTGTAAAAATAATCTACTGAAATTCTGACGGGTGATAAACTGTTGATATAATCTATGTTCAATAATATCAACTTTTTCATTTGTGCCTTCAACGTAATTTTGGCTTAAAATAAATCCGTATCCAAGAAGCAAATTGTTGTTGTTTTCTGATAGGTTATACCCAATTCCCGTCCTGATCAGCAGTTGTTCCAGATCACCAATGAAATTATAATTTCGGTATTGAACTTCATTATGCCAATTCCATTTTGGATTTATCTTTTTGTTCCCGAAGTAGATAAACCAGTTTCCCAACTCACTTTCCTGTCCTTTTCCAGCAACAGAGAACATGATAAACGGGATCGTGAAAATAATACAGGCAATAAATTTTCTAATCATAACTCTTGATCTCTGATGTTAGAAGGATAACATGGATTTCACCCTGGGAGATTATCTATATTTTGTGAGACCTGATGATGCTTTGATTGATTCTCTTAAGTAAAAAAGCTTACTTTTTAAGTTCGGGCTCTATCTCATTAATCAATTCGATAAGATCCTTATCATTAACTTCTTTTTGAGAATCAGCCAGGACCAGGAACTTGTCATAGATCTTTATCAATTCTTCTTTTTCAAAAGTATAGCCTAACTTTTCCAGCCTGTGAAGCAAGGCATGCTTCCCACTTCGGGCTGTCAGGACAATACTTGAAGGCATAGCACCTACAATGATCGGATCGATCACTTCATAATTTTCCCGGTTCTTCAGGAATCCGTCCTGGTGTATACCTGAAGAGTGTGCAAAGGCATTCTTTCCTACAATGGCTTTATTCGCCTGTACCGGCATACGCATCATTTTGGATACCAGATCGCTGGTAGGACAGAGCTGCGCTGTATTTATATTGGTGGTCAGTCCAAGGTGTTTATGACTGTAGAGTATCATAACTGTTTCTTCCAGGGAGGTATTTCCTGCCCTTTCACCCACACCATTCATCGTTACTTCTGCCTGTCGTGCACCATTTACCAATCCGGCTATTGTATTGGATGTGGCCAGTCCGAGATCATTATGACAATGTACCGCGATCCTGGCCTTGTGTATATTGGGTACCTGTTCAACCAGGTATTTGATCTTCTCTCCAAATACCCAGGGCAAATTATATCCTGTAGTATCGGGAATATTTACCACCGTGGCACCGGCATCGATCACAGATTCAATCATATTGCAGAGATATTCAAGATTAGCCCTTCCTGCATCCTCAGCGTAGAACTGGACATCTTCAACATGTTTTTTTGCATATTTGACAGCCCTTACCCCTTGCTCCAGGATTTTATCCCTGGTACTCTTCAGCTTGGTATAAATATGAAGATCAGAGGACCCTATTCCAGTATGTATTCTCTTTCTTTTAGCATATTTTAAAGCGGCAGCGGCTGCATCAATATCCTTTTCCAGTGCCCTTGTCAAACCGCAAATGATGGGTTCTGATATGGCTTTAGATATTTCAACAACGGAGTTAAAATCACCTGGACTGGAGATGGGAAATCCAGCTTCCAAAACATCTACACCCAGGGCTTCCAGTGCTTTCGCTACCTCAATCTTTTCTGCTGTGTTCAACTGACAGCCAGGTACCTGCTCTCCATCTCTAAGGGTTGTGTCAAAAATATATACTCTGTCGTTCATTATTAATTCATTAATATAAAATTGAGAATTATGCTGTTCAAGACACTAAAATTCCAATTTTTTTTACTATTTCTGAAGGAATTCTAAAAATTTTTTGGAATTGCTTCCTTTCGATCCGTATTTATTCTGAAGAAATGTTCACCGGCTCAGCGAGTTTTCCTGTGAAGACAATGGCACCGGTATATTTCTCCCGTACAATGAATATAAAGGGTTTGTCAATCTTATAAGCCGGATCCATAAATGTTAGTTCAAGTTCGGTTTGAAAACCATCTACCTCTTTACCTATGTTAAAATAGGATTTATGAATAAAATCCGAAATAAAAAGATTGTGCGTGGGATAATATCCCTCAATAACCCGTAACGGACCGGTTAATCCGAATTCCGGGAAAAGATCTTTTAACCTTATCTCTGAATTGACCTCAAAATCGGGCAATATCAGATCTTCATTTGCTTCAGTGGCCTGGCTTAAATATTCTTTTACGATCTCTGGATTCAGGTTTTCTATCATTTTATTCAATGCATCGTATTTGTCAGGGATCAACATGGTCAGGTTGAATTGTCCTTTCCCCAACGGTATATCCAGCAATACGAAGTCTTCATGAACATATTTTTTATATACCCCTTCTTTTAGGTTAAGTCCAGGACATTCAAACCGATCGCCTTCCAGCGTATTAAAAACCACAGGACCTGAAATCACCCTTTCAAAGGGTAATGCCTTGCTGATATCAAAATAAAGTAGGTTAATTATATACGATTTGTCCGTAGGAATTATAGTATCAACAACTTGATCAATTTTACCAAATGTTCTATTTTCTGCCCACTGGTTAATTTTTCTCAAATTCTTAGGATTACCAAAGTTAAGGTAATTCACATCAGCATCATAGTAGGCCATGATCTGATCACTGGATTGGGGGCTAAACTCATTTTGATAATTGATCCACAGGCTGTTACCATTCTCAAATCGTACATCCAGGTCCACATAATTGAGCATTCTGCCCAGCTCATAATATGATTTGTTGATCTCGATATCACGCACTTCACTTATCTTAAGGAAGTTCTTCAACTCTTCCTTTGGCCTCAGTTCAAGGATATTCAGCGACATCCCTATGCCATTTCCCACACCAAGGGATGAAAATAGTATATTTTCCTTTGGCGCATTCTTATCCAGCATTCTCAATAACTCAAAAGAGAATTCATTGGAAGATTTTAAAAGAATCTCTTCCTCATAGGTGAGTGGTCTGATCGAATGCAATCCATTAGGATCCGACGGTTCGGTCACACAGGAAATGCCAATAACCACAAATATTAATATGCCTGTAAAATAAATTCTCTTCATTCAGATAAATCTTCGCCTGATAAATTTACGTAATCTTTTTGCTTATATGAAATACACCTAAACGGATATAAAGGTTTAAATGAATCTGGAAAAATTTTATTTTAATTAGATAACGATTATACCTGATCCTTAATTGCTTTATATGAATTGGATTAGCCTTCACAATTCCATAACCAAAAATAATTGAATAAAAAGGTGGATGTAAATTGGTTAAGGAATTACTGGAGTATCAGGAATCTGAAGTTTGCCATTATGTATAGTAATCTTTTGTTCACTCATTTTTTCTTTTTCCGACCCTTGCCTGTGTATTTCTCGTAGCTGAAGGATTTTCTGGGCTCCCGGTCTATGACAAAAGTATATTTTATGAAGACGGTAAGGTATTTGTCATTGTTTGGACTTCCTGAACTTTTATACCCATCAAGGAAATCAGTTTTGGTGAATCTGTAATTGCCTTCAAGGCTTAGTTTATGATATTTATCAAAGTAGTAACTTACCCCCGCCCCAACCGGGAATATTAGTGATGCATTGGAATAATCGTAGTTCAGATAAGTTGTATCAATCCCACTATCATTACCTTCAAGACCACCCTCCAGGTTGTGGTCAGGAAAGAACAACACCTGTCCCACACCACCGAAGATGTAAGGATTCCATCTTTTGAACTGACCATCGATCCGGCTTTGCCGGAAAAGATCGATCACGCCACTTATATAATAGTCGAAATTAATTGAAGAAAATTCACGGGTATGAATTGGTTGAGTGAACCCAGATTTAGATGACAGCCTGAATACATTAATCTCGGCCCTCAGGCTTATTCTTTCAAAGAATCGGTAGGAAAGGCCGGCGCCAATTCCAGGATTCAAAAAATAGTTCTGGTTGACAAAATTACTCATGCCTGCAAATTCCCCATCATAAATCGCAATACCGGTTCCTATCGAAACAGAAAACCTGTTCAGGTAAGGATTGAACCTGGATTCATTATAATTATATGGCTTGTTCTGCGCAAAGCTGGCAAAGGTGCCAAACCATAATAGTATGGTCAAATAAATGCTGCTGGTTTTCATAGTCTGGTACTTTAATAACTTTCCTTCTGATTCGGAAATGAACCGCTTTTTATATCATGGATATAATGTTTTATTGCTTCAGAAATTACTGTATTCAAATCAGCATAACGCCTTAGAAAACGCGGATTAAAATCTTTATTGATCCCAAGCACATCGTGCATTACCAGAACTTGTCCATCTGTATGAGGCCCGGCGCCTATTCCTATTACCGGGATCCTTAATTCTGATGTTACCGACTTTGCCAGAGAGGCCGGGATCTTCTCAAGGACAATAGCAAAACATCCACATTTTTCTAATTCAAGTGCATCTTCAATCAGTTTTTCAGCTTCTTCCTCTTCTTTTGCCCTGACCGTATAGGTCCCGAATTTATAAATGGATTGTGGCATTAAGCCCAGGTGTCCCATTACCGGTACGCCGGCTGATAGTACACGCATAATGGATTCCGTAATTTCCTTTCCCCCTTCCATTTTGACGGCATGAGCACCCGATTCTTTCATAATACGGATCGCTGATTTTAAGGCCTCGGATGAACTCCCCTGGTAGGAACCGAATGGAATATCGACCACCACCAACGCTCTTTTGGCTGCCTTTACTACAGCTGTAGCATGATAGATCATCTGATCGAGGGTGATGGGTAATGTCGTTTCATGTCCTGCCATTACATTTGAGGCTGAATCACCAACAAGAATGACCTCAATGCCTGAAGCATCAACAATTTTACCCAGGGAATAGTCGTAAGCCGTAAGCATCGATATCTTCTCACCCTTTTCCTTAAGTTCCCTTAAGGTGTGTGTTGTTACGCGTACTATTTCATCCTTGTTTTTTGACATTTATATTAATATAAGTAGACCCCAAAATCCTTTTTGTCAAGGTTCACTCGGATATGTTCATTAAGCGTTGTGGATAATTCATATCCAGTGTAATTGGCATTTACAGGGAAGATCGCATAACTCCGGTTAACAAGTACGGCTACCTGTATCTTTTTAACATCTACTTCCAGGAATGGCTTCATGCCAAGGATAAAGGTTTTTCCGGTATGTAGCACATCATCCACAATAATCACTGTTTTACCCGAAACCGATCCAGGATCAATATCCAACTCCACCTTACTGTTCATTTTACCTTTTTTATCAAGTATGATCCTGGCAAGAGTTAACTTAAAGGGCGTAATGTTTGAAAGTTCATCCACTAACATCTTTGCCAATTTATATCCTTCCGTTGGGATCCCGGCAATGATCAGTTCCTTCTCGGAAATATTGTTTTCGTATATTTCGAACGCGATGCGTTTTACTTTCTGGAAGATTTGACTTTTGTCCAGTATAAGATCCTTAACCTCTTGCATTTTAGAATTTTATTTAATGATCATCAATCGAATCAGGAATAGGCATCACCTTGCTGTCTTTAAAAGTTGACAAAACCACCATGGATTGCATATTGTCTACAACCTTAATGTCACTTACCTTTTCGAGCATTAGTTTCTGGTAAGCTGGAATATCCTTCGAAATTATCTTCAGGATAAAATCGCCTGCACCAGTAATGTGGTGACATTCGATCACTTCATCAACTGTATTTATCTCTTCGATAAACTTGTCTATATTCTCCTTATTATGGCCGCTTAGTGTCACAAGAACGAATGTAGTTACACCAAGTCCGATCTTAGATATGTCGAGTTTAGCATGATAGCTATTAATAACACCCAGATTTTCCAGTTTCTTTACCCGCTCCAGTGTCGGTGCGGGTGAGAGCCCTATATCTTTGCTCAGCTGCGCATTGGTTATCTTAGCGCTCTTCTGCAGAATCTCGAGAATCTTACGGTCGATTTTGTCAAATTTCAAATGATGTGCCATTTCAATATCAAAATTTTATTCTGATCAAAGGTAAGAATTTTATTTTTTATTTTATAAAGATCAATAAATCTTTAAGAATATGTGTTAAAATTCTTTTGCGACCAATAATTTCATTGCCCCTTCCAGAGTAAATATGGTCTATATTTTAAACCCCCTTTTTAAGGATTTATTGTTTTGGATGTCTTTATTTGGTGTATATTTAAAAGCCTAAAAAATTTCAGATTTATGGATAAGCAAAGCAGACAATTTTTATACACCTACCTAAATAATATATCACCAACTGGTCACGAATATTCAGGACAGAAGATCTGGTTGGACTATATTAAAAAATACATTGATGATTATATTGTAGACAATTACGGTACTGTTGTCGGGGTTATAAATCCTTCAGCTGAATATAAGGTCGTTATTGAGGCCCATGCTGATGAAATATCCTGGTTCATCAATTATATATCAAAAGAGGGATATTTATATGTTATTAGAAATGGTGGGTCAGACTTTCAGATCGCACCGTCAAAGAAGGCTTTGATTCACACGGACAAGGGGCCTGTGCCTGCTGTATTTGGATGGCCTGCCATTCATGTTCGGGATCCGAAGAGCGAACCCAAGATGAATGAAGAAACCATCGTACTGGATTGTGGATGTGATTCCAGTGATGAAGTTAAAAAACTTGGTATTCATGTGGGAAACGTAGTGACATTCGATGACGACCTGATGGAGTTAAACAAAAAGTACCTTGTGGGGAGAGCCCTTGATAACCGCATAGGTGGATTTATGATAGCAGAAGTTGCAAGAAGGCTATTTGCGAACAAGAAAAAACTGCCCTTCGGATTATATATAACGAATGCTGTCCAGGAGGAAATCGGACTGAAAGGAGCTGAAATGATTGCTGAAAATATCAAGCCTGACCTGGCTGTAATAACGGATGTGACACATGATACACATTCTCCACATTACAACAAGATCAAAGAAGGAGATCTGAAAGCAGGCAAGGGGCCTGTTCTGACGTATGCCCCTGCCGTCCATAATAATGTCTTGAAAAACATAATTCAGGTTGCTGAGAAAAACAAGATTCCTTTCCAGCGATCTGCAAGTTCAAGGATTACCGGTACTGATACAGATGCTTTTGCTTATTCCGGAAGCGGGGTGCCATCAGCCCTGATCTCCCTGCCACTTAAATATATGCATACAACCGTCGAGATGGCGCACCTGAAGGATATTGAAAATATCATTAAATTATTTGTAGCATTCATATCTCAATTAAAGGAAGGACATGATTACAGGTATCTGAAATAGCCAGCTGCTAATCTTCTTTGAATAAATTAGGATTTGAATAATGGAGGGAATACGAAAATTTACGCTGATCAGATCCGTTCAATTAAGAATCCAGCTCTTTCCATATCAGACCAGAAGGAAGGATAGGATTTATTTACGACAGCAGCATTCTCAATCTGAACATTCATCATTGTAGCAAGAGGGGCAAAAGCCATGGCCATCCGGTGGTCATCATAAGTATTTACAGATATTTCCTCCGGAAGTTGGTTCATATGTCCTGGTAGCAGCTTCCATTCATGTTTGTTTATCTCGATCAGGTTTCCTCCAATTTTTACCAGTTCATTCTGTAAAGCGGCTATCCTGTCAGTTTCCTTAATACGCAGGCTTTCCAGTCCTGTTATGTGTGCATTAATCCCCTTGGCTGCACATACCACAGCTACCGTTTGAGCCAGGTCCGGAACGTCACTGAAGTCAAATTCGACATGATCTGAATGCTTTGTCTTAGTCAAAAGCAACCCTTCATTCATGAATTCGCTTTTAACCCCTAGTTTCAACATGATATCTTTTATTTGGCTATCGCCCTGATATGAAGGCAAGCTAAAATCTTCCAACATTATCTCTGCATCATCGGCCAGGGCAGTGAATGCGAACCAGTAAGATGCACTTGACCAGTCTGGATCGACTTTAAAAACAGTTTCTTTGTAATTTCCCCTTGGTACATGGATTTTGTTTCCCTGACTGATCGCAGATATCCCAAAATGTTTCATAATGCCCAGGGTCATATCAATATAAGGCCTGCTGCTTATTTTACCGGTAAGTTCCAGTGTTAATCCTTTTTCGAGCATAGGACCTATCATTAACACTGCCGAGATATACTGGCTGCTAATATCGCCCATCATTGTAATTTCTGATTGCCCGGTACTTTGAAATCCTTTAATTCTCAATGGTGGATAACCATCTTTTTCTAGATAATCTATCCGGCCTCCAAGTTGCCTTAAGGCCTCGACAAGTATTCCAATGGGCCTTTCACACATACGGGGTGTGCCGGTAATAATACGATCATTGCCTTTTAATGCCAGATAAGCGGTCAGAAATCTCATAGTAGTCCCGGCATCGATCACATCCAGCATATGATCTCTGGATTTGAGGAGCCTTTCCATAGTCTGCGTATCCCTGGCTGCAGACAGGTTCCTTACCTCGCCTTTTCCAGCAATAGCTTTGATGATTAATGCCCGGTTACTCTCACTTTTTGAAGCGGGCACAAGGATTTTGCCAGGTTTTATTACTGGTAATTTTTTTATTTTGATATGATGCCTGTTTCCGCTCATAGATAATATTGAACTATTAAAATTAATGCCATTTTGATCACTAAAAGCCATTAAGTACTCTTTTTAATCATGTTAAAAGCTTAATTAATATTTTTTTTAATAATTCTAATAAAAAATTTCATTATTTAAAGTTTTATTATTATCTTGAGGCAAACATTTATTACGAAAACCAGGTATAATAAAGTAGAAACCTATTGCAATATGAAAAGTTTAGTTAAAGTTATAGCAGTTGTAGGCACAGGAATGTTAATTGGAACCGTTGCAAGCAAATATTTAAAATCAGAACGCAGGCAAGCCGGGAAGTATTTAAGGGACTTAGTGACTGATAGTAAATTGTTTTCCCGAACATCTGTGGATGAAAAACAAGCTGAGCTTGAAATGTATTTTATTTAAAGCTTTGCATAGAGTTGCAGTACTTTCTTGATCTCATTTTGTTCAATCCCTACATTGAAAACTGAATCGCCTATCTCCTCAAGCAGGGAAAAATTAATAATGCCTTTTTCATTTTTCTTATCCTGTAAGCAGAGTTTCGTAATTTCATCAATATCCCTGTTGGAGATACTGATCCTGTCATAAGTCTTTAAAATATAGTTTTCAATACTTTTTACCGATGATTCAGGAAGGTTACAAAACTTGCCTGACAGATACGCTTCACATATCATCCCGCCAGCAATAGCTTCCCCGTGCAATAACCTCTGTTCGTCTTTTTGCAGGAAATAGCTTTCAATGGCATGTCCTATGGTATGTCCGAAATTCAGGATTTTCCTTTGACCTTTTTCAAAAGGATCTTCTTCTACTATTTTACTTTTTACTTTCACTGAGTGGTTGACGATGTCTGGCCAGCTCTGGTCTTTAAAATCAACATTGGATACAATCTCCCAATAATCTCTATCTGCAATCAGGCAATGTTTGATCACTTCAGCAAAACCTGATCGTAATTCCCTTTCAGGGAGTGTCTTCAGGAATTTCGTATCGATAAATACCTTTCTGGGTAGTTTAAAGGTCCCTATGTGATTTTTAAATCCTAGAAAATCAATCCCTAATTTGCCCCCGACACTGGCATCCACCTGGGATAACAGGGTAGTTGGAATATTTATAAAGTCAATCCCCCTTTTATATGTTGCGGCACAAAAACCACCCATATCTCCGATCACGCCTCCACCAAGATTGACGAGCAGGGATTTCCTTTCGTAATGGTTATCAGTTAATTCTTTCCAGATATGTACGCAGGTATCCAGTGTTTTCTTTTCTTCCCCACTTTCAATTTCAATAATATCTGAAGGTTTGATCACCTTATGCACAAGCGGAAGACAATGGAATCTGGTATTTTCATCAACAAGTACCGCCACCTTTTCATAATCTGAGGAGTTAAAAAATGCCTGTATGTTGACGGATATATTCTTACTTATTTCAATTTCCTCAGGAAGCATCCTTAGCCTTTTGAAATGATTTGTTCATAATATCCCTTTGCCGGCGAATTGAATTCTCATGGATCCGTTTAAATATTTCATCCATAAAATCAACATCCAATCCCAATTGCTTGGCCCAGCTCATCCGGCTTTCGGAAATTTCCTTCCACCTGTTCTTCTGGAAAACGGTTACATTGTTGTCTCTTTTGTAATAGCCGATCTTATCAACAATGCTCATTCGGGTTGCGATCATTTCATAAAGATCCTGGTCGACCTGATCGATCTCGTCACGGAGTTCTTCAAGATGTGACAGGAATTCCTTATTCTTTGAAGTTGGATTCCTGAAGGTCACTGAATCAAGAAGCTGTCCTAATTTTTCAGGGGTGATCTGTTGTTTTGCATCACTCCAGGCATTTTTTGGATCACGGTGTGTTTCGATCATCAAGCCATCGTAATCAAGGTCTGTAGCCTTCTGGGAGATTTCGAGAATCATTTGACTATCACCAGCTATATGGCTGGGATCACAGATAAGCGGTATCTCAGTAAAAGTCTTTTTCAATTCAATAGGAATAGTCCATTGTGGTGTATTCCGGAACCTGGTTTTCTGGATTGAAGAAAAACCTCTGTGAATGGCACCGATCTTTGATATACCTGCCTGATGAAACCGTTCAATAGCGCCAATCCATAGTGAAAGTTCAGGATTGATCGGATTTTTTATAAATACGGGAACGTCAACTCCCTTAA
>CBDUBA010000108.1:0-14816 GCA_965365275.1 uncultured Cyclobacteriaceae bacterium | reverse complement strand
TACGCTGTTGCTGATGTAATGGCCGTTTTATCTTATTCGAAATTAACCGATGCCTTTGGGGACATTCCTTATTTTCAAGGGGGGCTGGGGGTAGATGCCTTTGGGGACATTCCTTATTTTCAAGGGGGGCTGGGTGTTATCGGTGAGATGAAGCCGGCGTATGACAGCCAGGAGTCTATTTACCTGGATATGATTGAAAGACTCCGGGTGGATATAGAAACTTTGAAAGTAGCAGATGGTACAGTAGGTTTAATTGGGCAGGATCCAATCTACAGAGATGATCCTGATCTCTGGATAAGGTTCGCGAATTCGTTAAGGTTGAGATTGGCTATGCGAATGCGGCATGTTGAACCGGCAACTGCTGAAGATATAATAACTGAATGCCTGGCAGAACCACTATTAACTTCAAATGTTCATAATGCGGTTCAATGGGGGATAGATGGAGACAACAGTCAATTATTCAGTCCCTGGCACGGATCTTTTTCATTTTACAATTTCAGGATCAGTGACCGCGTTGTCTCCCGGCTGGAATCTACCAATGACCCGAGACTTTCTATATATGCCACACAAATGAGTGATAGCACCTATAAAGGATTTCAAAATGGATTGGTTGAAGAAGTCTTCAGTGAAGAGATAAAACTGGAACACTCCTTTCCGGGTGAACACCTTGTCGGTAAGGGTGCGCCGACCTATCTCATGACTGCCGCGGAAATTACATTTTTACAGGCTGAGTGTGCGCTTTTTAACCTGGGTGGAACCGATGCAAATACACATTACAGAAACGGAATACAGATTGCCATGGAAAGAGTGGGGGTTGCCCCTGAAGACATTGAAGCTTTCCTGGCCACAGAAACAGCTACACTGTCGGGTACCCCGGAAGAACAATTTGAACAGATCTGTGAGCAAATGTGGCTTGCTTTCATACCGAATACGGCTGAAGCCTATTCCATGATGAGAAGAACAGGGTATCCTCATATTCCCGAAAGAGATGGTATTGTGACTGACAGGGGAGATACTGAAGGCGAACTACCTTCACGATTGATTTACCCTTTGAGTGAAAAACAGAGAAATACTGAAAATGTACAACAGGCAATAAATAACCTGGCCGGAGGTGATGAATTGAAGAGCCGGGTATGGTGGGATGTAAGAAGATAATAATTAATAACCTAATATATTTATAGGAGAATTTCTAACAATTAAATTAAACACAATGAACAAATTTATTAGTTTCACAAAATGGGCTTTTACTGCAATGGCAGTTTTTGGCCTGGTATTGGTCTATTCTTGTTCCGACGATCCGGAGCCTGAACAACCAATTGAAAAGGTGGATTTCACTTATGCAGCCACGGATGTGGAAGTTGGTGAAACCACAACAATCGCTCCTGCCACTCAAGGTATGGATCCAGCTACGTGGACAATTACAGATGATGGTGGTGCAGATTTTGTCACCATTAACGCCAATACCGGGGAATTGTCGGTCGGCGCTGAATCTACAACAGGATCATATACGGTAGCCGTACAATCCAGTAATGAAGGTGGTACTTCAAACGGAACCGCCGCGATCACGATCACGGTCAACGCTGATTTTGATATTGCCGGAAGAAACCTTATCTGGAAATATTGGATGAATAACACGCCGGATGTGGCTATGATCAACCTGAATCTGCTGCCTGGTCAGGAATCTCTTCCTGATACTATTCCGTTGACTACAGGATGGCCTGATGGATGGCCCGTTATAAATCCTGCCGATCCAACATTGCCATTTTACTTTACATTTGCAACCGTTCAGTACTTCCTGATGCAGGTTCCGAGTGATGACGCTTGCGCAGCCCTGGATCCAGCTGAAGAGGGTGATACTTTATTGTTAATGGTGAATAATGATCTTAGCTTAAGTACTACCTGTCAAGGCGTTGATAGTGCACCAGGCACTGTCGTTGATTTAGGTACATCTACCATTTCGTATAGTGGCGGAGCCTTTGTCTGGACGTTGAACCTTACATTACAAGGTGTTCCAGTCACTGTTGCCATAGGCGATGCCGTTATTGAGGATTTCATAGATCCACTGGATCCACATTGGTCAGCACCAAGTCTTGAAGGCAGGACCTTCTCAGCTGTCACGGGTAATGTTCCTCAATATATGACTCCAACTGATTTTCATCCGGACAACTATCTGTCATCAATCAAGCTTCTTGATGTGGATGTTGTACTCGAAATTCTACCGGCTGAATAATAATTAGAATATTTATAAAATGGCGAATTCCTTTGGTTTTCGCCATTTTTTTTATCCTTTCAAAAAATCACTGCGAAAACCTATTCAATCTTTTTTATAAAAATTACACTTGCTTTATATTCCTTAATTTACAGAAAAACGTATTTCGTTTATCCCATTATTGGCCATTTTATCCCTTAAAAAAATATGGTGGTTTTTTTTAATTTAAGTTTGTATTTCATGTGATTTAGTTAATTAAATGACTTACTATGAAAATTGTATTTAAAAATATCCTGCTTCTGATCCTGCTTGCTGGCATATCGCTTGGATTTCAGAGTTGCCAGAATACAGGGACTTTTTCTGAATCAGAAAAAAAAGTATCGGATTATGTATATGTGGAGGATCAGAGTTTTAAGGATCCCTTCGGCCGGGATCTCATACTGCATGGAATTAACGTAGTAAATAAAAATCCCCAAACCAATTATGTGGGTCACATTTCCCCGGAAGAGATGACTAAATTCAAATCCTGGGGATTCAATGTCATCAGGCTGGGCATAATCTGGGATGGCCTGGAACCGGAACCCGGAATATATAATGAAGCGTATCTCTCGGAAATTGATGAGATGATTCGTTGGGCCAGAAATAATGATCTTTTTGTTATGCTGGATATGCATCAGGATCTTTACAGTGTGGAATTCAGTGATGGAGCACCACCCTGGGCTACTATTACAGATGACCAGCCACATCAAATGGGAGATATCTGGAGTGATGCCTACCTGATCAGTCCTGCGGTACAGCATGCTTTTGACAATTTCTGGAATAATACACCGGCTCCGGATGGGACAGGCATCCAGGATCACTACATTGCGCTTTGGAAACATATAGCTGAAAGATATAAGGATAATCCTACAGTCATTGGATTTGATATAATGAATGAACCTTTTATGGGTTCTGAAGCCAATACAATTATGCCGAAGCTACTTGAAGCTTATGCTATGGTTGTGGCAGAAACAACAGGTAAACAACCACCTGGACCTGATGAACTCATGGCCATCTGGACCAATGAAGAATCGAGACTAGAGGCATTGAAATTGATTGCAGAAGCTGATAAATACAGCAGGGTAATCGATGCCATCTATGAAGTCAATGCACCCTTTGAACAAACCACTTTAAGCGATTTTTATCAGAAAGCGAGAAATGCCATCAGGGAGATAAATAAAAACCATATCATATTTATGGAGCATGGTTATTTCAATAACACAGGTGTGAAAAGTGCTCTGCGGCCAATATTAGATGAAAATGGCAATCCGGATCCACTCCAGGCCTATGCCGCTCACGGATATGATTTGCTTACAGATACCAAGGAAGTTGAAAGCCCGAGCTATGAAAGGGTTGAATTTATTTTTTCGAGAATCTCAGAAACTTCAGAGCGTCTGAATATGCCCGTGTTGCTTGGAGAATGGGGAGCTTACCATTCTAAGAGTTCTAAAATGGTTGAAACGGCTGCCCATGCTGTTGAATTAGTTGAAAAATTAAATTTCAGCAATACCTATTGGGCCTATTATAAAGATATTGATCAATATCCTTATTTTACCCAAAGTATTATAAGGCCTTATCCTTCTGAAATATCAGGTACTTTGATATCCTACAACTATAACGGGAATGACGGGGTTTTCGAATGCTCCTGGGAAGAGGACCCGAAAATTTCAAGCCCCACGAGATTATATATTCCAAATCTGGATAGAATTTCGGATGAAAAGATCAAGGTAGAGCCTGATGCTGACCAGGTCATAATTGAGTCTATTCCAAATTCAAAAGCAGGCTATATCCTGATCAATTCCCTAGGTGGTTCTTTAAGCAGAAAAATCAGAATAGAATTTACGAATTCTTAGACAATGATTAAATTATATATTGTGCATTCAGAAAAAAAGATTTTATAATAATTATATAATATTTATAATCAATAAGTTATAGCAATGAAAATAAACTTATTATTTAAGGATAGTCATAAGTATTGGTCTTATTATTATTTTCTGATATTAATGATTCTTATTTTCCTGAATTTTGGTTGTAATGCTCCTAAAGCACCTGATCTTCGCTTGAATGATATTCAGATAGTAGGAAGCCATAATAGCTATAAAAAGGCCATCGATCCGGAACTTATGGAGATCTTGTACAGGGAAGATTCGAATCTTGCCTTATCCCTCGAATATGAACATCTTCCGATCAGGGGCCAACTTGACCTTGGAATGAGAAACCTGGAAATAGACATTTTTCATGATCCGGCAGGAGGCAGGTATAACAACCCTCTGGGATTGAATGCAATAAAAAACGCTTCATTTTATGATACCCTGAAAATGAATCAACCGGGGATGAAAGTATTTCATGTGCAGGATATTGATTTCCGCAGTCATTATTACCTTTTTTCGGAAGCATTATCGGAAATTCAAGAATGGTCGGATAACCATCCTGATCATATCCCTGTAATCGTTACCATGAACCTTAAAGATGAAGTAATAGACAGGCCTGGATTTCAAACACCACTTCCTTTTAATCCAACGGCTCTCGATTCAGTTGACAATGAGATATTATCAGTATTGCGATGGGATAAATTGATCCATCCGGATCTGGTAAGGTCTTCATATAACTCCCTGGAAGAGGCTGTTACTCAAAATGGCTGGCCCTTGCTCAATGATGTAAAAGGAAAATTACTTTTTGTACTCGATGCAGGAGATAATATAAATGATTTATATATAGAAGATCATCCTTCGCTGAAAGGCCGGGTAATGTTTATCAATGCAAAAGAAGGCACGCCCGAAGCGGCTTTTATGATCTTAAATAATCCCTTTATATCTTTTACTAAAATCCAGGAATTTGTTAAGAAGGGATATATGGTCAGAACAAGATCGGATGCCAATACCATCGAAGCCAGGAGTAACGATTATTCACGATGGGAAAAGGCACAGAAGAGTGGTGCCCAGGTGATCACAACCGATTATTACAAACCTTCAAATCTGTTTGAGAGCAATTATCAGGTTGGATTTAAGGCAGATACAGTTTATAAAATTAACCACATACGGGTAAGTAAATGAGTTACATAAGATCATATTATATAGTTTTAATATTAATCTCAGGATATCTGATGTCCGCTTGTTCGGAAAAAGACAAGACTATTGAAAGTGTTTTAAATAATGAATCCCTGGTTGTATATGTTGCTGAGGAGGATCAGCCGGCAGAATCAATTGATCAGGAATCGTATCTGGAATTACAGAGAGGAAATTATCAAAAAAGGAGAGAAGAATTTTTCGAGCTGCATAAAAATGAAGATTTTAAAAATGTGCATGCAGACCTCGTGAGATTATATCTGGGTGTGGAACCCTCTGATGAAGGATTTATAAAAGCTATTAATAAAATTTATAAAAGGGAAGATTGCTCGGATTTTCGGATGATAGGTCTCATTCGATTTGTCTACCAGTTTTTGGGAACGCCCCTCGTACGTTCGTCATTACAGGACTCTGTCGAGCAATGCATCCTGGATTTCAAATACTGGCCTGATGAGCCAGGCATTGACAATATGTGTACCTGGAGCGAGAACCATCATATCCTGTTCTCAACCTGTGAATATCTGGCAGGTCATTTCTATGAGCAGGATACCTTTTCGAATTCCGGTCATTCAGGCATTGAAAAATACAGGCGGGGAAAAGAGCGGGTAACACGTTGGCTGGACCTGAGGTATAAGACTGGTTTCAGTGAGTGGCTGTCCAATGTATATTATACAGAAGACATAGCACCACTGGTAGCCCTTATCGATTTCAGCCCGGATGAAGAGATACGGCAAAAAGCCACCATGGTGTTGGACCTGATGTTGCTGGATATGGCCCTGAACCATTATAATGGAACGTTTGGCAGCACACATGGCAGGAGTTATTTCAGCAGTAAGATCTCGGCTCGAAGGGAAAGCAGCTCTTCAACATATCACCTGGTTTTTGGTTTGAACCATCAAGGCAATGGTAATATGGCGACTAATGCTATTGCCATCAGTAAGAATTACAAAATCCCGTTTGTATTGCATGAAATCGCCAATGATACCAGCTATAAAAAGATGTCCAACCTGCAGCGGATGGGTTTAAATCTGGATGAAGTCGAAAAGTATGGCCTTGATGTTAATTTACTGGAAGATGGCATGACCTTTCTCAGCCTTGAAGCGTATTGTCATCCCAGAACAGTTGATCTGACCATGCAGATGTTTGACGAATATAACTGGTGGGAGAATTCTTTTTTCAAGCCGTTTGCCAGATATAAAGGACTTCTAACCTTTTTGAGAAAAACCGGACTCCTTCCATTGACCGTGAAGGTGTTCAATAAAGACCTCAACAGGAATACAAGAACCGAGGCCAATATATATACATTCAGGACACCTGATTATATGTTGAGCTCAGCGCAGGATTATAAGAAAGGATATGGTGGTGATCAGCAATCGATATGGAGTGCAGTGATGGATGAAGAATCCATCGTCTTTACTACCCATCCTGTGGCCAGTAAAAGTGGAACTCCGGATTACTGGACAGGAAGTGGAAACCTTCCGAGAGTAGGACAATATGAGAATGTCGCCATTATTTTATATGAAATCTCAACGGCACCGGGATTATACGTAACGCATGATCTTGAATATACCCATGCCTGGTTCCCAAAAGATAAATTTGATACGGTAGCTCAGTCAGGGAACTGGATCATTGGAAAGAGAAATGACGGATATATTGGCTTATGGTCCCAGAATAAGCCAACATGGGTAAAATCCGGGGAATATGCCGATAAAGAGATCATCGCCGAGGGTAAAAGGAATATCTGGATCTGTGAGATGGGCAGCCGTAAAGAATACGGGACATTTGATAATTTTATTGAAACCATATCCGACTCCAAAGTAAAAGCAGAATCCCTTAGCATCACTTACCATTCCCCATCACAGGGTGAGCTCGAGTTTGGCTGGGAGGGCGCCTTGAAAAGGGGAGGAGAAGCCATTCAGCTCAAGAACTATCCACGATACTCGAATAAATATGTAAAAACCACATTCCCCGCTGATGAGATCAATATTCATTTTGGAAATCATTACCTGAAGCTGGATTATGCAAGTCCAATACGGTATGCTTCTGGATATATAAACTAGATCTGTAAGCCTTAGATTGAATATAATCTATCCATAAATGTTCTTCGTAAATATTACCCATAAAACATAATCTTTTATATTTTTATGGTTAGGATATTACTGGTTATAAAAAGATATTTATTGCGTGCATGCACCGATTTTAAAATGGTTGAATAAACCTCTGGATTTACTAGAAAACAATAAGGATAGATGGATTCTTATAATCACAACCGGTGTTTTTTCAATTCTTTTTCTGAACCTGTACAATCCCTTCAATGTCAGCAACTGGCATTCGGCCGAATCTATCCCTCTATTCCTGATCTTGTCAAGTTATGGGATTATTGGAATCTTTATTCTGTCAATCAGTCAATTCCTCATCCGCCCACTGTTTGGAATCAATAATTTTAAAATTGGATCATTTATATTGTGGTTTATCTGCGAGGTGATCATATTGGGATTTGTGATGTTTCTTATTTATGGTGAGAAAGGGTTGCATGGCTTAGACCTGTTGATGGAAATTCTACGGTCTTTAAAATATACATTTCTTGTTATAGCCCTTCCATATGCTGCAGTATTATATTATCTCCATAGCAACAAGCAAAAACAAAAGTATTTTCAGGTGGATAAATCTGAAAAGAATATAATAAAAATCCTTGATGAAAATGAAAATGTAAGGATAGCGATTGAACCTGACAAACTTCTCTTTATAAAGAATGCAGATAACTATGTCGAGATCTTTTATACCAACAATGAAGGAATATCCAAGGAACTTGTAAGAACCAGCTTAAAAAGGCTTGAATCTGAATTAAGTGATTTTAAGATCAGGAGGTGTCACAGATCTTATATGGTCAATATCATGAATGTTTCCCTAAGCAAAAAAACCCGGAAAGGATTAAACCTAGAATTAAGAATTGAAAATACGCCGCTAATTCCTGTTTCTAAAAATTATGCCTCAGATATATTAAGTGAATTGTAAAGAATTTGCAGGAAATTAGGGCCTATTCATTCATCCCAAATAAGTAAATTTTATACCAAAAAGTAGTAAATTTGCTGATATTCAAATATTTATGAAAATTTTTGTTAAAAATTAATTCAAACTAAACTAAAGGATTTAAGATGAAACGATTATTAATTTCAGGAAGTGCAGGTTTGATTATCCTGTTTGCGTTGATGTTCAATGTGACTACAGTTTCTGCCAAAGACAATGTAGTTGGAACTTGGGATTACTCAGCACCAAATGCACCTTATGAGTATTCAAAAGGACAAATAATCATCACCGAGGGTGAAGATAAGTTAGAAGGAAAAGTGGATATTGATGGATACGAAATGAAGTTGAACAGTGTAAAAGTTGAAGATGGTGTTCTTTCTTTTTCACTGTATGTGGAAGGCGAGTATGTTTCCGTCAAATTGACAATAAATGGAGATAGTTTAGAAGGGAAAGCCAGTACTTCAGAAGGATTGTTAGAGGTAACAGGAAAGCGGGCAAAATAGTTATTTTTTATTCTGAAGGGCCTGTTTTGAAATACTATTCTATTGTGATAGTATTTTAGGACAGGCATTTTTTTTATATTTACTCTCTATGCGAACATATTCATATTCAATTCTCGTTATCCTATTTACCTTACTGTTTCTTTCCTCAGCCATCCACGCACAGCAAACCGATATTCTTAAAAAAAAACTATCGGAACTCAAGCCATATCATTTAAATGAAGTTAAATACAAAGGTGACTGGCTTGTTAAGAAACCTCTAATCAATTCAGATGTATATAAGCAGAACCAGGGTCTTATTCTCAGCAATGGCCTGATCTCCCGAACATTTTCCATATTTCCGGATGGGGCTACCATTGGTTTCGATAATCTGGTTAAGGATGTATCTGTATTCAGGGCGGTAAAGCCCGAAGCTACAATCACCATCAATGGGCATGAATTTAAGATCGGAGGTTTAAAAGGCCAACCTGTTATGAATTATTTTTTGGATTCGTGGCTTAATAATGAGTTGTCACTGGATGAAATGGCTATGCATTTAAGGGATTTCAGGGTGAATCCAATTACAGCCCCATTTGAATGGAAGAAAAGATTAAACTGGATGCCGGTAAATCCGGATTGGCCTCCCAAAGGTCTGGAACTGACAATGATCTATACATATCAGGAGGAGCAATTGAAATCTTTGCAAAAGGAGGTTGGGAAGGATATGGCTGGAGCACTAGGGAAACTTGAGGTAGAGATACATTATGAGATGTATGATAATATACCCCTGCTTTCTAAATGGATCATCATAAAGAATAATTCAAACCGTGACTTACGACTGGATGATTTCAAGTCTGAAATACTGGCATATGTTGAGCCGGAAAGTGTGGTAGGAGATAAAGATACCTGGAAGTTACCATCAATTGGAGTTGAAACTGATTATGCTTTTGGTGGCTCCATGTCACAGGAAGCCAGCGCTGGAAACAGTTATTCCTGGAAGGTCGATGAGGAATATAAGACTATTATCAATTATTCGAGAGTTCAACCTGCGATGCTGGTTGTATCCCCCAGAATTGGACCTGGTATCGATATTAAACCAGGTAGCTCTTTCACAAGCTATAAGGTATTCGAATTGGTTCATGATAATTCTAACAGAGAACGACAGGGATTGGGATTCAGAAAAATGTACAGGACAATTGCCCCCTGGATAATGGAGAACCCAATACTTATGCATGTAAGACGGGCTGATGATAAATCAGTAAAAACTGCCATTGACCAATGTACTGATGTTGGATTTGAGATGGTTATCATGACTTTTGGCAGTGGTTTTAATATTGAAGACAGTACAAAAAGCAACTGGGACAGGCTGAAACAGTTGGGTGCTTATGCACATGATAGAGATATAGCGCTTGGTGGTTATTCATTATTGGCCAGCAGAAAAATAGATGAAGCAAATGATGTTGTAATGCCGGAAGGACAAAAGCCCCGGTTTAACAACTCCCCATGTCTACACAGTGTATGGGGGCAGAACTATTTCAAAAATCTTTATGAATTTTATGATTATACCAATCTTGATATCCTGGAACACGACGGATCCTACCCTGGTGATGTATGCAGGTCTACTCTGCATCCGGGTCATAGAGATATAGAAGATTCTCAGTGGAAGCAATTTGAATTGATTACCGATTTCTATAAATGGTGCAGAGGAAGAGGAATATATTTAAATGTTCCGGATTGGTATTTTCTTAATGCAAGCAATAAAACAGGAATGGGATATCGGGAAACGAACTGGTCTCTTCCAAGGACTTATCAGGAAATAATTGAACGCCAGAACATTTATGATGGGACTTGGGAAAAAACACCCTCCATGGGCTGGATGTTCGTGCCCCTTGTTCAGTATCATGGTGGGGGAGAGGCAGCTACAATAGAACCATTGCATGAACACCTTGATCATTATGAACAGAGGTTGGCTAATCTTTTCGGAGCAGGCGTTCAGGCTTGTTACAGGGGACCGAGATTATACGATACACCCGAAACCAGGGAAGTAGTTAAAAAATGGGTCGATTTTTATCTGAAACACCGCCGGATTCTGGATGCTGATGTCATACATGTCAGACGGCCGGATGGAAGAGATTACGATGGTCTTCTCCACGTGGACCCGGAAGGTAATGAAAAGGGATTACTTATGTTATACAATCCTTTGGATGTGCCAGTTAAAAAACAAATAGAAATAGATCTGTACTATACCGGTTTGAAAGATAAAGCCCTGGTCAGTCGGGAAGAGGGAGATTTCAAATCATTACCCCTAGAATCCAATAGTATCCTCAATCTTAACATTGACATACCTGCAAATAAGTGGACATGGTACGTTTTTAAATAGTTATTCTATTTTTCCAGTTATAAGATCATTCAGGATATCCTCAGAAACTATAAATACTGTTCCATGCCTTGTGCCTTTTGGGAAAGAAATCTGATCTGAAATATCAGTCCAATTGACTAAGTCATCAGATCGGAGGGCGCCCATTCGATTCTGTCGGTATTTATCAAAGTATACCCACCAATTGTTTTCAAATTTTATAACTGTTGGACCTTCAGCCCAATAATCCCCGGTAATTGGCTCAGAAGGTATGCCATAGCTATTGGACAGGTTCGTACTTGTAGCAATACGAATGTTCTTTTCCGGAGGATGTCTTGTTTCATCTTTAAGGAACATATAATATGTGTCCTTATGTTTTGTCAACGTTCCGTCTATTACATTAAATCCCTGATCGTATAGCAATTTGGTCTCACTGAACTGTTCGAAATCTTTTGTGGTGACAAAATACATCCGATGGTTCAAGCCGTTATCCCCTGAATCATCAGTTTCTGGAAATCTTCCAGGTATGGTGGTTGACCAAAAAATCATGTACAATTCCTCATCCGTGTCATAAAAAATCTCCGGCGCCCAGCAATTTCTTGCCTTTTCTTCATGTTCCATGACCGGGATCAACCTCTGGACAGACCAGTCAGTCAGATTCTCTGAATTCGCATAGCCGATTCCTTTTTCTTTCCAGCTGATGGTCCACACCATATGAAATTTATTGTCGGGGCCAACAATTATACAGGGATCACGCATGAGTTTATCCTCTCCAACCCTTGGTTCTAAAAATGACTTTCCGTTATTGAGCTGCTTCCATTTGTATCCATCATGACTATATGCAAGATGCAGGCCGTCTTCCCCGTTGCCAGTAAAATAGGAGAAAAGTAAAGCCTGCTTTTGGGCATGCAGATTACCAACATAAACCAGAACAAGAAATATAGCCTGTAGAATAAATATGATTTTCTTCATATTTAATCCCCAAATCTGTTTTTTGCTTCCTCAAGCATAGCTATGGTTGCTGTTGCACCACAACGTGTACATCCGGCCTCCCTGACTGCAATTAATTGATCCAGTGTTCGAACACCACCGGCTGCTTTAACCTTAACTTCCGAACCAACACTTTCCTTCATTAATTTCAGATTTGAAATTGTGGCACCTTCATAACTGTATTTGCCATCTTCACCTTTTACGAATCCGAATCCTGATGATGTTTTAACATAATCAGCACCCACTCTCGTACAAATCTGGCATAATCTGACAATGTCATCCGGATTACTCACATAGTCAGTTTCAAAAATAACCTTTACAATAGCATTATGCTTATGACACATACTGGTAACTGCTTCTATTTCTTTTTCAATGTAATCCCAATCTCCCTGCAACGCTTTGGCTATATTAATCACCATGTCGATCTCAACCGCTCCGTCTATACAGGCTTTCTCGGTTTCAAATACTTTGACTTCGATTGCTGAATTTCCAGAAGGAAAACCTATAACACATCCTACAAGAACATCCGTATCTTTCAAATGCTCTACGGCCTGAGTAACTGCATAGGGCTTGACACAAACTGATGCTACATCATATTTTACGGCTACTTCACATTCCCTTTTAAGATCGTGATCTGTCATGGTAGGATGAAGAATCGAATGATCAATCATTTTAGCTAATTCTCTTGTTCTCGACATTATTAAAAAATTAGGTTAAGAATAATAAAATTATATTTATTGGATACATTTAATGATCACCAGCGAAATTATGATGGTCTTTTTAATTTATTCATTGATCATGTGTCTGGTGAAGATACAAAAATCGAATTCTAATTGGTATCTCGCAACAAATGTTAAATAAAAAGTGTCCGCAGGTCGAACTTTAATGAACAGGATATATTTTAGCATGAATTTAAATACAAAATGACATTAAAAAGCGCACAGGTCACATCGAATGTTGATGTCTCCTTAAAAGAGGCAACATTGTTCGGGCACCCGACGGGTCTTTATTATTTATTTTTTACCGAATTATGGGAAAGATTCAGCTTCTACGGGATGAGGGCTTTACTTACCTTATATATGGTGGAAAAGATCTTTGTATCGATGGCTAACCGGGATGCTTCTGCTGCAGCTATATATGCTTCATACGGCTCACTTGTTTATGCTTCAGCTGTTATTGGGGGTAAATTAGCCGATGCAATTCTGGGATTTCGCAGATCTATCCTTTTTGGAGGGATCCTGATGTCATTGGGACAATTTATACTTGCATTCCATCAGGAAGAAAACCTTATATTTTTTACCGGACTATCTTTCATTATTGTTGGCAATGGCTTTTTTAAACCTAATATTTCATCTTTTGTCGGCACGTTGTATCCGGATGGAGATAAGAGAAAGGATTCGGGATTCACAATTTTTTATATGGGAATTAATATTGGTGCTTTTATCGCACCATTAATATGTGGCTGGCTTGCAAGCGCTTATGGATGGCATTATGGATTTGGAATTGCAGGAGTGGGAATGATCATAGGATTATTAACTTTTCAGTATGGCATAAAATCAGGGGTTTTTGCTGACAAGGGAAATTCTTCGAAACCGCAATTATTAATTAAGAAGTACTCAGGGATCACGGTCAGAAATCTTGTGTTTCTGAGTGCTATTTTGTGTATTCCTGTAGTATCTTTCATGATATCAGCATATGAGCCGGTTACTTATGGGAAGGCTTTGTTCGGTGACTCTAACCTGGTGAATATCCTTTTTCAGGTATTCGGGGTTTTGGTTGTCCTGTATCTTGTATTTATTATGTGGAAGTCTAGCCTCATAGAGCGTAAGAAATTAGCTGTTGTATTGTTTCTAACAGTATTCATGACGGTTTTCTGGGGATTTGGTGAACTTTCAGGAAGTATTATCACTCTGTTTGCCGCAAGGAATGTTAACCTGGTGGTGATCAATGCAGCACAATCTAATTCTATCTGGCCGATGTTCGTTATTCTTCTTGCCTTACCTACATCATATTTATGGTCCTTTCTTAGCAGAAAGGGACTTAATCCGTATACACCCTATAAATTTGCATACGGTATGTTTTTCCTGGGCATTGCCTTTGCACTTTTAAGTTTTAGCAGAAACACAGCGGACATAGATGGCAAGGTACCTTTTATATTTTTACTCATACTCTATTTCTTTATTACTGTTGGCGAATTGTTCATGTCGCCTGTGGGGCTTTCAAAAATCACTGATCTATCTCCAAAAAGATACCTGGGATTCCTTATGGGAGTATGGTTCCTGTCCTCTACGTATGCATTTCAGATTGTTGGTTTTATCGGCAAAAAACTAGCTGTAGAAAATGATGCGACTTCAGTAATTGGAATGAATTCTTTATATGTATATGCCGATGGTTTTGAACTGATAGCAAAGTATGCCATAGGAGCAGCGTTTATTATACTCCTTCTTTCGCCACTTTTAAAAAGGTGGATGGGAGATGTTCACTGAGGATTAATTCAATAGCATTTGTGTCATAACCGCGACCTCGACGATAGGGAGTGTATTTTGTTTTTTTTAAAAAATTAGGGTATATCTTCAATAATTTCATAACTTTGTACAAATCAAATTATTTTATTTATAGTGAAAGAAGGTACAGTAAAATTCTTTAATGAA
>CBDUBA010000107.1:0-14909 GCA_965365275.1 uncultured Cyclobacteriaceae bacterium | reverse complement strand
GGGTTTCTACCTTCACTCAAGTCCTTTGTTCAACCAGCTATGTTCTACAAATTTATAAAAAAATTTATATTCCAAAAATTTGAGGACATTTTTTTACAAAAAATTTACAAAAATTTTCGGTTTTTTAACGAATTTAATTACGAATTTTTCAATCAAAGTATATTATTATTATGTTATTATTATTTTTTTAAATATTTAAGTAAAATATTTTTATATAAAAAGCCAATTCATTACATTTGTTGAAATTTTAAAAAATGTAGGGTGATGAAACAGGCAGCCATGCCCTCCTGTCTCGAGGGTGGAGAAAAATAGGACAAATTCCGCCGCTGGTGGGACTAACTACTCCATGAAGGTTCGAATCCTTCCCCTACAGCAATAGACTGAATAATTGAATATTACTTGGTCTTACATAAAGTTATACTTTATATAAGGATCCGAAATATAAACCAGAGATGGGCACCAAGAAATAGTAAAAAATAAGGCCCATATTACGTGTGTAATTTTAAGGTCCTTTTAACCAGTTTTAGTGGTCTTTTTTTCAAGGATCCGGCTCAGCAACCCTACTCGGAATACAGGAAATTATCAACAGCTTTTCAAGCTTATTTTTTAAGAAAATTATTACCAAATTTCGCTCGTCTACCCAGGGTATTTTGTCATGAGAAATTAGGAATTCAAAATTTGCAATTATTCATATTTCAATGTAACTGCCGGGTTTGTATTTGCGGACCGCCAGGTGCGGTAGCTTACGGTTACAACAGCAATAAGAAAAGCAACAATTCCGGATACTAAAAGTGTTACGATCTGTACATTGGTATGGTAGGCAAATGTATCCAGCCATTTATTCATTCCCCACCACGCCAGCGGTATCGAGATCACAATAGCAACAAGCACCAATCGCAAAAATGCTGTATTCAATAATAACAATATATCAGTTACTGTAGCGCCCATTACTTTTCGTATCCCAATCTCCTTGGTTCTCTGCTCCGTAGCATAGGATACCAGGCCAAATAATCCCAGGACAGCGATGAGTATCGCAAGACCTGAAAAATATTGTATCAGTTTACTAAGCCGGTCTTCAGAATTATATTGTTCATCGAAATTTTCGGATACGAAATAATACGTGAAGGGATAGTTCGGACGAAGCGCTGCCCATTCTTCCTTTAAATATTCGAAGACTTCATTTTTGCCTGTTTCCATGAACTTAACCATCACACTTCTCCTCCTGCCAGATGTAATAAGAAATATCATGGGTGCTATTTCCTGGTGGAGGGATTCAAAATGAAAATCCTCTACAATACCGATCACCCGGCCTGCAGTATTTCCATAATGAAATTCCCTGTCTATTGCCTCCTCAGCACTGCTCCATCCTATTTCTCTTACGGCTGTGGCATTTAATATATATGCTCCTACAGAATCCGAGGCCCTTTTTTCATCAAAATTCCTTCCGGCAAGAATATTTGCGCCAAGGACATTTAAAAAATCGTGATCGACATGTATATCTGCAATTCTGAAAGGTATGGGTTTGAGTTCACCATTAACCTCTGCCTTGGTGGAATTAGAATCCAGGAGCCGGCCTGAAGGAACGCGGCTGGTCATGGCCACTTTCGTGATCCCCGGATGTTCCAGTAACCTTGATTTTACCAACTCGTATTTATTATATATTTCGTCACTTGCAGGCAAAACGAGGATATTCTCGCGATCAAATCCGAGTTCCTTCGATTTAACATATTCCAGCTGGTCGTTTATCACGCCTACTCCTATGATCAGTACGATAGATATAAGGAACTGGAATATAACCAACAAATACCTGAAGGAAAGCGTACTCTTTTTATCGGATAAAGTTCCCTTGATCACCTTGACAGGGTGAAAAGAGGATAGAAATAAGGCAGGGTAACTACCGGCAATAAATCCACTCAGCAAAACTATGAGGATAAAGACAAGAAGTTGCCTGGGCTGTAAAAGTAAGGTCAGCGCCAGGTCTTTCTCTACGAAATTATTGAAGTAAGGAAGCACCAGGGCTGAAATCATAAGAGCAACGATCACGGCCAGAAAGGAATATACAATCGATTCGGAAATGAATTGGCTAATCAAATTGAACCGGTAAGCGCCCATTACCTTCCTCAAGCCCACCTCCTTGGATCTCTTCATAGAGCGGGCCGTGGAAAGATTCATGAAATTAATACAGGCAATAAGCAATATAAATAATGCAATCGCTCCATATATGATAACAAAAGTTATATTGCCATTGGGTTCCAATTCCGTATCCAGGTGGGAATGAAGATGTATCGAAGCCAGAGGCCACAGGTTAAGGCGGGTCCAGTCCGAGGCCTTTACATCAGAATTTTCAGAATGAATATGGCGGTTGAGGAATTCCGGGAATTCAGCTTCCAGGTCATCGGGATCATACCCTTCTTTTAACAGAATATAGGTGGCATAATTATTACTACCCCAATTACTCATCAGATTTTCCCGGCCAAAAAAGTTCTCGACGGTAATAAAAGAGATTAGACAATCGAAATGAAAATGGGAATTTCGGGGAACATCCCTGGTAACGCCTGTCACTTTGACATCCAACATATCATCATATCGCATCGTCTTACCAATTGGATCGACCCCTTTAAAATAAATTTCAGCGAACGATTCTGATATCACGACACTGTTGGGTTCGGTCAACATGGTGCTTCTGTCTCCCTTCAGAACTTCAAATGAGAAAATATCAAATAATGTCGGTTCAGCGAAAAAAACACCATCCTGTTCCAGGTGGATATCCTCATAACTGATCAGCGATCCCCCGGAGGGCAGCATCCTTACTGTATACTCAACTATTCCTTCAAAGTCACCATCGATCAACGGACCAAAGGGCGGAGCGATCTGCCCCAGATGTAAGTTTGTAACACCATCCTCATTCAAAAATTCCCTGGATATCCTGTATATCCGTTCCGTATTTTCATGGTACCTGTCATAGCTCAGTTCATCAAGAATATACAGACTGATGAGTATACAGGCTGCCATGCCAAAAGCAAGGCCGGATATATTAATGAATGAAAAAACTTTATTTCTTACGAGGTTTCTATAGGCAACTTTAAAATAATTCAGGAGCATGTTATTAAGTTTTTTTTCTGAACTCAATACTTGATCTACTCATATCTGAGTGAGTCAACCGGGTTGGTAATTGCAGCTTTGATCGAATGATAACTTACCGTTAGAAATGCGATTCCTAAGGAGATAACACCTGCTAGTAATATTACCAATGGATAAACTGAAGCAATTTCAACTTTATACGCAAATCCTTCAAGCCATTTATTCATTCCCAGGTACACCAAAGGAACAGCTATGATAAAGGAAATTATTATTAGTCTGGCAAAATCCCTGGAAAGAAGGGCAATGATACCGCCTACTGAGGAACCCATAACCTTTCTCACACCTATTTCCTTTTTACGTTGGATGGTGGTATAGGCAGCAAGACCGAATAATCCTACGCTGGCTATTATGATGGCAAGAATTGAAAAAATCAACATGATCATCCCGGAATCCTGTTCAGCCTCATAAAGTGTATTAAGATTCTGATCCAGGAATGAAAATTTGAATGGTTCATCGGGTACGTATTTTTTCCAGAGTGCTTCCAATTCTGACAGGTCATTGGAAAAGTTATTGGAATTCATTTTGATATTTATATACTGTGCGTTGTTGTTGGCATACCAAAGGGTCAGGGGTGTTATCTGAGTATGCAATGACTGAAAGTTAAAATCCTTAATTACCCCTACAATTGTAAAAGTAATAGCTGGTATTTCCCCGGCTGCAGGCGTTGTCAGGGTGGCTCCTACCGGATCTTCTATCCCAAAAGCTTTAACTGCTGTTTCATTTATGATAAGCGAAAGGGAATCTTCGAAATTTCTATCGAAATCCCTTCCCATTAACATTTCTAGATTCAGGGTCTCAATATAGTCTTCATCGATGATCATGTTCTTGGTGGTCAATGCCTCCGATCCTTCATTTACCTGGAAGAAAGCACCGAAAAACTGATCTCTACCCGGTATAGAACTTGAGACACCCAGACTTTTCACAAAACTGAATGTTCGAAGTTCATCTTTAAAAGCATCAAACTGTTCATTTAATGCGAAAGCTCGCTCAATGATGATCACATTATCCTTATCAAACCCAAGCTGCCTGTTTTGCAGAAAATTTAATTGCTTATGAATGAGCAATGTCCCGGAAATTAAAACGATGGAAATAAAAAACTGCACGATCACCAGGCTATTCCTTAACCATATTCCCTTCGTACCAGAGGCAAAACGTCCTTTCAACACTACAGAAGGTTTGAATGCAGATAAAAATAGGGCCGGGTACAAACCAGATAAAATACCGACCAATATGGCAAATCCAAGTAAGATCGGCAGGATCATACTTTCGAGGTTTAATTCCAGGTTTTTATTTGCAAGCTGATTAAAATTGGGTAACGATGAACTCACGATCAATATACCAATGACAAGGCTGATAAGGCTTATAATTATGGATTCTAAGGTTATCTGGACTATGATCTTTTTCCTGGAAGATCCAAGTGTTTTACGGATCCCGATTTCTTTTGCCCGCTCAGATGACCGTGCCGTGGCAAGGTTCATAAAATTTATACAGGCAATAATTAAAATAAAAAGAGAAATGGAGATAAATATATACACTATGGCTATATTACCATTGACCTGCATTTCATTTTCCAATTGTGAATGTAAATGGATTCTGGTAAGGGGTTGCAGAAAATAATTATACCCATTCCCTGCTGCTATATATTCTTCATAAGAAATATTTAAATTCTCCTGGATCTGTGGACCGGCATATTTTTTAACGATTTCAGGCAATTTCTCTTCAAGTAATTCCGGATCCGCCCCCTCATTAAGCACTAAATACTGGTAGGCAGAAAATCCTGTATAATTCATGGTATTAAAGAAATCCAGTGTATTCAGAGAACCAATGATGTCGAACTTAAAATGAGAGTTCTCAGGCGGGTCCATGCAAACTCCGGATACTGTAAATTCTCCTGCCCCTGTAACCAGGATCTTGTTGATAGGATCAGCATCACCAAAGTATCTTCTAGCGGTTGATTCAGTCATTACAAGCTTATTTGCACCCCGCATCACTGTTTCTCTATCACCTTTTACCAGCGGTATAGAAAAAACTTTGAAGAAATTCGAATCAGCAAGCAATACATATTTTTCCTCCATAGCCAACTCTTCGCCATGCTCATCCTCATACCGGATAACAACGGGATTAACAAAATTGAAAAGCCGGACAACCTGTTCTATTTCAGGCAGTTCTTCTCCTAATACATCGCCAAAAGAATGTGGGGTGATTGCATAGTAAGTGGAATGGGTAGGATAGATGCGCTCAAGCGCTAACCTGTAAATATTATCCGAGTTTTCATGGAATTTATCATAGGACATTTCATCCTCAACAAATAACCCGATCAGGATACACCCTGCCAGTCCAACCGCCAATCCTAATATATTTATGAAACTGTATATTTTGTTCTTTACAAGGTTTCGGATCCCGATCTTTATAAAACTTATTAACATATCAGATGAATTTTACATGGGATATCTTATGGGCATACGTATCTCCCTCAGTCCTGAACTGATTATCTCAAAATCGCAAGTAATATGCCAAAGCAGCAACCCTCTGGGAATCAAACAATTGTAAAAGTATTGGAAAGGGAAAGAATGTTCATCATCGGTCAATCTGTCCGCTAGAGAACAAAAACAAACCCTTTATTAACAGGCCTACGTGGAAATAGCGAGTCAGATCTATATTAGGTGTACGGGAATTATCTTGCTATATCGAAAAGGATCTACAAACCAATAACAATTAAATAGCCTTTCTTCGATTAGGAATAGATTCTCTAATCTGGTACTTGATCTCATCGATTTCACTTTTGTGTTCTTCAATGAACTTTTGTATTCTTTCATCGAATTCACCATTAAACAAATCCTTCATCCGTTTTTGCAACTCATCCATCTTTTCTTTATCAAAAGGCATTTCTTCCAAATTTTCTCCATTAAAATTAAAACCATGAAGTTGAAACTGATCTTCATCAAAGAACTTCTTAAAATGCTCATCAAGATATAGGGAATCCCTGAATTTTAATTTAAAATCTTTCTGGATATCCCTGAACTTCTCAATCATTTCGTCATCAAGGTAAAATCCCGACATGAATTCATCTCCAAAATCTTCCCAATCTCTATGAAACTGATCGAAATTTTTTTCGAATTTTTTTAGAAATTCATCACTTAGTTTTTCTGTGCCGGACCAGTTCCAAGTATAAAGGGAGTCTAGTTCTTTCCTGGTCTCCGTTTTAACCTGTGGCTCCTTATCATCAGATGACTTCTGATTGTCTTCCTGGCTAAAAACCGAAAGGGGTAACAACAATATGGCAACAATTATGTTTGGAGTTTTCATGACCTGTAGAAGTAGTATTTTCATCTAATTCAAATAAACGGCAAATAAAATTAAGGGATAAATTATTTAACAATTTTTAACCAGATTTAACGGTTTCGATGTTTCACCACTATACGCCAGGTCAATCCTGCGTTGATTTTATAATTACTGCTGAAATTCCCCATATTAACGGCCAGGCCCAACCTGTTAGAAGAGTCGATGTAAGCCATGGGAGTTTCCTTATCCACTTCTCCGAAAGTATTTACATACAACAGGTCACTTTTATGAATCAAACCCTCCGATTCAAATATTTCTATATGAAGCATATCCCCCCCGGAAAATTCCAGTTCCTCACATAAGGATCTTGGAATATTCGTGCAAATATTTCCAAAAGGATATTCTACTTTAATGAGAGATCCTTCAATCGCTTTATATTTTATTTGTGCTGCCCGAATAGGAAGCGTAATTATCGGATCTTCCATCTTGAATCCGATGTCCTTGATATTCACCTGTCCTGTGGCTAACCTTCCTGCATCATAGGCAAATATGTCACGTCCATGGAAAGTATGAAACTTCTCAGATCCGGGAAGTCTGTTCATGGCTTCTGAAATAACCCGAATATCCCCAAGACCTGGATCCTTACAGATTTCAGTTAAGATCCCGTTATCGGGGCATAATATGAAATGATTGGATCTTGTTTTAACCGCGAGAGTTTTCCGTCCCATTCCAACCCCCGGATCAACGACAACAACAAATATGGTCCCTTCAGGCCAGTAATTTAAAGTATCGGATAATGTAAAGGCGGCTTCCAGAATGTTTTGTGGTTCAACATTATGAGATATATCAAAGATCTTTATATCCGGATCAAGGTTCAGGATCACTCCCTTCATGGATCCAACGAAATGTCCACGATCTCCAAAATCTGTAATTAATGCAATGATTTTATTATTATCCATAGGTGAAACAAATAAAAATGTGTTTTGCAATTACCCATAAATTATATTTAAAATCAAGCAAACTGGTATTTAGAGAACTGGATTATAAAGGCCGGGAATATTTTACTATATTATAATTAAATTATCTACAGGATATTTAAGTAATCAGATCTTACAAAATACGTTAATTAAAGATGATCACAAAAACAGTCGAATTTGAAGCCCTGAAAGGAAAGCGAAAAAAGGTTGTTGAAGCCATTGAGATTTTCACGAGGGCTGTTCATGTTTCCGAACCAGGGTCCAGATTATATGTTTCACTGCAGGATAAGAATAATCCGGATAAATTTATTAATGTCATGGCCTTTGAAAATGAAGGTGCTGAATTGAAACATAATATAGCTGGGTACACCGAAGAGTTTGTGCAGGTTTTGGAGAAAATTTGCAAAAACAAACCTGTTTTCAAGGAGTTTAATTATCTGGGAGGATTGTAAAAATGGAGTATTTAATTATCGGGGCAGTCGCATTTATTGCCTCGCTTCTGTCATTCTTTTCTGGATTTGGCCTGGGCACTATCTTAATGCCGGCTTTCGCGATCTTTTTCCCGATAGATATTGCCATCAGCCTTACAGCTATTGTACACTTTCTCAACAACATTGTTAAATTTTTACTAACGGGTAAACAAGTAAGTAAGCCAGTGTTTCTTCGTTTCGGATTATCTGCCATACCAGCTGCGTTTCTGGGCGCCTATCTGCTTGTTTACCTGACAGGATTTCAAAAAGAGATAGCTGTGGACATTCTCGGGTTACATTTAAGTTTGATTCCGGTCAATGTGGTGATTGGAGTACTGATGATTGTTTTTGCCTGGATGGATCTGAGTAAGAACCTTAAGGATCTTTCATTTCCTAAAAGTAAATTATGGATCGGCGGTGTACTTAGCGGGTTCTTTGGCGGATTATCCGGTCACCAGGGGGCATTACGCAGTGCCTTTCTTATTAATTTCGGCCTATCGAAGGAAAGTTTTGTTGCAACCGGAATAGCGATTGCCCTGACTGTAGATATCGTTAGAATGAGCATATACACAGCAAAATACACACAATCAGGGATAGCAGACCATATTCCCATCCTGTTGGTAGCCTTGCTTGCGGCATTCTCAGGAGCGATCGGAGGCAGGATATTATTAAAAAAGATCACCATTGGGTTCATCAGAACAATCGTCGCAATATTTCTTATTGTAATTGGCATAGGCCTGATCACGGGTTTGATATAAAGTACCTGTCAATTCATCCGCCATAGATTAAATTTTTAGGGGTTTAGTTTAATTATTCCAAATCAAAATTTAACTTAAGGCCTTTATGGATGTTGTATTAATTATCATTGGCATTATTCTTCTTTTAATTGGATTCGCAGGATGTATTATCCCGGGCATCCCGGGTCCACCCATTGCATATCTCGGGCTGCTTATTCAGATATTTAAGACTGAGAATCCATTTACAACTAAATTTCTGATCATCTGGGCATTCATTATGATTGCAGTATCTGCATTGGATTATATTGTACCAGTAATTGGAACAAAGAAATTTGGAGGTTCTAAAAGGGGAGTCTGGGGTAGTATAATCGGTCTTTTTGCCGGAATTTTTTTCTTCCCTCCTATTGGATTGATTATAGGGCCATTTTTGGGTGCTTTTATTGCAGAATTAACAGGTGGAAAAGAAACAGAAAGCGCTTTAAAAGCTGGTTTCGGTTCCTTTATAGGTTTTATTACCGGGGTGGTCTTAAAATTAGCCGTTACCGGCGTGATGGCATATTATTTTTTCGGATCATTTGTCTGACACAACTTGAAATCAACCTGGAATATTCACGACACCGTATGCAATGTTTTTAAATCAATGTTCAATCTGAAATATTTCCAGGAAACTGCCCAAACCGTCTATCCATAATCAATAGAATTTAAAGTTCTATTCTTCCCAAATATTGCATTTTCATCCCTTTGAACACTATAACTATAGCTGTTTATCACATATACACCCTTTTTATCCCTCTACACCTGTTTGACTATGTATTAACACGTCCTTGAAATATATTCGAAGTGTGTCCAAGTTTATGTGTAAGACTTTCAGTACGATTCTGATCATGTTTTTTTCCTGTCTCAATGCTGAAGCTCAGGAGAAGAAACCTATCCAGCAGAATGATTTGATCAAAATTGATTCGATTCGTGTGATTAAGAACTGGCGAACCCGGGATGCGATCATACTAAGTGAACTTGATTTCAGGGAAGGGGATCAGGTAACTATAGGGGTAATTGACTCGAGTATGATCAAAGTGTATAACATAGGGAATTTTGCCCGGGTTGAATACGCTATCGATACGCTTGAAAATGGCAAGAACCTTATTACCATCACGGCAAAGGATGCCCTGACCATTGTACCCATCCTTTCCTTTTCCGGTAACAGGCAAGACTGGCAGCTCGGAATGGGATTTTCGGACCATAATTTCCTGGGTCGAAATATCAGGCTGAATATTGAAGGAACAATTGGAACGAGGGACAAGAATTTCAGGTTGCGATTCAATATACCCCGACAGCTGATGTATAAAAACATGGCTATTGGTGGCGGTGTGCTCTATGGGAACAGCCGGGATTATATCATAGAAGATGGAGAAAAAATAGCCGGCATAGGATATCTCAGGAAGGAACTGTATCTCAGTATATCCAATCCATGGCATGAGGACTTCAAATACCGGTTCTCACCCAATATCGGGTGGAGCCTTTTTCAACATAAAACAGATTCCTCCCTCCTCAATGCCGATGTTCCCAATGCCGGAAATTATACCATCAATTACCTGAGCTTATCCACCAGCGAGTCGGTAGGATTCATTCAGCATATCCAGCATCAGGAGAACGGGTATTCAGTCCATCTAGGTTTTGGTGTCGGCATCGGGCTCGATAATAACAGCCCTGCCTATTTCAGTATAGGCGGAGGTGCCTCATACCATAAATTATTCAACCGGATGGTACAATGGAGCACTTCTTTAAATACTTCTTACACAACTTCGGATATGCCATCGCTGATTCATTACCTCGGGGGAGGTCAGGTAAAAGGGATCATCACTGGGGAAATATATGGAAAGGCCGTATATTATGGCAGTACGGGCATTTATCTTACCTATTTGAACCGGGATTGGTTTGCTGTTGAACAATCAATTTATGTGAATGTTGGAAATGGCAGCATGGTATATACAGACCTGTTCAGGACCAAACCACTGGCATCTATTGGTACAGGATTTAAAGCATGGCTACCGATGATTCCCTGGTTGGCGGTAAGTGTATATTTCACATATTCGAAAAACAAATCAAATTGGTTCCAGCTGCAGTTTTAAAATCAGCTGGAATCTTTAACAGGAATCACCTAACTTAGACTAAACGTAAATATCCTAGAGTGCAACTTGTCAATATGTTTGCCAATTTGGCAATAAAGCATCATATAATCATAAATCTAAAACTTACTGGATATGCAAAGAAGACATTTTATTAAAAACTCAGTACTGGCTGGATCAGCATTAGCATTTCCCGATCCATCCTTTTCTGCATTCGGTCATATGAAATTAACCGATATCGGCATGCAATTATACAGCATGTCAACGGCACTTTCCGATGATTTTAGTGGAACACTGGAAATGCTGGCAGAAGCTGGTTATAAAAACCTCGAATTCGCCGGCCCATACTATTTCAGCCCGGAAGAAGAAATTAAAAACAATATCCTGATCCAGCAGATGGGACTGAAAGGGTATGGATATTATAACTACTCACCTGCAGAACTTCGTAAACTTCTGGACGACCTTAGTCTCACTTCTTACTCTGCCCATGTATCGATTCAATCTCTTGAACACGATATTGAAGAGGTATTGCAAGCAGCGACGATCATTGGCCATAGTTACCTAATCTGCCCAATGACATTAGGACCGGATATTGACACCTATAAAAAAGCCGCTGAGAAGTTCAACAGGATCGGTGAATCCTGTAAAAAAGCAGGCATAATGTTCGGCTACCACAATCACAGCCAGGAATTCCATGATTTTGATGGCGAAAGACCGATCGATGTATTAATAGAAAGAACAGATCCGGAGCTGGTGATATTTGAGCTCGATCTTTTCTGGACGACAGTTGCAGGAGTGGATCCATCAAAATTCATTAAAAAGCATGCCGACAGGATCAGGCTGGTGCATATCAAGGATATGGCCAGAAAAATGGAAGCCCCATCAACAGACTGGCGGGTATTTACCGATATGAGCATTGGCAGGGAAATATTGACCAATCAGACCATAGTGGGTGAAGGCATAATTGACTTTAAAAAGATATTGAACACTGTGGAAAAGCAAGGGATACAACATTATATCATCGAAAGTGATTTCCCCCCTGATCCCATTGGTTTTGCAAAAAAAAGCATCACAAACCTAAAATCTATTATCTAGGTTTTATTGTTGAGAATCAATCATCAGAAGGTCTGCTGTTTAGATAACAAAAGGTATACTAAAGGGATTTTATTTATTCAGTATTGTCCTCAGTATGGCCTGAAGGTTGACAGCAATTTATCGGGATCGGCTTATTTCATCCCTTAAGGTTAATTATAATTACCTTCATTTTCTTGCTTCGTAATAATCTGCAACACTTTTGCACAGGGGAATTCCCTTTTTTAAAAGCGGATCAGGTACAGGTTTTAGAGATCTCATTTTAAAAGGAACTTCACCTGCCCATACATTGAGTTCATAATCTTCCTTATCATCCACAGGCGGGCCAGTCCGGACTTTGGCAGAAGCTTCATTTATCGTGATAGACAACACGGTGGTCGCCTTCAATTCTTTCTGGTTGGGCTGACGGACTTCCTCCCAGCGCTTTGTGATTATCTGATCAGAAACTGCTTTTAGTCCTGTCAGTTTTTCCTTGGGATCGGAGACCAGTTCAGCAGTACCAAAAAGAACCACAGAACGGTAATTCATGGAATGGTGAAATGCTGACCGGGCCAGAACAAGACCATCCAGGTGGGTAACAGCCAGGGAAATCTCAATGCCTTCCTGGAGAGTCTTTAACATGCGACTGGTTGTAGCTCCATGAATGTACAATCTGTCCTTATTTCGGCCGTACAGTGTAGGTATAACGACCGGATGGCCCTCATGTACAAAACCAACGTGACATAAGAAATGATTATCCAATATTGAATAAATGGTCCGGGCATCATAATGTCCCCTGACAGGTACACGTTTTACCTTAGTTCTTTTTGTAGCTTGCATATAAATTATTCTTTCTGGCCATAAACAGTCTCAAAGGTATAATATCCCCTTATATATAAATAAATTGATGAGACACAAAATATAAAACACATAAGAGAAGATGGAAAATCAAACAGAAGAATCAAAGTGAGGGCAATACTACCCCAGAATAATCGAATAATATATTTCTCTAAATCAAAACTAAAATATACCAGAGAAGCATATAAAAATAGTAAAATCGATAATGCATTTATTACATTAATGCTAAGGGTACCGATAGCGATTACATCAAAGAAATTTCTGTAAATAATTATTATCTCAGGTAAACATAGAATGATCAGAACGGTAAAAACCTGAAACAGGACAATAACAGGGCGTAGGGGTAAATTTCTGAATACGTTGAGTTCGATATTTAAAAACGTGAATAATCCATAGGCAATAAAAGCATTTGATATAAAGGTGAGTGGTAATATTACGGCAACAAAACGGTCATAATTTTCTATTGTTTCAATTAGTAATATAAATATCAGCAATAGTCCAATGGATAATAATTTACTGAGCAGGAGACTTAGGAATTTCCTTGAAAAAAAATGGCGTAAAGAAAACAGGATAAGTGGAAAATTAAAATATTCGGGAAGATTGAATCGAATCCACTGCAGATACCTTTTTTCTAAAGGATGTATTATAAATCGATTTATAATGAGTGCATATATAAGAATTCTTGTGGAGGTGAAGAAGATAATAATCAGTCCAACATTAAGATTTCCATTGAACAGGGCAATGGATAACAGGAATAAGGAATATAAAATTACAGGAACGAGCAGGTATAAGATAACCATTAAAAGATATCCCAGTCGTTGTTTTATTCCAACAAACAATAAATCCTGTAAGATCCGATTCCGGTGATGAGATACCCAATGAATGCTGAACCGGAATGTCAAAACTTCATAGGAAAGAAGGGCCAAATACGGATATATTAGATTTAGTGCATTGCTTGTGAAGAACCTGGCAATAGCTACATGCTCCTCTCCTTTGAGCAGACCTGCAGCCAGCAGAAACACAACAAACAAAAACCCGGAATATGTCTTATAGAAGGGATAAACCCACGATTGTAAAAGAAACCTGCTCATTTTTCAATCTGTAGCTTATGATTTCTGATCACATAAATTGCATTAAAAACAAGATCTTCCCGGTCCAGTTCATGATGGGAGGTAATGATGAAATTTACCCCCTGCTTTACTTTTTGTTCAATGAATTTTATAAGGTTTTCTTCAGTTTCCCTGTCTATAAAAGCAAAAGGCTCATCAAGTAAAATCCAGGGTATTTCGCCACAAAAGGCAATGCACAAAGAAAGTTTCTTCAGCATGCCTGCAGAATATCCACCTATCACTTGATTCTTAAAAGAACCAACTCCGAAATAGTCCATTAGTTTGTTTACTTTAACCTTGCTATATCTCCTTGAGTGGGCAACAAAATTCATGATATCAGAGGCCGTTAGAAAAACAGGATACACTGGTTCAGCCTCACTATAAGTAACTATACGCCTGGCATTGACTGGATTTTGCTTCAGACTTTCCCCATTAACTAAAACATCTCCCTTGAAAGGTATAATTCCGGCGATGGATTTGAGTAATGTAGATTTTCCTGAACCATTCTGGCCCTTTATCCAATGCATCCCATCAGGAATAGATAGTTCAGGAATCGACAGCACATCATGCCTGCCATAGGACTTATGATAATCTAAAAAGTCAATCACTTATTCTAAGTACGATACTCCTTTAGACAAGGTTAAAGGATTTGTCGGTATAGTTTATTTCTCAACAATTAAAAATTGATTTGGATAATCAGAAACCGGTTTCGCGGATTAAAAAATACGTGGCCGCGCAATGGAATAATAAATAATCACCTTCACAATATTTCATCTATTCGATCTCATCATATCGATCATAGGGCATAATATCCCAAAAATCAAAGCAAATTGAAAAGCAGTTGCCCAGTTGCATTCTGCTATACCTTCATAGAAATAGTTCCAACCGAGAGAAACAATGGAAGCTATTATAAATGTGATCATAAAGACCACACTGAATTCGATAATAAATGCTTTCGTATTCATGATCTTTACGTTAAGGTCCTACTTATATAACAATATTTAAATTAAAAAAATTCGTAAATCATGCCAGTAATAAATACAATAATTTGCAATTCTTACACCCATAGGCTTTAATATTTGAAAAATTCCTAATTCTTGGTGGGCATTACAGTTAAAATCTTCAACCCTGGCTGACT
>CBDUBA010000106.1:0-15011 GCA_965365275.1 uncultured Cyclobacteriaceae bacterium | reverse complement strand
AAGAACAAGCAATACTCATGGGAAAATATATCTATAAATCTGCCATTGAACTGGCGACTTTGATACGGGATGGAGAGGCAACTTCTGAAGCCATCGTCAAGGAGCACATTGACCGCATTAAGGCATATAATGGCCAACTCAATGCGGTCGTAATTGAAACCTTCGAAGAAGCTTTGAAGGAAGCCAGGTTGTGCGATGAAGAAGCTAAAAATGAGAACTTTCGGGGTCCATTGCACGGTGTGCCCATGACAGTAAAAGAACAATTCTGGATGAAGGGATTAAAAAGCACAATCAATGTAAAAATGTTTAAGGATTTTGTGGCTCCGGAAGATGCCATTGTAGTCGAGCGTATCCGGAAATCAGGGGCAGTCATACTGGGAAAAACCAACATACCAAAAAACCTGCTTGATTTTCAGGTTTGGGGTGATATTTATCCTGAAGGGAAAAACCCGTATGACCTGGAAAGAACACCGGGTGGTAGTAGTGGCGGATCTTCGGCCGCGCTGGCATCAGGGATGGTCCCCATTGAGCTGGGAGGTGATTTTGGCGGTTCAGTGAGGAATCCCAGCAATTTCTGTGGTCTCTATGGCCTGAAACCCACGGATGATGCCCTACCTGGTCATGGTCTGGCGCCCATGCCGAAAGGAGCCAAAGGATTCGTATTTCATATGGCCCAGGCAGGTCCGATGGCACGGGACCTGGATGACCTTGAACTACTGTGGGATGTGCTTTCCGGTCCGGATATACGGGAAAGAAGGGTGCCCAGGATCGATTATGGAAAACCATCCGGCCGGGCATTAAAGGATTATAAAATTGCCTGGGTGGATGAATGGCCCGGTTTCCCGACAGGTGATCAGGTAAAACAATCGATCGGTAACCTGGTCCGGAAAATGGAGTCGAAAGGGACAGAAATGATCAACAAAGGTCCCGGGAACAACCTGCATGAACGATCCCTTGCATTTTGGATGCGAATGTTCCCTCAGTTGTTAACGCAGGAAATGCCTGCCTTTATCCGGCCTCTGGTCAAATGGGATCTCAAACGTTCTCTTATGAAAGGCTTTAAGAAATTCAGAAAGGAATTCAAACAGGGATTCAAACCGAGTTTTATCAATTATTCTGAGTCTATGGGCATTCGGTCCCGTATTATAACCGAATGGGAAGCTTTCTTTGAAACGTATGATTTCCTGCTTTGCCCTATGGGTTTCGGACCAGCCTACAAGCGTTGCAAACTGGGCGATAAGATCAAAGAGGAAGGAAAGGAAATGGCATATATGGAATATGTATGGCCATTTACGGCTTGTTTCAATGGTACGGGTCATCCTGGCATGAATATCCCATTAGGTCTAAATAACCAGGGTCTACCACTGGGTATCCAGCTTGTAGGGCCTTACTGGAGTGAAAGAGAGATGTTTCATTTTGCGAAACAGCTTGTGGAACTGACCCCTGGGTTTATCCCGCCTGAGATGTAAGATACGATATAATATTATGCCTTTGATGGCTGATCTTTTAAGGAAACAAAATACATTTCCAGCATGCCCTTATTCTTCGCATTGATCCGGCCCCTCTTCAAAAAATTGAGATCGGGATCATCTTTAATATAGTTATAGGTAGATGCGGAAATGTTAACCTCCCCAACTTTCCCACTGCTTTCCATCCTGCTGGCAATATTTACAGTATCACCCCAGATATCATACTGAAATTTTTTAACGCCAACAATGCCGGCCACTACCTGCCCGGTATGGATTCCTACCCGCATTTCAAAGAAAGGTTTGCCCATATTCTGCAGTTCCTTTTTCCTGGTTTCCATGAAGGATTGCATCTTTAGGCCTGCAAGCACAACATCTTTGGCTGTTGAGGTGTTGGTAGCCTGCAGTCCACCAGCCGCCATGTAGGCATCACCAATGGTTTTTATCTTTTCAATCCCATGGAAAGTGATTATATCATCAAAAGCCTTGAAGCAGGTGTTGATCTCTGCCACCAATTCCTGGGCATTCAGGCTTTCAGCAATACTGGTGAATTCTTTGAAATCGGTAAAAAGTACCGTTACATCCTCAAAGTTCCGCGCAATTGATTCACCCTTTAATTTCAGTTCTTCAGCTACTTCACCAGGCAAAATATTTAATAGCAGGTTTTCGGACCGATCCTTTTCTTTTTGAATCATAGACCGGGACTTTCTGATGTAAGTCAATCGACTATACAAGCCAATGGATAAAATAAAAATTCCAATGCCGGCAGTCAGAAAAAGATTTTTACGGGTTTTTTGCTTATTGATCTCCCGTTCTGATGCTAGGGCCGCCTGGAATTTTTCCTCCTCCATTTTCAGGCTATCCGCAAGCATTTGCTGTTTGAATTCCATTTGCTGAAGCTGCCTGACTGTTTCTTCATTATGAAGACTATCGGTCAAGGCAAGAAATGTTTCATGATACTCCAATGCACTGCCTGCATCTCCAAGTGCTTTGTAAGTCGAGTAAAGGCACTCACAGGCACTTATTTGTTCCTGAACATCACCTGTTTTGATCGATTCTTCATATCCCTGTTTGCACTTTTCCAGTGCTTGGGTATGATCTGATAAAATATTTAAAAGATTTCCCTGATAAGTATATATGGAACTTAAAATTGAATTATAACCTATTTCGTTGGCAGCCTCCAGGCTTTGCTGGTAAAATCTCCGGGCCTCGGAATATTCTTTACGTTTCATATGTATCAGGCCAATGGCAAGATAACAGTCTGCTATGAGATCTTTTTCAAAATACTGCTGGCATACCTTCAGGCTTTTTTGAAAGTATTCCATTGCAACTGAAAGATCCTTTTCTTCAAGATAACATTCTCCGATATTGAAATAGCCAATTGCCATGCCCCGGTGCTGCTCAAATTGCTCATCAATACGCAATCCTTTTTCATAATATTCTTTGGCTTTCACATAATCAGCCTGCTGAAAATATATAGCTCCTAAATTGGTATAGATCTCAGCATGTATTCTGATGTTCCTGGAATCCACATCATACTCAAAATACTTATTGAAATATTGAATAGCCTTGGTATAATGACCCTGGTGATAAAATATTGCGCCTAAGCGAAGATGCATGTCCGCAATGTCTTCCTCACTATTTATCTTTCTATATAAATCAATGGCCCTGAGAAAGTAATCAAGGGATCTCAAATAATCTCCTTGAAAATAATAATTGACCCCAATGTCCTGGATTGCATTTGCAATTCCCAATGTATCTCTGATTAGTTCACTCTCATTCAACGACCTTTCGTAGTATATTTGGGCATTCTGGTAATCATGTTGCTGAAAGTAATTTCTGCCAATTTTTGCATAAAGAATAATCAAGTCGGGTTTAAGATCGTTCGCTCTAATAATTTCCAAACTGGAATTAAAAAATTCCAGAGCTGTATCGAATTTATATACATGCTGATAGTATTCTCCCTTAATCTTTAGTGCATGTGCATAATGATTCATCAAATCCTGGCTATTTGAAATATTGATAATCGTATCAGCCAGCACATTTGCACTATCAGGGTTGGTTTCGAAGAGGATTTCTGATAATTCACATAGGGCCTCAATCCGGGCAGAATCCGTTAGAGATCTATTATCCCAAATTGTCCAAAGACTATCAGTACTCTGTGCAGAGACATACAAATTCTGAACCACGAATACGGCCAGGAGTATTATTCTTGTCATTTAATTCTGTTTAAATCTTTGTGGGAAATTGATCTCGGTGTATTAAATATTAAGACCAAGTATCAAGTATACCCAAATTTAATATATAAAGCACTAGCAATCATGAGATGTTTGAAAATAATCCATCAACTTTTCATTGCCGTACTGGGGTGAAATCATATCGTGGGTCATGATCGTTTGCTTTTTGGGTATTTATTCCTATCTTATTTTCTATAAATGATAATCGTTAATATCCATTCAATTTACTTTTCCCAATGAAAAGAAGAAATTTTTTAGGGAACCTCGGTCTTGCAGGCACCTTGCCGCTGTTCTCATTTTCTCATTATTCAGAACCGGTAAACGGACCAATAAAAATCACTGACGTTCAGATAATCAAAGTATCCGGGACAAAAGAATCATTTGATTTTCCATACCAGAATCAGATCACCCCGATGACAGCGTATCCGGAACATAGAATCCCACCCTATCCTGATAAGAAAAAAGTGGAATCCAGAACCCAGAGCATCTCTAATCATTATATCCGGATCACCACCAACCAGGATGTAGAGGGTTTTTATGGTTTGGTGGACTGGGAAGCCGCCTATGTTGTATTGAAACAGTTACGAGGCTTTCTGATTGGCCAAGATCCCCTGGCCATAGAGACTTTATGGGATAAAATGTACCGTATGAACCGACACTCGAGGGGTGGACATTATATGATGGCGATCAGTGCAGTGGATAATGCACTATGGGACCTCAAGGGGAAATACTTTGATGTACCAGTATATGTTCTGCTGGGAGGTCCCACCAGGAATCAGGTGGAGGTGTATGCCAGCTGTCTTGGTTTTTCTGTATTGCCAGAGGATGTGGCTCCCAAATGCAATGAGCTCAGAGACAAAGGATTCAGGTATCAGAAATGGTTTATGGCTAACGGATTGGCTGATGGATCCAGGGGATTATTAAAAAATGTCGAACTGGTAAGAACCTTACGGGAAACGCTTGGCGAAGAATATGAGATCATGTTCGATGCATTTAATGGATGGGACCTGGATTATGCTAAAACCTGGTGTAAGATGGTGGAGGAGTACAGGCCATATTGGATCGAAGAGGCTTTTGTATCGGAAAAGATCGACAGCTTTGTAGAACTCAGAAAGAGCACTTCCGTGCCTGTCGCTACCGGGGAACATTTTTATGGGCGCTGGGAAGTCGGTGAATTTCTGAAACGGGGGGCACTGGATTATGTACAGGCTGATCCGGAATGGTGCGGGGGTACGAGCGAACTTGTAAAGATCTGTTATCTGGCCAGTGTGTTTGATGTCCGGGTGATCCCTCATGGTCATAATATACATTCGGCATTGCATGTAATAGCCAGCCAGTCCCCGATGACTTGCCCTTTAGGCGAGTACCTTCTGAACTGGATGCCCAGCAAAATACATTTTGAAAAGTACCCATTAATCCCTTTAAAGGGTCATCTTGACCTGCCGGAACGGCCTGGATTCGGAATTGTACTGGACGAAGAGAAAGTCCAAAAAGAAGAAGTTGTGCGCATCTGAAAGATTGATTTTTAATCGCCTAGATTTTTTTTAATATTCAAAGGCCTGATTTTTGAAAATAATGAATAAAAACACAGATCAAGAGCAAACTAAATTATAATAATATGAAGCATTTTAATTTTATAATCCCTGGATTTTTGACCTTGCTGGTTATATCATCCTGTACAAATATAAACCGGCCCTATAAAATAGTAGATGGATATATGTTCGTTCAAAAGGAGGAGAGAAGGAATGAGAATACGGAGTGGGAACTTGTCTGGGAGGAAGAATTCGATACAGGCACACTGGACACTACCCGATGGACACGTATCGGTCTTTTTACTTCACCACAATGGAAATTACCTGTGGAACGATGGCAGGAGCACCTTGGGTGTTTCAGGTATATTACTGCCACAGATCCCAGGGTGGTCACTTTTGACCAGGATAATATCTACCTGAAAGGAATGGTCAATGAGGATACGATCAATGGAGATCCTAGACCCTACCTGACGGGGGGTATATATACCTGGGATAAATTTGCATTTCAATATGGACGGATAGAGATCAGGGCCAAACTGGAACCGGCACATGGGGCATGGCCGGCAATCTGGATGCTGTCGGAGAAACAGATCTATCCCGATCAGCACAATGGTGAGATGGACATCATGGAACGATTGAATCATGAAGATTCGGCTTATCAGACCACGCATAACCATTGGACCATAACTTACAAGCAACAGGAGCCCCAAAGATATGCTAAGGCTCCAATCAATCCGGACGATTATAATGTCTACAGTGTTTCGTGGTATCCCGATAAGCTGGTGTACGCTATTAATGGTGTTACATCCTATGAATATCCCAAATTGAATGGGGCAGGGACTTTCCAATGGCCTTTCGATCAACCCTTTTACCTGTTTCTCGATCAGCAACTGGAAGGAAGCTGGCCAGGTAAGATTACCAATCCGGAGGAACTGCCGATCGATATGATCGTGGACTGGGTCAGGTTATACCAGTAATTTGAAAGCGCGGGATCAAGTAATTAGAGTTTTGCCTGTATCTTACCGATTTTAGAGCAGATAATAATGATCCAAGAGACATTTATCTAAGGGTATTAAACATGCCGTATGGGTTGATTCTAACAATTTTCTACAAAACATTTTGGCAGGAAAAAGGTTATTAATGTTACAACATCAAAATTTATTGTTATGCGTAAAATAAAAATATATATAGCCTTAATCGGACTGTCTTTACTCAGTCTGGAAACTTTTGGGAACAACAATAGGGATCATATAAATAAGGGTAAATCTCACTTATCTGAACTGGAAATTGAACACGCGATTCAGGCCTTCTCGGAGGCTATTGAAATAAAACAGAACGAAGTGGATGCCTATTTGCATCGTGCTAAAGCTTATCTGATAAACGGTGAGTGCGAGAAAGCGGCTGAAGACTACAACAAGGCATTTGATCTGGACCCTGATTACGTCAGGAAAAAGCTAAATATGAATTCCGTGAAACAATCAGGTAATTCTACGTTGTATGATTTTACCGATCCAGAATACTATGAATAGATTTCGGGGAAATATTTCTGAAGTATACTGAAATCTTAGGTATACATTACCAGCAATCCTGCGATGATCATCATCAGGAGGAGTACAATAATAATAATGGAAAGCGCTGTCCAGATCTTTTTAGGATATTTATACCAGAAAAAGACGATCAGTGAAAACACCAGAGTCTGGAATACTGTTTCACGGAGTCCTATAATTTGATCGAGAACAGGAAAGTTCGTATAGATTATTCCCTCAAAGGAACCGGGCGCAGGACCTGAAGTGCCAAGAATGGCCAGTCCGAGAAACAATCCAAAAAGATACAGCCAGCCATATCTTGACTCAATGATCACGGTTCTGAAGGGCCATAATACGATCCCGAATAGGATCCCGCGAAATATGTTGAGTGCCGTTCCAGCCATCACCCAGGGAGAATCAACGGGTTTCATTAAAACGGCCATATCGCCTTCGGCAAATACCTCGGCATAATTGAACAGGTTAAATGCAAGTATTCCAGCAATAAAATAAGTTATGACATGTGCTGCTGTGATCCGCCAGGTGAAAGTCAAGAAACTATACTTAGTATTTTCCATTTTTTTAGTGTTTGATCAACGATATAATAAAATTCAATACTTACACTAAAATTAAAAAATAAGAATTGCAGAGTTGCGCAAGTATCCTGTTCAACTGTATAAATACAGTCCTAATCCGGTTTGCTGATTTTATAAATATTAAGGAAGTTAATCCGCGAGAATCTTATTCATTTCTTCGAGATATTGAATGTTTACACTCATGCCGTTATGATATTGGCCATGCAGTGTAATAAGTTTATCCGATTCCTTTAAAAGTTCTTTGAGCTTTAGTGAGGAACCGTAATAGATAATTTCATCTTTATCCCCATGGAAGATGACAATTGGCATTGTGCAGTCCCGGATGTATTTGTTCGTTTCAAATTTGTATTTCAGAAGAAACCCGGGAATAATTGGAAAATATCGGTTCTTCAGATCATTTAAACTGTAAAAGGGTGCCTGAAGGATCAATAAACGGGGGTGATTTACGGATGCTAATTTTGTGGCCGCTCCTGTACCAATGGAATATCCTATTATGATGATCCTTTCTTCAGGATAAAACTGTTTCATATGATTATACACTTTTTGCATATCCTCAAAAAACTGTTTTTCGTTCTTAATCCTGCCTTCACTTTTCCCATACCCCCTGTAATCCGGCATGAAGAGGTCATAGTCCAGGCGGGTATACAGTTCGGCAATTTCGCCCCATCCTCTCAGGGAGCCTGCATTCCCATGCAGATAAAATATCAGGCCCTTAGAAGAATCGGATTTGAAAAGAACACCGTTCAGAAGTACCCCATCTGTCATAGGGATGTTCATATCTTCGAAAGCACCGTAAAACTGGAATTGGTAATCCTTTCTCAGCTTTTCCGGGAAGAATATGAGTTTTTCCTGCAACATATAGACCAGCCCACAAATAAGGATGTATACTAGCAGTATGAAAAGGAAGATCTTTAGTATGGACATATCCAATACATTAAATTCTTACATGTGTTCTATTGATCCTTAATCCCTTCATAAGATTATATTTTTTATTGTAACAGAACTATCATAGTCATTGAATTTTAACAATGGTCATAAATTAATCATCAATATTATTTAAATGTTATCCTGGCCAGCAGAAGGTCCCCAATATATTGTAAATAGTTCACTTCATCCCAGCCTATCCAGAATCGTTGTCCTTTTTTTGAATGTTCGAATTTCCCCTGTAGCCATTCCCCGGTAACCACCCAGGCTTCATTATCCTGTACATCCACCACATTAAAATTACCCATCCTGGCACCCTTTTCGGGAAAGACGATTTGTTCAGTGTTTTTCCTTACCACGAGCTCTTTGGTGTCTACTTCAGCGATATACAGGGGAGCCCTGCTCCTGAAAACTCCATTGTTCAGGTCACTTTTCCGGTTGTAAATCAAATACAAGGTATCATGGTGTTTAAGCCATTTCTGCTGGGTGTTATAATTTCCCAGATCCTCTCCATCATCGAAATGCCAGACTTTCAGATGGTTGTAATGCAAACCATCATCACTGGACGTTATGTATGCCCTGAGATCATGACGAATGGTCAAATAGTACCTCCCTTTAAAATAAACCACAGAGGGTTCATGCAGTCCACGGCCTTCCTCTATGGTATGAACGCTACCGTGTTCAGTATATGCAAGGTCCTTGCCGTTGAAACGACACCTGAGTACCACAATCCTGGAATATGGGTTCTGCCCTTCTCCATCTTCCTCCGATCCATAATAATAACCTGGGATAAGGAGGGAGCCATCCTCATTTTCATGAAACTGGCCATTCTGGTAGATCCCCAGATGAATTCCTTCTGGTAGTTTTAATCGCTTCCAAGGGGTAAAATCTGACCGGACCGGGTCCCATAAAGAATAGACAATTCCTCTGTTAAATCCGGGGGCCCTGAAATGCTTTTCATTTTTATGAATTCCTCCATTATATTTTCCTTCATCCCGAACGAAATGCGTTGCCCCCAGGGCCAGAAAAGTTTTACTCTGAGTATGATAAAAAAAACCGAACCAGGGTTCTTCGTATACATCATCTTTTAGCGGTACTTTATACCAGTTCTGGCATAAGACCGGATTTGACCAGGATCTTCCCAGGTCATCCGTCTTGAGGTATAATTGCGGTCCAATATCATCGCCGGTAAGTAGCGTGGCCCTTACAAATACTTGCGGGAGACCATTTGCATGACCTGGAATAATTCCTGTTGCTGGTTCAAACCAGGCCTGGTTGTTTCTCCTGCCCTGCAGGATGATCTCGTTCTTTATATCCTCAATCTTTGAAGATTTGACTGCTTTCTTTTTCTGTTTGTTTTTCTCAGTTTCGTTGAAAGCAGCCGGGATCATCGCCCCCAGTCCAATCCTTGAATTATCAATTACAAATTCTCTACGCGAATATTTTCTTTTCATGGGCCTTATTATTACTACTCATTTGTAATTTTAATAAGCATTACGGACGGCCCTTTCATGATCTCATTAAGAAAGAATTCATTTTTCCCATGAACCCGGGCATCCTTCTTTTTTGTATGGCTGTGTAATTTATCGACAGCGTATACCTGGTATTTTGTGGATGGAAGAATATTATAATTGCTGAAGTTCAACAGGATATTCCTGGTTTTCTCACTGAAATTACTTACCATAACCGTAATTTCAGACTTATCAATACTCCTCCCTGCACAGAATACCAGATCATCCTTTATGTCATAATCTACCATTATTCTTTCCGGTGTTTTGATCAATTCATTGAAAGCTTTCAGGACATAATACACTTTCCCAGGTTCCCCAAATCCGGAAAATATTCCGAATAAACCTGCCGTAGTCGTATACAAGTTGGCCACATCGATTGGTTGGTCCTGCAATAACATAAGAACAGTAGCCGTAAAAGCCGCGCCCCATTCACCGCTCTGTTTATTATATGCCCTCTCACGAACCTGGCCCTGATCTGTCATTAAGGCATTCCAGTTATTATCCGGAATATAGTTCCATTCATTCATATGGCTTTCAGTATTTGTGAAGCCAAATTCATCAAGCATCTTTCTGATATGCCCAGGTCTCTGACCGGATGCATAGGGATCATCACCATACATATGCCAGGAAAAAAAATCGAGAGGGACGGTATGGTTCCGACAATTTTCAAGAAATTTCCTGGTGAAATCTGTCGGGATCCATTTATCATTCTTCAGGTTTACGGGATGGGCAATGGCTGGACCACCCACTTTGATTTCCGGGAATTCTTTCTTTATTTTTTTTGCAACCGTATTGTAGAGATCAAAGAACTGTTCATCTGTACCGGTCCAGCAAGCAGGGCGGATATCCGGTTCATTCCAGATCTCCCAGTATCGGATATTGTATTGAAATCCGTTTGCCCAACCCTGGTTATAATGCCGGATGATATTACAGCATATCTCTGCCCATTTCTCATTATCTGTGGGTGGATTAACGTTATACTTAATTTCAGAATGTTCAATGCTTTCACCCAGTCGGTATACGATCTCAGCCCCGGTTCCAACCAGCGAGGCGATATAATAGTCCGTTTGCCTGAAATCATAGTTCTCCGGATCCGATGGATCAAGATCAAAGTTTCCGAATATGGTATGAACATCCACGGCAGGCATGCTGAACCACGGTACATCGTGCGTCCGGATCACCGGAATGTTCAATTCCAGGAATTCTTCAGTCATGTCAAGCATCATACGATGACAGACAGGCCCAAGATTGCCCCCGTTTAATGGACGGATCTTTCCGTTAACTTCTGAAACATCGATTGTAACTTTTATGGCATCCTTAATGGGTTGATTACAGGAAAATAGAGTAATGAGTAGTAATGAAAGAGCTCTGGTTTTCCGTGTCATCGTTTATCAGTTTCATTGTACATTTCCCGGATCACACTGATGTCCATTTCATATTCAGGATCAAATACCTCGCTTTCCATATATTTATACAGACTATACAACATTTGCCGGGCTTCAAGCCTGTTCTTGTTATCCTTCATCAGATCGATACCCGAAACGATCAGCTTGCCTTTACCCACCTTTACCTCAAAAATAAGACCCAGGCTCCTGTTGGTCACCCAATCATCAATTACCCGGACAATGGGTTTCAATTCCGGTGAAAAATGGTCCATGATGATGGCATTGGAATGACTCATGGCGTCCCACCATTGCCAGTTGGAGTGGTATTCAGTTGGGAACTTTGTAAATGCGGGGTGGTCCGGATCGCAGAGGATACCCAGAGTATGCGGTTTTTGCTTTCCCGTCCAGGCTGTATTCCAGAAGATACTCGAGAAGCCGATGCCCACATTACGCCCGTATTTTTCAGTTATCCTGCCTATAGCAGGTGTAAACAAAACCTTGCCCCCTTCTTGAAGGAATTTGATGGTTTTTTTATCAAAGTCACGAACAATCCTGATCTTATCTTTATCAGGAATGACTTCAATCCCTGGTAAGACCCAAAGGTCCCAGCTGTTAATATATGTCGAGATCCGGACCTCAAGAATCAGTTTTTTTGGGCCTTCAATTTTATCAGCCCTGACTGAAATATCTCCTAGTTTGATCCCATTCCCAATCTGAATATCCATTTCCGGAAATACACCCTCTTCCACTATTTCGTTATCCATAGTTCTCAATACCCATTCAGGCTGCATATTTAATAGTGGTTCCGGTCCGAAATGGGCAACTTCAATATTCGCTTCAATGTTTTCATCATTTTTAAATACTCTCTTCTTTAAACTGGCCAGGGGAACAGTCTGGTTGCAAAACCGCCTGTATTCTTCAGGTGTTATATATCCTTTTTCTTCCCAGAAGGGATCAAGTACCCCTACAAGGGCAGTGCCCTGGCCCGGAAAATCGTGAAGATCAAGCAACTGGAATCCCGCCATATCTTTTGTCCGTAAAGCAGCTTCGATATCTGCTTTATAGCATAATGCCTGCAACTTACCTGAAGCCAGCAGAAATCTGTCGGCAAGGTGTCCAAGGTGATTTTCTTCAAGGGATTCCCTGAAAATTTCGAAATTTCGGGCTTTCAGTACGCCATCATATTTTTCAATCTCTTTGAAGTTGGGATAGACACACCATTGTCCAATCTCATGACTTACGTAAGGCATGGATACTTTTTGTATTATATCTTCAAAATCAAAATCCGTCCTGGGCGGTTCTTTGTTGATGATACTATTCAATTCCTGCCCCCAGGCCTGTATCCTGGCCTCCGGTGCATTGAAGTAATCTACACTTTCAATAAAAGGCCACCCTGCAGCTCCGGTATATACCCTCCTGGAATCCTTCTTTTTAAAATGATCAATGAATTCAGCCAGAAATTCCACCTGGTTTTTCCCGGCCGGTTCATTGCCGTAAGCCATCATACAAAAGGAGGGGTGGTTGCCATAGGCTTCAATGATATGTTCAGCTTCTTTATACAACCATTGATCGATGGGCTTTCCATCGCCAATAGAGGAACCCTGGTTTGCCCAGCTGGAACATTCCACCTGCAGGTAGACACCCAGATAGTCTGCAGCAGCAAATGCTGCTTCAGGGGGACACCAGGAATGGAAGCGCATATGGTTCAGCCCATGTGCCTTGAGTACTTTCAATATCCTGGTCCATTCTCCAACATCTGTTGAGGGATAACCTGTTCTGGGAAAGATAGCACATTCCAGAGTGCCTCTCAAGAAGACAGGCCTGTCATTGACGGTAAATTGTGTTCCTTCTGCTTTGAATTCACGCATTCCGAAATTGACCTGCTTCATATCGGTTCCCTGAGGGCTTACAAGAATCACCTCCATGGTGTATACATTCGGATTATATTCGTCCCATAACTTACTTCCATCCCCCATGGAGTATTCGAATTCCAGGTTTTGATCCCCTTCTATATTAATATCCTTTGTAATAGATGAACTACGGAAGGCATCCCCTTCAACAATCAATGGATGCAATGTAATAGATCCTTTCTGTGCATTGCCTGTAAGATTCCTGATCCTCGTCCGAACAATCACATTATTGTTTTTTATATCCGGAAAGACCTGAACACTTTGGATAAATACCTTTGGCCTTATTTTCAATGAAATTTCACCTGCGATTCCATTCCAGTTTGACTGGGTATGTTCGGATATACTATGGGAGTTGATCCCTGGATTGATATCCCCGATGCTGTTATCTACTCGGATTGCCATTTTGCATTTCCCTGGCTTTACATATTCCGTCAGATCATAGATATGGGCTGTTCCCAAAGTATTTTTCATCCCAATCTTTTCCCCATTTACCCAAAGTTGTGTTTCCCAATGGGGCCTCTCAAGCATTAGTTCCACATATTTTCCATCCCAACCTGCAGGGATATCTACCTCCTTTAGGTACCAGGCTGCTCCAATATAATGTTTATCCGGTTGCAGCCAGAAAGGGATCTTAACATTTCCTTTCACCCTGTACCTGGCATATTTCTCTTCAGTGAACCACGATCTGTCAATGATGGATCCAGTCCATTTTGAATTTATTGAAATATCATTTCCCTTACCATTTTCTGCCATGGATCCGGGTAAGGAAACGGTTTCTTCGAAGGTCTGATTGAACCATTGGTTGTCTATCCCTTCATCCAGTGAATCTATTTTGAAATTCCAGGTACCGGAAAGATCGATCTGATTGAATGAAGGCTGGGCACAAGCAGAATACAGCAGGGAAACCAGGATAGGAGTAATTCGAAAAAGTTTCATATGAATAAAATAAAAATATTGGATCTAAGATAGGGATTTCTACTTAAAATCACTTAGGACATATCCAGACTGTAGATCTTCAGGGGTTTTTCTTTTCCCCTTAGATTAAAATCCCCTACAAATTCCTTCCTGAACTCATTCAATCTGATCAGTTTTTCTTCCACATGTTCGGAAACCAGCAGGTCCTTGTCAAGCACCTTACACTGTTCCTGGATCCTAGCTGCTGTGTTCAGCACATCCCCATGATAGGCAATTTCCCGTTTTATGTCCCCGATCTCGGCAACAGTTACCACACCCAGGTCCATTCCCCCTTTGAATTCAGGAACTGTATTGTATTTCTTCAGGTAGTACTCCCTCCGGTTCTCAAGTCGTTCTTTATAGGCGAAATACATGCCTACCGACCTAAGGGTTTGATCTTTATCTTTGATCTTCCAGCTTAAAACCACTTCATCCCCGACATACTGATAGATATCGGCATTGTAGCGCATTACAATATCTGTCAGGTCGTGGTAGCAAGTCCTAAGGAGTTTGCTGTATGTATTATGTCCGAGATTTTCCGCGATCGTGGTTGATCCTTTAAGGTCAAGAAACAGGAAGATCCTGTGTTCGTCTTTTGGCCGGTGGTATTTACCCAGCACCAGGTTTTTTAAATTTCCGGGTCCAAGTTTCCGGTTGATCTGAACAATGAAATTCAGCAACAATACAGTAAATAAGAAATATCCCATCCATGAGATAATAAAATTAGGAGTAATAATAAAAATTGCATTTTCAGGATCTTTAAGTGGTCCTAGCCGGAAAAGATAGAAAATACCGAAAACCATGGACATGACTATAACAGCCATCACCAGGTACAATAAGCTTTTAAAAAGAATCACCACACCGAATGATTTTCTTCGGATGGCAGTTTTATCTGTAATTATGTCAATAAGTGAAAATGAAAAACCAAAAAGCACAGCACCTAAAACTAATTCCAGATGAATATACCATGATC
>CBDUBA010000105.1:0-15098 GCA_965365275.1 uncultured Cyclobacteriaceae bacterium | reverse complement strand
CGAAATATAAGCTGTTTGACTTCCATTCATATTTTGACAAATCCACACTTCCCTCAATCTGGACTTCCTCTTTTCCAAAATTGACATAGATTAACTGAAATTTTTCTTTAAAAGGCATTATCCATCGCGATTCCATTTCTCCATCCTTGCTGCTGCTGTTGATCCATGTCCTGTGACTTACTGGCAGGTATCCTACTCCAAAAAAATCCCCAACAGGTACCCAGACCATTTGAAAACCGTCAAACGTAGCCGACAGGACCAGGGATCTGAGTGCCTGTTCCGTATCCCTAGCCTGGATATTTAGCGTAAGCCGCTCAATGGTGGCTCCTGTTCCGGAATAATCGATAATTAATGTATCGTCTGGTTGAAGAGTCTCCAAAAAACTATAAACGCTATCCGGTTTTATGAGTTCCTTCCTTAACATGGCCTTTACCGTATCGAGTAAGGATTTTGTTTCTGATAATGCCTCTTTAGAAAGGCTCCTAACCTGGGTGCCCTCAGGATATTGCCGGTAGTTGATGTTATAAAACACATCCGGCCAGTAATACCCCTCCTCTACCCTGATCGGCCCATAGTTGTATTTCAAAACAAGAGAATCACATTCATAGGTTATTTTAGCGTGTTCCGAATAAGGAACAGGCAGGTAGAAGTTGTGGTCATAATCCCTGCCTTCCTCACCAAGCGGCGCACCTTCATGCACCGATGCGGAAAATGGATATTTTGCAAGTAAATCTCCACTGAGGATCTCATTAGGTGAACCTTCGATAAGTGGTTCCGGATCATTATCCAGGTAAATACGGATGGTACCATTTTGAGCTTTATAAAAAGTCATCCACCATCGTACTATCGCACCGGGCCCTTCAGCATCGAACATAACAAATTCCCTCCGGCCATTCGTGTTCTCTACCCTCAAGAAATGTGACATGTCATTATTGGCAAACCAGCCCGAACTATCAGGACTTATAGATCTTCGGTTATAGCTGCTGAACTGCTTTAATTCATATTCTAATTCCGGGAAATAACTTAGATGATGCCGGTCAGACATCTCTTCCAAAAGCGTTCTTAAAGTGATCTCCTGGCTAGTCCCATTGTTTGTAATGAAAAATAGCATCAATGCCGAGATGCAAGGGATGAATGATCTGTATGGATTCATATTTAAAAAATGAAAAAGGTTCTTATAACCCTGGATTAATAAATTTCTCTAAAAGCCGGTTTTATTCCAAAATCAAGTCCCCTTATTTTTCTGATTAATCAAAATAAAATAACCTCACCATCCTCCTGAATCATGGTAATTTTGAACGATATCACTGGGCCGCATCCAGACTATCCGGTCGCCAAGGTGCTGATGGATACGTTCAACCACTGTTTTAAAAGCCTCCCATCCTACCCCATTCTCCGGGTTCAGACCCTGCCAGTGCATGTACCATATGCAGTAAGGTGCTTCTTCTTTTAAATGATTTACGATAATGCCTGACTTCCCGTCTTCAGAAATATAATAATCAGGATCTACCCATTCCATAGAATTCTCCCAGATCCCAAACTTATCCTCTGCATTCGGCATCAGGTCATACACGGCATATTCTCCTGCTTCGGCTTTCAGATGAATATCATAATCTGTTTCACTGGATTCGTAAAAAATCGGGATCACTCTGGTTCTGAACTTGTTGGCTCTAACCAGGTCGAGTAGTGCATCGAAAACTGCAGGATTGAATTTCAAAGGCCCTTCTTCACGTAATTCCCCATATCGTGTCGAACAAGCTTCACATCCGCATCCCGGCCATGTGAAACCTGTAAACCGTATCCCCGCCTGATCTCCATGATCCAGGATATGGCTAAAATATGAATGATAAATTTCTTTGGTAACCGCCGGTTCATGCAGCCACAATCCCTCATGTATCCCTTTGTCTTTCATTTTCCCGGCTTCGAAATCAAACAGTTCATGATGGGTCATGATCTCCATATGCGTGTCAATCCCTGATTCATAAGATCTGGCCGCATACGCCAAAAACCGGCGTTCGAGCGAGTCCGGATTATTAGCCATGGATTCTCCGTCATATCCCAATACAACAGTAGATTCTCCCTTTACCCCATTTGCCTCGCAATATTCCAGAAAGGTTTTCAGGGCTTGCGGACTGGCTATGGCAGGGCTTGTATCATCCAGGTAAAAGGATAAAATCATTTTCCTGTCCTGACTTTCTTTCCCTCCAAAACAACCTGACAGGACAATGAATGGAACAATTATTAATGAGATTTTTACTAATAAATTGATCCTTTGAAATAGACTTCTATTAAGGTTTGAAAACTTGTTAAGAAATCTAATAGATTCATTAAACTGATCTGATCTCCATTGAAAATTAACCATATCTCAAATTTTAATCGTACAAAAATGATTTTACAATGCCATATATACTTAAATTTAAAAAAGATTTCTTACTACAAAATGCAAACTTCTTTTTTTGTGATTTTTAAAACCTTGAAAATGAATTTACGAATAACGAACATCCTGACCTGTATAATTGTACTTATTGTTATTGTATCCTGCAACAATACGCATGAAAACCAAATCGGATCCACCACCATTGAGAAATGGCAGGACGGTAAAACAGCAGCTGTTTCACTTACCTATGACGATGGTTCAGCAAACCAGTTCAAAGTGGCTTTACCCATAATGAACCGCCTGAATCTACCTGCAACATTTTACATCAACACTGGCAATATCTCCGGTTCTCAAAATCTAAGGAAATTTATTGGACGCCCGATAGACCAGATAATCAGGGAAACCGAAACAATACCCACCAATGCAGACAATCTGTTTGAAAGAGCCTCAGCCATCCGCATGCTTGGAAACAATGAGATCAGGGAACATCATACCCGGGCGGGTAGCCTTTGGGAATCCGGGAGAAAGGAAGAAGCAATTCAGGAGATCGAAAAAGGGTATGAACTGGTCAGAGCAGACAAATCCCTTCAGACCATCTATCAGCCACAACCCGGTGAGCTGACCTGGGATGACATCAACGAATATGCTTCTCAAGGACATGAGTTTGCCAGCCATACCATCTCCCATCCCAGATTAAGTGTTATGGATGAACCAAACCTATTATATGAACTCGAGAAGAGTAAAGAGGATATATTAAGTAATATGGGATCGGAACATACATTCTCCGTGGAATGTCCATACGGAACGGAAGATGAACGGGTAATGGAGTATATGTATGAACGATATGAAGCTTCACGAAACAGAATGCCGGAACCCTTTCTGGAAGAACTGAACCGGGGTAGCCGTGAACACCCGGGCTCTTTTGATAAAGAGTATGTTCAATGGCAACGCGGGGCTTTATCGGATACCTCACTTGAACAGATGAAAGCCTGGATCGATACATGTAATGCCCATAATAACATCTGGCTGGTGCTTGTGTTCCATGGCGTAGACGATGTGGGCTGGGAAGCGATTCCAGGAGATACCCTGGATACCTATTTTCAATATATCCACTCAAACCAGGATAAGGTCTGGGTGGCCACATTCAAGGATGTTACCAAATATATCCGGGAGAGGATGCATGCTGAAGTTGTATATTCAAATAGTGAAAACAGGATATCTGTTCAATTAAAACATAGTCTTGACCCTTCATTATATGATTTGCCGCTCACTTTGAAAACTTACATTCCTTCCACCTGGAAAGGTGTGCAATTTAGTCAGGGTGATGACACACAGATCTTGATTCCGGGAACTGATGAAAATGGGCATTTTGTACAATACAGGGCCCAGGCAAATATGCAAGATATAATATTGACTAAGTCAGAATAGTAATAATTTCTTAACTAAAATATTTTGCGGCTCAGATTCGGATATGACTTTTAAACTATCTCAAACCCGACATCCTTACATTCAAAAATCCTCATGTTTGTTTTAATCTGCTTTCTTGAATATCTTTAAAACCGGATTTTTGTAAAAAGACTGTAGGCGATTATGAATAAGAAGATTTTTGTTATTGCAATCCTATTGTATGTGGCGGCTGTGGCAACCTTATGCAGCCGTAAAACAGGACCTGCTGAAGGAATAAGTATCGTTCATCCATTTCAGGATGCCCTGTTCCCGCCCGAGTTCCCTGCACCACTTTTTCAATGGTTCAACGAATCCCGGGAAAAAACTACTTATGAAGTATCTCTTTTTAATAAAGATGAATCCTTTGTGATTTCTGAAACTACGGATCAACTGGAGTGGTCACCCGAAGAGTCGAAATGGGATAATCTGAAAAAACTTTCGGAATTCGATGATATATATTTTACTGTAAAAAGATCCGGCAGCAATAATCCGGCAGCAATATCATTCAAACTCAGCACCGATACGGTCAACGCCCCGGTATTATACCGCCAGATGCCAATTCCATTTCTTCTGGCAGAAAAGAAATTGGACTCCATGAGTTTCAAGCTGGTTGATTTTGGAAGCAAGAATCCGCCTCATGTAGCTATGAAAGGTTTCTCTGTTTGTGGAAATTGTCATTCGCTCACAGCCGGAGGGGATAAGATCGGTCTTGACCTCGACGCAGGTCTGAGAGATAAGGGAGGCTATTTCGTGGCAGATATAAAAGATACTCTGACCTTCAACTTATCCAATTATACATCCTGGTCCAGGCTGGAAAACAGAAGGACTTTTGGACTGTTTTCTAAATTATCCCCGGACGGACGATACGTGGTAACCACGGTAAAGGACCGGGTGGTGATAAAGAATTTCAGAATGCCGCCGGCGGAGAACATAAAGTATTCCCAGCTCTTTTTCCCGGTCAACGGCCACCTGGCCATTTATGACCGCCAAACCAACACATTGAAAGAACTTCCAGGTGCCAATTCGGAAGAATACGTACATTCCAACGCCATCTGGACGCCGGATGGGGAAAGCATTATCTTCTGCAGAGCCAAAGCAGCACCCCGTGACAGCAGTCAGATCAATGAAATCGATATACAGGATGAGGATATCCTTCAGGAATATGTCGATAGGAAACGAACGGTCAAATTTGATCTTTATAAAATACCTTTCAACAATGGTGAAGGAGGTACAGCGGTTCCTATTGAAGGGGCTTCCAATAATGGAATGAGCAATTATTTCCCGGCCATTTCGCCGGATGGAAAGTGGATCATCTATTGTCAGGCTGAGCATTTTATGCTGCTGATGCCCGATAGCAGATTGTGGATCATCCCGGCAGAAGGGGGAAAAGCGAGAAAGCTCGCCGCTAACTTCGATTCTATGAACTCCTGGCATGCCTGGTCACCTAATTCAAAATGGACAGTATTTGTTTCGAAGATCTTCGGCCCACATACCGATATGTTTCTCACCCATATTGATGAAGACGGGAATGCATCTATTCCTGTACTCGTGGACAAGGCAAGATCACCCTTCAGGGTGGTAAATTACCCGGAATTTATCAATATGAAACCCGGTGATACCTTTGTCATGAATTATGACTTTGTGGAACTGGAACATATTAATAAGGCAGTTAAAAGAGGTGATTGGGAAGAAGCGAAAGAACTATACTATCGGCTTGAAGAACAGCAAACCTATTATTTCAAGGAAGATTACAGAGACCTGAACACCTTACTCACAAAAATGGGAATGCCCGAAGAAGCGGAAAAATATAGAAAACTTGCAGAGGAAACGGTGAATGCGGAAGTTTTTAAATCGGATCCGGTCAGATAAGTGTTTACGTTACCGATCTGAGGAATTTCTCCAGGCCTCTGGTACTTCACCTCCCAAATCCAGGATCTTATCCTTGATTCGCTCTCTGTACAGCACGTAGTGATCAGGCTTCTCTGAATTGTGGATAATTCGTTGCAGCCAGTGCGCAATATCCATGACTTTCTCTAAAGCTGCATCCTTGTTACCTTTTCTTTCCTCCACCCTTATTGCTTTCATTCTTTTACCAAACCGCATGCAAAAGAATGATTTACAATCTTTTGACATCAGGGAAAAAATCAGTCCCAGTGCAGGACTTAGAAACAAAGAAACAAAAAATCCACCCCAATATCCCAGGATCTTATTCTTAGAGTAGGAGGCTACGATAAGCGACAGGGATACCCAGACAATTAATAAAATTGTATAATCCATGTTGATTACGTTTTTTATGAGGTTTTGAGCGTCCTTCCAAAAAAAAATGGAATTGAATTTAGGGATATGAATTTAAAATCAAAAGAAAACGATGTAAATTTTAGTGATATATTTGATGAGGTCAGTCTGTATAGAATGATTTTACCCAGAGAACAAAGCCATTTCGCTATTATTACTTGGAAATGATATGCCGGGATTGCTCTCCCGATGCCGCGTGATCGCGATCCTTGTTGGGAAGGATTATCTTCGATGATCCCTAAAAGGGTAACCAGCAAGACAAAACAGACCCTAAGGGTTTTTTGTATTTCTTAAAAATACAATATCAAGCAAGCTTGATTGCATTTCCCAGAAATGCAAAAATCCCGCTTTCGCGGGATCTGTTTTGTCTTGCGGAGAGAGGGGGATTCGAACCCCCGGTACCCTTCACGAGTACGGCAGTTTAGCAAACTGCTGGTTTCAGCCACTCACCCACCTCTCCGGGCTTGATCTGAAATAATTTTTCCTTGAAAAAGGAATGCAAATATAGTATAAGATCGAGAATTCTAAAACAAGAAAATGGAAATAATAAATCAGTGATCAACTGATTAGAAAGGACATGCGGCCATATATCCATAAAAGATCACAACTGATGGGATCTTCAACTAATAAATGCCATTGAATTATCGAACAATATTACAATTAGACAAACCGGTCGGTTTAACGTGAATATAATCCAGGCCATTTTTATTTTCCGGATAGCCTGGGTTCTAAATTAAAAACCCAGCTCTAATCTTCTACAAATGACACATTTAACTGATTAATGATATCCTGGATCTGGCTTAATTAACATATATTAACAATTCAGATCCTTCAACAGGTCAATATTATGATTTCCTTTTCTATCTTTGCCCATTAGTAAAACCGTTATAGGACACATTATAAAGTAAAAGAATGATCTGGTTCAGATCCATAGGTACGCTGGAAATCATCCTGATCCTGATGTTTACAGGGCTGTACCTGGCCTATGTCTACCGAATCATCCGAATAGCAAAAAGCCTCAGAACAAGCTATAATAAGGTTTTCTATAAGGTACTCATCAGATCACTTTATTTTATCCTCCTCATAGTAGCACTGCTCGGACCAAGCTTTGGAGAAAATACCCGGGAGGTAAAATCTGTTGGCAAGGATATGTATATCTGCGTCGACCTTTCAGAATCGATGAATGCCAATGATGTGCAGCCCACCAGACTTGAAAAGATCAAATTTGAACTGAAGAACCTGGTCGATGCCTTTAACAGTGATCGAATTGGCATCATTATCTTCTCATCTGAAGCATTTGTACAATGCCCCCTCACCTACGATCAGAATGCTCTAAACCTCTTTATTGAAACTTTAAACACTAATCTTGTCCCAAACGCAGGCACTGACTTCGGACCACCCCTGGAAATGGCACTCAAAAAACTTCAGGAAGACGATGATAATCCCCTGCAGCAAAAATCAAAGATCATCCTGCTAATCAGCGATGGGGAAGATTTTGGCGACCAGACAGAAAATGTGGTCCAGGATATCCAGAATTCAAACATCAAACTGTTTACCCTTGGTGTTGGTACAGCCACGGGTAGCCGGATTCAGACCCGGGCTGGTTTTAAAACAGACAGGGAAGGCCGTGAAGTGGTTACTAAACTGAATTCAAAAACCCTAAAATCAATTGCCATTAAAACTGAAGGTAAATATTACGAGATCAATGAATCCCAGAATGATCTTACTCGTTTAATAAATACAATAAACCAGATCGAAGGCGAGCTGAGGGATGCCCGGGTAATGGATGTGTCCGCAAACAAATATTATTATTTTCTGGCCATTGCCTTTCTGCTCATTGTCTTTGACCTGATTACCAGTGTTAAACCCATTAAGGTATGAAGTATTTGATCGCATTCATATTGTTATTCATTATTAACGACGATATCAATGAGATCGCGACCATAAACAGGGTAAAGGATGAAGCTGCCAGAGCCTATAATGATGGTAATTTCCAGGAAGCCATTAAAAATTATAGTATATTATATGACTCTCTTGGCGAGGATAACGACAAAATCCTCCTTAACCTTTCCAATGCTTACTTCAATGCACTGGATACTTCGAACGCTCAATTTCACTACACCAAATTAACGGAATCCAGTGATAAAAGCATTAAATCAATTGCTCATCAACAGCTGGGTATAATTGCTAGTAATATGGGCAAATACGACTTAGCATTGAACGAATTTAAGAATTCACTCAGGGCTGATCCCGGAAACAATGATTCAAGGTATAATTACGAATTATTGAAAAGGCTGATGCAGGAAAATCAGCAACAACAAAACCAGAACCAGGATCAGCAGAATAAAGATCAACAAGATCAGCAACAGCAGGATCAGGAACAGGAACAACAGCAGCAACAAGAAGATCAACAGAACCAGGAAGACCAGGAACAGGAAGAGCAACAACAGAATCAACAGAACCAGCAACAAGAAGAAGAGCAGGAGCAGCAACAGCAGGAACAGCAGGAATCCGAGGAAGAGAACGAGGATGAGCAAGCCCAGCCTCAGCCCCAGCAAACCGAGGATGAAATGGAGATCTCCGAGGAAATGGCCAGAATGATCCTTGAAGCACTGAGAAATAATGAAATACAATACATCCAGCAGAATAAGAAAAAGGCTAAAAAACCAAAAGACAACAGCAAACCGGATTGGTAGTTATCTTGCCTGTATTTCATGGTGTTTTTCCAGCATCTCTTGCAGAAAAACTGTAACTTGAAAACACAATAATCCCTATAAACATGGAAGAAGTTTTTATCGTTTCTACAGCACGAACACCCATCGGAAGGTTTGGTGGCTCACTGGCCAATTTTACTGCCATAGATCTGGGTGCCCATGCCATTAAAGGGGCACTGAATAAAGCCGGCATCGGTCCTGAAAAAATCCAGGAAGTGTTCCTTGGCAATGTTATTCCTGCCAACCTTGGTCAGGCACCGGCACGGCAGACAGCACTCAAGGCTGGAATAGGTTATACTATCCCATGCACACTGATCAATAAGGTTTGTGCCTCAGGAATGAAATCCATCATGATTGGGGCTCAATCGATCATGCTTGGAACGAATGATCTGGTGATTGCAGGTGGTATGGAAAGTATGTCCAACATTCCATATTATATCCCCAAAGCCAGATTTGGATATAAATATGGAAATGCTGAGTTGATCGACGGATTGCAGAAGGATGGCTTGTGGGAGGCGTATCATCAGTTTGCCATGGGCAACTGTGCTGACCATACGGCCAGTGAAATGAAGATTTCCCGTGAAGAACAGGATGAATTCGCGATTGAATCCTATAAAAAGGCCATAAAAGCAACAGAAAACGGGTTCCTGAAAGAAGAGATCGTACCTATGGAAATTCCGCAAAGAAAAGGTGATCCCCTCATCATGGATGAAGATGAAGAAATAAAATCCGTGAATTTTGATAAAATACCTACACTCAGGCCAGTTTTTTCAAAGGAAGGAACGGTTACTGCTGCCAATGCCTCCACCATCAATGACGGGGCCTCGGCTGTTGTGCTGGCAAGTAAAAAAGCAGTTGAAGAATATAAGCTCTCCCCGCTGGCCAGGATCCTGGGTTTTGCAGATGCAGCACAGGAGCCGATCTGGTTCACCACAACACCTTCAATAGCTATTCCAAAAGCATTACAAAATGCAGGGATCAGTCAGGATAAGGTTGACTTCTATGAGATCAATGAAGCATTCTCAGTAGTTGTTCTCGCCAACAATAAGCTCCTTGACCTGGATCCGGAAAAAGTAAATGTTCATGGAGGCGCGGTATCTATCGGTCACCCTATAGGTTGTTCCGGAGCCAGGATTACCGGTACCCTGGCAAATACCCTGAAGGCAACAAATAAAAACATCGGTGTAGCTGGAATATGTAATGGGGGCGGTGGTGCGTCAGCCATTGTTTTGGAAAATTATTGAAATTATAATTAAAATTAAACCGAAAGTCATCTGATTTTCAATTGCCTTATTTAATTTCGAACCTAAATTGGTTTTGATGGTCCGAATCCTGTTTACCATATTCATATTATCCACATTGCAACATTTTTGCTTTGGACAGCAGAAGGTGGTCATATATTATGATACAGTGGACCAGGTCAAGGAGAAGTATACCATTCTGAACAATGATTCTTCCCTGATTGATGGGAAATATGACATGTATTATGTGACCGGGGATCCAGCGCTTACCGGCCATTATGATCATGGGAAAAAATCCGGACTTTTCACTGAATTCTATCGTTCAGGTGGCAAAAAGAGAGAGATCAATTTTTCTGATGATCTGAAAAACGGTGAAATGTTTGTTTATGATGAAACTGGCAGATTACTGCAATCGGCAGAATTTAAGAATGATTCACTCACAGGAAAAGTAAGTCAGTACTTTGGTAATGGCAAGATCATGAGTGAAAGTCATTTTATCAATGGTGAATTGAACGGATTAGTCAAAAAATATTATCCTTCCGGCACTACTAGCGAAGAGATCCACTACCTGAATGGACTACAGCAAGGGACCCACAATGAATACTACGAAAATGGCAATCTCAAATCGGAAGCCCAGTATGATGAAGGCATGCTTGATGGATATTTTAAAACATATTACCCTAACGGGCAGATAAACACAGTCTACCGGAATAAAAAAGGTGAAAAAGATGGAGATTTTAAATCCTATAGTCAGAACGGGGCCCTGATCAAGGAGGGATTCTACAGCAATGGTAAAATTGACGGTATTGCCACAACGTATTATGAATCAGGAAAAATCCAGTCAACAAACAAATATCAGGAAGGCGTTCGTGTGGGAGAAAGCCTGTATTATTATGAAAGTGGACCAGTCAGTAAAAGAATTAAATTTTCCGATGAAGGGGCAAACCAGGAAATTACGGAATATCATCTCAACCAGGCCCTGAAAGCTGAGAAATATATGATCGAAGGCCTGCCATCAAACTCATGGAAATATTATTATGATAATAAAAAGGACAGCCTGGTGGAATCCTATACAAAAGGCAAATTGAATGGCCCAAGACTTCACTACGATAAAAAAGGCAAACTGATCAAAGAAGAACCATTTGTATATGATAATATTGTTGGGAAAGTAGTAGAGTACTATCCCAATGGAAATCAGAAAGAGGTCACAATCTATAAATCCAATAAGAAACACGGGGAAATTAATTCCTATTACGAGAATGGGAACCTGGAATTCAAAGGTAAATATGCGGCAAACAGAAAGGTTGGTGAATGGATCTATTTTGATAATAAAGGGAATGTTGTGAAAAAGGAAATTTATGAGAACAATAAGTTAGTCAGCGAGGAAAATTTTTAAAAACTTATTCATATTTTAATAGTCAAAACAAAAAAAATTAAAACAATGATAGAAGGACTTAAAGAAACCAACTTTAATTTTGAAGGTCAAACTGATTTTTACCGTGGTAAAGTTCGGGATGTGTATCATTTTGATAAAAAACTGGTAATTGTAGCTTCCGACAGGATCTCGGCTTTTGACATTATACTACCAAGACCTATACCCTATAAAGGTCAGATATTGAACCAAATTGCAGCAAAAGCTCTTAAAGAAACAGCTGACATCGTTCCCAACTGGTTGGAAAGCAATCCGGACCCGAATGTTTCCGTTGGAAAAAAATGCGAAGCCCTCGAAGTTGAGATGGTTATCAGGGGATATGTCGTGGGCCATGCCTGGAGGGAATACCGGGATGGTAAGAGAAGTATTTGTGGTGTACCCATGCCTGATGGACTTAAAGAAAATGACCGGTTGCCCGAACCTATTATCACCCCAACGACCAAAGCCAAGGAGGGCCACGATGAAGATATATCCAGGGAGGAAATAATTAAACAGGGTCTGGTTGAAGAAAGCATATATGTCAAATTAGAGGATTATACCAGGAAGCTATTCCAGTACGGTACTGAATCAGCTCTTAAACAAGGATTGATCCTGGCGGATACGAAATATGAATTCGGAATTTTTAAAGGGGAAATTTATCTGATCGATGAAATACATACGCCTGATTCATCAAGATATTTTTATGCAGATGGATTTGATGAAAGACAGGCTAAAGGAGAACCTCAAAAACAGCTATCCAAGGAATTTGTCCGTCAATGGCTGATCAGCAATGGCTTCCAGGGCCTGGAAGGTCAGAAAATGCCAGTCATGAGTGATGAGGTAGTGGCTTCCGTATCGAACAGGTATATTGAATTATATGAGAACTTTACCGGCGAGAAATTCCAAAAGGCAGATTATTCAAATATTATGGATAGAATTTATGAAAATATCCTTAAATTGGCGTAATCTTAAGAACCCAGGCCCCTATGAAATACACTATTGATAAACAGGAGCAATATACAGTATTAAAGCTTCAGGAAGAAAAACTGGACACTGTCCTTGCTCCTAATCTTAAATCTGAACTGGTAACAATTAATGCTGAAGGGATTAAAAATCTAATCCTTGATCTCGGAGAGGTCAAGTACACTGATTCTTCCGGCCTTAGTGCTATCCTTGTCGGCAACCGGGTATTTAGCGAATCCGATGGTTTCTTTGTGATTGCGAATATCAATGACCATGTATTGAAACTGATCAGGATTTCTCAGCTTGATTCAGTGCTAAACATCGCCGGTAATGTGGCTGAAGGTATTGAAGCTATCCTGTCTGCATTGGAAGAGAAAGAAGAAGAAGAATAAAGGGATAAGGTAAGCATATATTGACTTTCAGATTAAAAATACTTGGCTCCAATTCTGCTGCGCCTGCATTTAATAGAAATCAGACTGCCCAGGTCCTGCAGGTAAATAGCTCATATTTCCTGATCGATTGCGGGGAAGGGACACAACTGCGCATGGCGAAAGCCAGGGTTAAGATCAATAAAATAAGCCATATATTTATCAGCCATCTGCATGGTGACCATTATTTTGGACTTATAGGACTGATATCGACCATGCACCTGTTTGGACGTAAGCATGATCTCGATATATTCTGCCCCGCCCCCCTGGAAGAGATCATCAACCTGCAACTTAAACATTCTGAAACCGTCCTGAATTTTAAGATCAATTACACCTTTATCGATCAGATGGAAGATGATTTTCTCCTGGAAAACAGGAACCTGACCGTTGAAAAGTTTCCTTTGAACCACAGGATCTATTGCAGTGGTTTCCTTTTCCGGGAAAAACCAAAACCAATACGTATCAATAAATCCAAATTACCTGAGAACTTCAGTGTAGCGAACCTGGGGAAATTAAAAAAAGGTGAAGACATTTATGACGAGACAGGAAAGTTACTTTATAAAAATGATGAACTGACCCTGCCTCCCAAACATTCCAGAAGTTATGCTTATTGTTCGGACACAAAATACGATGAAAATATAATCCCTGTTATAAAAGGTGTGGACCTTCTGTATCATGAAGCTACTTTTACAAAAGATATGGAAGAAAGAGCGGATAACACCTACCACAGTACGGCTGAACAGGCAGCTTTGATTGCCAAAAAAGCTGAAGCAAAAAAGCTGCTTATTGGTCATTATTCTGTGCGGTACAGGGAACTCGAACCTTTGCTGGAGGAAGCAAGAAGCGTTTTTCGTGAATCTTATCTGGCCATCGAAGGTAATTTTGTGGATGTAAGTGAATAATTATTCATTTTGAAAGATCGAAAAATCATCATAAAAGATAAGAGAACGAACCTGTTCATCATCCTGAGCGGGATATTTCTTACAAATGCGATAATGGCCGAGATGATCGGTGTTAAGATCTTTTCACTGGAAGAAACGCTGGGATTCAACCCGGTTCAATTCAATATACTTCAGGAAAATCCCCTGAGCTTTAATCTGACAGCCGGGGTTATTATCTGGCCGGTGGTTTTCCTGACTACCGATGTGATCAATGAGTATTTTGGCAAGGAGGGTGTTAAGAAGATCAGCTTCCTGACGGCCGGCTTTATAGCCTACATGTTTATTGTCATTTTCCTTGTCACCCATCTTTCTCCGGCTGCCTTCTGGTTGGATCTGAACAATGTCGATGATGCTGGTAATTCATTTGATATCGATTTTGCATTCAGAAAAATATTCAGGCAGGGATTGGGTATTATAATTGGTTCACTCGTAGCTTTTCTTATTGCTCAGTTGCTGGATGTTTTTATATTCCAGCGTCTAAGAGGTTTGACGGGAAGAAAAATGATATGGCTTCGGGCAACAGGATCTACCCTGATATCACAGTTCATCGATAGCTTTGTCGTGCTTGGTATCGCTTTTTATGTATTCGGCAACTGGAATATGGAACAGATCATATCAGTCGGCATTATGAACTACATTTATAAGTTCGTTGTAGCTGTTGCAGTTACTCCCCTGATCTATCTGGCGCACTATCTTATCGACAATTATCTGGGAAAAGAAATCGCCCATCAAATGGCCGATGAAGCCGGCAAGGATAAATCCTTTTTTTAAGCTGGAATTTTCATAAACTCCAAAATAAAGGATCACATATTTTTATTACAACTACTCAACTAACTCATTTATAAACATATAAAGTATCTATTAATAAATAGTGTTAATTAAATGAACATTATTAAATAAGTATCGGTGTAGTTATAGAGGTCCTCTATTAATATATTTATTAAATGTATAACTGAATGTTTTTGATATTATTGTTGAAAAATTAGAAATAGAAAAAGCAGATATTTACTAGGATCCGATTTGATTGTGATAAATCATCCCCAACACTCGATGGTTTATTTTTTTGAATAATAATCAAACCAGTTTCTGTAGTTTCAGGATTCCTGAAGGAAATTGAAAATAATTATCTTGAAATAATCATTTTTTGCATGTTGTGAAAACCCTTAACATAAAATGAGACCAGGTACAGACCATTTGAAAGATTATTCGTGTCGAGGTCAATTGTGTACCGGCCGGCGGAAGGCTGATAATTGTTGAAAGAAACTATTTTCTGTCCTTGTGT
>CBDUBA010000104.1:0-15916 GCA_965365275.1 uncultured Cyclobacteriaceae bacterium | reverse complement strand
ATTAAACAATCTGCCAGGGCTTTGTATTAAACAATCTGCCAGGGCTTTGCCTAGAATAGTCTGGCAGGAAAGTAAGTATAATAGCCTGCCAAAAGATTAAGTATAATAGTCTGCCAGGTCACAAGATAAGAACCTGTGGTCAGGACATTCTTAGAAGACAAGGGCCCGGATTCAAAAAATTGTTTGGCATTTTATCATTGAATACATCATTATCCGCTTAATTTGCATAGATGAATCATACCAGTTCACCAGATTACTTAAATGAATTAAATGATGCTCAACGTAAGGCTGTTCTTAATATTGAAGGGCCTTCCTTGATCATTGCCGGGGCTGGCTCCGGGAAAACCAGGGTTCTCACGTACCGGATAGCACATCTTATAAAATCACACCATGTAGATCCATTCAATATTCTGGCACTGACCTTCACAAACAAGGCGGCCAGTGAAATGCGGGAACGTATTGAAAATATAGTCGGGAATGATGCAAAAAACATCTGGATGGGCACCTTTCATTCGGTTTTCGCAAAAATTTTAAGAATAGAAGGTCATTTAATTGGTTTCCCGAGCAATTTTTCGATTTATGATACCGACGATTCAAAATCCCTGTTAAAAACTATAATAAAAGAACTCAACCTGGATGATAAGGTTTATAAGCCGAATGTTGTCTATAACAGGATATCCGGTGCCAAAAACAGGTTAATATCCTGGAGGGAATATCAGAACAACCCGGTATATAAGGCTGATGATGTAAGTGCCATGAAGCCTGAATTGGGACGGATCTATCAGATATATGTAGAGCGTTGTTTCAAAGCTTCTGCCATGGATTTTGATGATCTGTTATTCAATACCTATATTCTTTTCCGGGACCATGTGGATGTATTGAATAAGTATCAGCAATTTTTCCATTATGTACTGATTGACGAGTTTCAGGACACCAATATTGCACAATACATCATCACAAAGAAATTATCAGCGGTGAGGCAGAATATTGCCGTGGTAGGCGACGACGCACAAAGTATTTACGCTTTTCGGGGGGCAGAGATTCATAATATTCTGAACCTTGAAAAAGACTATCCTGATCTTCAGGTATATAAACTGGAACAAAACTACCGGTCCACACAGAATATCGTAAATGCCGCCAATACGGTTATTAAAAGAAACAAGGCCCAGTTACCTAAAAAACTATGGACAAGCAATGCAGAAGGAGAGCTGATAGAATTGATCAAAGCCAATTCAGATAATGAAGAAGGGAAACTGGTTGCTTCTGCTATTTTCGAGGCCAAGGCCAATCATGGGTTGCATAATGAAGACTTTGTCGTTCTTTACAGAACAAATAGCCAATCCCGTGCCATAGAAGAAGCTTTGCGCAGGATGAACATCAAATACAGAGTTGTTGGTGGTCTTTCATTTTATCAGCGCAGGGAAATCAAAGACCTTCTTTGTTACCTGAGGTTTTCTGTTAACCATAATGACGAGGAAGCACTTAAACGAATCATCAATCTCCCAAAGAGGGGGATTGGTCCTGGTACCATTAATAAGATCATTGTAAACGCTAGCGAGAACCAGCTTAGTTTATGGGAAGTTATTTCCAATATCAATGAATTCGGAGCAGGTCGCGCGGTTGGCAATATTCTTGAATTTGCAAACCTTATCAAACGGTTTGAAATTGAAATTCAAAAGAAAGATGCTTATGAAGCTTCTAATTTAATTGCTAAAGAATCAGGATTATTGCGTGATTTATATGAAGACAAAACCATTGAGGGGTTAAACCGGTATGAAAACGTACAGGAATTACTGAATGCTATTAAGGAGTTTGTCGATAATGAAGAAAACGAGGACAAAAGTCTATCATCCTTTTTACAATCAGTAGCTTTGATTACAAACCTTGATGAAGATGATAAGGAAGACCAGGACAGGGTAACGCTGATGACAATTCATATGGCCAAGGGACTGGAATTTAATCACGTATTTATTGTTGGTATGGAAGAGGATCTTTTCCCGTCACAGATGATGCTTGCAAGCAGGGCTGATCTGGAAGAGGAAAGGAGGTTGTTCTATGTGGCAATGACCCGGGCCAGAATTAAACTGGTTCTGTCATACGCCATTACCCGGTATCGATTTGGGAGGTTGAAAAGTTGCGATCCCAGCAGGTTTATAGATGATATAGATCCTCAATTTATTAAAATGACCAGAAGTGCTTTCCCTAAAATTGAAAACAATATTGTTTCATCTCCTTTTTCAAGAGGAGGTAACAACAGCTATGCCAGCAATCTTAAGAAAGTAGTCAACAAGGTCCCTGTTAAAAAACACACCCCTTCCCCTAACTTTCAACCCAGTGATACATCTCACCTTGAAAAAGGAATGAAAGTTGAACATCCAAAATTCGGTTATGGGAAGGTTATTGAGATGGATGTGGATGGAGCCAGTAAAAAGGCTAAAGTTAAATTTGATAATTTTGGGGAGAAGACATTATTGCTTACTTTTGCAAAGCTCAGGATATGTAATTAATCCTCGTAAATAAATAGCTCACCTAAAAAAATAGGAATGAATGATTATAATACACAAAGAGATCCCCTGATCTTGAAAGAATATGGGAGAAATGTGCAGATGCTTGTAGATTACCTCAGGACAATAGAGGATACTGATAAGAGAAATTCCAGTGCCAAAATTCTTGTTGATTTGATGAAGCAAATTAATCCCTCCATAAAAGAAGGCAGCGAGGATACTCAGAAACTATGGGACGACCTCATTATAATGTCTGACTTTGAACTGGATATTGATAGCCCCTTCCCTAAACCCAGCCGCGACATACTTAACAAGAAACCAGACAGGTTAGGCTATAAAGACAAAAAAATAATGTACAAGCATTACGGCTTGAATATTCAATTATTGGTCGACCATGCTATGACGATTGAAGATCCAAAAGAACAGGAAGAAGCCGTCATATACATAGGAAGATTAATGAAAAGCTTTGCCAGTATCTGGAACCGGGATAATCTTGATGATGGTGTAATACTTCATAATATTAAAGAATTATCAGGGGGGAAACTGGATATTGACCTCGACAAGGTAAAAGAAAACAACCTTTTCAATAACCTGGTCAGGGAAAAACCCAAGAACTTTTCAAACAATAACGACAGGGATAGAGGACGAAACAAAAGACCCAGAAGAAAAAGAAATTAATGCTTTCTTTTAAAATTGAAGGCGGGCACGTATTACATGGAGACATTACTCCCCAGGGGGCAAAGAACGAGGCGCTTCAGATAATAAGTGCTACCTTACTTACCTCTGAACCTGTTAAAATACAGAATATACCTGATATAAGGGATGTTAATGCCTTAATTGATATCCTGAGAGATCTGGGGGTATCAATACAGAAAATCAAACCTGATACCTATATTTTCCAGGCTGCAGATCTGGATATCTCTTACCTCGAGACAGAAAGGTATAGCAAGAAAGCTTCTTCACTACGAGGGTCGATAATGATCCTGGGCCCTTTACTTGCACGGTATAAAAAAGCCAAGATCCCCAAACCAGGGGGTGATAAAATCGGGAGAAGAAGGTTAGATACACATTTTTTCGGTTTTGAAAAACTTGGAGCAAAATTCAACTATGACAAAAGTCAGGATTATTTTACCATTGATGCAACAAATCTGAAAGGCAACAGTATGCTCCTTGATGAGGCCTCGGTAACAGGAACCGCAAACATACTAATGGCTGCATCACTGGCCCGGGGAAAGACTGTGATCTATAATGCCGCTTGTGAACCCTATGTACAGCAGCTTTGCCGGATGCTTAATTCTATGGGCGCTGACATAAGTGGTATAGGAAGCAACCTATTGACGATTAATGGAGCCGGATCGCTCCATGGAACAATTCATACGCTTCATCCCGACATGATTGAGATCGGAAGCTTTATAGGCCTGGCAGCAATGACACAGTCAGAGATAACAATAAAAAATGTTTCAAGGGAATATCTTGGTTTGATTCCGGAAGTTTTCAATCGTCTGGGGATACAAATGAGATTTGCAGAGGAGGACCTTCTAATTCCTGCACATGATCACTATGAAATAGAGACCTTCATTGATGGTTCAATTATGACAATATCGGATGCTATATGGCCGGGTTTCTCTCCTGATTTATTGAGCATAGCTCTGGTGGTAGCGACACAGGCAAAGGGAACCGTATTAATACATCAGAAAATGTTTGAAAGCAGACTCTTTTTTGTAGACAAACTGATTGATATGGGTGCGCAGATAATATTGTGTGATCCGCATAGGGCCACAGTTATTGGACTTGATAGAAAATTTACCCTTAAAGGCATTCAAATGAGTTCTCCTGATATTCGTGCCGGCGTCGCCTTATTGATTGCGGCACTTTCAGCTGAAGGTATCAGTGTAATATCTAATGTAGAACAGATAGACAGGGGTTACCAGTATATTGATAAAAGGTTAAATGCACTGGGTGCAAAAATCGAAAGATTGGAAAACTGACGGATTTATCAGGTATAATTATTCAGCATAACAGGCATTACGAGCATCAGAAGGTCTTCTCCATCACCTTGTTCCTTCGGAACGATCAAGCCTGCTCGATTAGATTCGGATAGCTTCAAAAATACCTCGGGGCTTTCCATATTGGAAAGCATTTCGATTAGAAATCTGGCATTGAAACCTATAACAATATCTTCGCCATCATGTTCACAACTCAAGCGTTCATTAGCCTCATTGGAAAAATCAAGGTCCTCGGCTGATATCTGGAGTTCGCTACCGGTAATCTTAAGCTTAACCTGGTTTGTTGTTTTATTAGCATAAATTGCTATTCGTTTCAGGGAACTCAGAAATTCTGTACGATTGATCGTCATTATGTTATCATTATCAGCTGGGATAACATTTTCATAATCTGGATACCGTTCATCTATCAGGCGGCAGATCATCCTGACATGGCTGAATTCAAAAAAAGCGTTTGATAAATTATACTCTACCGAAACACTTGAATTTTCAGCTGGTAAAACATTTTTCAATAGATTTAATGCCTTCCTCGGTATAATTATAGCATTTTGATTATCTGAAGTGATATCGCTTCTCTGATATTTGATCAACCTGTGTCCATCCGTTGCCACAAAGGTGGAATTGCCTTCTTCAATGTTCAGATATACACCGGTCATGGCAGGTCGTAATTCATCATTACTGGTTGCAAAAATAGTATTAGATATAGCTTTCGAAAGCATTTCAGATGACATTTCAACTGAAAATCCATCACTTACATTAGGTACTTTGGGGAAATCAGTAGCATTCTCACCTGATAACTTATATCGACCATTATCAGAATTGATTTCTATACTAAATGACTCCTCATCAATAGAGAATGTTACGGGTTGTTCAGGAAGGTTTTTAAGGGTGTCTAGTAATATTTTAGCAGGTACTGCGATGCTCCCCGTCTCTTTTGCTTCGACTTCAATCTCAGTGATCATTGAGGTTTGCAGATCTGATGCTGTGATAGTTAACTTACCTGATTCTATTTCAAATAAAAAATTTTCAAGTATTGGCACTACAGGGTTGGTTGTGATCACTCCATTAATATTCTGAAGTTCCTTGAGTAGTGCTGATGATGTAACAATGAATTTCATATTCTCTGAAAAATATATATGTGAATTTAACAGTTAAAGTTATAAATAATATTCTAAATAATTATTAAAATGGATATCCCTAAATATAATGTTTATTAATATTGTATTCAACACAAATACAGGGATATATTTTTATTTATCGCATATAATCAGATCAATTTGAAGCATTATGATGGAGAAAATCAAAGAAACTACAAAATACATAAAAGACTTAGTGAGTGATGAGCCCCAGGTTGGCATTATACTGGGTACGGGATTAGGGGCACTGGTAAATGAAATAGAGATCAGTAAAACCATACCTTACGAAAGTATTCCAAACTTCCCGGTTTCAACTGTTGAGAGTCACTCAGGAAAACTGATTTTTGGAACACTTGGTGGTAAACGGGTTGTGGTTATGCAGGGTAGGTTTCACTATTATGAGGGATATGACATGCAGCAGATTGCCTTCCCTGTTCGTGTCATGAAATTCCTGGGGATCGAAAAACTTTTCATATCAAATGCTTCCGGGGGATTAAGAAGTGACCAGGAAATCAGTGACCTTATGATACTCAGGGATCATATTAGTCTATTACCCGATAATCCACTCAGAGGAAAAAATTTTCACGAATTAGGACCACGGTTCCCGGACATGAGTGATGCTTACGATGCAGACCTGATCAATAGGGCACTGAAGATAGCCAAGAAGAATAATATAAAAGTACATACCGGTGTATATGCTGCTGTGCCTGGCCCAAACCTTGAAACACCTGCTGAATACAAGTATCTTAGCATAATTGGCGCAGATGCTGTTGGCATGTCAACCATTCCAGAAAATCTTGTTGCCCGACAGATGGGCATCCCCTGTTTTGCCATTTCTGTTATAACCGACATAGGTGTGGAAGGAAAGATCAAAAAAGTGACCGTAGAAGAAGTTATCGAAGCAGCTGCAAAAGCTGAGCCAAAGATGACATTACTTATGAAAGAGCTAATCAGTTCTATTTGACATGGAGTGAATCCAGAAAATATCCTGCATTACCTTCATCTTCAACAGGGGAATAATGCTTAGATATAGCGCTGTCAAACAAGGTGTTAATCCTGCAATACATTAGCAATAAAGGTAGATTTCAACCCGATCCATGCTGTTAATAACAAAATGGCCCAGGTAAGATAGATCATGTAATAATCCTGGGTATCCTTGAATCGTGTTTCTTTGATTTCTGCCTTTTCATATTGGTCGATCAAGGCAAACACGTTTTCCAATGCTTCATTATCTGATACCCTGTAGAACTCTCCATCACCTAATTCCGCAATCTTTCTGAGGTTAGTTTCATCAAGGGTATTCTCTACATATCGTGTTCTTCCAAAAAAGTCCTTGCCGAAGGGCACTCTGCCCTCTTTACCTATAGCGATGGTATATATTTTAATATTAAATGACCTGGCAAGTTCCGCTGCAGTAATTGGATCAATGTTTCCGGCAGTATTATCTCCATCGCTCAATAAAATAAGGACCTTGGATTTCGATTCAGAATCTCTCATCCTGTTGGTCCCTACAGCCAGGGCGCTGCCAATAGCCGTTCCCCGGTTCTCTATCATATCAAAATCAAGTTCGCCGATATGTGCTTTTAACAGGTCATAATCTAGAGTAAGGGGAGATAATGAATAAGCATCACCTGAAAAAATAACGATGCCGATCCTGTCTTGGAACCTTCCCTGAATAAATTTAAGAGCGGTTTCTTTAGCAGCTTCCAGACGGTTTGGTTTGAAATCTTCAATCTGCATACTTTCAGAAATATCAATGACCAGCATAATATCAATACCCTCTGTCCATTGTTCAACTTTCTCATTTGTTTTCTGAGGCCGTGCTATACTGACAATTATAAGGGCAAGGATCAGTGAGATCAATACATCGGGGATAAATCTAAGCAAACTAGCCGGCTTCCACTTCAAACTACTTTTTGGTAATGCAATAAGTAGTTTTTGCTTCAATCTTGCCTGAACAATATATTTTATTAAGAGTACGATAGGAATGGCCCACAAAGCCCAAAGCACTTGCTTATATTCCCAGGAGAAATTCTGGAATGTGGCAGGATAGAACCAATCAAGGCTATACCATACATCTGGAAATAAACTCTGACTATCCATCTCTTATTTCTTTAAGTCTTACTTCATACCGCTCAATTGAATATTCAAGAAGCTTCTCAAAATGCTCATGAAGTGGTTTTTCCTTTATGTTACCATAAATATACCGGTCAATGGATCGTAAATTATCCTTAAGTCTCTGATCAGCATGCAGGCCAATTAATTCTTTGGTAGTTAGCTTGGTATAAGGTTCCCGCTCAAGTTTCTCCATATACTTTTTCCAATCTCCCAATATTTCCTCGGGATCAATGCCTGCCCTGTTATCCCGTAATGCGCCCAGTTTAAGATAAAACCTATTAACAAAACGCTTATGTTTTCTTCTCATTAAGAGGATCCGGATCCACCTGGATAGCCTTTTACCAAAGAATAGAAGCCCTCCTAGTGTTAATAGCAAAAGAAATCCGAGAACCAGCATGAAAACCGGGTAATTAAACCGGTCTGATATCTTAAAAAACAAGGTGTTTTCTTTCAACTTCACTGAATCCGGCATCTGACGGATGATATGATAAAGATTGATGGAGTCGGGTGAAGTATAGACAGCCACACAATCTTCCTCCTGCTGGATATATATTGGCAATTGAAGATATTGAACAGTATCAATTTCAAAAGTCGATAAATAATAAATAACACTGTCAAGGCTTAAGCTGCTGTCAGAGATGGTTTGAAAGTATTCCCTGCTGTGGTATTCGAATGATTGAAAATCATGTATTGAGTCAGGAAAAATGATATTTAATGTCCTGGGATACAAAACAGATAAGCTGTACGGAACTTCTTCCCCGATTTTAATTGTATCCTGCAGGAATAATCCTTTAATAGAAACATCCTGCGCACTTACGTAGAAACTAAAAACCAGAAACAACGATATTATGCCAGTAAGTCTAAACAAATCGCTTCGCTTTATTCCTAACCTTAAATAATTTTATCAATTTCGGCACGTAATCTTCATTGGTGTCAATAGACAAATAATTCGCATTTTGTTTACGACACAGATTTTCCAGTTCTATTTTGTTGCCGCTAAATGTATTATGCAGTCCCTGTCGGAAGTTTCCCGATGACGTATTCATCCAAAGAACTTTACCGCTTTCTTTATCATATAATGGAACAATACCCAGTTTTGGCAGGTCAGTCTCCCTTCTGTCAGAAATATGTATGGTAACCAGATCATGTTTCCTGGCAAGTGCTTTCATGTTTTTTTCAAATCCCTCATCAATAAAATCAGAAATAAAAATCACAATACTTTTACGTTTAAGGCGGTTTAAAGTATATAAAATTGCCCGGCTTATATCTGTTTTTAAGGATTCAGGTTGTAAACTAAAGATCTCACTGAAGATCCGATAAGCATGTTTAACTCCTTTATTTGGCTTAACATATTTTTCCTTCTGATCAGAAAAACATATCAATCCAACCTGGCTGTCCTCTTTCAAGGCTGAAAGTGCTAAGACAGCACATATTTCCTTTGCTATCTGTATCTTTTGTCGCCCTGGATTCCCAATTTCCTGGGAAGCACTTACATCAAGGACAAAAAACACTGTCTGTTCCTTCTCTTCCTTAAACGTTTTTACGTAAGTTCCGTGCCCTTTCGCTGATACGTGCCAGTCAATCGAACGAACATCATCACCGTATTGATAGGACCTAACATCGTCAAACTCAAGGCCACTTCCTTTAAAAACAGAATGGAAATTTCCCTGCATATGAGAATTAATTGCCTTCCTTACAGTGATTTCATATTTACGAAGCTTTTTAAGAAGCTCCTTCATAGGCACTTTTTATCTTTAAAATTAGAACTTATTTGAGTAATTTTCGGTTATGAAAAAAACTTTTTTATTATTGCTGATTACAGTTTTAATCAGTTGCGTGCGCAAAGATAAACCTCCTGAAGGAATCATGTCGAAACAAGAGATGGTTTCTTTTCTTATTGATTTGCATATTATGGAGGCCAAAATTACAACAGTCAGGTTCCCCAATGACTCGGTTAAACTTTTTTTTCCTGAAATAGAAAAGGAACTTTTTTTAAAACACAATGTTTCTGATTCAGTGTATTTTAAAAGCTATCAATATTACCTCAATGATATGTTTGCCATGGAAGAGATCTATACTGCGGTGGTTGACAGTCTCAGCTTGAGAGAAAGAGTATCAAACAAAAAATGATCTGAACCGGAATGTTATATCCATCGAATTTAGAGGAAAAAATTGGTTTTGATAAGATCAAACAGGCGATCCGAAAGAAATGTACAGGCGAATATGGTCAATCCTATGTGGATAATATTAAATTCAGTTCGGATTTTGAGCTGATAAGAAAATTGCTCAACCAGACAGATGAATTTGTAAGAATTCTGCAATCAGGTCTGCCCTTTCCGGGAGGTGAATATTATAACATCAGGAAACACCTTGTAAAAGCTTCAAAGATTGACGCATACCTATCAGATGAAGAATTCCATGAATTGAAATTAACTATTTCGAAAACGGAGGAGCTTCTTAAATTCTTTAAAAAATATCATGATCAATTTGAGCATTTAACGCTGTTAACCGTCGGCGTCTATCTGAATCCACAGTTATTATACTCGATAAATAAAGTCATCGATGAAAGCGGAAAGATCAGGAGTTCTGCAAGTGATGAATTAATTAAGATAAGAGGTAAGATCCAGGAACTTGAGTTTAAGGTTCGTGGAAAACTGGAACGCATATTAAGAAAATTTATAAAGGATGGATATTCAAGCGAAGAGGTAAATATCACAATAAGGAACGGACGACTTGTTATTCCGGTACGCGCTGAATATAAACGAACTGTAGGGGGCTTTATACATGATGAATCAGCAAGCGGACAAACGGCCTTTATCGAACCATCCTCGCTGGTAGAATTGAACAATGATATTCGGGATCTGTATTACAAGGAAAAGCGGGAAATTATAAGGATACTTATTTCCCTCACCGATTTGATCAGGCCCGAGGTTGATAATTTACGTAAGTGCTATGAGTTTGTTGGATTAATGGATTTTATTAAGGCGAAAGCTCTGTATGCCATTGAATTAAAAGCGATATTGCCGGAATTGATGAATACTGCTAAAATTGAGTGGCTTCAGGCACGGCACCCTATTTTATACATGACACACCAGCTATCAGGAAAACCAGTTGTCCCCCTGGACATTACATTAAGTCATGAGAATAGAATATTAGTAATTTCCGGTCCAAATGCAGGAGGAAAATCAGTTTGCCTTCAAACGGTAGGATTGATTCAATTTATGTTACAATGCGGCCTTCTCGTCCCTTTGCTTGAAGGATCCAAAACCGGTATTTTTCAAAGGATATTCATTGATATTGGTGATGAGCAATCTTTAGAAAATGACTTGAGTACGTACAGTTCCCACCTGATGAATATGAATAGTTTCCTGAAATTTGCCACAAAAAAAACACTGTTCCTGATAGATGAATTTGGGACCGGGACAGAACCTCAATTCGGAGGGGCCATTGCAGAAGCTATTCTGAAGGAATTAAGTAAAAAGAGGTCATTCGGGATTATAACAACCCACTATACCAATCTGAAGAAATTCGCTGAAAAGACTCATGGAGTCGTGAACGGTGCCATGCGGTTTGATATCACCAAAATGGAACCACTCTTTGAATTACAGATCGGAAAACCAGGTAGTTCTTTTGCATTGGAAATTGCAGGTAAGATCGGCCTGCCGCAGGAGATTATTCAATATGCCAAACAGGGCATTGGTACCTCACATGTTAATTTCGAAAGGTTGTTGGGTGAGCTTGAACAGGAAAAGAAAGAATTTGAAGTGCAAAAACGAAACTTATCTGAAAAGGAAAGTAAATACAGCAAGCTTGTTAAGGAGTATGACATATTAAAAGGGGAACTGGAGAAAAACCGAAATAAAGCCATTAAAGATGCGAAGCAAGAGGCCAATAATATCATATCAAAAGCAAATAAGGAAATAGAAAAAACGATCAGACTAATAAAAGAGGCAAAGGCAGATAAGGAAAAAACAAGGAAAATCCGGAAAAACCTGGAGGAATTTAAAGAAAGCATCAAACCTTCGGAACCACCCATCGAGAAAGAATTAATCAAAAAACCTCGCATACAAGTGATTGAGGGAGATATTGAAATAGGGGATTTTGTAAGAATTGTGGACCAGGGCAGTACAGGCCAGGTATTAAATATAAAACGAAACACGGCTGAGGTGGCAATAGGTGACCTGAAATCAAATATAAAAGTATCCAGGCTGGAAAAAATCGCAAAGAAGGAATACTCCGTTCGTCAGGGAAAGGGATCAAAAAGTACTTCACAGATCATAAGTTCAGATTTAAATGAGAAACTAAAGTTTTTCGAGACCACCCTAGATCTCAGGGGAAAAAGGGCTGAAGAAGCACTAACCATTCTTAACCATTACCTGGATGAGGCCCTGCTTTTAAGTATGAACGAGATCCGGATCCTTCATGGAAAAGGAGATGGGATACTGAGAGATGTTATCAGGGCTCATTTGAGCCAGATCGATTATATAGATGGCGTTTATGATGAGGATGTTGAAAGGGGTGGATCCGGCATCAGCATTGTGCACCTGAAATAAAAAATCCCATGCCCGGTTTTATCAAACAGACATGGGATCTTAACTACTAATATCTGTATACTATTTCGTAAGATTCGCAGTATAGGCTCCACTAAGATCAGCAATCCTTCCTCCAGCCATGGCGGTTAAACCAGGATGTGAAAAGGATATGCTCATGGATGTAGCAGTGATGTTGTTAATGTTAAATTGAGAAACAGGTGTAACATTCGAAAATACTACTATATCAGTGGAAGAACTGTTGAAACTCCAGGATGCATTGCTTTGTGCATTAAAGAAATCCGGCATACCGGACGAGCTGAACGAGGTGGGATTATAATCGTCACTCGTATTGAAAGTCATTGTTGCGCCATTTAAAACGGTTGGATCGACACCCTGTGGAACAGTAGCACTTTCTATTGTCCAGGTGCCACGCATGATTTGAGCCCTTTCCTGCTGAGGTGTTAATGGATCCTCTCCATTTTTATCACCACAACTTGCCAGAAACATAAATCCCGCAATCAGACCCATACTTAAGAATAAAAATAACTTTTTCATGTTCAAAATTTTATCTGGTTTAAACCATTCTATTGTTCTCTTAATATAATTAATTCCAGAATTATAACGAATTGTAACCCAATTTATTTATAATTCTCAATTTTAATAAAATCTTCTGCAAAGGTATATTCTTCCGGTGTATTTGAAGCAATTACCACCGCCTTATTTTCCAAAATTCCCATTATCTCCTCATAATACCACTTTTTATTCTCCTTATCGAGGTTTGTTGTTGGTTCGTCGAGGAGTAATATTGGACTCGACGAATATATACCCAGGGATAATTTCAGCCGTTGCTTCATGCCCGAGGAAAAGTGCTTGACAAATTTCTCTTCATTCCCATCCAACCTGCTTTTAATGATAACATCTTTTATATTCATCCCTTCTTTCAAGGTTTTAAAGCTGAAATGAAACTTTAAAAATTCTTCCAGAGTTAATTCTTCTACCAGTTCTGTATAGGGGGCAACAAAATCAATTGATTTATAAAACTCTTCGGGAGGTATCGTATTTTCCTGCTGCACATAAGATACCGAACCTGCTGTGGGTAATGTCCATCCTGAAATGATCAGCATTAAAGTTGATTTACCCGATCCGTTTGGACCGATAACGGCAAGAGGCAAGCCCGTTGATATAGATTTATCTATACCTTTAAAAATCCACTCTTTATTATATTTTTTACCGGCTCCTTCAAGGAGGATCTGCATGAGATCATACGTTATTGAATCCTTTCATAATGCCCCTGTCTGAATTCCGGATGAAATTGATTATATCATCCCGTTCAGTAGATGGAGACATCTCCAATTCCAGGACATCCAGTGCTTTTGAATTATTAAGCCCTTTAAGGTATATCTGTCTGTATATTTCCTGGATCTCATTAATTTTCTCATTGGTAAAACCCCTTCTTCTCAAGCCAATTGAATTAATACCGGTATAACACAATGGTTCTCTTGCCGCCTTGGTGTAGGGAGGCACATCTTTTCTTACCAGCGACCCACCTGCGATCATTACATGGCAACCTATTTTTACAAATTGGTGTATTGATGTTGACCCTCCAATGATCGCCCAGTCATCAACCTGGACATGTCCTGCCATCTGCACGCAATTGACGAGAATGCACTGATCTCCGATGATACAATCATGGGCAACATGAACATAGGCCATCAATAAGCTATTTTTTCCAATGGTGGTCCTGTATCGTTCAACTGTTCCACGGTTTATGGTTACATACTCGCGTATTACCGTGTTATCACCTATCTCTACGGTTGTATCTTCCCCGGCAAATTTAAGATCCTGAGGAACAGAAGATATCGTAGCCCCGGGGAATATTTTACAATTTTTCCCGATCCTCGCACCTTCCATAATTGTAACATGAGAGCCAATCCATGTGCCCTCTTCGATGATCACGTTCTTATGAATACAGGCAAATGGCTCAATTACTACATTATCAGCGATTTGCGCTTCTGGGTGTATGTATGATAATGGCTGGTTCATTTGTTCTTCTTAACAATACTTGCTGACATTACTGATTCTGTAACTATGGTATTGCCAACAAATGCCTGTGATTTCATTCGGGCAATTCCCCTTCTAATAGGTTCCAGTAATTCACATTTCAAGATTAACTGATCACCGGGAAGTACCATCTTCCTGAACCGGCAATCTTCAATTTTCATAAAATATGTCCAATAGTCCTTTGGATCTCCCAAGGCATTAAGGGCCAGGATCCCACCGGTCTGGGCCAGGGCTTCCACAATCAATACACCCGGCATAACCGGATTTCCAGGGAAATGCCCCTGAAAGAATGGTTCGTTATAGGTCACATTCTTTATCCCTGCGACAGTGGTCTCATCTAGGTGTATGATCTTATCAACCAGTAAGAAGGGGGCTCTGTGAGGGAGCGTTTCCCTAATCTGATTGATGTCCATTACAGGCGGTAATTTTGGATTATATGGTGGGATATTTATTGACTTCGGATCACTCATTTCCTTCTTAAGCTTCCTGGCAAATGCCACATTGGAAGCATGACCTGGTCGTGCAGCAAGGATCTGAGCTTTGATCGGGCGACCAGCTAAAGCAAGATCACCCATTACATCCAGCAGTTTATGCCTTGCAGGTTCATTTCGATATCTTAATTCGACATTATTGAGGATCCCTTCCTTTTTAACCTCTACTTTGGGTTTATTAAATAATTGAGCCAGATAATCCAGTTCATTGTCTTCGACAACCCGGTCAACGACAACAATGGCATTATTCAGATCGCCTCCTTTTATGAGGTTATTTTTATATAACATTTCTAGTTCATGCAAAAAACAGAAGGTTCTGCATGAAGCAATTTCTTTTGAAAATTGATGAAGGTCGGTAATATTTGCATGCTGACTGCCCAAAACCGGTGAATTGTAATCGATCATTACAGTTACCCGGTAATCATCAAGAGGCAGAGCCGCTATTTCTACATCGTGCGCACTATCTCTGTAAAATATTGGTTCCCTGACTTCAAAGAAATTTCGCAATGCATTTTGTTCCTCGAATCCTACACTTTCCAGGGCATCTACAAACATCTTAGAACTGCCATCCATGATTGGTATTTCAGGACCATCCAGTTGAATAAGCACGTTGTCAACCTGCATGCCCACAAGTGCTGCCATAGTATGCTCAACAGTGGCGACTTTTGCACCTTCTTTTTCAAGTGTTGTCCCTCTTGACAGGTCTACTACATTGTCTACATCAGCTTCTATAATTGGATTCCCTTCTATATCGACCCTTTGAAATTTAATGCCATGATTTGGCTTTGCAGGAAGGAAGGTCATTTTAGCATTTACACCCGTATGAAGCCCAACACCCTCGATGGTCACCGGCTTCTTAATGGTGTGCTGTTTAATATTCATAAATATTTGTTCTAATGGAATTACTCGTTTAGCAGTCGATAGATTGCTTTTAAATCTATTTAAGTCTATTCAAATTCAAATTTTTTGATCTTTCTCAGCGTTTTTTAACTTCTTTACGGGGACCTGAAAACTGAATTTAAATTATTAACCTGCAAGTATACGATTTTTCTAACTTTTGCGCCACATCTT
>CBDUBA010000103.1:0-15980 GCA_965365275.1 uncultured Cyclobacteriaceae bacterium | reverse complement strand
TGGATCCATTTTTGAATAGACAACATCACCTTCTTTATACTTGTTTTCAATCATAATTATTTACCTAAAGGATTATTATTAAAATGCTAATTATAAAAGGATATTCGCCCTTAACTCGGCCTCAGTCGTACTGCAACAAATGTAATAACAATAAGAAGGTGTATGATGCCTCCGGTTTGGTAACCAAAAAATCCGTTTCCACAAGCTATGAGCAGTATTATTGCAACAACGTAAAGCAGATATCCCTTGACACTCATGTTTAATTACATAAGAATGGAACTAACGTGGTGAACAAGGGACTCGCTTTTTCTGATAATTGTTTGCCATTTGATCCGTGTGATTATTTTTAAAATCTGTCTGTAGTTAGAATTTTATCACCACCTGGATATTGAGCATTTGTATTCTCTTCGGCTGTCACATATATTATGGACGGCTTATAGGAGGATATCGTTTCCAATGATGCTTTCATTTGTTTCGAAAGGAATCCAGATGAGCTGTTTAACTGCCCTAAATTCTCTGTATTTCCCTGGTCAGTTTCCATCCAGACTACATAGGATACACTTGAAGTTTGCAGTCTATCGACATCTGCCAAAGCTGCTATTTCAACCTTAATGGAATAGTTCTTGTTATCCTTTTCATGTTTCACCTTTACATAACCTTTTGCTCCCGGAACCACTGAGGAAGTCATAAACTCCACTTTCTGGGATTTCTGTGCACACGAAGTGACAGGATACATCATTCCTAAAACTAAAATACCTATCAAGGCATTTTTCGTCAGATTAATCATTCTTAGTGTTTTCATTTTGTTGGTATTTTAAGTTTTTACTTTATAATCATTTAGTGCTACCAAATTCGGCCATATCACTACTGAATTCAATATCAAATATTTTCCATTTATCTTTAGATGCCGTTTTTTGATCATCCAGTCTCTTTTTTATATCACTTCTTTTGTTCCTCCCCGCTATCCTATTTTTTTATCTGTCTCAGCTTCTATTTTTTCATATCCAATATGTTAAATTGGATTGCCATATTAATAAGAACTATGAAATAAAGGTAGAGACATTCACACTGTGTAGCGTTACACTATTATGGGATTAACTTACATGATTCACACATTTTCCAGATTGTTATCACGCTATTGCTTCTACTGTGTATAAAAGGAAAGAAACAAGAAGAATGATGAAGTAACCTTTAACCTGGAAGAAAGGAAGAAGGATTAAATGCAGTAAATGTAAATCGAGGATAGTTTACAGGATAAAATAAATTTAAGATTAGAGCCTCTATAAAGCAGGACTATTTACTTTCATTTAGTTATTCTGTTAGAATCTCTTCATAAACTGCCAGGTAGCCTTCAATCATTTTTTGCCGGCTGAATTTTGAGTTAGCCCATTCCCTGCAATATATCCTGTTTATTGATTTAATATTACTTATCATATCGACAGCTTCATCGATTGTATCTACCAGAAATCCTGTTTTCCCATCAACAATTATTTCTTTCATCGATCCCCTGTTGAAAGCAATTACCGGCGTTCCACAAAGCATGGCTTCAGCCACACTAAGACCAAATGGTTCTTCAAAACTAATAGGGTGCAAAAGCGCTGTCGCACCTCCCAATAGGGTATTACGTTCAGCCGGTCCTGAGTTACCAACATAAATAATATCATCGATATTTATATATGGTTTTACCTTATCATGAAAATATTGATGATCTTGAATTAAGCCGGAAATGATGAGCTTTTTTTTTGATTTCTTTGCAATTTGTATGGACTCATAAACCCCCTTTTCCGGATGAATTCTGCCAAAAAAGAGCAGATAATCTTCTGATATAGACCTGAAAATAAATTCATTTTTGTTAATGCCATTGTAAACAGTTGCTATGTAATCGAGCTCTGGGCTGCGATCGGAATTACTTATGGAAACATAATAACTCGTGCTGTTGTATTTTTTATAGACCGGAAGAATTTTTGATGAAGAAAAACCATGGATTGTAGTCACCATGGGTGTTTTGGTCAGGCGAGAATAACTTAGTGGTAGAAAATCATAATTGTTGTGAATTAAATCAAATCGGTCGGCTTGCTCCATCAAACAACTAATGTGCAGGCATTCTGCTACTTTGGGATCCACATCAGAATCTTCCGCATAGGGCCGCTCACAAACTGAAACCAATTTGCCCCTGGTAATGGAATCACCCGTGGCAAATAAAGTCACATCTATTCCTTCTTCAACAAGACCTTCAGCAATATTTGAAGCAACTTGTTCCCAAGGGCCATATTTTCGGGGAGGTGTTCTCCAGGCAATAGAAGATAATATAGCGATTTTCACTTCACAGGGGATTTCGTGAATTTTTTACGCAATGGTCAACGAGGTCGTCTAATCTTGCAGTTCCTACACACATTACTGTATCTGCTCCTCCCCAGTAAATTTTTACACTTCCATCATCTTCATGGATTGCCCCACACGTAAATACCACATTGTGAACATAACCGGTTATTTCATATATTTCTTCAGGTTGCAAAATCCACTCATCACCAACAGCGATAATTTTCGAAGGATCTGTGAGATCGTGCAATGCCACTCCTAATCTATAAACACTCCCATCCATTGTTGGAAACACGCCATGATATATGCTTATCCAACCTCGGGATGTTTTAATTGGGGGTGCTCCGGGACCTATTTTCATTTCATCCCAATGGTATTGCAGTGGATTCATTATTAGTTTCGATTCGCCCCAATATTTTAGATCAGGAGAATAGGATATCCAGATGGACCAGGGAGAGATATCAGAATGGGGGCGGTCAAGTCTTGCATACAAACCGTGGAACTTTTCCGGGAAAATGACAACATTGCGGTAGTCGGATTCGGTAATAAGTGAAAACCTTTCAACAGTTTTGAAATCTTTTGTTTTTGCCAGTCCAATACGTACACCATGCCTGGAATAAGCACTATAGGTAATGAGGTATTCACCGTTCATGAAAACAATCCTTGGATCTTCTAGTCCAAAGGCTTCATATTCTTTAAAGATCCCCGTAGCAGCCGGAATCATGAATGGTTTGTCATGGACTTTAAAATGGTATCCATCCTTGCTCTCTGCCTTACCAAGGATACTTCTTCCGTTCAGTTTATGTGAACGAAATATCATTATATACTTTCCTTCGTGCTTTATAACGCCAGCATTATGTACTGTAGCGACTGGATATGGCACATCATCCTTTGTTAAGATAGGATTGTTTTGATATCTGTTAATCAACATCACTTTTATTTTTATTCACAGCAAATGCTTTAGTGATCGTTTTGGCATTTTCTGTCTGCCACCATTGCCGATGTAACCATGTTGCTTTTAATCTAACCCATGAAATTCTTCATAAGCTTGCAGTACCGTTAAATAAGAAATTAAATAGGCTAATGAACTTTCTGCACCTTGATTACGGTTTACACCATAACTCTCAAAACCATCACAACATCCTTTTGTCTCAAAATCATACAGGCTCATTCTCAGGTCATTTTCACCCAGAAACCATAAAAACGATGTGTAAAGTTTGTTGAGGTATTTTTTATCCCTGGTAACATGAAAGGCTTGATGATACATTAAAACCATCGCCATTGCATCGATGGGTTGTTGGGCAAAAACAGAACGGTCTCCCCCCTTTTTATACCATTTTTCATTTCCAATTATCGACAGATAATTATCCTTAAGGGTATGTTTAGAAAGAAAGTTCATCGATTTGATGGCTATTTTAGTTATTTTTTCATCGTTAAGTATTTCTGCGGTATGCAAAAGAGCCAGTGGCAAAATACCATTATCGTAGGCTAGCAAAGATTCAAACCATTTCCAATCAGGGGTTTCGTTTTCATAATAATGCTGAATTAAGTTTTGGGCCATGTTCCGTAATCTCTCGGTCATAGAATCGTCCGATGGATTACTTTTCACATAATAGCTTATTCCTATCATGGTATTGGCGATACTCCTGATGGACTTTAGTTTTTCAAAATTGGGAGCTGCATTAAAAAAGACTGATTTTCCGGTTTGGTAATAGGCATCATTTGGAGCATTCCCTAACAAATAACCCAATGCCCAGATAGTTCTTCCAAAAGAATCTTCGGAGCCAACTTCATCCAAAAAATTTCTGCTAAAACTCAGAAAATTCCTGAAGGTCCCATCCGCATTCTGCATATAATGAATATAACTGAGATAGATGGGTGAAAATTCAAGGGCACTGAGGTCTTTCTTTTGTCGGTATGCCATGAGTACCATAAGCAAAGCTCGGGCATTATCATCAAGACAATAGCCTTCTTTTAAATTCGGTATACCAAATTTTGCATGTTGAATGATGCCTGTATCGTCCGTTAGACGTTTGATATGCGCTAGAGAAAACGGTGGTAAAATTAGAAGGTCCAGTTCAGATTCTTTTTTTACAATGACAGCAGGCTCTTCCTTAAGTATATTTATAATAAGTTTAATATACTTCTGGCCTATTTTCGGCCAGGTAATTTTTCGACCGTAATCATAAGCTTTTGTTTTAAGTTTATTTAGCTCCGTTGGGTTATCCAAAAGTTCAGTTAATATGGAAGTGAGACCATCTGAATCATTAAAATCGAATAATCTTCCCCTTCCTTCTGATAATAATTCTTCAGCATGCCAATACGGAGTAGAAATAACTGCAGAACCAACTCCAATGGCATACGAAAGGGTTCCACTTGTAATTTGGGCTTCATTTAAATAGGGTGTTATATAAATATCTGCAGCACATAGATATTTAAACAAATATTGCTCATCAATAAACTCATTTAAAAATACGACATGGTTTTCAAGATGTAGGCTTTTGACAAGACGTAATAAAAATATCCGGTACTCTTCACCGGAATGCCGTAGCACATTGGGATGGGTTTTGCCCAAAATGATATAAATAACTTCCGGGTGTCTTTTTGCAACCTTTGGCAATGCTTTTATCACAGTTTCGATTCCCTTATTGCGTCCAATAAATCCAAAAGTCAATAATACTTTCTTCGTCTCCAATTTGAATTCCTTTTTTGATGTCGCTTGTTTAAAATGAATGTCAGGCACACCATGTTCAATTAGAACAATTTTATCTTCCGGAACTTTATAAATACTTATCAGGAACTCAATGGCTTTATGACTCATCACTACTATTTTATGAGCCATTTTACATATTTCGCTTAAAATTGCCTTTTCGTTATAGGATGGGGTTTTTAGTATAGTATGCAGTGTTACAACAACAGGCACTTCCAGTTTGTGCAACAATGGCAGGATATAAACCCCACTATTCCCACCGTATATGCCAAATTCATGCTCAAGTACACACAGATCAACGCCACTTAAATTAATAAACTCAACGGCTTGCAAATAATCTTCCTGTTGCTCTTGTCGGATGGTCAGTTTTACTTCTTCAGGATATTCATACGTGAGGTTATTGTCATTTAATGCAACAACAAAACCTTCATGCTCAGATTTCCCACTTTCATTGATACGTAAAATAGAGTTAAACAAGTTGTTCGTGAAAGTGCCAATGCCACATTCTCTGGGTGGATAAGTGCCAATTATAGCCAACTTCATACTTTATAGTATTTATTTAATTGTATACAACTCCACACTCAAAATGGGGAAAATCCTTTTTGAATGTTAAAATTAACAATTATAACAACTGGCTAAACCAGGCTAAAAATTGCTTTCGTTACTTTTTTCTTTACGTTTGGCGGCCTTCGCGGCCCTCTTCTCTTTCAAGTTTTTGACCGGTGCTTTTTTGCTGTTTTTCCCTTTTATTTTTTTCTCTTTTGACATGACTTAATTTTGTTTAGAACTGTTAATTAGAATTTGATATATCCATGAAACCAGTTTTTATTTCAGATTTCAATGAGATTTTTGTTTACTTTTCAAAAGACACTTCCAACAGGCTAATAATGGTGGTTCTCAAATGTTTACGAAAAGTTTCATGATTCGATTCATCGCTTATTCTTCCGCTTCTTTCTTTATATGAGGCTTTCTTCATACCCGCTTTTAATAATTGTCGAAATCATTTTAAACCTTTCATTGGCCCTTACTGAATTTGATGCATGGGCAGGTATTATGATCGCCTGGCCAATCTGGATCATATTTGATTTTCCATCAATCACTACTTCAGCTTTGCCTTCAATAATCTGTATAAAGGTGTCAAACGGAGAGATTTTCTCAGCAAGAACTTCCCCAGTATCACTGGCTACAACACTTATGTTCCCGGTTGTTTTCCGGATCATGGTTTTAGTTACAACCGAGTTGGGCACATACTCAATTATTTCAATTAGTATGTGTGCTTTCGATTTTTCAATTTCAGTGGTATGCATGTGCTCTCCTCTATATTAATTTACATAAAGGTACCCAACATCATTCCCGTAAGTGTTACACAATTAAAAGGATTACTTACATCATTCCCACATTTTAAAGATCTAAGAGGATAAATGACGCAGCCCGTAAACGGTTCTGAAATGATAGAAATAAACAATATATGTAATGGCTTCCATAAAAAAGCAACCAGACGATTGCCGTTTCTATTTAAATGAGCATTAGTTTTCTCGATTTGTAAATGTGTGAATCATGTAACTCTTATCTTGAATTATGTAATACTTCACACTCATGATTAGCGTAATTTTATTTCACAAATTGACCTTTAATTCAGAGTTAATAAAAACAATGAGATGAAAAATACACTTTACATCATCGCGGGGCTACTCGTACTTCTTTGGGCCATTGTAACGTTTGGATTTAACTCATTTCGTTATATTGACATTTTACTTCCAGTAGCCATGTTTATTATACTGCTTCAAATCCTTTTTACAAGAAAACGAATTTGAAAAGGTTAAAATTGATTTATACCTATTGATAACCTGACGAAAAATCAGCAGGATGCTTTTGTCAAAGATTTTTTAATACCCCGCAAAAAAATAATTGAGAAGTTAAATAATGGTTGAAATAAAAGCGAAAAACGTAGCTGTAATTGTTGCCCACCCTGATGATGAAACATTGTGGGTTGGAGGAACAATATTAAGCCATCCGTCGTGGAATTGTTTTATTGTTTCGGTTAGCAGGAAAAATGATATCGAACGTGCATCAAAATTTAAAAAAGCATTAAAAGTGTTTAAATCGGAAGGGAATATGGGCAATCTGGATGACGGTCCGGACCAAAATCCGCTCGATGAAGAAGAGGTTGAACAATCAATACTGGATCTGTTACCCGTAAAACATTACGATCTTATCATTTCCCATAATCCAAACGGGGAATATACCCGCCATTTGCGGCATGAAGAAGTAAGCAGAGCAGTTATCAATATTTGGAATAGCAGCAAAATATCAGCTGATGAGCTTCGGACTTTTGCTTACGAAGATGGAAATAAAAAATACCATCCTCGGCCAATGAAAAACGCAGCTATTTACAGGACGCTCACGAAACGAATCTGGTTTAGAAAATACAGTATTCTCAGGGATATATATGGTTTTGAAAAAAACAGTTGGGAAGCACAAAACAACTCCCCGCGAAGAAGCTTTCTGGCAATTTACAAATTCATTGAACGCCAAAAAATGGCTAGATAACGGAGGGATTTACAGATGAAGGTATTGATTCTATATGATTATCCTCCATCGCCGGGAGGACTTGCCACCCAGGGAGACCTGCTTTACAAAGGACTGGTTGAGATGGGCATTGATGCCCACCCGGTACATTTCGAATCGGCGCAGGAAAAGGAATGGTACTACCGCTGGTTTGAGCCCGACATTGTGGTTGGGGTTGGATATTGGGGGCACACACCACAATTGGTTCTACATCCGCAGCGGTATGGTGTACAGGCGTTGCCGATGGCTATATTGCCAACTACCAGGAAGTGTTAAATGCGCTACCTGTGATTCTGGTAACTTCAAACTGGGTTAAAGAAATGTATGTCCGCGATGGCATTGAAGGCAGTAAAATCGAAGTTTTGCCCGTGGGATGTAATACGGATACATTTATTCCTTTTAAAAAGGATGATCCAAAAATTTTGGCTGTTCGGGAAGCGCTGGGGGTTTCACCTGACCAGTTAATGATCCTAACCGTTGGCGGTGACGCTGCGTCAAAAGGTGCCCAGGAGGTGATGCAGGCGCTGGCTATTATAGATACCAGAGCGCCCGACTGGAAGTATGTATGCAAAGTATGGCCGCAGCCAAGAACCAAAATACAAAACCTGGCCGATCTGGAAATGGCGCTTCATCTGGGTATCGAAAAAAATGTAACCTATGCCACCAATACAATTTCAAGGAATTTTATGCCCTACCTGCTTGGGGCTTGCGATATATATGCAGCTCCTTCGCGGCTGGAAGGTTTTGGTATGCCCCAGGTGGAAGCCGGGGCATGCGGAAAACCCGTTATCAGCATAAAAGCTATGGGGATGCTGGATACTCTCATTCATCGCAAAACGGCACTTCTGGCAAAAGTGGCCCGGAAAATTGTTGTAAATGAAGTTTTACTTGGTGAAGAATCGGGATTTAAAGATCAGCAAAAGGTAATTTTCAAAGAGCCACGTACGGTCGATTATCGGGTAAATGTCCAGGATATTGCAAAATACCTGATGGAATTGATGACAGATGCGGCATTACGGGAAAAGATGGGTAAAGCAGGCAGGGAAAGGGTATTGGAGAATTTCGACTACCGCGTGGTAGCAAAACGATTTGTGCAGATTATCAATGATAAACTGGGAATCAATTAAATTATATGTTGGAAGACATAAGCTGATAGGCAGAATAGATCCGGACCATATTTATCCGACAAATTTAAAATCAACAGGATGCGTATTGAATTTTCTAAAGAGATTGTAGCGGCCAGGAAAGCTGCAATGGAAGTTTTAATCCATAATACCCATGGACCATATCACGGGTTGCCCCGAACTGCAGGTTGGGGGTATCCGGAACCTTATACTCGGGATTTAATGATTTCCATTCTGGGGATCGCTGTTTCCGATAATCAAAAACTTCTAGACAGTACTCGGAAAGTGCTGGAAACACTGGCAGAGAATCAAACCGACCTTGGCCATATTCCTTCTCTGGTGCACGACAGCGAGGATCGCGGGGCCAGTGATACGACTCCCCTGTTTTTGCTGGCTACCTGCATATTCAGAAAAGTTACAGGTGAAGCTAATTTCCTTAATGAGGCGGTTGAAAAATCTTTGGTTTGGATGAGCTATCAGAGCCCTTCCGACAGATTTTTGGTAGCGCAACAACCTACCAGTGACTGGCGAGACGAACAATGGGTAATCGGATATGGCCTTTATGTTAATACGCTTGTTTACAGTTATCTCAGAATGCTCGGCAAATATGAATCAGCAGAAAATATGCGCCATGCGATGCGCCGGTTTACCATTACAGGAGGGACCATTCACCGACATGCCCATGAAGGGCTTGTGGTAAAACACAAACCATACTATGCACTTTGGTCTTACAAGATTTTTAGCAGCGAGCGTTTTGATCTTCTGGGAAACAGTCTTGCCATGCTATCTGGAATTGCTTCACCTTCGCGAGCCGGCGAAATGATTTCCTGGATTGAAGAGGAATGTGCAGGGATGCGAAAAAGAAGTGAACTTACAGGTGATCTTCCCCCCAATTTTTTACCGTTTATTAAACATGAGGATCCCGACTGGCAAGAAAGATATTCAAAATATAATCAACCAGGGAATTACCATAATGGAGGAATCTGGCCCTTTATATGCGGATTTTATATAGCAGCACTGGTTGCCACCAAACGATATAAACTCGCCACTGAAAAACTGGAAGCACTTACCCGGCTCAACAAACTTTCAGTTTCTAGTGGCCAGAGCTATGGATTTAATGAATGGATTAAAGCGCAGGATGGGAAACCAATGGGACAAGACTGGCAAACCTGGAGTGCAGCAATGTATCTATATGCAGTAAAATGTGTCGAAGAAGAAAGAACACCATTTTTTGACGAGATGAGACTTGAATTAAAAGAACTTTAAAAAATCCTTGAATCTAATGATGAATAATTCAAAGTACCCTTTTGTTACCTACCTGTTTATATAATTTTATATTATTTCAAATTATATAAATATGTCAATCCATTTCCTTCAAATATTTATACAATTCGCTGTCTGTAGAAATGAAAATGGATGTTTTATTATCAAAGGTTTTCTCAAATGTCTCCATTGATTTTAGAAAGCTATACAGATTCCTCGATTGACTGGATTGATCATACGCCTGGGCATATATCAATGCAGCCGCGGCATCCGCCTTGCCTTTTATCTCTTCAGCCTCCCTGAATGCGTTGGATTGTATGCTTTTAAGTTCTCTTTCCTTTTCCCCATTAATACGCGAAGCTTCTCCCTGACCTTCAGAACGGAATTTATCGGCGATACGGAAACGTTCACTTTTCATTCGCTCGTACACCTGGTCCTGTACTTCCTGTACATAATTGATGCGTTTAAACCGGAAATCAAGTATCTCAATTCCGAGATCTGCTGTTTGCTTATTAGCAGATGCAAGGATTTCCTTCTGGATCCTATCCCGGCCTACATAAATAACGGTCAGGGAATCCCTTATGATTTCACTATCCGATGAAACAGGGGTTCTGTTACTGGTTCTTACAGCTTCTTCGATATTATTATTGGCAATGAAATTTCTTGTATCCCCGTCGAGAATATCATCTATCCGCGATTGCGCTCCCCGTTCGTTTGTAAGTCGTTTAAAGAATTGGAGTGGGTCAGTGATCTGCCATCTCGCATAGGTATCGACATAAATGAACTTCTTGTCTTTGGTTGGAACCTGGTTCGGGTCTCCGTTCCATTCCATATAACGTTTTTCGAAATAATTGGCAACCTGTATAAAAGGAACCTTGAAGTATATTCCAGGTTCGGTTACGGCTTTACCGATGGGCCTTCCGAATTGAGTTATTACCACCTGGTCTTTTTCCTGCACTATAAATGCACTTCCCGACAAGCCAATAATGACAATAAGGGCTGTGAATGCCAGTAATATTAATTTAGTTTTCATTGTTTTCTTTTTTTTCATTCATCTGCATCTGCAATAGAGGCAAAACATTGTTGCCTTCCTGGTCGGTAATGACTACGTTCCCGATCTTGGGGATCACATTCGACATTGTTTCAAGGTATATCCTTCTTTTAGTCACTTCCGGGGCTTTAACATACTCACTATAAAGGGCCCTGAACCTGGCCGCCTCCCCTTTCGCATTGTTTACCCGCTCTGTAGCGTATCCTTCAGCCTTTTGAATGGTTTCCAGGGCCTGGCCACTTGCTTTGGGTATTACCTTATTATATTCCGATTTAGCCTGGTTTATCAACGTTTCCTTTTCCTGCTGGGCTTCATTCACAGCATTAAAAGCGGCTTTTACCGGTTCGGGCGGATTGATGTCCTGAAGCACTACCTGTTCTATTTTAATACCCATTGAATATTCCCTGCAAATGGTCTGGATCAGTTCTTCCAGTTCGCTTCCTATTTCCGTTCGGCCTACCGTCAGAACTTCATTCACGGTACGGTCACCGACGATTTGCCTCATGGCCGCTTCAGAGATATCACGGAGTGTGTTTTCCGGATTCCGGACCTTAAAGAGGTAATTATATGCATTGTCAACCCTGTATTGAACAACCCATTCCACTTCAGCAAGATTAAGATCCCCTGTTAGCATCAACGATTCATCCTGCGTAGTTGATGAATGACTATATTCTGAATCGATGCCAGCTCTTGAAGTCCGGAACCCGAACTCAAGTTTCTGCTGCCGTTCCACCGGAACTTTGAAAACGACTTCAGCAAATGGAATTTTCATGTTCAAACCCGGTTCTACCTGGCGTACATACCTTCCAAATCGCGTAATAACGCCTACTTCTTCTGTGCTGATCTGAAAAATGGATGCCCATAAAATGATAATTAAAAGAAACACAGAAACAATGAGCCTCCAGGAACTGAGTATTTTTTCAAGACCGGGAGGTAAGTTTAATTGTTCAATTAGTGGATTAGCCATTGATTTTTATTTGATTTACATAAAGGTACCCAACATGATTCCCGTAAGTGTTACACAATTAAAAGAACTACTTACATCATTCCCACATTTTAAAGATCTAAGAGGATAAATGGCGCAGCCCGTAAACGGTTCTGAAATGATAGCCATAAACGGTATATGTAATCGCATCAGCCAACAGGTGTGGCTTGTTGACTAGGGTCCAAATAATAAATTTCCAGTATTCAGTTCTCCCCTTGTTAAGGAAACCAATAACAAAAATCGATTTTATAAATGCTATCAGCAAGGAGAATCTAATTTTGGTTTTTCCTTTAGCGAGCCGGTTGTAGTTCGACAATAGCCGTCTAACCCTATTGTAATAAGGTTTTACCGAATAAATATTATGAATTATCCGTGTATATCCTTCCAATAATTCCTTGTGGCCCATTTTAGGAATAAAATTCATGGATGAATCGGTATTGTTCCCGGTAGCTTCAGTGGTCAACCTGTTTTGCGCTTTTAACTGATTGTAAAGTTTGGTGTTTTTGGGTGCATTTAATAATCCAACCATGGCCGAGACAATTCCACTCTGCTGAATAAAATCGATTTGGCGCTGAAAAACCGATGGTGTATCGCTGTCGAAACCAACAATAAAACCTCCAGAGACCTGTAATCCGGCTTGTTGTATTTTTTTAACACTATCCAGTAAATCACGGTTTTTGTTTTGTACTTTATTGCAATACTGTAAAGACATTTCGTCAGGAGTCTCAATGCCGATAAATGTGGAGCTGAATCCAGTTTCTACCAGCATAGACATTAGTTTCTCGTCATCGGCAAGATTAATAGTAGTCTGGGCACTGAATTTAAATGGATTATTATGTTCTTGCATCCATTTTCTCATTGCCGGCAGCAAACTGGTTTTAGATCTTTTTCTGTTTCCAATAAAATTATCGTCAACAATTGATACAGATCCACGCCAGTGAAGATCATAAAGTGTTTCAAGTTCCTGTAAAATTTGATCCGTACCCTTTATCCTTACCTTGTGCCCCAGTAAGGAGGTGATTTCACAGAAATCGCATGAATAGGGACATCCGCGAGTAACCTGCAAATTCATAGAAGCATAGTCCTTCATTGATAATAAATGATAATCAGGAACCGGTGTTTGAGTCAGATCGGCAAATTCATCTGTCGCATAAATCCGTTGCGGTTGTCCAGTACTTAAATCAGCCAGAAAAAGGGGCATGGTTATCTCAGCTTCATTTAGAATAAAATGATCTATATCCGGATAATTTGCATGTTCCTGGGTGAAAAGCGGACCTCCTGCAACTATTTTTTTGTTCCATTTTTTACTTTCAACAATTACCTGGTTTACCGATTCCTTTTGAATATACATAGCGCTGATAAAAACATAATCAGCCCACTGAATATCATTTGAACAAAGTGGAAATATATTCAAATCCACCAGCTTTTTCTGCCATTTATCCGGTAGCATTGCCGACACCGTAATTAAACCGAGTGGAGGAACCGCGGCTTTTTTCGAAATAAATTTCAAGGCATGTGTAAAACTCCAGAAAGATTCGGGGCATTTTGGATAAACCAATAAAACATTCATTTTTATTCTTTTCTTTTAATGTGTTATCCGATGTAAGCACTATCCCCATTTCGTAGAATGGAATTTACAGCATCAAAATAACACTGTAAATTTCGGGATTTGGGTTATGGAATGTATTACACTATTCTTATGAATATTTACATTATTCACACATCTTCGAGTGTTTCGCGGCGTTTGTTTTTAAGCTTTTTAAAATGGGTTGGTGTGAGGCCTGTATATTTCTTAAACTGATTTGAAAGATGTGCAACACTACTGTAATGCATTTTATAGGCTATTTCCGAAAGATTGAGCTCATCATAAACAATCAGTTCTTTAACCTTTTCAATTTTATGGGTCAGGTAAAACTTTTCAATGGTGATTCCTTTCACTTCTGAAAAAAGATTGGCAAGGTACGTATAATCGTAATTGAGTTTTTCACTCAAGTAATCTGAAAGGTTCACCTTTATTTGCTCTTCCGAATAGTGCACCAATTCGATAATCGCCGTCTTTATTTTTTCAACAAGTACGCTTTTTTTACTGTCCATTACAAGCAGCCCGGATTTTCTCAATGCGACATCCAATTGTTCTAATTGTTCCGGCAAGATATTCCCAATAACATCAGCCTCTCCAATTTTTACATTTCTATAAGGTAGACCGAGCTTTTCCAATTCAGACTTCACTACGATCTGGCATCGAATGCAAACCATATTTTTGATGTATATTTTCAATAAACTTGAATTAGTTATTGAATTGAAGATTATGACAAAAGTAAAAATATGAATTTTTAAAAAATTATACCAAGCAAGATAGTTTAAATCAGAAGACCAATAGTCTGACAATAATTAGGCTATTGTAATAGGTTGTGCCAGTAAACATGAAGAAATAATGAAGTATGCCGAAGGAAAGCATTCTCCTTCTTCACCTGAATTATTGCATATCTTGTCCAAAAGGATTACCTTAATCGACGATGACTGAACAAAAACATCAACCCGTTTCCATAATACTCACCAAAAATATTGAATATACCGTAATAATCAGGCATGGGTAAAAGGGAAGCTCAATAATCAATCTTTGCGACAAGAGAAATTCAAATACATCTCATTATAAAAATAGTGACCTATTGGTTTAAGATAATATTAACCTACGAATTGATCAGTTTTACAATAAGTATAATTATATAATGTTCATAGATATTTCGCCAATAGCTAATTTGAATTCTGAAGGACTCTTTCCTTAAATAGTTTATTTGTAAGCGGACCGTCGTTCTTCGAAAACAAGTATAATCGTCGATAGTAAAAGGAAGAGGCCAATATATATGAGACAGTTAAAAATTGTAAGACAGATCACGAATCGAGAAAGTCAATCCCTTGACAAATATTTGCAGGAGATTGGCAAGGTTGAATTGATATCGGCCAACGAGGAAGTGATACTGGCAAAAAGAATTCGCGAAGGTGACCAATTGGCACTTGAAAAATTGACCAAAGCAAATCTGCGGTTTGTTGTTTCGGTTGCGAAACAATACCAGCATAAAGGCATTTCTCTTGGTGATCTCATTAATGAAGGGAATACGGGTTTGATCAGAGCCGCTTCCAGGTTTGACGAAACACGTGGATTTAAATTCATTTCGTATGCGGTTTGGTGGATTCGTCAATCCATCATGCAAGCATTGGCAGAACAATCCCGGATTGTCCGACTTCCTCTGAATCGTGTTGGTTCACTCAATAAAATATTTAAGGCGTTTTCAATCCTGGAACAAAAATATCAGCGTGATCCTACAGCTGAAGAATTGGCGGAAGTACTTAACGTAGGTTCTGATGAAGTATTACACGATATGAAAATTTCAGGGAAACAGGTCTCAGTAGATGCACCTTTTGCTTACGGTGAAGAAAATAGCCTCCTGGACGTGCTGGAAAACGATCATAAAGCACCCGACTCAGAATTGATGAATGATTCCTTATGTGGTGAGGTTCAACGTGCTCTTGCCACCCTCACATCACGGGAATCGGATGTTATTTCATTATATTTTGGATTAAATGGAGAGAATACAATGACCCTTGAAGAGATAGGACAGAAATTTCACCTTACCAGAGAGCGAGTTCGCCAGATTAAAGAGAAAGCTACACGACGACTCCGGCAGAATTTCCGGAGCAAAGCTCTAAGAACATACCTTGGTTGAAAAATCAAATGTTTCGTAATTTCTTATCTGATGAAGCTGCTTAGTGTAGAGTAGAATTAAAAGATAAAATGCAAACCAAGGAAAATCAGGAAATTCTTCATGATTGTTGTTGGGCAATTTTTTCAGAAATTTGAGAACGGATGGAAGATAGCCCAGGAAAAGCGGCTACCGAACCAGGCGAAGAAGTGGTACTTTATGCCGATGGGACCTGGACTTATCTGGATTCAGAATCTGA
>CBDUBA010000102.1:0-16364 GCA_965365275.1 uncultured Cyclobacteriaceae bacterium | reverse complement strand
GGATTACAAATGGCGATCATTTTGGTTTTTTCGGATACGACATTCTCCAACCTATTCAGGTCGGGTGCCCATTCCTTTTCCTCCAGCAAAGAAAAAGTCTCAATCTTATAGTTCCTGTTCCTGGAAATACCCCATATCTGCATATAATTCGGCAACATGATCACAATCTCCTCCCCGGGTCCAACCAATGACTGGGTAGCTATGTAATTGGCCTCTATTGCCCCGACCGTAACGAGTACATTGTTTCTGGTGGCCCCGTTGTATATTCTGGCTATATTTTCCCTGAGTTGCGGGTCCCCATTGGCATGTGCATAGTCAAGATCAGTTCTCATTAACGCATCGTGGGAATCGGGATCAAAAGCCAGCAACTCTTCCAGTAGCAAGGGATGGACTCCACTCTCCGACAGGTTATAATCCACGGCCTTCTCATGTATTGACATGAACCGTTCCATCATAAAGGGTTGAAATTGTATCATTTATCTTATTTTATTAGTTTAAAATCTATTTATATCAAATTTATGGAGGCTATCTTTTAACTTCAAATTCACGAATAACAGTTTTTTCAACCTCCCCTTTTGTAGCTTGTATAGTTACCTTGTTTTCTTCCCGGGATAGTTTCAAATTCCAAAGGAATTGTCCATGAGTATCCGGCAAAACTTCTTCTCCATTAATCAGGATTTTCGTTCCCTGCTCAGTCCATCCAAATATCTCCATAAGATAGGATCTCTCTTTCACAAATGATGTATTTTCAGCTGGGTTGGTCTGAATATATAATTTCGGAGATGTATCAAACTCCAGAAGTTCATTTACAATCTCTTGCCGTGCCTTATATAATACAGAAGCATCATCCGAATGATTTAGTAGGTCTTTTACGACTATGCCTGCAATTTCTTTTCCCCTTTGTTTCGGATCAATCCACTGAAACCTCGAACCCAGTGAATCTCTAAGATTTCTTATCCTGTTTTCCAGGAGCCAGAAATACTCATAATCCTGTATTCCATTTCTCATCTGCTCCCATCTCAGAGAATTCATCACTCCTTTTTCAGATGGATACACATGCCAACCGTCTCCTATGTGCATACCAACTTCTTCAAAGGGATTATCCGTCCATTGATTCCAGCCCCAGTGCAGGAATCCTGTCAGGTCATACCGATAATTGAGCCAATGAAGGATCCGGTTATCGATAAGCGGCATATCTATCGTTTTATTCGGATATGACCTCGCCTGGTAGATCCCTACTGTATAAAACCAGAGTTCTGTACCCTGTCGTGCAGCTTCCTGGTAAGTATCAAGCCATCCGGCAAGATAATCCAGTTTTGGTACAGCTATTTCGATATCATCAAACAGATGCGTGGTTTCCAGGGCGTCGATTCGTACCAGGTCCGGCGCATACTTATGGATAATTTTTGAGGTTTCTTTCCAGGCGGTCACATTCCTCAAGGTTGGCTCGTCTTTAACATGAAATAGGGTCTTTTCCAGCCAGCCTTTGCTTCTAAGGTGGTTTTCGAAAGCTGGTAATAAAGATGGGATCACATCCATCCCATCCATTGTAATCTGTTCTTCTTTTTCGAGATCATATACCTGGAAATCCTTAAAATGTATATCCGTGCTGAACCAAACCTTCTCTCCGAATCGTGCCAGTTCACCGGTCTCCAGATAATCCATTTTTCCAGTATCCCAGAATACCTGAGCGATCTGGTCAAATCGGGTGAAGTCGAAAATTAATTCGCCGTTCTTCTGCTGTGAGATCTCAATGGAGTTCATCGGCACCTGGAATATATTTTGTCTGTGACTGACCAGGTTGTCGGCATATATACCCAGCATATTGAACCAATCCTTTGAATATTTCTCTTTAATTCCATGTAACTTTTCAAAATTCCTGGTGCTGTACCATTCTGTTACTTTCAGGTGCCTGTCGTCAGGTAGTGTAAGTGGAAAAACCTCTAATTCAAAAGGAATTGATTGTTCCATTGAGGAGCATTTTACAGTTAACGAGGCGATATATTTTCCCGCCGGCGCTGTTTTCGGCACTTCAACGGTCAACCATACGGCTTGGTATACTCCTTTTTCGACATCCAGTTGTTTATTCTCCATCAGATAATCCGGGAAATGGGCGGGCGCTTTACGTACTAATACATCATTTAATTGATTTGGAGCATTTTCAGATAAAGGAATGCTGCCCACAAAATTCCAGGTCACATTTTCATCCGGAATGTCATAACCTGATCCGGAATTGCTCATACTGCTAAGTACAACCGTCACATCTTCCAGTAGTTTATTTGATTTGAAAACACACTGGCCGGATAGGATCTCGTTCCGTATTCCTGACATTTTTACGGAATCTCTTCTCAATGGTAGATTATAACCATCTTTAAATACCTGGTCAAGATCACTAACAGCAAATAAATCGATGTTCTGGCCCTTGATATGTGTCACGGTCATAACACCCATCACAATAAATAAGGTGGTAAAAGATAAAGATCGCAAGTTCATTTTCTGATGTTGATTAAAGTCATTCTTTAGTTCTCAATATACATTTGGCAATCATTAAAGTTCTGTAAAATCGATATTGATCGATTTATCTTTGGCGAAACGAATACGAACAACAAGATAAATTATCCCTGCAGCAAACCAAACACCTCCCATTATTTTTGCAGGCAGGGGCAGGCTGATCCATATCAGGAAACAGATAACAAATCCAAGGATCGGAAGAAGGGCATCTACCAGGAATTTTCTTTTCTCGCCCGGGGGCCTGAGAAAATAGAATTGCCTGAAGGTTGCCACGTTAACACCCATAAATGCCAGGAAAGCACCAAAGTTCAGCAATTCGGCCGCACTCTGGTATCCAAGCACAATGGCTCCAAGAACCGTCAGGAATCCCATAATTATTATATTATATGTAGGTGTGCTGCTGTTCTTGTCGAGATGCGAAAAGATCTTCCGAGGTAATACGCCATCCCTACCCATTCCAAACAGTAACCTGGCAGCTCCAACTTGTCCGGCCATACCGCTACCAAAGCAGGCAATAAAAAGAATAGCAGCAATCGCATTGAACAATGACCTTCCCCCAACGCGCTCTGCAACATCATAAAATGCTGTTTCGAGGTTTGGGAATACATTAAAATCAGGCCATACCTGCTGAGCAAGATAGATCTGGAGACAACCGAAAAGACCAGTAAAGAGGCATACCATAACCGGAGCGATAAGCATATTCCGTTTTGGATTTTTCACATCCTCTGCAAGGGTAGTCACCCCATCGAAACCAATATAGGTAAGAACAGCAAATGATGTAGCTGTCATGATCAATCCGAGGTCAAACGTATCAGGATTATATATGGGCTTATAGGAGAGCAATCCTGTCCATCCCTGTTCATTGAAAATATATTTAGTGGCCAGTACTATGAATATCCCGATCACAAACACCATAACAAATAAAAGAACCTTGTTAGAACGGTCAGTGGTCCGGATCCCTCTCAGGTTAAGGACAGTGATCGCTATGACAAACAGGATTACCCAAATGACATAAGGAACGGCCGGCACAAGTCTCTGCAAAGTAAGGGAGGCATATATCGTATTGATGACCGGAACGATCAGGTAGTCCAGGAACATCGCCCAGCCGGCCAGGAATCCCAGGTGCTGGTTCAGTCCCCGTCCCACATAAGTATATGCCGAGCCTGCGGATGGATAAAGTGATGCCATCCGGCCATAACTTAAAGCAGTAAGCATCATGGCGACCATTCCTATGATCAATGTGGTTACCATATGACCCTGAGAAGTCTTTGATGCAATCCCAAATAATCCAATCGCGGCTATGGGTTGTATAAGAACAATACCATAGAAAATTACATCCCACAAGCCCAACACCCTTTTAAGATGGGGCACAGACATATCGCCATAGTCATTATTATGTAATTTTCCTGTCATTATTCGTCCATAAAAATTTACCCGGGTACTTTATACCCGGCCATTGGTAAACACCGGATCACGTTAAAAAAGTATTTATGATGTAAGACTCAGAATTTAAGTTAAGTTATTTCATTTTCTCCAATTGACTGAGAGAGGATTCAACCAGTTTCTCACCTTCTCCTTCTGCGATCATGCTGACCTCAACTTCATAGGCCCCATATTTGAAAGCCTCTTTATTGGGGATGTAACCAATTGAATTGTTCGCCAGTGTCAAAACCAGCGTATTTTTAAATGGTGATCTTTCTTTTATTGCCAGGCCCAATTCAACAAAGATCTCGCCAGGTAATGCCACTATACTGGCATCGCCAATTCCAAAGGTGAGGATTTCTGCCTCTATCGGTTGATTATTCATGTTATGGATCCTCAGGATCTTCATTGCTTCACGAATCTCAGGGGTTGATGCGATCTCATTTGATTCTTTTTTTGCATTGATCTCAGCTTCTTTTATTTGTTTCTTCGAGTATTCGGGAATCTTTAGATAAACGGTTTCAGATTCTGATGAAAGTTTGTCGATATTTTGTACTTCCAGTGTGGGTATCTCCCGAATAACAGCTGCTGCAAGTGCATGGCCTATTCTTTGTGCCCTCTCATATCCTTCGGTGTTTTCAGGTTCTTTGACATTGATATGGTTCACATTACCACATGTACCGAATCCGAAAAATACCATAAGGTCATCCCCCAATACTTTTTTGAGGATCTCGGACATAAAATACGGAAAATCAGCAGATATTTCAGTTCCCCCTATGGTATCCAGGTGTAAAGCAAAATTAACCAGTATGGCAATAGGCTCCCCGTTCAGGGTCTCCAGGCAGATAATACCGACTCCGGGATCAACCGGTCCCATGGGTTCAACAATGTTGGGATTCAACCTGCCCGGATTGAATTTTACGGTACCGTCCTTCATCATAAAGCGCCTGTGAAAGGAGATGTTTTCTGCTTTGCCCGTACCAGATTTGATCACAACATCCTGAATGTTTGATAGGGCGATCTTTACAGCATCTAAGATCTTACCGGCGATATATTTTTCATAATCGGTTGTAAAAGTTGGCCCTGTATGTGTGTGTGTGGCAGAGATTATAATGTTCTCTGCTGGCACATTCAGTTCTTCCTGGATTTTCTTCCTGGCTGCCGGGAATCCGTAGGGTGCCACATCTATCAGGTCGGCAACGACCAGCACCAAGGTCTTTGAACCGTCTTCCAATACCACTGCCCTGGCGTAAAGATCATCATGGACGGTGGAAGCAAGACGTTCAATATAATAGCCATCCATTGGTGTTCCAAGCGCTGGTGTTATATTGGTCATGCCAACCCCGGCCCTTATCTGGGATTTAACGTTCAAGCCGGATAAGACAATGAATATTGTTATTAAAGTGGAGAATATACGGATTGAGTGAGTTTTCATCATTCAGTCGAATTAAAATATGTTAAGAAAATCAATTGTCATGATCTTATTTGTTTAAAGCACTAAAAATGACTTCTTGAACCTGTCATTTCAAATACTCATACCAGATCATAAATAAAGCTAGCAAATATCTGAGGATTTAATCAATACAAAACTTTGCATTTGTAGTATAATTATTCATATATTGTCATTCAATTTTTGATTAATTGATATTAAATTGAATTTTTATATCAGAGTTGTAACACATGAAAGTTCGTGAAGTAAGGTTATTCAAATCTCCGGATCAGTCTTTCATATTCCTGCATGAAACCGATTATTTTACACCATGGCATCATCATCCCGAGTATGAGCTGGTATATATGAAGAAAGGGAAGGGTATCCGGTTTGTAGGTGATCACATTGAAAGGTTCAAAGAGAACGATTTGATATTCCTTGGATCATATTTGCCTCATGAATGGCGTTGTGATAAATCATTTTATACGCCTTCGGGTGAATTTCTTGGAGAATGTATTGTAATACAGTTCCTTAAGGATTCCTTCGGGCCGGGATTCTTTGATCTGCCTGAAAATAAAAACCTGAAACAACTATTAATTTATGCAACCCAGGGATGCAATCTGTATGGCGAAACCAAAAAAAAAATTATACAAATAATGGAATCGATGCTGGGTATGGATGAAGTCGAAAGGTTTTATTCCATGATCTCTATTTTCAGTATTCTTTCATCATCTAACGATTACAACCTCCTTTCAAGTCCGGCATTTCACATTCCGTTTAAAACCGAGGATGATGACCCCATGAAAAAGGTTATTCAATTCATTCACCAGAATTTCCAAAAAGAGATAAAAGTGAATGAACTTCAGGATATTTCAAATATGTCGAATACTACTTTTTTTACTTCATTTAAGAAAAGATACCGTATGACTTTTAAGAAATATCTACTTCAGATTAGGATCGGTTATGCCTGCCAGTTATTGCTGGACGGTTCATTCAATATATCTCAAATAGGATACGAATCGGGGTTTAATAATTTGTCGAATTTCAATCGGCATTTTAAATCCATCAAGGGATGCACACCCAAAGAATACCTGAAGCGGCATATGGATAAAAATGTCCGTTTCCTTAAAACGGCCTAAAAAAATAACCTTTTGTCCTGTTTGCATGATGCCAATTGTTTGATTACAACTAGAACAGAGGCGGTAACTAATGCTTTGGTAAATTCACTGGTAAAAAGTCACATCAACCGATCATTATGGTTGCCCAATTCCTAATATTTAAAAATACAATTATATAAACGACCGATTATCATTGCAGGCTCAATTCATTCAACATCTTTACCGCGACTTGAGCCATGTGTTCCCCTTCGCCTGGCTGGATTTTAGCTACTACAGCTTCATAATGTCCTTCGGTAAAAATCTTTTTGGACGGGATATACCCGAACCAGTCATTGGACAGTTGCACGATCATGGTATTCTTATAAGGAGAATGTTCTTTGATAAGCAATCCCAACTCTACTGAGACCTCAGATGGCAGTCCCAGAATCACGGTTTGATGATCGATCTGAAATGCCTGTAACAAACAGGGTACTGGCATTCCCCCATGACGATCAGAGATAGCCGTTACTTTTCCTGCATAAACCACATCCAGGAAATGCATATTAACGCGATCGGGTGAATGCCAAATGTTGCGCTGAGTTTCGGTTTCTTCTTCTGAATATTCCTGGAGATCAAGGGAAATATATAATGACAGTACTTTCAAATCAGGTTGAATCTGGATCATAGGTTTTTCCAGAATGTCCAGAACTGTATTCCCTAATTTCTCCCCGACAACCCTGGCCCAGGCCTGTCCGCTCTGAGGTTCGGATGTATTTACATTAATATGGTTCACCTCACAACATGGTGACTGCAAAAAATGGGTGAAAAGTGTGGAAGAAATCTCCTTTTTTAATTTCTGTTCAAGATAAAAGGGATAATCCGCACCGTACAGGGCATCATCCAGGATGGCAAGGTGCATAGCATAACCGGTCAATATAGCGGCAGGAACCTTCTGATCTGTCTGATAAACAGAAAGTACCGGTACACTTTCATCTACAGGGCCAAGTGGTTCTTCGATCTCCGGATTCATTTTACCTGGATTCCACCCGACACTGCCATCCTTCATCCTAAATCGACGGTTGTATGCTATTCCTGTACTTTTTCCTGAGGAAAAATAAAGGTCAGCAGGGCTGGCCATATTGTCAGCACTCAGAATTGCATTGCATATTTTTTCCACGAGGAAGCTGTTATAATCTATAGGTTCTGCAGGATCTCTTCCCAGATCAGAAATAGCTTTCTTATGAAATACATCCCTGAACTCCCCATAATAGTCCGGCCCATTATGGGTTTCGGATCCATGGATCAAAACATGGGAAGTGGGGAATCCATGTGTCTCAATCCTGGCTCGTACAGAATCACAAATCTCAGGAAAAACCATCGCCAGATCGCACCCGGCAATGGTAATTTTCGTGGCTCCCTGCCGGAATACAAAAGCCCTGACATACAGAGAATCATGAACACCTTCTGACAGTCGTTCTTCAAAAGTCCCGCATAGGCGCATTCCAACAGGTGGGGTGATGTTTTCACGGGCAAAACCAAGGAATAAATCTGTGGCTCTGCTCTCCTCATTTAAGAAGTCCTGACTTGTCGTATTATTATTTTTTGCACATCCATTCAATATGAATACCAGTGGCAGGACATGAATTAATAAAACAGCTGACTTTTTTAACATGTTAGGGATTTTTCGATTTATATATTATTTTTCGGATTTCTTATTCAATAGTTTTCAGATTTCCTTTAAAAAAACATTCTCAGTCGTTTCCAAATTATATTTTGATAGCTGGGTAAAAATAAACACTTTGGGCAGGAACTTTTGGAAGGAAATCATAAAAATTCTTTACAATTAGTATTTAATAGACTATTTTATTTCGGATCAAAGAACAGGATTCGACATTTGAATATCTATAGATGTTATATGGGCAGGATCACAACGATTTGTATTCTTCATCTGCTATTTATCATTAACACAGCAAAAGCACAACATTCAGTAGCCCGTCAATGGAACGAGGTCCTACTGGAGGCAATACGGAATGATCTAGCCCGGCCTACAGTCCATGCCAGAAATCTGTTCCATGTATCAGCAGCCATGTATGATGCATGGGCTGTATATGACAGAACTGCAAAACCTTATTTCCTCGGGGATACAGTGGGTAATATCTATTTTCCCTTTAATGGTTTGCCCCAGGCGGCAGATATAAAAGCAGCACAGGAGAAAGCGATGAGTTATACAGCGTACCGTATTATCAAATTCCGCTTCATTGCAAGTCCGGGTTGGGTAGAAACCTTCACCCTGGCAGATTCATTGATGGATGCACTGGGATTCGATCCTCTGGTTACTTCTATGAACTACACGGATGGTGATCCTGCAAAACTCGGAAATTATATTGCCCAGAAGATCATTGAATTCGGGTTGCAGGACGGTTCCAATGAACGAAGAGGATATGGGAATGCGTATTATGAGCCTGTTAATGACCCTATGATCCTGTCGGTGCCAGGGAGCCAGCACATCATTGATCCCAACCGGTGGCAGCCTTTAACCTTTGTGACTTTCATAGACCAATCAGGGAATGAAATACCTGCCGGAACACCTGAATTCCTGAGCCCTGAATGGGGAAATGTGGTTCCTTTTTCATTACGGGAATCAGACAGGACTACGTATATACGGGATGGGAATGAATACAATGTTTATTACGATCCTGGGCCTCCAAGCTACACTGATGCGAACGGCAGCGGCAGTTTTGAAGATTATGAATGGGGATTTTCTCTGGTCTCCTACTGGTCAGCTCATCTGAATGCCAGGGATAGTGTTCTCTGGGATATTTCTCCAGCATCCATTGGAAACATTGATTTTGCCGACCTCCCAGAAGGGTTTGAAGGATTAAGGTCATTTTATAATGAGAAAGAAGGTGGGGATATCAGCAAAGGATATCGTATAAATCCTGTCACAGGAACACCATACGAACCGCAGGTGGTGCCAAGAGGTGATTATACCCGTGTACTTGCAGAGTTCTGGGCCGACGGACCTGATTCAGAAACACCTCCAGGCCACTGGTATACGATTTTGAATTATGTGAACGATCATCCGGAATTACGAAAAAAGTTCCGGGGAGAGGGACAAGCAGTTGACGATCTTGAATGGGATATAAAAAGCTATTTTATTCTTGGCGGGGCTATGCATGATGCAGCCATCAGCGCATGGAGCATCAAAGGATACTACGATTATATACGGCCTATTTCTGCCATACGATATATGGCGGACCTGGGACAATCGAGTGATGACTCCTTAGGTAACTATCACCCTGCTGGTATAAAACTGGAATCCGGCTTGGTGGAGATCGTTGCTGAAGGCGATCCGTTAGCCGGTGATAGCAGTGAACATATTGGCAAGATCAAAGTTTTCGCCTGGCGGGGGCATGATTTTATCGTGGACGCAACCACAGATGAAGCGGGAACCGGCTGGATCCTGGCAGAAAACTGGTGGCCCTACCAACGGCCTTCTTTTGTGACACCACCATTCGCAGGTTATGTATCCGGACATTCTACATTTTCACGGGCCGCAGCTAGGGTTCTGACACTTTTAACTGGGGACAAATACTTCCCTGGCGGGATGGGTGAATTTCAGGCACCGAAAGATAGTTTCCTTAAATTTGAGAAAGGTCCTAACACGGATGTGGTTTTGCAATGGGCTACCTATTACGACGCATCCGACCAGTGCAGCCTATCCAGAATATGGGGAGGGATACATCCGCCGGTCGATGACATAAGTGGAAGATTGATCGGCGACCGGATTGGCCAACAGGCCTTCGATTATGCTTTATCTTACTTTGAAAGGAATACCGTTTTAAGTACAGAAAAATTTGCAGAGGCAAGAACATCCCTATACCCCAATCCTGTGATGCGTGGAGATGTACTTAGGATCAGATATGGTCAGATTAAGCAGGTTTCCCGGGTTAAGATCGTATCAGTTACCGGAAAGGTTATCTATGACATGCCATTGTCTGATACCACCGTTGACACGTTTTCCGTTAATACCGATAAAATACCTGCGGGATTGTATGTGATACTTATGTATGCTGAAAATAAGCCGGAATCGCATTTAGTCCGTATTTATTAGGATCGCGTTGCTGATAAGGATTGCGTTGCTGATAAGGATCGCGTTGCTAATTACGATCGCGTTGCTGATTACGATCGGATTGCTGATTGGGATCGCGTTGCTGAAGATATCTTTTCACTAAATAGTCAAAAAGCCCTCAAACGCCGGGGCATGCCGCAAACAAAAAAACTACCTGACAGGATATCCATTAAAATGAGCCGGTTGGCGAATTAACGAAAAATAAAGATCTTTCCGGCGTATGGCTGATCCGAAATCGTTACATTATAAATATACACTCCCGGTGACAATCTGGTTCCATACCTATTTACACCATCCCATGTGATATAGCTTTTTCCGGGAGCAAGATCTGATGAATAGTCATAATAAATACTTTTCCCATGAAGGTCAAAGACTTCAAGACTAATAAATGTTGGTTCTGCTATAACAAATTCAAACCTGGCTGAGTTTTGAAACGGGTTTGGATATATTATTAATTGATGTTCATTTATGGTGGTGTTTTCTTTTCCCAAACCTGTAACCGGAGATTCCATTTCACCGATAAATTCCATGTGTTCGATTATCAGGACTGTCTGGTTCGTCAGGATATTATAAAACACTTCCTGTTTACTATTCGGCCAGGAAATGAACAGTGAGTCTACCATATCATGCATCCCTAACCCGAAATGTACGGGCACGAGATTCTGTGATAATAATCCTGCTCCATGATAATACCTGTGGAAAGCCATTCCACCGGCATAAGCCCTGAGAATCGTTCCCAGACCATCCCGGTTAGATGCTGTTCCTTCCAGTTCGACTTTTAACCAGTTTCTCTCCGATACCCTGTTGGGAATGATGGAAAGGTTCTGATACAGGTAGGGCGTATTGTCCGTATTGGACACCAGCATATCCTGGTCGCCATCGTTATCATAATCAAAAGTCGTCAGGCTCATGGCATCGGCCGGGCCGTCAGCCTGGGTCATTTCCGAGATATCCTTGAAAATGTTCGATCCTTCCATCAACATGTTCTTGTAGAATTTGTTGGTATGATGGCTGTAGATATACCCGTTTACTACGTAGAGGTCTTCATCCCCGTCCAGGTCGGCATCGAGAAAAGAGGTGCCCCAAGCCCAACCGGCACTGTCAACACCCGTTTCTGCCGCATAGTTCTCGAAATCGCCAACCGCTTGAGCCGTAAACAATGGATTAGCAGCAAATTCAGCAATATTCGTCAGGTAAATATCAAAAAACCCATCGTTGTTATAATCTCCTGTTGCTATACCCATACCGTTGCCATAGTCTTCCAATCCGTACGCAGTAGTTGCCTCCATAAAGAAATCGCCGTTTATATTCAAATAGAATTTATTCCTGAAATAATCATTGGCCAAGTAGAGGTCAGGCCAGCCATCGTGGTTCGCATCAATAGGAATGCTGGTCCATGTATTCCCTTCATCGCCCAGGTTAAAATAATCAGTCCTGTCAATAAAAGTGCCATCGCCATTGTTCTGATATAATCTGTTGGATCCTTCCCAGTCACTGATGTATAGATCAAGGTCGCCATCCTTATCGAGGTCCCACCACAACGCACTGCTGTTATAGCAGTCATAACAATCTGCTATGCCGGCATCAACGGTAATATCCCTGAAAGTACCATCCCCATTGTTCCTGTACAATTCAACTTTCCGGTAGTGAGTCAACAAAAGATCCGGGAATCCATCGTTATCGTAATCCGCCCATGCTGCTCCCATTTTCTGTCCTTCGGTACCCGAATCACCAGGATTCGTAAATTGTATGCTGAAGCCGGAAGCGACGGTTACGTCAGAAAAAATGCCGTCTCCCCCATTCCGGTAAAGCCGGCTCCAGGTAGCTGAATCGGCTTCTAAGTAGGATTTACGGGCAACGATAAAAATATCCAGATCACCATCCCGGTCATAATCTGCCACAGCGTGTCCGTTACTATGGATTGACGAAGTAAGATTTGCCTGAGCAGCCACTTCCAGGAATTGCTGGGCAAATGTGTACTTAATGCCCAGAAAGAGAATCAGAAAAATAAAAACATTAAAATAACCACGCATTCTTATCCGGTTTTTTTACATCCCTGCGCAAAAGATTATTCTACTTTAGGCAGAACAATTTAAGGAATAAAATTGGAAATTCAATTCTGTATAAATCGCTTATTCCCGTGATTCCACCTATACTTATTTTGAGGAAGACAATAAGAGGACGCCGGAACCAGAAAACTTGCTGACCTCTTGGGGTCCAATGAGGCTTTAAGTCTGAAAGTCAGTGCCCATAGGTCCAGTGAGAAACAATATCATCCGGATTAAGGATTACCGGTATTCCAATTTGAAGAACCCGATTTAATAAATTATAAAAACCTCAGGATAACTGGCCGTTTGGGTGTTTCCAAAAGAATCTGACATTTCAAAAGCAAGATTATAAAAATAGGCTGAAACTAACGGAATTTTATAGCTAAATACAAAATCTCCCGGAATTCTGTCACCATGTGAGCCATTATCATATAAAACAATGACTCTTTCTGTTTCCGGCTCCTTCAGTTCCACATAATCCAAACCCTTTGTATCATGAACAGGTATCAACTGTGCTGTTACCTGCTCAATCTTTGATCCATCGATGACCCTGGCTTCAATTGTATTGTTACCAGAAACATGCGCCCATAATAAAGTGGGGGGTGTTGTATCCTTACCTGATACCGGGATCCGGACTTTCTTTTTGATGATATCCCGGGAATGATTTGCCCGATCTATAGGGACCCAGTAATTGATAAAGAAATCTATCATATGATTTTTAGGGCAATCCGAAGATATAATAGGTAAGGTAATTTTAGCTGATCCGTTCACATAATCATATCCTGCCCAGTTATCTGATTCCCTTAATTTAATTCCATAAGGATTAACGTAAGGATCCGTAGTCTCGGCCTCCGTTCTCCAATACCTGCCCTTCTCCTTTGCGAGAATCACGATGGTCTCTCCGGGATTTGCTTGACCATCCCCGTTACCTTTCCCAAGAAATAGTGTTACTGAATCGATACCTGACCGGGCTACTGTGTATTCTGAACCATCCGCGATTACAAAATCACTGGTAAATTCCGCAGCATCTTTCAGAGGGATTTCAAAATACTCAATCCATTCATACCCGGATTTATCTCTGGTCGTAAGTTTAAATTTAGCCATCTCCACGCCTTTCTTTTTAACTTCCAATTCGAATGGATATTTCAGGCTTTTTATTTGACCCGGAAGTATTCTGTCTATTTGTGAGTCCTGTTTTGTCACTGTGATATAATCTTTTAAAGCCGACAGCCTTACCGTGACTCCCTCTGCATCAATCGTCCCTATATTCATGACATCAATACTCATGCTCACATTATCTCCATTTACGGCAAATCCATCATCGCCTATTTGACAGGATGCAAAGCGAATATTTGGAGAACCATCCAGATCATTGATCCCTACGTAGTGCGGCGAACCGTTGAAACCGATCTTCAGCCTTCCTGATTCATCAGAGAACAACGTATCCAGCCTGTTCCGTCCGTTTGTAATATCAACAATGTTAATTACATGCTGTGTATTTCTTTTATATTCTGGTGCAGTAGTCAAATTTAAATTCACATAGGACATTGCCGGTCCGTCTGGCAGAAACTCTCTAACCATACATTTGAAGCCCATTTTATTCACTTCTTCCAGGATAGTAAAACCGGGATTGTACCGGTCTGAGGAAACCTGGTAGTCCCATAACGAGAATTCAGGATACAAATCGATATGATTCCATTTCTCAGGAACTTTCAGGGGGTTTTTGAAGGTATTAAGAATAAAATCGAACATCTCTCCCAGACCGCAGGTCGAGTGCCGGGCATCGAATACTTTGTATTCATAATTTTCCATTACCTCGCCCCAAACCCGGTTCATATCCTGATGGTAAAACCTCAGGTTGTCCTTATCCCCATAATGCATACGTACATTCACACCTCCGTAGTTGTTATACATATCCATATTCCGGTATTCCACAGGGAATTTTGCCGGCCCTGCATGAAATTCAGGTGATCCACAAAAATTCCCTGCCGCGGAGACAAGGTGCGGGTATTTACCACTAATCCAGAAAGTCATGAATCCTCCCATTGACAGTCCGGACACTGCCCTGTGATTTCTATCGGCCAGCGTTTTGTATGAAGCATCAATATGACCTACCAATTCCGGAAAGTACATTGGGAATTGCCTGAATGATTCCACATCCCCAATATTATATGGCGTAAGACTATAGTTCTGCAGATCTTCCCCATTGAATCCATCAACCTTCACGATAATAACCTCATTTTGCTCGACGTAGTTTGCCATGTTATCACCTCCGTTATCCTCTCCCTGGTCATAGTTCGAATAGTCATCTCCTACCGGTCCGAAATATCGTTGGGACCAGCCATGAAAGAAATAAATGACAGGGTATCGCTTCTCCGGATGCTTGAAATATTCCGGCGGGAGAAAGATCCTGTAATTTCTCACCTCTCCGAATACCTTACTGTAATGCCAGGAATCGATTATATGGGCATCACCGGACAAAGGTTCTGGTTGGCTTCCGGCTGTTGAAGCAGCCGTCAATAAAATCAAAAAGAAAATCACCGGAATAAATCTATCAACTAATAATGCATGTTTCATATTATAATATATGCTCCAATATCAATTTAGTAATTTACATTAATTATTCATATTATTTGTAGCCAGACCACTTTGATGCTCTGAAATTCCACCGGGAATTATCTTGTTTAGGAATAACTTGTAATCCTAGGGTCTTCGTCGCCTTTTCGTATTTATCTCGATTCTGGATAGGACCCAACATAATTTTTCAGGCACGTTGCACCCGAAGCACAGGGTCTTATTTTGAGAAATATAGCAAGTCCATCTGAATGAGCACAGACATCGATCGCTAATTGTTTGTTTTCTGTATTCAGTGTCCTGGATTCGATTATTGCATCAAAATCCATAACGATAAAAAAGATAATCATGTGTGTACAATCAGAGTCAATCTAAAAGTCAGTAAATTCCTGTGAAATCTTCTCCCCAGGCATAGTTTAAGATAATTATACAATTCGTACTATTTTTTTTCTAATTTTATATTTGAAGTAAACAATCCAGGTCTTAAATATTTTAGAATACATTTTTTAATTTTTTTTACCATGCTGCATCTATTATTCGCAACGCTTTCATTCATTGATTTGTCCAATCCCCCAAGCCCTGTGACCGATAATCCTGAAAACAGGCTCGGGGAGATGATCACAGTTCCGGCAGGAGACTTCCTGATGGGCAATACAGGAAAAGAGGGATATGAGTATGATGAGGAATTTCCTCAACATAAAGTTTATCTTCCTGAATACCAGATGAGCAAATACGAGGTCACCAGAGGACAGTTCAGGAAATTCATTGAAGCCGGAGGTTATGACAATCCTGAATACTGGACGGAGGAGGGCTGGGAATGGAAAGAAAGTGATTCCATTGTTTATGCTGGAATGTATGGAAGATATGATAAAGTGGTAAGGCCGGATAAGGACAGTAAAAGGAATGCCCCATTGTACTGGGAAGCAGAACAGGAATGGATTGGTCATAATTACAAACATCCCAGGTTCATACAAACCGATGAGCATCCGGTGATTGGTGTGACGTATTATGAAGCAGAAGCTTATTGTAGATGGGCTGGTGGCAGGTTACCAACAGAGGCGGAATGGGAGAAAGCAGCCCGTTGGGATGCAGAGAGACAACATCCGAATATCTGGCCCTGGGGAGATGTCTGGGATCCGGAAAAGTGCAAC
>CBDUBA010000101.1:0-16490 GCA_965365275.1 uncultured Cyclobacteriaceae bacterium | reverse complement strand
GGGCAATTTAGAGTATTACGGGCATTTTGATTCCGGTGAGCGAACAGGTGACTGGTACAGGTTCAATAAAAATGGTAAAAAGAAAAAAATGCGCTATTAATTTGGGGAAATAGTCCTAAAAAATATTAAAAATATTATATTTTTATAAATTACTGATTGCCAATTAATTATATCAAGAAATTTCCTAAAAAGTCCCTGATTCTCGGTAAAAATTGACAAAATATTGACTTAATATTAGGATAATATTTTATTAACCATATATTTGTCACCGAAATTGGGACATCCCCGCAACGGATTTTTGGGATAATTCCCAATTTGTATTAAAGATTACATATGTGAATTGTTTTCGTGAAATGAATTGATATAATCAACGATTTTTACGAAATTGACAGCGGAATTTAACTTTAACGGATTTTTTTATCGAAGGAACAGTAAATAAAAAAGGAAATTTTGAAAATTTTCTCGGGTGAAGAAATTCTTCATCACGGGTTTTTTGTATATATGTCTAATTAATTTGTAGCAAAAATTAGTTTTAACTTAATTTTTTAAGCCATGCAAAATTCTACAAATGTGTTACAGCGTTTTACGCTGTTTATTCTAACGATGATGTTTTCTGCTGGTGTAATGTTTGCACAGGAGAAGACAGTGTCTGGTACGGTGACCGCAGATGACGGCACCGGCACACTACCAGGGGTTAATATCTTCATCCAGGGTACGACCGTAGGTACGATCTCTGACCTTGATGGAGCTTATAAACTCACGGTATCTGGACCAGATGCAGTTCTGATATTTTCATCTGTGGGTTATGTGACCCAACAAATTACAGTGGGTAACCAATCTGTGATTGATGTGGTTTTGGAAGCAGATGTGACAGCCTTGCAAGAGGTTGTAGTGACGGGTTATACAGCCCAAACAAGGAGGGATATCACCGGTTCGGTGGCCTCAGTTGATTCTGATTTATTGAATGAGATCCCAGCCGCTAACTTTGGTGAGCGACTTCAGGGTAGGGCTGCCGGCGTATTTGTCGGGCAGGACAACCAGCCGGGTGGACAAACAATGATCCGGATCAGAGGATTTGGTACAGTGAACAGTAACGAACCTTTATACGTTATTGACGGTGTGCCAACTGACGATGTATATGCCTTGAACAGGATTAACCCTGCCAATATCGAAAGTATGCAGGTGCTGAAAGATGCATCTTCTGCTTCTATTTACGGTGCACGTGCCGGAAATGGTGTGGTCATCATTACCACTAAGAAAGGTAAGGCGGGTGCTCCCAAATTCACTTTCGATGCAAAATACGGCTGGCAGAAAGCGGCCAACAGCCTCGATCTGCTCAATACCCAGCAATTGGGTGAGTTGATGTATCAGCAGGACCTGAATGACTATGCCAATGCTAATGGCGGTGACATTTCAGGATTTGATTGGGATGGCTATAATGCACAGTATGGTGGTGATCCAACAGCATCTGACTTCATTCCGGATTATGTATATCCTGACGGAGCTTTCGAAGGTGAAGTGGACGAATCCACCTACAGCTTCCCGGACAACCTGATTGCCCGGGCAAACAAACAGGGAACAGACTGGTACGATGAGATCTATGGTACTGCTCCTATCCAGGAGTATAACCTGGGTGCATCCGGTGGAACGGACAAAGGACGTTACTTCTTTGGTTTGGGGTATTTCGACCAGGAAGGAATTGTTACCTTTACCAATTTCAGGCGATTCTCTATCAGGGGTAACACGGAATTTGCTCCCAAAGAGTGGTTCAGAGTAGGAGAAAACCTGGAAGTATCTTATACCGAAGGTGTTAACTTCAACAATAACCAGGAAGGGAACCCGGTTTCCAATGCCTACCGTATGCAACCTATCGTTCCGGTATTTGATATCGGGGGTAACCATGCAGGTACTAAGGGGACCAACACGGGTAACGGCTCCAGTCCATATGCACAGTTAGAGCGTGCTAAGGATAATGTTAGTGAAAACTGGAGGGTATTTGGTAATGCTTTCCTGGAAGCTGATTTCTTCAAGGACCTGACTTTCAGAACTCAGATTGGTATTGACTATACCAACTGGTACCAGTCAGCTTATACCTTCCTGAATCCGGAAGATGCCGAACCTCGATCATCTAATACTTTAGGTGTTAATATGAACTATGTGTTGAACTGGACCTGGTATAACACGCTGGTGTATAACCATACCTGGGCGGACAAACACAGGTTAAATGTTTTAGCAGGTACGGAAGCCATTGAAAATACATATCGTCAATTGTTCGGTTCAAGATCCAATTTCTTTGTTGATGACTTAAGCTACCGCTTTCTGAATGCTGGTGAAGCGGCACAACAGAACACGGGCAGCGGATCAGGATGGTCAATGTTCTCCTTATTTGCGAAGGTGAACTATTCATTCAACGACAAATATCTTGTTGACTTTACGATCCGACGGGATGGATCATCACGATTCGGTCCTGAGAACCGGTTTGCTGTATTCCCAGCCTTCTCTGTGGGTTGGAGGATCTCCAGTGAATCCTTTATGAGCGGTGTCAGCTGGACAGACGATCTGAAATTGCGCGTAGGTTGGGGACAAATGGGTAACCAGAATATTGCCGCGGACAATCAGTATTCCACATACCGTACACATCCATGGCAATCATCTTACGACATCGCTGGTTCAAATACAGCTACAGTTGCCGGATTTGATACGGGCCGTTTTGGAAACCCATTCGGACAGTGGGAAACTACTACTACTATAAATGCTGGCTTTGACTGGACCATGTTCAATAACAAACTGACGATCAACTTTGACTGGTACGACAGGGTAACCACAGACATGCTGTTCACACTAACCCTACCTGGTACACAGGGTAATGCTTCTGCTCCTGCTCAGAACGTAGGCGAAATGAAGAATACAGGGGTTGACCTGAATCTTGCGTATAACGGTGCCTCTGCCAGCGGTGATTTCACCTATTCCATTGGCTTCAATTTCTCACAATATAACAATGAAGTTGTAGCACTTAGTGATAATACAGCATCTACCTTGCTGGGTCCAAGCTTGAGGCAGCAGCGTTACACAAGATCTGTAGCCGGTCAGCCTTATATGAGCATGTGGGGTAAGGAAATCATTGGATTTACCGATGGTTCTGAATCCTACTATAATGAGGATGGTGAATATGTTTCCGATATTTATCCAGGATATTATAACTATATCAGTCAATATGGTGAAGGTGTCGGACGATTCAAGTTCAAAGATCAGAATGGTGACGGTGTGATCAATGATGAAGATGATACCTTCATAGGTAATCCTCATCCGGATTTCTTTTACGGGTTGAATGCAGCCTTTACCTTTAAGAATTTTGACCTGACATTATTCTTCCAGGGTGTTCAGGGTAATGACCTGATCAACTATGTGTCACGTTGGATTGACTTTGTACAATTCCAGGGTAACCGAAGTGTGAAGATGTATGAAAAATCATGGACACCTGAATTGGGTGATGCAGCTGAATTGCCGGTACTTAGCTTTACCGATAACCTGAGTTATGCATCCAATTCATATTTCGTGCAGGACGGCTCTTATTTCCGCATGAAGAACCTTATGTTTGGATATACATTCCCGAACCTGAAAGGTATTGATAGATTAAGGATTTACTTCCAGGGTGTGAACCTGTTCACCGTAACCAATTATGAAGGATTGGATCCGGAAGTTAACATAGCCGGTCCAGGCGATAACGCCTCACTGGGTATTGACCAGGGTATTTATCCAACAGCGCGACAGTTTATCTTTGGACTGAACTTTGGATTTTAATTAACGATAAAATGAATAATACAATGAAAAAGATACTCTATATTGGATTAGTACTGTTATTTGGAGTAGTAACTTCATGTAAAGACAGTTTCCTGGAGAAACCACCATTAGGACAGGTAGGAGAGGATCAGCTTGCATCTGCATCCGGTGTTGATGCTTTGCTTATTGCCGCCTACAGTGTACTGGATGGTGTGAATGGTATTACGACCTGGGATGCGGCTCCATATGTATATGGTAGTATTGCCTCTGACGATGCATATAAAGGAACGGATGAAGGGGACCAGATCCCTCAGACCAATATCGAACGATATGTGGGAACACCCCAGGAAGGCTATTTTAATCAGAAATGGCGTGTAGAATACGATGGCGTTAGCCGCTGTAATGATGTGATCCGGGTAGCGGCCAAGGCGCTGGAAGCCGGCACCATGTCTCAATCACAGCATGATCAGGCAGTTGCTGAAGCAAGAGCGCTCAGGGCATACTACCACTTTGAAGTGAAGATCGTATTCGGAAATGTTCCGTATATCGACGAGACGGTTGGTACTCCCGATGGATTGCCATTCTCAGCAGTTGGTAATGTGGATGAAAGTGGCAATTATGTTGATATCTGGCCGAATATTGAAAGTGACCTGCAAGCTGCTATCGCTGTTTTGCCAAACAGCAATTCTCAGCCTGGTCGATTCACGGCCTGGACTGCCAAAGCACTTTTAGCCAAGGTATACATGCATTGGAACGGTCGTGCCGCAGCTGGTATCGATCCGACAACAGCCCCTGGTTATGGTGGTGCTAAAACCTTACTGGATGATATCATCAACAATGGTCCGTTCTCACTGGTAGATAACTATCATGATAATTACAGAATCGAAGGTAATAACAATGATGAGTCTATTCTTGAGATACAGGCTTCTGTTAATGACGGTTCAAACGGCGAGAATGGTAACTACCGGGATGTATTGAACTTCCCTTATGGTTCCACTGGTCCGGGCACATGCTGCGGTTTCCACCAGGCATCACAGAACCTTGTGAATGCATTCCTGACAGATCCTGCTACTGGTCTTCCATACCTGGATGACTTTAACAGCCGGGATTTCCGATGGGATCAGGGTATAGCTGCCGATCCTGATTGGCAGACTGATGTATGGGTGGATGATGGATTCGTTCCTTATGGCAAAGATGTTGCCACTGAATCTATAGATCCACGTCTTGACTGGACATTAGGTCGCCGGGGTATTCCTTACCTCGATTGGGCATTGCACCCGGGTGATCCATGGATCCGTAAGCAAGGTTATGGCGGTCCGTATTCTCCTAAGAAGCAAGTTTTCTATAAGGCTGAGCAAGGATCCTTGTCAACCGCTTCCGGTTGGGCACAGGGTGCCAGTGCAAACAATACACGTGAGATCCGTCTTGCACACGTTATGCTCTGGAGAGCGGAGATCGCTGTTGAAGAGAATGATCTCGGTACAGCCCTGTCCCTCGTGAACCAGATCAGGGATAGAGCCGATAATTTTGTGGTTATGGCAAGACTGGCAGACGGTACGGAAACAACAGTTCCTGCCTGCGTTGGATATAACGTTCAGCAATATGCCGGTTTCCCAAGCCAGGATTATGCACGGCAGGCGGTTCGCCACGAAACCCGTGTTGAATTCGGCATGGAAGGCAACCGTTTCTTTGACCTGCTCCGTTGGGGTGTGGCTGCTCAGGTACTTAATGATTATGTAGCTGTGGAATCCACAAGACCTCAGGGATCCAATGTGAATCCAAACGTAAGAAGTTACCTGGTTGGAGTAACATTCCAGGACAGGAACGTAAGGTGGCCTATTCCTCAGGATCAGCTTGATATTATCAACAATACAGAGGTATTAAAGCAGAATCCTGGTTACTAAGAATAAGTTATAACTTATACATATAAAAAAATCCCGCTTCGGCGGGATTTTTTATTTATATTCGCCGATAGAATTCCTAGTTGAAATGTGTTGCAGATCATATATTCTATTAATCCTGTTTTCTTTACTTTGGGGCACCGGATGTAAAAAGATCGGTAAACAAATGATGTTTGAAGTGATCAGCCCGGATCATTCAGGCATTACCTTTTCAAATACCCTCGTTGAAAACGATACGCTTAATGTAATGGATTTTTATTACATTTATAATGGTGCGGGCCTGGGTATCGGGGACTTCAATAATGACGGACTAAAGGATGTTTATTTTTCAGGAAACCAGGTATCTAATCAAATGTACCTGAACAAAGGAAACTTGAGATTTGAAGAGGTAACTGTTGAAGCGGGAGTGGGCGCCGAAGACATCTGGGGACAAGGAGTTGCCCTGGTTGATATCAACAACGATAACTGGCTGGATATATATGTTTGCGCTTCCATATATGGTATTGCGGCAGATAGGAAGAATAAGCTTTTTATTAATCAGGGACTAAATGAAAATGGAATTCCAGTATTTACGGAGGAGGCTGAAAAATGGGGGATTCAGGATACCGGGCACTCTGCTAATGCTGTGTTCTTCGACTATGACCTGGATGGTGACCTGGATCTTTTTGTGCTCAGTAATCTGATGGATCGAAAATTTCCCAGTAAGTTCAGGACAAAAAGTCTGGATGGCAGTTCTGTTAATGCCGATAAACTCTACCAGAACCAGGGTGATCAGTCTTTTGTGGACGTCTCCATCGAAGCGGGTATTCTGGTGGAAGGATACAGCCATGGCATTTCCATACGCGATATCAATCTTGACGGATGGCCTGATATTTATATCACCAATGATTTCCTGCCCAATGATGTGCTCTATATCAATAACCAGGACGGCACATTCACAAATAAAGTATCTGACTATTTGAAACACCAGTGTTTCTCTGCCATGGGGCAGGATATTGCGGATATCAATAATGACGGATTGCAGGATATTTTTGCCCTGGATATGCTTCCGGAAATCAACTATCGTAAGAAGACAATGCTTCTTCGAAACAATCCAATGAACCAGATCAATTATGAAAAGTTTCAATATGATCTTCAATTCATAAGGAATATGCTCCAGGTCAACATGGGCCCTGACAAAGATGGCAATATGATCTACAGCGAGATTGGCTTGCTGGCCGGGGTCTATGAAACGGACTGGAGCTGGTCACCACTGTTTGCGGATTTCGACAACGATGGATTTAAAGACCTTGTCGTATGCAATGGATTTCAGCATGATGTAACCGATATGGATTTTGCCAATTATAAGGCACGGTTTGAAAACCTGGTATCCGAAAGGCTGGATCTTCTGGATTCTATTCCCATCGTGAAGATCGCCAATTATATATTCAAAAATAACGGGGACCTGACCTTCACAAAGAAAACGGTTGATTGGGGATTTGAAGAGCCTACCTTATCAAATGGTGCGGCATTTGCTGACTTCGATAATGACGGTGACCTGGATTATATCACGAATAATATCAATGGACCTGCTACTATTTATAAGAATACACTGAATGAAAATAAGGAAACGACTTCGAAGTTCCTGAAAATACAGCTTAAAGGACCGGAAATGAATCCACATGGATTGGGTGCAAAGGTTTTAATGTATACCGGAGGTAACCTTCAATTCCAGGAACACAGTTTTTACCGGGGTTTCATGTCAACCGTTGATATGACCATGCACTTCGGTTTGGGGAATTATAGTCTGGTGGACTCAATTATTGTATTCTGGCCGGGAGGAAATATGGAGCGGTTATTCAATGTGGAAGCCAATCAGAATCTGAACATTGATTATGCCAACAGTGGAATCCCTTCTGTTACGTTGAGAGAATATCTATTGCCGGAACCTGGCGAACCCCTGCTAATCAAAGCAAACAAAGATTATATGATCGATCATATCCACCAGGAAAAGGTGCTTTTTGATTTTAACTACCAGCGGACCATCCCGCATAAATTTTCACAATCCACACCTGGAATCGCCGTGGGAGATATAAACAATGACGGGCTCGAGGATTTTTATATTGGTGGGAACGGTGAATTTCCGGGGAAGTTCTACCTTCAGAAACCGGATGGTACATTTTCAGCAGATCAGAGAATTATTCACGGTCAGAACCACGTGGGTAAAGATATGGGGATTCTTTTCCTGGATATCGACAATGACCAGGACCTGGACCTGTATGTTGTGAAAGGCGGTGTCCAGAGAAAGGAAGGAGATGAAATATATGCTGATAAAGTATACATAAACGATGGTAATGGGTATTTCACACATCAGGAAAACATATTGCCAGATATACATATATCCGGATCCTGTGTTAAAGCCTCTGATTTCGATGGAGATGGTGATCCGGACCTTTTTGTCGGTGGCCGAGTAATTCCGGGCAAATACCCCTTCCCGACGGATAGTAAATTGCTGAGGAATGATAATGGAAGGTATCTTGATGTTACTGAAGCAGAAATACCAGATTTAACTGGATTAGGTCTCGTGAATGATGCGCTCTGGACAGACTTTAACAACGACCACTTAACGGATCTGATCGTAATTGGAGAATGGATGCCAGTTACGTTTTTCAAGAACACAGGTAATGGATTTAAAAATATTACGGGATCTATGGAACTGGGTCCAAATACAGGATGGTGGAACAGCATTAATGGAGCCGATATCGATAATGACGGAGATATTGATTACATCCTGGGTAATCTGGGTTTGAATACCCTTTTCAAGGGGACGGCAGAAGCACCCCTGAAGATGTATGCAGGGGATTTTGATCTTAATGGAATTATAGATCCGGTTTTAGCCTCCTTAACCAGCGATGAGTATTTCCAGCCACAATATTTTCCTGTTCATACCCGGGATGATATGATCATGCAACTGAGCTTTATAAGAAGCCGGATACCAACATATAAGGGATATGGCCGGGCCACTGTAAATGATATTTTCACGGAGGAGGAATTGGACAGTGCCTACTACAGGGAAGGGGATAACTTTAGATCACTGATCCTCCTGAATAAAGGGAATGAAGAGTTTAAGATCAGGGAATTACCCATGCAGGTTCAGTTTGCCCCGGTATTTGGCATATTACCAGCAGATATTAATAATGATGGTAATATTGATCTGTTGTTTGCGGGTAACGACTTTTCTATTGAACCTATGTCCGGCAGGATCGATGCATTCAACGGACTCGTATTGGCCGGCGATGGAAATGGCGATTTTGAAGTTATTGAACAACGAAAAGCGGGATTCCATGTGCCTGGAGATGCGAAAGGACTGGCGAAAATATTTGATGTGGATGGTAATGAATTATACCTCGTTACACAAAACAAGGACTCCTTGCTGGTTTTTGCAAAAAACAATAAACAAACCATCTTAAAGGTTCCTGTGTATGCTCATTGGGCAGAGATAACACTAAAGGATGGGAGGAAACGGAAACATGAATTTTACCAGGGTTCTTCCTTCCTGTCACAATCCTCAGGATCACTGACTTTGACATCTGAAATGAGACACATTAAGATTTTCAATTCCGTCGGACAAGTAATATCTGACCAGGACTTATAATTGAGATACAGGAATTTTCAAAGTATAAAATCCATGCAATATATAATTAACTGGATTGTTCCCGGGAGATGTATTTACTCTCATTTTGTTTTACCTGTAGATAATTAATCGTTACTTTCATATTGCCATTTTTAGACATAATTTTTTAATATGAAAAGAATACTACTGATGAGCATGCTATTTATGCAAGGCTATTCATTCATCAATGCACAAGGAAATAATGGTTTCCCTGTACAATTAAGCGTAGAAAATGGGATCATCGAAGGGAATTACGATACCAATACCGGGATCCAGAAATATTTCGGTATTCCTTTTGCCAAACCTCCAGTAGGGGACCTTCGCTGGAAAGCGCCTCAACCCGTAGAAGATTGGGAGGGGATCAGGGAGACGAAGAAATTTGGTCCGCGACCCATGCAGACCAATGTATTCGGCGATATGAAGTCGCGATCTGACGGGGTGAGTGAGGATTGTTTATACCTGAACGTCTGGACCCCGGCTAAACGGAATACAAAAGACTTGCCCGTACTGGTGTATTTCTACGGAGGAGGATTTGTAGCTGGCGATGCGTCAGAATACCGGTACGATGGAGAAAGTATGGCTAAGAAAGGTATCGTAACGGTTACCGTAAATTATCGCCTGAATGTATTCGGCTTCCTCTCGCATCCTGATCTGAGTGCAGAGTCACCTTATAAGGCGTCAGGTAATTATGGACTGCTGGATCAACATGCGGCCTTAGAATGGGTCAGCAAGAATATTGCTGCATTTGGTGGAGATCCAAACAAGGTGACCATAGCCGGGGAATCAGCCGGATCTATATCTGTCAGTCTGCAGATGGCCTCACCTCTATCCAAAGGCCTGATCCACGGTGCTATTGGTGAAAGTGGCGCCGGAATTCATCCGACCCTGCCACCGGTTCCCCTGGAGGAAGCTGAAAAAATAGGTCAGGAATTTGCAGAAAAAGCAGGTTGTACCAATATCTCGGAACTAAGGGACTTAAGTACCAGGGAGGTATATGAGATATATAATGAATCCAAAAGATTCGGGTTTCCGGTCGTAATCGACGATTATTTTCTACCCAAGAGTTTACCGGAGATCTTTAACTCAGGAAATCAGGCACAGATCCCGCTACTACTGGGATGGAATTCAGCCGAGATACCGGGTATGGCTTTTATGATGGGTAAACCATATTCGGAGGAAAACTATATCGAAGCAGTAAAAAAGGCCTATCCGGAGAAATTTGAAGAGCTACTTAGGCTGTATCCTCATGGATCAGCAACTGAAATTAAGATCTCGGCCACTGCACTGGCTTCGGACCGGTTTATTGCTTACAGTACCTGGAAGTGGTTTGACCTGCATAGAAAAAACAGTGATAAACCAGTATATCGCTACCTTTACAGTAAGTTACGCCCACCTCTCAAAGATGAAAATCTGACACCGGGACTGGCTGGTGGAACAAATCCAGCGAATCCTGGTTTTAAAATGCCTGAACCTATCGGAGCGCCTCATGCCTGTGAGATCGAGTATTGTATGGGGAATCTGTATCTAGTGAAAGAATATGCCTGGACACCCGAAGATTTTAAAGTTTCAAATACGATGCAAAATTATTTTGCCAATTTCATAAAAACCGGGAACCCAAATGGTGCAGGACTTCCTGAATGGCCATTAGCCGAACCAAAAGATAAAAATCCACCCGTAATGATCATTGATGTTGAAAGTAAGTCGGTAAATGCATCTGATGATGCCAGATACGAGTTTCTTGATAAGGCTTACGGTAATAATTAAAAGATATAGCAGATTTTTGAAGAATATACATTTAATATTTTTTTTGATTTTAATTGTAATCCAAACTTGAGCATGGGATGTTTTTATGTAATCTGACAACAGCATGACATCGGGATTTGAGAATCCCTTTTAATCAGGATTTATTCAGATTTGATTCTTATATTTATTTTAGATTTTTAGCTAAGGATTGTGATAATCAACACCAATATTATGAAGACAATTTTTTTAAGTCTGGTCCTCCTCGTATTTATCGCATTGGAAACAGCCGGATCAGCTGATCGTTTGCCAAACGCTACTGTATGGAAACTTGATCATGATCATTCTAACGTATGTTTTAAGATCCATCATCTTGGCATTGCCGAGGTATTGGGTTTTTTCCGGAAATTCACCGGTAGTATGGAATCGTCATCAGACGATTTTTCAGAAGCCACAATTCAGTTTACCGTGGATGTCAATTCGATTGATTCGAATAATGAGAGCCGGAATCTTCATCTCAAATCCAATGGTTTCTTTTATGTTGATCAGTATCCTGAAATGAAATTCATCAGCAAATCCTTTAAGAAACAAAAAGGCAATGACTACAAACTATCGGGTGAATTGACCATCAGGGATGTGACCAAGAATGTAACATTTGATGTAGAATATCTTGGTGAAGTTACTGTAACAGGAATACAGAAAGTAGCCTTTAAGGCGGAAACTACCATTAACCGTTTTGATTTCAACATCAAATGGAATACAACGACACCAGACGGAGTCCAGATCATTGACGATAGAGTTTCCATATTGTTGAATCTTGAATTCAGCAAGGAAATATAGGGATATGAAGGTATTTAATATAAACGCAAATAATAAACACATTGAAGATAAAAATGAATACTGCGCCATCAACTAAAAATATCCTCATCATATCTCTGCTTATTATGATGGGTTGTGGTCCAAAATGGATAGAAACAGATCGGCAGGGTGTTATGATCGTTGATAATAAAGACGGACAAACCCTGGGATATTCCCCCGAATCAGGAGTGAAACTGCTTACCGTTGACCGGTATGCATTTAAGGACTTGAACAAAAACGGTCAGTTGGATGCATATGAAGATTGGAGATTACCTGCCGGGGAAAGGGCAAAGGATCTAGCTGCTCAAATGACCATTGATCAGATCGCAGGATTGATGTTATACAGCGGACATCAAAGTATTCCAGGAGGTGGATTCAGGGGAGGCAATACATACAATGGTAAAGCTTTCGATGAAAGTGGTGCTGAAGCATCTGACCTTAGTGACCAGCAAATTGACTTTTTAACCAATGATAACCTGCGTCACGTATTGATTACCCGGGTGGAAAGTCCGGAAGTGGCAGCTGTCTGGAATAACAATGCCCAGGCCCTGGTGGAAGGTATTGACCTGGGAATTCCTGCAAACAACAGTTCCGATCCGAGACACCAGGCACGTTCCGATGAGGAATTTATCCTGGGGGGGGGCGGAGATATATCGCGGTGGCCGGGTTCGATTGGACTGGCAGCCAGCTTTGATCCGGAACTGGTAAAACAATTCGGAACAATCGCATCGATAGAATACCGTGCGCTGGGTATTGCTACAGCCCTGTCACCACAGGTAGATCTGGCTACAGATCCCAGATGGTACCGGTTCAGTGGTACTTTTGGTCCAAGCCCAGAATTATCTGCAGATATGGGTAAGGCTTACGTGGAGGGATTCCAGACCTCCTCCGGTGATAAGGAGATCGCCGGCGGTTGGGGTTACCAGAGTGTAAATGCCATGGCCAAACACTGGCCCGGAGGAGGTACCGGAGAAGGAGGCAGAGATGCCCACTATGGATTCGGTAAATATGCCGTGTACCCGGGGCAAAACCTCGATATGCACCTCAGGCCTTTCCTTGAAGGGGCTCTGAAGTTGGATGGCGGGACAAAAATGGCATCAGCGATCATGCCTTATTATACCATTTCTTTTAACCAGGATCCTGGAGGCGAAAATGTGGGAAATGCGTTCAGCCATTATTTCATCACCGAGCAACTCAGGGAGAAATATGGTTTCGATGGTGTTGTATGTACAGATTGGGGTGTTACCCGGGATGAGGACGGTATGGCCGCCTTTGGAAGGGCACCCTGGGGTGTGGAACACATGACAGAAGCAGAGAAACATTACAAGATACTGATGGCAGGGGGTGACCAGTTTGGCGGGAACAATGATTCGGGACCAGTCATAGAAGCATATCAGATGGGTATAGAAGAGTTTGGTGAAGAATTTATGCGGGCCAGGTTTGAACAATCGGCCGTAAGACTTCTGAAAAACATATTTAGGGTCGGATTGTTCGAGAATCCATACCTGGATGTGGATGAGACCATTTCTACCGTTGGAAATCCGGAGTTCATGGATGCCGGATACCAGGCCCAGCTCAAATCGCTGGTATTACTTAAAAATTCTGAAAACATACTTCCCTTGAAAAGTGGTGCTAAAGTATATATCCCAAAACGTTTTATCCCGGCCTCCAGGAATTTCTTTGGAAGAGAAACGCCTGAACGGCACGAGAGCCCGATCAATCCGGAACTTGCCTCTAAATATTTTGACATAACAGAGGATCCCGCGGATGCGGACGTAGGCATAATGGTGATTGTCAATCCCCAAAATGGTCGGACTGCAGGGTACGATGCCGGGGATGTTGAAAAGGGAGGGAATGGATTTTTCCCAATAAGTCTCCAGTATGGAAGCTATACCGCCACTGATGCCAGGGCAACAAGCCTGGCCGGAGATCCCAGGGAACAGGATGTTCTAAACAGATCCTATAAGGATAAGACTGTAAATGTCAGGAACGCATCTGACCTTGACCTGGTATTGAAAACGGTAAAGGCAATGAATGGCAAGCCGGTGATCGTTATCCTTAAAATGTCAAATCCAACGGTAGTTCGTGAATTTGAAAAATCAATCCAGGGATTACTCATTAATTTCAATGTACAGGACCAGGCTGTACTCGATGTAATCTCTGGCAAGGTAGAACCTTCAGGACTTTTGCCGCTTCAGATGCCGGCCAATATGGCTACTGTTGAGAAACAGATGGAAGATGTTCCATTCGACATGGAAGTCCATATGGACGGTGATGGTAATTCGTATGATTTTGGATTCGGATTGAACTGGAGCGGAGTAATACAGGATGAAAGAACGGAGCGATATCAAAATGGGTTATAAATTATTTCTGTTTAACGTTTCTTACGATGAGGTCGCTTCTCAATATAGTAGAAATTTAACAACAAGAAAATAATAAAATATTCAAGATTAGTTTTGATGGTTGACAGTAAAAATGAGCACCAAAGTTAATCTGATAATCATTTTACGTTCCTTCTACCATTTGATATTATTGTTCCAGTTTGAATTCGATCAACTGAATTGAATATCCCGGTATTGTTATCAGATTGTTGGTCATTAATGCCTCAGATTCCGCAATTTCTATTTTTGGTTCCTCTCCCGGCACATTATAAGATTCAGGATCATCGTTTTGAATCGTCCACTTTTTTACTTCCGTTAGTACAGAAAAATTATTGAATTCCAGTGCAAGGGTCTGTGGTTCCGGAGCTACGTTGACAACAGAAACGATCAGTTGATCCATATCTTTGTTCAATGCTGCCGCAATATCAAGATTTTCGTATTTCTCCTCAACATAAATCGGGATCGTGCCAAAATGATTTCGATAAAGTTTTAATGGAAGACCTGTCGCAGCAAATCCTGATTTGGTATTCGTGGTTTTTATGCATCCGATAACATTTACTGTCTGGGCATAGTTGGCCATGAAATATATATCACTGTTTCTGAAAAATTCATGTAATCCGATCGCTACTCCCAGGGCATCTTTATGGTGATATCGCACACCAAGTTCCCCGTAGATGTAGTCACCATACCAGTAATTCCATTCATCCAATGCAATCCGTATGTTCTTATCGGAAAGGCTTATGAGTTCCTTCCTGTATTTTCTATGGGCATCGGCAACCCTCCGGATGCTCTCTTTCAGTTGAGCTGAATGTTTTCTTACATTGTCCAGTTCTTTAACATAAATATGCTCACTCAACAGGTTCATATACCCTGATGATTCACTAAGCATGGTTTCACTCCATTCTCCAACTGCTCCCACCGCAATTAACTGGGCTTCCGGATCTTTTTCCCAAATTGCCTCTGCCATGGCATTATGCTTTTTAACATATTCAGATAAAGGCATATGGCCTAACTGCCAGTCTCCATACATCTCATTGCCTACGGCCCACCATTTGACTTTAAATGGTTCCTCTCGCCCATTTTGAGCCCGGAGTTTACCCATAGGAGTCTCAGGACTTCCATTACAATATTCAATCTCCTCCGCCACCTCTTCAACCGTCCCCAATCCGGTATTCACTGCAATAAATGGTTCAGAATTCAGGATTTCCATCAGGTCCATATACTCATGGATGCCCACATCATTATGTTCCACACCTTTCCAGGCCGGGTTCTTTCGTGGCGGGCGCCTGTCCCGATCGCCGATTCCATCCTTCCAGTTATAGCCACTAACAAAATTACCACCAGGCCATCGATAAACCGGGGCATTCAATTCTTTCATCAGGCCCACCACATCTTTACGCCAGCCCATGATATTATCCGACGGCATTAATGAAATGGTACCTATGCTGAAATTTCCGTGGCCCTTACTGAATATTTCAAGAACAGTGCTGTCACAATCAAATGTAGAAGTGAAGGTTATTGGATAGCTTGTGTAGTCACTGCTAATCTCGTTTACAGTAATCATAATGGATTCGCCGGCTCTTGAGAAGAGTTGTATATGAACCGGAAGGACTGATTCCTCCCCTCTCAATATGATCCGGCCCTGATAGGACCTGTCTTTTATAAGACCAAGGCCTCCCTGCCTGATCCCGGATTTACCTGATCCATTTGAGGCGGATATGACCGGTGTGTGTTCCCCGGTAAACGGATTACTTCTGTCCATTGAAACGGTTTCCTCGCTACCTATTACTTCCCATGGTGAAGCCTTCAAATAAGTGTACGGACCAGTATTCCAGAAAGGATCATCATCACTTCCAAAAGGATCAAAGTCCCAGGTAATGGGATAATAGAATTTACGGTCTTCTATCATTTCAGACCAGATCCCGCCATAAATACATTTTCCAAGGTGTTCTATGAACTGTCCGTAAATATATTTCTCTATCGGGGCCCCTCTTTTAAGGATGTCAATATTCACTTTCAATGAAGTATCATCCTGTGGCGGGGTGCATGTTGATAATATTAAAGTGGAAACCAGGATGATAATCAGGGATCTAATAAATGTAATTCTGGGAGTCATTGATTTACGACAAACTTGAGTTATTTGTTGAGATCTTTTGAAAAAGGGTTTTAGAGTCATTT
>CBDUBA010000100.1:0-16912 GCA_965365275.1 uncultured Cyclobacteriaceae bacterium | reverse complement strand
GATCAGGATTTGGCAGCGATCAGGTAATGATCATACACTGCTTTCACAGTCCTATCAAAAATCTTTTTGTAGTCCTTTCTGACATCAGCGATAAGTTTATCCGCAGCACCATCCATCAGCTTTCTTTTATTTAGTGTTGAAACGTATTTTTCTAGCTCAAACTTGAATACCTGCTGGTCGTGCCAGTTACCGATTAGGTCTTCCAGGTCAGTAACAATATTTAATTCAAAATCTATATCCGCATAACTTTTCGACTGCGTTTTATTCATCTCCAGGAGGTACTTAATACTCTTTGTTTCCCGGCGTATCCTATGGAGTGTTGATTCCACATTATGGTCTTTTACCAGTTCTTTGATCTGGGCAATTCTTTTTAGTATGAAACTATCAACATACCCGGAAAGCTTGGAAGGGGGAAGGCTTTTTACAGCCTCTATTAACTTAGTTTCGAACTTTTTTACCTTTCTTGCAGAGAATCTCCTACGTGCATTTTCCAGACTTCTGAATGCTTCCTTTTCCTCAAATCTTATATAGTTACGGAAACCATTGTAGCGGATATCATTTTTTTGTTCATAGCGTTTCAGTATGATCCGGTTGATCTGCATTTCGCGGAGGACACCGCCTGACTTGAAGGCTCTATTCAGATGGTTGATTTTAAAACATTTTTTCAGGTTCCTGCCTCCTTTGATTTGCTTTAAAAAATTAACAATATTCCTCAACCTTTTTAAAGCTACCCGGTAATCATGGATCTCATCAAAGTTTTTCCTTGAAACAGAGTGAATAAAATTCTTCCTGAACAGCTTAATTTGTACGTGGATGTATTCAATAAAGTTGTTCTCCATGGGTTATACTTTCACAAAATAGTCATCAATACCCGGCCGCATGTCCATCTTTCCTGGATTCGGAGGCACCGTAATACACTTGATTGGCTTCATCCCACATAATGGCCTGGTATCCACCAAATATTCCAATCGATGTCCGTATCACATGACCTTTGCTTACCAGTTCCCTGACCTGTTCATATTCAAATCCGGATTCCAGATATAATGTACCACCATCGTCCATTTGAGACCCGGTTGGTTGTGAGGATCCAAGGTGCTGCATCCTTGGTGCGTCACCAGCTTCCTGTAGGTTCATACCGAAATCCACCATATTAACAATGATTTGAACATGACCCTGAGGCTGCATGGCTCCACCCATAACACCAAAACTCATAACAGGTTTCCCGTCCTTTGTAACAAAACTTGGAATGATTGTATGAAATGGTCGCTTATGGGGTTCATACGTATTAAAATGTCCTTCCTCCAGGGTAAACAATTCACCCCGGTCCTGTAGAATGAATCCCAGGCCCGGGGGTGTCATCCCGGATCCCATACCTCGGAAATTACTCTGTATCAGGGAGATCATATTGCCATCCTCATCGGCTACGGTCAGGTAAATGGTATCACCATCTTTCAATTTTCCTGCCGGATAACTCCTGGCTGCACGGCTTGAATTGATCAATTTTGCCCGCTCTTTAGCATATTCCTTTGAGATGAGGTAATCAACTGGAACTTCGTTGAAGTCCATATCTGCATAAAACTTGGCACGGTCTTCATAAGCTAGTTTTTTTGCTTCGGTAAAGAGGTGCATGTATTCCTCGCTTCCGAATCCCATACTTTTGATATCATATAATTCAAGAATATTTAGGATTTGCAGGGCGGCAATACCCTGACCATTGGGGGGTAATTCCCATACATCATAGCCCCTGTAATTGGTACTTACCGGCTCCACCCATTCAGAAGTATGGTCATCAAGATCCTTCATGGACAAGAATCCACCTTGGTCCTTAATATATTTGACCATGGTTTTTGCCACATCCCCTTTATAAAATCCATCCCGGCCTTTTTTTGCAATGATTTCCAGGGTATTTGCCAGGCCTGGGTTTTTGAAGATCTCACCTTTTTCCGGAACTTTACCCCCTGGCATAAATGTTTCCTTGAAACCAGGGAAATCTTGCAGTACCCTGGCGTTCGATCTCCAATCATCTGCAATAACCTCGGTTAATGGGAAACCCTCTCTTGCATAATTAATGGCCGGTGACAATATCTCATTCATGTCCATTGAACCAAACTTTTGGTGTAGCTCAAACCATCCGTCGACACAACCAGGAACTGATACCGGTAAAGGTCCCCTGGGTGGTATCGATGTATATCCGTTTTCAATGAAATACTCCCGTGTCAGATCATAGGGAGATCTTCCACTAGCATTAAGGCCATATAATCTACCGGATTCTGAATCCCATATAATGGCAAAAAGATCTCCCCCGATCCCATTCCCGGTAGGTTCCATCAATCCAAGACAGGAATTAGCGGCGATGGCGGCGTCAATTGCATTTCCCCCGTTTTTCAGGATATCAATGGCAACCTGGGTGGCCAGCGGATGACTGGTTGCTGCCATACCATGCTGAGCGATAACCTCAGAACGGGTAGCATAAGAATTTCCGACAGGGCGGTCCTGAGCATTCAGCGAATAACCTAAAATAATTAATGACAGGATTAGATAAATATTTTTCATGGTAAAACACATTATGATTTTAAGATACCTATGCTAAAATAGTTACTGAGATTTAAATTGGGTAATACTATACCTGATTTAAAAATATCAGCATTTAATTTTAGCTAAATTATCCAATCAGGATGCCATTATTTAACCAGATTTCAATATATTTCTTGATATATTCATATATAAAATAAATTTATTCATATTTATGGTTACTTTTTGAATTTCTGCAGCATATACAAGGGAAGGGAGAGATAGATTACAACCAACCATTACCAGAATTAATAAGTTCACAGCAATAGGATTACCCAATAAATTAATGAGAGAAATTAAACCAAATTGATATGAGATCGCTAGCTAAATTGACCAGACTGTTACCCATCTTATTTATAGTGTTGTTCGCCTGTCAGCCTGAGGAGGAACAGTTCATGGAAAATGATCCCGATCAGCTGGAAATTGAGAATTTCATTGCTGATGCAGAGGAGGTTTTTCTGAGTCCATCTGCACGGTTAATGGAAGACATCGAATTATGTGGTGACCCGCTTGAATTATCGCTTAAGCATTTCAGGTATAATGAGGTAGGGAAAGCGACTATTTCCAATTCAAATGACTTATTACTGATCAATTTCGAAGCAAATGATGGTATGGTACTGGACAGGACCATCCTTGTTCTTATCATGGAGAAGAAAAATTCATTACTGGGTCAAGATCTTTTCGATAAAGATAAATACAGTAAGGTGATGTTTTCATTCAAACATGAAGCGAACCTTTCCGAATATCTTTACGAAATACCCAAATCATTACTTGGGGAAGATACTGAATGTGTTTCCATGATTGCCATAGCTATGGTAAGAGAACAAAATAGTGACTGGAGAAAAACAATGTTCTCCTTTGCACGTCAGGAATATCAATCAGATAAATTTAGATTCCGTAATTTCTTCATTGAATATTGCTTTCAGGAGTGTAGTACTCCGGAAATCGAACCTGAACCTGAGCCTGAGCCTGAAGCATGTGTCGTACAATGTAGTTATGGATTTGCGATTCCAAGTGTGGATATTGCCAGGTCCTATAGCTTTGAAGATCTAGGTATTACGGATTGGGGATGGGGATATGTTCATGAGATCAAGGATGAAACCTTATTCCGATTGCCTGTAAAGCAGGATGACTCCGAGAGTGCTCCGATCATCGGGCAGGTAACGGTGATGATCGATAATGATATAGCTTATGTATATTACCAGATGAATGATGGATTTCTGATGAATAAAATTAGTATCTATTTCAGTCATGCTGAACCGGAATCTGGAATACCTTGCAACTATACTTTTGAAAGAACATACACTAACCCGGATGGTACGGGGCAACCTACTTTAACGGATACTTATATGATTGAAAATGTAAGTGAAATTTTGGCAAAGAGTGGTGACGCCAATGATCCAACCAATAATAACAATAAAAAACTATACCTTGCTGCCTATGTAGATTTCTGTGAATAGTGCAGCTGTTATGTTCAAGTATCAAAACGAAAAGATTGCCCTGAATTAATGTAAAATGTTAAAAACCATACTATGAGATCGCCAGCTAGATTAACCAGACTATTAACTTTACTGCTAATTCTTGTTTTTGCTTGTCAGCCTGAGGATGATGAAATACTTCAGGATGATCCTGACAGGCTAGAAATCGAAGAATTCATATCAGATGCTGAAGAGCTATTACTTAATCCCACGGCAAGGAAAGCAGAGACAAAAGCTCCTTGTGGGGAACCTCAACAAATTCAGTTGATGGCCTACAGATATAGAAATGTGGGAGATGTAATAATTAACAATTCGGAAGATTTTCTAACCGTTAAGTTTAAATCCTCAGAAGGCTTTTCACTACATCGAACTTATCTTGTCCTTATGATTGAAAATCAAGATGCGGATCCTGATACAAGGTTTTTCAGTAACTATAAGAAAATAATCCTGCCTGCTGAACATTCAGCCAGTACCATGGAATATAAATACGAGATTCCTATGGCAGATTTCAAATTAGCAAGTGGCGACTGCCTGTCTTTAATAGCATTTGCCATTTTGAATACCAATGGTAATTCAAACCGGTACAGAAAGACATTTGCTGTGGCAAAACAGGAAAGCAATAATACCAGAAGTATTTTTAAAAGGTACTTTATCGACTATTGCTTGCAGGAATGCACTGCCAAGAAACCTGTTGAAGATAAGCCGTGTCTAGTTACCTGTAATTATGCCTTTGGCAGCCCCAGCGTTGATGTGGCCAATTCATTAAGCTTTAAAGATCTAGGTATTGATGATTGGGACTGGGGATATGCGCACGAAATAAAGGATGAGACTTTGCTCCGATTACCAATTATGAAGGATGATATCGAGGGTAGCGAAATCCAGGGTCAGGTTACAGTAATGATTGAAAATGATATCGCTTATGTATATTTCCAGATGAATGATGGAAAACCCATGAATAAAACTAGTTTATATTTTAGCAACGTGAAACCGGAATCAGGCATCCCTTGTTCATATACATACAATACTGAGTTTACCAATCCGGATGGAACATGGGCGCCGACATTAAGCCATATTTACACAATCAATGATCTGAGTCAGCTATTGGGAACTTCATCCGATGATGGAAACAAGCTGAATCCATTATGGATTATCGCCTTTGTCGATTTCTGTAATTAAAAATATAATCTAGCTGTTTTAACTGGTTCATACTTCAACAAACAGACAGTATCCGACAATCCCGTCAAGCCTGATCACAGCAGGAAGACGGGATTTTTTTATTGCTTGTATTTTTCCTTGTAACGCTCGTAAAGCATCTGCTGTTTTCCTTCAAGATCAACTTTCAGGCCCCGGATAAAAGCATATTCCAACTTGTTTGTCCGCATGTCCAGCAGATCGCCTTCAGAAACTACAATATTAGCATCCTTACCTTGCTCCAGGGTGCCCGTAGTTTTGTCGATACCGAGAATTTTAGCGGGATTGGAAGTTACCAGTTTTAAAGCCTCTTCCTTTTCCAATCCATACGCCGCTGCCGTCCCGGCATAAAAAGCCAGGTTTCTTCCACTTTGAACATCACCATCATGAATCAAACCGACTGTGATCCCCTTTTCAACCAGCAGAGCAGGTAATTTAAAAGGCATATCAACATCTTCCTCATCAAATTCAGGCAATCTGTGCACTTTGTTGAGTAGAACAGGAATATCATGATCTTTCAGGAAATCCATCACATAATAGGCATTTGATGCACCTGTAATGACAATATCATGTATCCCATTGCGTTTCAGCATCTGCACACTCTCAATGATCTGTCGTTTTCCATCTGCATGAACATACATCTTTTTCTGCCTTGTATAAAGCCCTTTCATGGCTTCCATTTTTAAATTCACTTCTTCAGGATCCTCCTGTTGGGCATAGGACCAGGAATTCTGGAGAAATTCTTCAATTTCCCTGGTTTTTTCTTCATATTCCTCATTCTTCTTCCAGTCATGCTCTCCCAGCCACCATTTTGGTGCACTCAAATAAGAAGGCCAATAAATATGAATTCCCCCATCTAGTGCATACGCAGCATCTTCCCAGTTCCAGCCATCCAGGGCCATAACGGAGGATGTCCCCGAAATAATTCCCCCTCTGGGCACAACCTGGGTCAATAGTATACCATTAAACCGAAAGGTAGGTATAACTTCCGAATCGGTATTGTAAGCTATTACTGACCTAATGTTCGGTGTGAATTCCCCGACCTCCTCGTAATCCAGGGTAGCCCGGACCGAGTTGATATCCACCAATCCAAGTGTAGAATTTGCAAGGATAAGGCCAGGATATACATGTTTCCCGGAAACATTGATCACTTCATACCCGGATAGATCGATTTTAACTGATCTCGCATCCCCTATTGAAGAGATCTTTCCATCATGTATGGTTATGATTCCGTTATCGATAATCTCCCCGTTCCCGATATGTATAATCCCATTCATTAAAGCAATGGGTTTATCCTGTGGCCCTGCAGGGACAGGTACCTGTGCATTCAATTGAAGGGTCAGGAAGACAGAAAGAATTACAAGTATATATTTCATGTGTTTTATATTTTTTATTCATTCATTTTTTACTCATAAAGGACGATATCATCACAGTGCCAGTGCCTTTGGGATTGCTTGACCGGGGTAGAAAGTGGCATGCCTTTCTTTTTCTCTTCCATCATTTTGGCTGCCAATCGTGCTTTCTCCTGTTTAACCCATTGACGCATTTCCCTGTCTTTTTGTATTTCATAATAAATGATCCCATCTACCATAGTCAGCTCAGCCTTTGCATATATTGCCAAGGGATTGTCTGACCATATCACGATATCTGCGTCCTTCCCTTCTTTTATACTTCCCATTCTGTCATCAAGGTGTAACATCTTCGCTGGGTTCAAGGTCACCATTTTCCAGGCATCTTCCTCACTCATATCTCCATATTTAACAGCCTTGGCAGCTTCCTGGTTAAGTCTCCTGGCCATTTCGGCATCGTCTGAATTTACAGCCGTCAACACACCCTCATTATGCATCAACACCATATTATAAGGTATGGCATCCTTTACTTCATACTTATAACCCCACCAATCAGAAAACGATGAGCCAGCCACTCCATGTTCTTTCATCTTGTCAGCCACCTTATACCCTTCGAGTATATGCGTGAAAGTATTTACCCTGAAACCGTAATGGTCAGCCACATGCATGAGCATATTGATCTCCGACTGAACATAAGAATGACAGGTTATGAATCGTTTTGAATCAAGGATCTCTGCAAGTGCTTCAAGACGGAGGTCCCTTCTGGGAACAGCCGCTTTTTCCTTTTCCTTTTTACTCAGATTGTTATACTTTTCCCATTCCTCCTTATACGCTTTCGCCCTGGAGAACGCGTCCATATATACTTGTTCGACCCCCATCCTTGTCTGAGGGAATCGAACATTGTAGGAGGGCCCCCAGTTCGATTGCTTTACATTCTCACCCAGGGCAAACTTTATCGTGGGATCCGCCCCCTCGATCAACAGTTCCTTAGCTCCTGCACCCCATCGGAGTTTTATAATGGCCGATTGCGCACCGACAGGATTGGCTGAACCGTGTAATAATTGAGAGGCCGTAACCCCGCCTGCCAATTGCCTGTAAATACTCATACTCTCAGGATTTACGACATCCTTCATTCTGACTTCCGATGCGAGAGCCGAGGTTCCTTCATTTACCGAATTTAAAGCGATATGAGAGTGCTCATCGATAACCCCACTGGTTAAATGCTTGCCAGAGGCATCGATAATTCTTGCATTGGGATCCTGAAGATCCTTCCCTACTTTCCGAATCTTACCATCCGACACCAGGATATCCATATTTTGCAGTATACCTTCATCCTCGTTTGTCCAGACTGTTGCATTCTTAAAGATTATGGCCTCCTGCACTGGCTCATTGATCCATCCATAAGCTGTAAATGGATATATGATCTCTCCAAGTTCAATTTCGTCTTGTTCTTTATCCTGTCCGGCATCCTCTTCAATGTCTTTTGAGTAGGTGGCTTGCCATGAAATAATGGATCCGTCACTTTTACTTCCATTTCCTTTAAATCCATTTTCAACGCTCCACCCGGAAAGTTGATATACCATTCCATCATCCAGTTTAAATGACAGGGTAAGCCGGTCTCTCATAAAGCTGGACTTTACTTCTATACTGGTGGTATCATCCAGCTGAATTTTGGTTTTTTTACTCCCTGTTTTTCCTGTGATCAGGAAGGTATAGTTTTTATTTTCCAATTCCAGGTCATATTCACCGTGATAGTCAGGTATGTCCGGATCATTAATAATATATCTGTTTCCCCTGATCCAATTCTCATAAATAATGGCCTCATCCTTAAATACACTATCCGATACTATAATGAAATTTGCCATTTTGCCTGTCGACAGGGTCCCGATAGCGTTGTCAGCCCTCAGCAATTTGGCAGGTGTTTCGGTAAGTGCCTGTAAAGCCCTTTTTTCTGAAAGTCCATATTTTATTGCCTTTCTTATATTCTGAAGGTATTGATCCTTGCTTTTCAGCCCCTCCATAGTGAAAGCGAAGGTAATATCCGCCGACTCCAGATACGCAGGATTCTTAGGGGCAAGTTCCCAATGCTTCATATTCTTAAGGGATACCTGCAGGAGGTTATCAGGATCCTCCACATCATAGGCATTCGGGAAATCAACCGGAATGATCAGGGCTGCATTTGTTTTTTTGATCTCTTCAAGCCGCTGGTATTCATCTCCATTCCCTTTAATAATATATTGCTTGCCAAATTCATCACCCACTTCATCAGATACCAGTAGTTCATATTTCTGTGACACTTCCACAATCTGAGGCAATGATTGCAGTTCCAGGAAATTTTCCAGGCTGATGTTGGTTTGTTTTGCATTTGATGAAGAAGCATACCATTCAGCATCATAATACGTTTGCCTCAACAAGGCTACACCTCCCATAAATGTACTCGGATATGCCTGTGTAGAGCTGCCTTTTTTGAAGGAATAATGCGCCGCTGCCCTTTCAAGAACAATATTCTCCTGAATCGGGTCATCGGATAGGTTTAACAGAACAGATGAACCCCTAGCTATTCCATCAGGGCGGAAAGCCAGTACCGTGCTTATACCCGATTTGCGCATACCCTGTGCAAGATTTTCATCAAATGACAGCGCCTCAATGGCATTAAATTCAGATTTTACGGCATCATTCCAACCATAAGGGCCGGTCTGATTTGAAGTATATTGGGTAGAACCACTAAATGAGACCTGGCCACCTTTTGTTTCCGGCATTCCAAAGTTGGTGTATATGTCGATAAACCCGGGATATATATACTTCCCTTTCAGGTCAAATGTGGTAGCATCTTTAGGAATTTCGATGTTCGATCCTACTGCCATGACCGTTCCATCCTGTATTAATAAGCTTGCATTCTCTATTTTCGTCTGATAATCAACAAAAATGATTGCATTTGTAAAGGCATACGTTGATGGCCTTGGATCCGTGATCCCGTTAATAGGGAAATTATCCTGCGCCTGGGATACATACAGGGTCAATAAAAGTAGGTGAAGTAAAACAGTACGCTTCATAGAGCTTAATTTTTTTTAGACAGCGAAGTTACAATTATTTTAAAAACTGTAATCCTGAACAAATGATAAATTCATCCTTTCAATCGTTTTAATACCTGTTTATCTGAGGAAGGAGCAGACAGTTTAAATATCCGTGAATTTATAATTTTCCTGGACTTAAGATATGGAATAAAAAGGCATTAAATTGCCCTGAATTGTGTAAATTGGTTTGATTTTTTAAAAATAAATGAGCCATACCGAAAAGATATCAGAATTCCTGGAATTAAATACAATTGCCGTCACAGGGGTATCCTCAGGACAGCCTGACGCTGCCAATATTATATTCAGAAAGTTGATCGATGCTGGTTATCAGACTTACCCTGTCAATCCAAAAGCCAATGAGGTAGAAAGTGTTACCTGCTACCCGGATCTGGGAAGTATACCTGTTCGTCCGGAGGGCGTAGTTATCGCCTCCCCTCCCTCTTCAGCAAGATCAATAATCGAAGAGTGTCTGAAGCTAGGTATTAATTACGCCTGGTTTCACAGTTCTATCAACCAGGGCAGCCTGGACAACAAGGCCGCCTCTTATGGTGAGGAAAAAGGGATGAAGGTAATCCGTACAGGTTGTCCTATGATGTATGTTGCCCCCGTTGATTTCGGGCATAAATGCATAAAATGGGTATTGAATTTAACAGGGAAGGTTCCACGAAAATAATAGTCTGCAGGGTTGGTTTAATAAGATGAGTAATAATAGAATTTTTTATTTATAAGGTCAGGATATGTTTAACTCAACTTTTAAAATTGTCTACTTCATACTTTTCATGGTCATTTCAATCGTCAGAAAGTATTTTACCAGCAAACAGGCAAAAAAAGGTATGGCTAAGGAGAAAAGAACCGGGCTCGATATATTTTTCCTGGTTATCATTGGTATCGGCATGGTCATTCCTTTAGTATATGTATTTACCTCAAGCCTGGATTTTGCTGATTATGATCTCCCCGAATGGGTTGGCTGGTTGGGAGTACTTATCATTCTTGATGCTGCCTGGTTGCTGTTTTTATCTCACCGGGACCTGGGCAGGCACTGGACGATCTCCGTTGGATTACGTGAAGGGCATACGCTTGTTACTACCGGGATCTATAAATATATCCGGCATCCCATGTATGCGGCGCATCTGGTCTGGGCGATCGGACAGATCCTGATCCTGCACAACTGGATTGCTGGGTATTCTTTTATTGTGACCATACTCCCTTTCTACTTTTACCGTTCCCGGAAGGAGGAGGAAATGCTTATCGAGGAATTCGGAAATGAGTACAGGGATTACAGGGAGAAGACCGGGGCCCTCTTCCCGAAGTTTTGATAATTTTAATCAATCAAAAAATCAGCCGGAGAAAGGCCTGTAAATTTATCTGAATAATTGTAACCAATTACTGTATATATTTTTTCAGTGTTACTTCGCTTTACTGCAATGATAAAACTCTAATCTAACATAATACAAAGTGCCACACTTTCGCATGGCACTATGTCATTGGATTAAAATTCTTTATTTCAGATACATTGCAGGGATCTCGTCGACCGGGCGTATCTCCATCTTCCTGAAGAAGACTTCGGAACCTTCGGACTGCAATTGAATGTTCCCTTTTGTCAATGGCTGTTTCTGCCCGCCGACGAGCAAGTGTGAATCCTCATTGATCATATTCACAACTCCATTGATGATATGTACACTTTTCGCACCTACACATATGATCTCAACGGTATTCCACTCTCCACGGGGCTTTTCATTGGTCACATTCTTAGAACAGATCTTGCCTCCCTGCTTGTCCTGCCCGAATTCTACCAGCTCTGCCTCAGGATCATATACGTACCTGTCCCCTCCTTCGGGTTTTGAAGCCCGAATGCTGCAATAGGTATCACCCATCCTGTAGCTGTCGCCAAACATGGTTTCCATAACCTGGCACTCGTGAGACTGTTTCCAAACCCCCAGACCAACACCATATTCTCCGGTACCGTGATACAACAGACCTGAATTTCTATTCTGGTTCTCAGGCACCCACTTTTTCTCACCCCATTTTACCTGCATCCGGAAATGATAATTTTCAAATTCGGCCTGTGTGGCAAGTGAACCGTTCACCTGGCCTGACACTTTAACAGCTGGCTCACCGTCCTCGGTAACTACCTGGAAAATGTCCAACGGATCTTTGTTAAATCCGATAGCAGCCAGATAATTCCCGGCTGTATCTTTTTCAATACCGGGTACCTCCACAGAAGGATTTGGCACACCAACATAGGTTTCCCAGCCAGTCAGGTCCTGACCATTGAATAAAGCTTCAAATTCGGCTTCAGAACTCTGCATAGTGCAGGAAGTGATCAAAACCGCTGAAGTAAGGAACAGAGATAATAATTTTAGCGTTTTCATTATTTTAAAATTTATCTAAAGGCTGATGCTTTATTCCGCTAATGCAGAAGAATTCACATAATTATGATTCGGCATTTCAAAAAATGATCCCGTATAAATTATCATCCGCCTTTGCATTAAACATTGATTTCAAATGGATCTCAAAAAATCTTCGAGAGAAGTTTCCGGTTTAAAATTAATAAAATATTCTCAAATCAATAGTCAAACTTGATTATTACTCCTTTATCCTGCAATTGCTTTAATGCCCATTTAAGGTATTCATAGGACTGTGAATTCTTATCTGTACTGTTATTATCCAGATAGATGTACTTTAAATGATCATACCCGGCTATTTCCATAGGGAAATTCTCAATCAGGTTTCCAGACAAGTTCAGTTCCTCCAGTTTTTTCAGTTCCAGGACCCCATGAGGAAATACGGTAAGATGATTATCATACACATGCAGGTACTTTAAATTAACCAGTTGAGATATAGACTCCGGCAGTTCCCTCAACTGATTATGATGCAGGTACAATTCTCTCAACTTGGTCATTTCACCAAGGCTTTCCGGAATCTCACGAAGCTTGTTGTACGAAAGATAAAGTATTTCAAGATTCTTTAATCGGGCGATATCCGGAGAGATGTACTTTAGATTATTATAATATACATCCAGCCAGACCAGGTTCGAAAGATTATAGATCTCCGATGGCAAATCATTTAACTGGTTTTTATACAGCATCAGATTCTCCAAGTATTCAAAATCACCGATTTCTTTGGGTATGGTGTCCAGACGGTTTTCTGGCACCACCAATTTCTTCAAACCGGTAAACTGGTTGATCTCAGGAGGCAGATAGGTTATCCCACAACCCCTTATGATCAGATTTTCAAGATTGGGTTGGATGATCAGGTATTTTGGATCAAAAAACAATGGATTAAAACTGATCTCAAGTTCTTTGATCTGGTCAAGACGGTGGAGACCTTTCAGGGTTTTGATGTCATTATAGCTTAAATTAAGGAATTCCAGGGATTTTAACTTTTTAATTCCCCTGGGGATCTTTTTTAAATTATTATTACTGAGATCGAGCGACTTTAAAGAATCCCATTTAAAGATCCTTACTTTAAGACTTTTCCCATTTCTTGCATTATCACTTATCTTCAGGGTTTTCAAACCTTTTAATCTCCGAAGAGACCCGGGCATTTTAAAAATATCATTATCCGATAGATTCAGGTAGGCAAGTGTATCGTTCCGGTCAAATTTGATGGACCTATTGGTTAAATCATTGCTGGCTATATTCAGGAATTTAAGGTGCATAAATTCATCAAACCGGATATCCATTGAGGTGATCCGGTTCCTTGCCACATTCAGGGAATCCAGATCTTTAAATTTATAAATTTCAGACGGCAGGCCCGGATAATTTCCATTCACTAATTTTATAACCTCCGAGTTTAATGGCAACGTGTCAAGTAAAATACGATGTGCTGCATAACGTGCTGAATCCTGTTTCCTGACGCTTTCCTGGTATTCTCTGGATAATGGTGATTTTAGAAATACTTCCCTTTCTTTCTGCCCGGCGTCCCTGGTCGAGTCAGCTTTTCTTTTTACCTCATACCAGTGTCCCCATTGTTCCTCACGAATTGATTTAAGTTCCTGCCTCCTTGCTTTGCCATTCAGAATTTGTTGTGCTTCTGATTCGATTGCACAGCATAAAATACATAAAAAGAAAAGTTTAAAAATTTTAACCGGGTATCTCATCAAAAAATCTTTGATACTAATATAACTAAATTTTTAGTTATAGTTATAGATCGGAGACATCAATACTTGTGTGGTTTAATAGTTCCGGCTGATTTCGTCTGTATTTGCTTTCCCGGTATAAACAATTGGTTTTCGGCTACACCCTATACACGCATGACCATAAATTGTGGTTTAATGAATAAATCTAATAAAATGTGTAAATTGGGACAGTTTGCTCGGAACATCATAATGAAACAATTCAGACCTCTCTCATTAATTCTAATTATTTCAGTTATATACCTGGCCGATAGCTGCAAAAGTGAACCTGTAACATCTATTGATTCCTTCGATGGAGTGAAGCTAGATTTTGATAATACAGGTGAAGGTGAAATAACAATTATACTGGTTCACGGATGGTCTAACGTAAGAAGCATCTGGGATGGTCAGATAGCCTACTTTTCCAAAAATTATCAGGTTATCGCCGTCGATCTCCCTGGTTTCGGTAAATCCGGAAACAACCGCAGTGACTGGACAATACCAGCCTTTGGGATGGACATTTCCACTATAATCAAGGAACTTGATCTCAATAATGTAGTTCTGGTGGGTTTTTCCATAGGGGGCCCGATTGCGATAGAAGCATACAGAAACGTGCCAGACAATATTATCGGACTCGTACTTGTCGATGCTTTGCATGATGTGGAATTGAAATATACACCTGCTGAGGCCTATTATATTGACAGTATAATGATGGATATAGTTAGCAATCCTACCAGGGAGAAAATTGTACAACGTGGATTTATTAAAAAGAATATCGACGAATCTGTTCAAAGGATTATCTCATTCCTGGATGACGCTTCTCATACAGGCTGGTTGGAATCTCTTCACGGTTATAAAAAATGGCAGAATGAAGATTGCATTAACTCGATCAAAGCTGTAAAAGTCCCGATTATTGCCATTTATTCTGAGATACAACCTGCAGATGTCGAAGCTTTCAGAAGGTATGTGCCTGGTTTTCAGGCCAATATTATTAAGGATGCTGGCCATTTAGTAATGTGGGATAACCCGGACGAATTCAATCGATTACTCGAGGAAAGTATTCAGGAATTCAGTGCGGAATAAGGAAAGACAGATATTGGTTCTGCTGCCGGATTCATATTGATAATTTATGCTTTATATTTACAAAACAAGCGATTATTTTATGGCCCAAAATGCATTTCTGAAGTATGGAGTGATCTGTCTTGTTTTTGTTGTACAGGTTGGTTGTGTCAGTTCAAGGTTAAAAGTAGAGGATCAATCTCTGGACCGCTTTCTCGAAAAATCCAAAGCGTTCAATAACAGTTTTACCGGATTCAGTATCTATAATCCCGAAACAGATAAATATCTGTATGAATACAACGCACAAAAGTTCTTTACACCAGCTTCAAACACAAAGATCTTTACATTCTATACATCAAAAAAAATATTCAGTGATTCTATACCGGGTATCTTGCATACCTATCGGAATGATACGCTCTTTTTTACCGGCACGGGAGATCCTACCCTTCTTGATGAAGATTTTTCAGCACAACCGGTTTATGATTTTCTGAAAAATTCCGGATCTACTCTGGTTTATTCTGAACGGGATTTTTATAATGACAGGTTCGGCCCCGGGTGGGCCTGGGACGATTATATGTATTATTTCTCTCCTGAAAAATGTTCCATGCCTATATATGCCAATGTAGTTCATTTCACTAGGTATCCGAATGAACCTAAACTTACCATCCGACCAGACAGGCTAATCCGTTCGGTTATGCACCTGAGAGATACTGTATTCAGCATTACCCGCGAGGAAAATGACAATTTGTACACTGTTCGGTATGGACCAATACCCGATACGATCGACCGGAAGATCCCATTCATATATTCCTCTTCACTGTTTTTAAGGTTGTTGCGGGATAGCCTGGGGAAAAGAATATATCAAAATTCAGAAAACATCCCCGTTATGAGCAATATTTTATATAGCCAGCATATTGACAGTGTCATGAAAAAAATGATGATCGTGTCAGATAACTTCATTGCTGAACAGATGCTCATTATGGGTGCCGGTCATTTGTTCGATACGCTTGATGCAGATCTTTGTATTCAATATGCCATCGATCAGTTGATCCCTGAGCTTGAGCACCAGATAGACTGGGTTGATGGATCAGGGTTATCCCGGTATAACAAGTTCACGCCGAGGGCAATCAATGAGTTGCTTCAGAAAATATACGATGAGTATCCGAAGGAATTAATTATTGATATCTTCCCGAAAGGAGGTGTTTCAGGCACCTTGAAAAATAATTTCAAAGCGAACACACCCTATGTCATAGCCAAGACCGGCTCGATGTCCAATGTATATAACTTAAGTGGATACCTGATCACTAAAAAAGGGAAATGGCTGGTTTTCAGTTTTATGAATAATAATTTTGAAGTACCCATAACTGATGTAAAACAGGAAATGGAAAAGATCCTGAAAAATATTCATGAAAAATACTAAAGCCCATGATCTTTGATGGATATCCTTGAAATGATTTAACTTAATTTTATTATTTAAATTGTATTTTAAATGGTTCTTGAAGCTTGTGTTGAGACATTTGAAGAAGCCATGAAGGCAGAATCACTGGGCGCCAACCGCATTGAACTTTGTGACGATTTAAGTATAGGCGGCATCACACCTTCATACGCTTTGCTGGATTCCGTACTAAGACAGTTGAAGATCCCGGTTATGGTAATGATCAGACCCAGGGGAGGCAATTTCGTCTATACTGCCTCTGAGATCAACGTGATGAAGCAAAGCATAAACGTATGCAAATCATTGAATGTTATGGGGGTGGTTTTTGGAATACTCGATATTCATAATCACATTGACTTGGATACCACGAGGTTTCTGACCGAATATGCAAGCCCACTGGAAGTTACTTTCCACAAAGCTATTGATGATACTCCTGATCCTGTTCATTCTGCAGAAATGCTCAGTGAAATCAAAGGAATCACCCGCATCCTGACTTCCGGTGGAAAGACTACAGCACTTGAGGGAGCAGAATATATTAATGAGATGACTAAAGTGACAGCAGGTCATTTGAAGATCCTGGCAGCTGGGCGGATTACAAATCAAAACCTCAGTGAGATCTCAGGTATCCTCGATGTTGA
>CBDUBA010000099.1:0-16941 GCA_965365275.1 uncultured Cyclobacteriaceae bacterium | reverse complement strand
TGCAGGTTCTCTCCACCATTCAAATAAACCAATGCACCGGCTTCGGAAACCTCATACCCGGGACCATAGGCGATGGCGCCTCCTATCCCACCCTGCTCCACCAGGAAAAATCCGAGGGTGGTTTCACCCATAACTACAGAAGGCATCTCATAAGCGTAAATTGCACTGTAAAACTTCCGGGCCCGTTCAAAATCTTTTACGGGTATCTCAAACCAGTTCAGTGAGTTCTTTAAGGATTCCATAGGTTTCTAGTCTTGTTAATCTCGTAAGATAAAAATATTTCTTCTTAGATTTATCTTCCCAGCTGTAATTTGCATAGGGTTTTGTCAATACAATGACAGGTACCAAATATCAAATCCTTCTATTCATTCATGAAAACAAAATCCCTGGGTCCACGACCTACAGAATACTCATTTATTTTTTCACCACTGAAATTGAATGTATAGACTTTGCCATTCCCCTGGAAGGCTACCGCATCCGCCACATACACTTCGTCCTTTAACGGATCAACTCCCAATCCATATAAATTCCGTTCAGAGATGATTTCGGTGTATTGGCCAGGAAGATTGATGGTTGCTTTGAACACCTTGTTATTGGTATAGGTATAATCCAGAGACCAGATCTCCCCCATAAAAAAGAGGAGGTCTCCCGTACCATTTATTGCAAGTCTTCCGTTCGGGGAAATGCCGCTTAGATCAACATTTTTAATTACTTCTGCATTGACCAGGTCCACTTTCTGTAAAGCACCACCTGAAATGTATGCCCCGGTAGAAATTACCCAAAGATCTTCGTTCTTATCCAGTACGAATTGAATTGGGCCATTATTGACCTCGATGGAATCAATCAATTCGTTGACCTCAGGATCATAAACAGTAATAAGATTGCTGGCACTATTAGCCACATAAATTAGATTATTGAAGACCAAGATATCTTCAGGCCGGGAAGGTGTATTCAGACTTTCCATGATCTGCATATTATCAAGATCGATAATATGGATCTTTGAGTCCGGATTTTCCCAATTGTTGTTATAAGGACCCCAATCCGATACATAACCATAGTTTGAATGGCCTGTAAAATATCTTGGTAAAGCCAAGCCGGTTCCAATGGTGCCCATTGAAGTCATGTCCTTCTCAGAAACAATTTCGATTCGTCCATTGCTGTCAATGATATACCCATTTTGTTTATAAAACGCCATGGATTGAAAAATGGCAGCAAGGGGCCTGTTATTTATGGTTTCAAAAACTTTATTCCCCACCCTGGAACTGTCAAAATCATAATAGCTGAGTGAGCCATCACTATCCGTAAAATTCCCCTCATTCACTATAAATACGCCGTTTTTAAAAAAAGACTCCTCAATGGGCTCAGGATCATCACTGCATTGAACAAAAAGGACTATAACTGACACGATCAATAAACCATTAAAAAAACATTTCCTCATTTTCTACTCTATTTTACTTGTTAAACAAAAAATTTATCCCAATCATATAATTTCTTCCAGGCATAGCCCTGAATTTCATATTCTGATATGCAGTGTTCAGCAGGTTATTAATCCTGAAATCAATACTTAGAAACTGTCGCTTTATTTTTATATTCTTGCCGGCCCTGAAATTCAGCAGGTAATAGGAAGGCAGATCCGATTCATTATCAGCTGTCACGTACCGTAATCCTGTATAATTAACTGACAAACTCCCATACCAATTCTTAATCAATCCCCTGTATTCTAATCCACCAACGTGTACTGGCGTATAAGGTAGCTGATTATCTATACCCACATCATCTTCATTACTGGATTCCCTGACAATTGATCTTGAATACCCATAATTCATGTTCAATTGAGACAAATAAGATCCAATTGGGACTTCCAAGCTGGATGAAATATCAAACCCATAGGCTTCCACCTTTCTAACATTCTCGGGGATCCAATAGCTTGGGCCAGGTATCCACAAGATCCAGTTATCCACATTATAATAGTAAGTTGAAAATTCAACATCAAATTGAATGTGGCTTTTATATTCATAAATCATTGAGGCATCGAGGTTTTTGCTTTTTTCGGGTTTAAGATCAATTCGTCCTCCGGGGACCCAGTATCTGTCATTTAGCGTGGGAACGCGGTAATTTATGGCTGCCTGACCTTTTAAGAACAACAGGGATCTGCTATTATTAATTAATGAATACCTTAATCCTGCTGAAGGAGACAGGGGTGCATCATAGCCTTTTACAAAAGTCTGACGTATATTCAGGCTGAATTGCCACCTGCTGAAAGAATTATTTACAAGGCCACCGTATAAATCAGTTCTGTTCTCTCTAGTCTGTTCATCATAATTATTAGATTCAGCCACAATATGATTGAAGTTGGAACCAAAACGAAATTCCCAGTCGTTAATACTGTTTTCATAGTTTAACTGGCTGATATACTGGCTCGTAACTATTTCCGAAGCATTATTATATAGCATAAAGTCCCATAGATACGACCCCTTTAGTTCAAAATATCCAATACCGGACTGAATTCCATAATCAGCCACCAGCCTCAGACTTTTATCTTTTTGGGTGTCAGTGGCATCTTCATTAACCATTGTCGGCTGTATTTCACGGTCAGAAAAATTAAACCAGCCTTTTATCGCAAGTTGCGAACGGGTGGATGTATTAATATACACGTCCTGTAAAATACCATATTGAAAAATTGAAGCATTTTGCTGCTTTTCAACGGGTTGCCCGGCTTTGGTAATATTTTTAAACTCGAAGTTGTTGTTGTTTTGATGCCTGTAGAATTTGCTGTTAAGATATACCTTCTTTCCCGCCTGGCCTTTAACATTCAGGATAGTTAGAAAATTATTAAAACTACCCATATATTGCCCGATACTGCCGCTCAATGATTTATCCCATTCTGCCGAGGATTCCAGCAGAATTCCCCCTCCTATGGCATCCGAGCCGAATTTTGAGCTTGAAGATCCATAAACTACCCTTACCTTACTGAATGCCAATACAGGGAACAATGAAAAATCCGACTGACCGATCGTTGGTTGATTAACATTAATGCCATTCCACAAAACCGCCGTATGACTTGCACCGGTTCCCCGAAAGGATATGGATGACAACATACCATTACCATAGGATTTGAAATAAATGGGATTTTTAAAACTGATGATATCGTTGAGATTGTAGGCCTGGAAAGCCTGTTTGTCAATGGAATCAATATTATTTATGCTGCTGCCAGGGCTGAACCTTTCAAAATATTCACCGTGAATGGTTAGACCTTTCATTTGTATGGTATCACTTACCAGGTCGTCCTCTACAGATAAAATATCTTCGATTGAAAAATCCTCCTCTATTAGCTGAGAATCACGTAGTGATGGATTATTACTGGCAGAAACACTCTTCCCGGTAATCCGGTCCTCTGCATAGGATTGGAAACCCAAAAAAATAAAAAATAATATCACTAATCGCCTGAACAACATTATGTTGAATTAAATCCTACAAAGTAGTTTAATCCAAAACGTTCAAGGAGTAAGATTTGAGATGGTTTAGCGTAAATCGATCTGCTAAGCGTCCCAGCCTTTCACCCGAAGCTTTGAAAGTACTTTACGGCAGGTCTCCTGGCTTGCTTAGCTTTCCTTGCCTTCCCACCCCGGTTAACGGGACAGTGGCTAGAGGTTTGGAAAACCACTTACAGCTTACAGTTGCGGGGACAGCTCCGGATTTCTCCTGCTGAAGCAGGATTCACCGGATTCCCTTTTAATCCATCTCTGTTGAAACAGCTTGGAACCGTAGTGAAACAAAGGTAGTGAAGTAAAAACTTATAAGAAATCTAATCAGTATATTTATTTTTACCGTTTCCGGAAACCAGGCTTTCTCATTTTTCCCTTACAGAATGACACAATTTTATTAAACTTGCATGATGACAATCCTGATGAAAAACTTATTTGCATTTGGCAGCCTGATTTTTCTTCTTCTTAATCTTAGTTGCTCCGATAATAAGAAGGGAGATCGAATTCAGACAGAAGGAGATATACCCATACCGGCAATTACAAATATCAGATATGCTAAAAGGTTTAACATTACATATTACAATTCCTATAAAAAGTTAACAGTAAATGAACCCTGGTCCGGTTCAGATGATACCTTAGTTTATATAATCACCGGAGATGAATCTATTCTAGAGGCTTATAGGGGGAACGATGACATTGAACTGATCCGGCAACCCATTAAAAATATAGTCTGCTTTTCTACCACACATCTACCATTTCTTGAATTGATAAATGAGGAGGGGAGACTGATCGGGTTTCCTACAATCGACTATATCTATAGTGAAAAGATTCGGAATTTGGCCAGGGATGGAAAGATCCAAGACCTTGGCCCATCCAATGAAATTAATTTCGAAGCCTTGCTGGAGCTCAATCCCAAACTTGTAATGGCTTTTACCATGGGTAATGAGCTTTCAATGTTACGAAAAATCCAACTTTCAGGGATTCCAATGGTGCTGAATGCAGATTACCTGGAAGATCACCCACTGGGTAGAGCTGAGTGGATAAAATTTATGGCTGCATTTTTTAACAAAGACCTAATTGCGGATTCTATATTCAATGAAATTGAAAAATCCTATCTAAAAACCAAAACCAAAATGGACGATTTCGATGATCGTCCCGGGATATTCACAGGTGTGGTATATGGGGATACCTGGTTTATGCCCGGAGGGAAACACTATGGAACCCGATTTTTTAATGATGCTGGAGGCCATTATTTGTGGTCAGATAATGAATCGGAAAACATCCTTCAGCTAAGTTTCGAATCGGTCTATGAGAAGGCAGGTTCTGCAGACTTCTGGATTGGAACGGCTACATACAATTCTCTCAGGGAGATAGAACAGGCTGATGTCAGGTACAAAGACTTCAAAGCATTTAAGGCAGGGAATATATACAATTATTCTGCCCGGGTAAGGGATAAAGGTGGCAATGCCTATTTTGAAATGGGATACGCCAGGCCGGACATTATTTTAAAAGACCTGGCTAAAATCTTTCATCCGGATGAAATGAAAGACCATCAGTTCTATTTTTATAAAAAATTGTATTAGATTCATATCAATGAGCAATCGACTTACCGGCATTATACTTTTTCTCCTTGGCTTGCTGGTCATCCTGACGGTCCTGAATATTTCTCTTGGCTCAGTATATATCCCCTTTCAGAAAATTCTCGCCACACTGTCAGGGCAATCCATTGAAAATGAAGGATGGCAGAATATAATTTTACAATTCAGATTACCAAAAGCCATCACCGCCATTCTCGTCGGGAGTGGCCTTGGGATAAGCGGTCTGCTGATGCAGACACTGTTTCGAAATCCGCTTGCCGGCCCATTCGTCCTGGGAATCAGTTCAGGCGCTAGTCTTGGTGTGGCCATAGCGATCCTTGCGGGGATGACCTTCGGTTTCAGCCTCACACAAATGGGTATAGGTGGGAGTTGGATTCTCACTATTTCCGCCAGCCTGGGGGCCGTTCTTGTTTTACTCATCGTGATACTGGTTTCCCTCAAGGTAAAGGATAGTATGTCACTGCTGATCATCGGCTTGATGTTTGGAAGTGCAACCAGTGCCATTGTTACAGTATTACAGTTTTTCAGTAAGGCAGAAAGTATTCAGGCCTACCTGGTATGGACCTTTGGCAGCCTCGGAGGTGTTACCTGGCAGGAATTAGAGGTATTTTTACCTATTGTTCTGCTTACAATATTTGCCAGTTTTATGCTTTCAAAAAAGCTGAATGCACTCCTGCTGGGTGATAATTATGCCAGAAGCATGGGCCTGAATATCAATAATACCAGATTGCTGATTATCATTTCAACTGCGTTATTGGCAGGAACTATAACCGCATTTTGCGGGCCTATTGCTTTTATTGGTATCGCCATACCTCATATAACCCGTCTGATCTTCAATACTTCCAACCATAAGATTTTATTTCCTATGGTCGTATTATGTGGAGCTATCCTTATGCTGATTTGTGACTTAATAGCCCAGATCCCAGGCCGGGAATATACCTTGCCGATCAATGCAGTTACTTCTGTTATCGGAGCACCGCTGGTTATCTGGCTGGTTGTTCGACGTAAAAACTTCAGCAAGACTTTTGCCAAATGATATCTGGACAAAATCATATTGCCATAGAATTGCAGGACCTTACTATCGGATATCGAAAAGGGAATATCCAACTTAAGATACTGGAGAAACTGAATGCCATGCTTCATAAAGGAGAATTGGTTTGCCTGGTGGGAGAAAATGGCGTAGGAAAATCTACCCTGCTGCGAACAATATCAGGAATTCAGCCACCATTATCAGGCAGAGTATTCATCAATCAAAAACCCCTAGATGAAATATCCTCCATGGACCTGGCAAGAACGATCAGCCTTGTTTTAACCGACAGGATCTATGCTGGGAACCTGTCTGTGAAAGAACTGGTTGCCCTTGGAAGATATCCATATACAAACTGGCTGGGTAAGCTCAGAAAGGAAGACCATAAGAAAATAGGATGGGCATTGGAAATAACCGGCACTCAATACCTCGAAGATCAATTAATAAGTGAGTTGAGCGATGGTCAGTTTCAGAAAACCCTTATTGCAAGAGCGTTGGCCCAGGACAGTGACATGATCATTCTTGATGAGCCTACTGCACATCTTGATATAGTAAATAAAATAGTAATATTAAAGCTGTTAAAAGATCTTGCCTCCAATACTGACAAGTCAATTTTGATGGCTACCCATGAATTGGAACTTAGCCTTCAGGTGGCGGATTTGATTTGGATGGCTTACAAAAATGAACGGATGGTGACAGGAACTCCTGAGGACCTGATCATCAACGGTTCCTTTAATAGAATGATAGATCATGATGCCATACATTTTGATCATCTGCACGGAAGGTTCAGGATTAAAAACAAGACCGACAAAATGTGTTCCCTATCTGGTGATAAATCAGCCTATTTCCTGACAAAAAATGCTTTGCAGAGAAAAGGATGGACCGTATCTAAAGAGAAATCTGATATTTCAATCAATATCCTGAAAAACAAAAGTGAAATTATTTGGCAGATCAAAAGTAATGCCCTCGAAAAGGAAGCCAATTCAATTATGGAAATGCTCAATATTTTAAATAGTATGTAAATGTTTTATACACTTTTATTTATCATCAACTTAATATCACTATTCCCTGAAATGGAAAGCAAACAGGATATCATCAAAGCAATGACTTTTAATATACGCTATGGGAAAGCCAATGATGGAGAAAATTCATGGGAATACAGGAAAGACCTGGTTTTCAAGGTTATACGGGAAGGACAGTATGATTTTATCGGGATGCAGGAGGCAATGATATTCCAGATTGATGAGATACTTGAAAAATGCGAAGGGTACCAATATACTGGTATTACCCGGGAAAAAGATCCCAAAAAAGGAGAAGCATCCCCCATCCTGTACAATTCCTTGAGGTGGAAACTCATTGAAGGAAGAACGATGTGGCTTTCCGAAACACCTGAAATACCCGCATCGAAATCCTGGAATTCTTCACTTCCAAGGATCTTTACCTGGGGAATATTTGAGAATAATGATAGCAAAGAACAGATACTCATTGTCAACACCCATTATGATCACAGGTCTGCCGAGGCCAGACATCGAAGCTCGATGGTTATTGTGGATCACATAAAAAAAATGGCAAACAACCTCAGTGTAATACTACTTGGTGATTTCAATGCAGGAGAAAAAGATCCACCCATTACTTACTTAACAAACAATAATGTCTTACCTCTTAAAGATGCATACCGATCCGTTCATCAGGTCCCACAGGAGAAAGATATGACATTTTATGGATGGAGGGATCATATTCCCGGTACAGGTAAAAGACTTGATTATATTTTTTACAGGGGTGATATAAAACCAGTATCCTCACAGGTGATTGATTACAATGCTGATGGCAGGTATCCTTCCGATCATATGCCCGTTATAGCGATATTTAAATAATTATTAAGATTTACAAATGAATCATCTCATTATATCTATTTATTTTGAATAAACCATTTAGAATTTTAAATTGACGCATAAATTTTTTACACCAGGCATATGAAAATTAAAAACGTCTTCTTATTGGTATGTACAATTCCATTAATCCTTTCCCTTGGCTCTTGTGAGAGAAGGGTCCAGAATGAAGATCAGATATTTGACTATGTACAATATGTTGATCCCATGATTGGTACCGATGGGCACGGTCATACTTATCCCGGGGCCAGCATGCCTTTTGGCCTGGTCCAGGTCAGCCCGGATAATGGAATAAGCGGATGGGACTGGGTAAGCGGGTATCACTATACTTCGAACCGGATAGTAGGATTCAGTCATACACATCTGAGCGGTACAGGAGTTGGTGACATGCTCGATGTGCTGATAATGCCGGCAGTGGGATCCGTAAATTATAATCCCGGTGATACAATCCCATTTACTTTTGAGCCCTATTATTCTTCTTTTACACATGAAAATGAAACTGCTTCGGCTGGATATTATTCTGTTCTTTTAGATAATTCCCAGACAAAAGTCGAGTTGACAGCTTCCAGGCGTGCCGGCTTTCATAAGTATACATTTCAGACACAAGATACATGCGCTGTACTTCTAGATCTTGGATTTAATGTGAATACCGACAGTGTGACCTCTTCACATATTAAAGTGATCAGTGATACCCTGATAACTGGATTTCGATATTCGACAGGATGGGCAAAAAACCAGAAAACTTTCTTTGCGATTCGTTTCTCGAAACCCTTTATCTCCTATGATCTGATATCCTCGGACAGCATTCATTTTGAGGCATCTTCTTCAATAGAAGGGCAGCATGTTAAGGGAATCATCCGGTTTATTCCGGATTCTTATAATCAGCTAATGCTGAAAGTTGGCATTTCAGCAGTAAGTGAAGAAAACGCATTGATCAGTATAAACTATGAATTACCAGATTGGAATTTTGAATTGGCAGAAAGCCAGGCAAGAGATAAATGGAATCATGCACTAAACAAGATAAAAATAAGCTCAGAGGATAATGAATTGCTCCGTACATTCTATACGGCATTGTACCATACCATGTTGTCGCCTAATGTATTCAGTGACAGTATCGGCAACAATACTTTTGAATATCGCACACAGGATGATCTCATACTTACCGATACAGCATTTACAAATTATCATACCTTTTCTTTATGGGATACCTATCGCGCAGCCCATCCCTTGTTTACCATCATTCAAAAGGATCTGGTACAGGATTTTGTCCGTTCAATGCTGGCACATTACAGGGATACCGGTCAGTTACCTGTCTGGTCACTTTGGGGGAATGAAACAGGTACTATGATTGGATATCATGCCATTCCGGTAATTTACGATGCCTACAAAAAAGGATTGCTCCCTGACCTGGCCCCTGATTCGCTATACGCTGCCATGAAGGCAAGTGCCTTTCAAAATACAAGAGAAACACCACTATATATAGAACATGGCTACATTCCAGCCGATAACCTGAGCAATACGGTATCCAAAACCTTGGAATATGCTTTTGATGACTGGTGTATAGCTCAAATGGCAAGGGACCTGAACCAGATGGATGAACATTATTATTTTATGGAAAGAGCCGGGTACTACAAAAATGTTTTTGATGAAAATACACTCTTTATGAGGGCAAAGCTTGCTAATGGGAATTGGAAAGAGCCGTTTGACCCCCTGGATACAAAGCATAATAATGATTATACAGAAGGCAATGCCTGGCAATATACATGGTATGTTCCCCATGATATTCCCAATCTGGTTCAAATGATGGGAGGCCCAAGCATATTCGAGAGAAAACTTGATTCTTTATTCCATATTCAATCGGATATTGGAACGGACGCTGTCCCGGATGTCAGCGGAATGATAGGACAATATGTACATGGAAATGAACCCAGCCATCATATCGTTTACCTCTACAATTACATCAACAAACCGTGGAAAACACAGGAGAAAATTAATGAAATAATGAGCTCCCTGTATGGTGATATTCCGGCGGGGCTTTGTGGTAATGAGGATTGTGGACAGATGTCGGCATGGTATGTATTTAATGCGCTGGGTTTTTATCCGGTTAATCCGGCCAATGGCAGATTTGACCTTGGAGTTCCTTTATTTGAAAGGGCTGAAATTGACCTGCCAGGCTTAAATTCTTTTATTGTTCAGAAAAATAACGGTGCTCCGGAAAATAAATATGTTAAATCTGTGAAATTGAATGGCAATACATTGGATGATCTTTTTATTACGTATGAACAAATAATGAATGGTGGTATCCTGGAATTTGAAATGACAGATCAAATACCTGAATAGAATTATGGAGGACATTTCAATTTGGAAAGAGAAATTCAGGATTACACATTCACTGGTTGCTCCTGATGGATTTGTCTCAATCCACGGGTTGGCCTATTGTTTACAGGAAACTGCCGTAAATCATGCGAACGCGGCGAGGCTTGGTTATGATGAACTGATCAAACTGAACCTGGCCTGGGTTGTTACAAGGCAGCTAATCAAATTATATAAAATCCCCAAATTGAATGAAAAAATTACGGTTGAAACCTGGGCTGCCGGTATGACAGATTCCATTGCTGTACGCGATTTTAATATTCTGAATAAAGAAGAGGAAATTCTCGGCATATGCAGAACATCCTGGATGTTGATTGATTTGAAACTGCGTAAGCCAGTCAGAATACCCGAGAATATGCGGGACCTGCTACCGAAGCACCCGGAAAGACTCAAGGAAAATATTGTCCTCGATAAAATTTCCCTATCCGATGACACACATGGAAAAAGTTCAACATACCATGTTGTATACAGCGACCTGGATATGAATCATCATGTTAACAACATAAACTATCTGAAGTGGGTTCTGGATGATTTTGAATATTCTTTCAGGCTGAAATACCGGTTAGGATCGATAGAAATCAATTTTTTAGCCGAAGCATTTTTTGGTGATGAATTGGTCCGAACTACTGTCCCAGGCGATGATCATGAATTTTTAACAAAGATTACACATAAGGAATCCTTGAAGCCCATTTTGACATCAAAGACCAAATGGTTGCCGAAGCCTTGAATAAATTATTAAATTATATATATTTGTGCGGCGAAAACACGTCAGCCATATTTTTTTATTAAAATATAAAAACAATGCAAATTGGTATTTTAAAGGAACCAGAGGATAAGAGGGTTTCGATCATACCTGATTCAGTCAAATTACTTATTGATGCACAAAATAGTGTCCATGTAGAAAAATCTGCTGGCGAGGAAGCTTTTTACGCAGATACAGACTATAAGGACATAGGTGCTGAGATCGTTTCGAGAGAGGATGTATTAAGTAAATCAGATCTGATCATATCCATTTCACCCATAGGTAAAAGTGAGTTGGGTAAGCTTAAAAAATCAGCAGTTTATATATCATCCTTTCAGCCTTTCGTTGATGAAAAGATCACCTCAGTTTTAAGCGAAGTGGGCATCACTGCTTTAAGCCTGGATATGATCCCAAGGATAACCCTGGCACAGTCCATGGATATATTGTCGTCCATGGCCTCTATTTCAGGATATAAAGCCGTATTGATGGCTGCGGAATATCTCCCACGCTATTTTCCCATGCTTACGACGGCAGCTGGAAGCATCCCTCCTGCCAAGGTCCTTGTCCTGGGAGCAGGTGTAGCAGGATTACAGGCTATAGCAACTGCCCGGAGGCTTGGTGCCATGGTTGAGGCTTTCGATACCCGCCTGGCAGCCAAGGAGGAAGTCCACAGTTTAGGTGCTAAATTCGTTGAGGTAGAGGGAGCAACAGACGATAAAGCAGCCGGAGGTTATGCAGTCGAGCAAACTGATGAGTATAAAGCAAAACAGAAACAGTTGATCGCTGACCATGCAGCCAAATCTGATGTGATCATTACTACAGCTCTGTTGCGTGGCAAGCCGGCTCCGGAACTGATAACGGAGGAAATGGTCAAAAATATGAGGCCCGGTTCAGTAATAGTGGACCTGGCAGCCATCACCGGTGGAAACTGTGCCCTGACCGAAACGGGTAAGATCGTGGAAAAACACCATGTCACGATTATTGGCTTGAAGGATCTTTCTGCCACTGTTCCGCTGCATGCCAGTCAGCTATATAGTAAGAACATCATGAATTATCTCAAGATATTCCTGAAAGAGGGTAAGATTGAATTTGACTTTGAAGAAGAGATCACCAAGTCAAGTTGCATAGTTCATAATGGAGAAATAAAATATAAATCCTAAGTATAATGGACGCAATATTAAATTTTATAAGTGAAAACATAGTGATGATCTATATCCTTGTCCTGGCAATTTTCCTGGGCATGGAAGTCATCTCTAAAGTACCTACAGTACTGCATACTCCTTTAATGTCAGGTGCTAATGCGGTCAGTGGCGTGGTAATTATTGGAGCCATCTGGCTGATCAGGAATGCCGAACCTGACAATTATTTTGTGCTGGTCATAGGATTTTTCGGTATCGCTATGGCTACAATTAACGTTGTAGGTGGATTTGCCGTGACCAACCGAATGCTGGAAATGTTTAAGAAAAAGAAAAAGAATTAACCGTGAAAGATCCAACATTAGATTTTTTATATCTTATCGCTATTGTCCTGTTTGTAGTAGGACTTAAAGGATTAAGTCATCCAGAATCAGCCAGGAAGGGGAACCTCCTCGCCGCAGCAGGTATGATACTTGGCATTATTATTACCCTGTTTTATCCATTTGGGAATACGCCAAATAACTATGGGTGGATAGCCGGTGGAGTCGTAGTTGGGGGTGTAATTGGTTACCTGGCTGCCATCAAGGTTAAAATGACCAAGATGCCAGAAATGGTTTCCATATTCAATGGATTCGGGGGAGCATGTACTATGCTCATAGCCATTACCGAATTTAAGACCCTGCCCCCGGGTACAGAATTTATGAGCGGGCAGGTACTTACTATAATTTTCTCCCTATTTATAGGAAGTGTTGCATTCAGTGGCAGTTTCGTCGCCTTTGGAAAACTGGATGGTTTTTTACGGGACTCGATCAAACTGCCTGCTCCACAAATTTTCAACGGGATCCTCTTACTAGGTATCATCATCTTAAGTGGATATATCATGTCTATGGATGAGTTGAATTATACTTTAGTATTAATTCTACTCCTTCTCTCCATCATCTATGGTATAACTTTTGTGCTTCCTATTGGCGGGGGCGATATGCCTGTCGTTATTTCACTCCTGAACTCATTTACAGGTCTCGGCGCAGCCGGTGCCGGTTTGATTTACGGCAATCAGGTCATGATCGTAGGTGGTATTCTGGTCGGGGCATCCGGTACCTTCCTTACCATTTTGATGTGTGAGGCGATGAACCGCTCCCTGATCAATGTGATAATTGGCGGATTGGGCGCCACAACGCTATCCGGTGACAGTTCACGCGAAAAAGTGTATAGGGAAGCAACGCATGGTGATACAGCCATTTTATTAAAGTATTCCCAGAAAGTTATGATCGTACCCGGATATGGACTGGCTGTAGCCCAGGCACAGCACGCCTGTCAGGATCTTGAAAGCATGCTCGAGAAAGAAGGGGTCCAGGTATATTATGGGATCCACCCGGTGGCGGGCAGGATGCCGGGCCATATGAATGTTCTTCTTGCAGAAGCCGATGTGCCTTATGAAAAACTGCTGGAGATGGATGATTCTAATGGTGAACTTCCGTCAACCGATGTAGTTCTTGTTATTGGCGCCAATGATGTGGTCAATCCCGCCGCGAAAGAGGATGAAGGAAGCCCGATATACGGCATGCCGATCATTGATGTGGAGATGGCTAAAAACGTGATTGTCATGAAGCGTAGTATGAGGACAGGCTATGCCGGGATAGACAATCCACTGTTTTATGGCGAGAAAACCAAAATGCTATTTGGTGACGCCAAAGATTCACTTAACAAGTTGAAAACAGAAATAACCAGCGCATAATTTATATTAATTAAGCGTTGAAAAGAAATATTGGGGAAAGGAATCCGGATAAAATCATTTCATCCGGATTCCTTTTTGCATCTAAATACGGTTGGTCAACGTTCAATACCCTAAAAACTTTTCGATGGCATTAACATTTTCAAATAGTCAGGAATTTATAAATAAGTTACAGCTGTATATCAATGCGTTTATCGCGGTTCCAATGCTTGGATTTATCGTGTTATTTCTTAGGATAGAAAACAGAACCTACAATCCCGATTTTCTTAATGAAGAGGTTACTTTCTACCTCAGGTTTATTATGCTTTTTGCCATTCTGGTCTTTATTGTCTCAGGATTGGTCTTTTCAAAAAGAATTCGTGGGGGCCTTGATTTAAATATGAGCATCAGGGATAAATTAGATGTTTATTACAAAGCTGCAATGAACAGGGCTTATTTTTTCCTTGGTGCCACGGTACTAGCTTTAATTGGATTAACACTGACTGCAGAACAGTTTTACGTTATATACTATACTATATGCCTGGTTGCCTTCTCGATTACCTATCCTACAATATTCAGGATCAACCGGGAGCTTAAATTGAACCGGGAAGAACGGGAAATCATCATTTCAAGGAAAAAAATTAAATAAGCGATGTATTTCAGTCGTTATTTTTCATAGCAATACTGAAAACCCAAGGATTAATTTGACCTATGAAATCAGAGATTATCATACATAACCAGGTTTCGCTGAACGGTGCCTTCCTTGGATTTGAAGTTGATATGGAAAAATACTATTCCATACTTAACAGTTACCATCCAAAATTTATCTTAATGGGCTCAAATACAGCCAAATCCGGAATTGAGACCTATTATGAAAAAACACCCGTTGAGTCTCCGGATGATTTCAGGAAACCGGCTATTGAGAAATCTGACAAGCGGCCGTATTGGGTTGTGCCGGATAGCACCGGGAAGTTGTTGGGATTGTTGCATGTATATCGCAATGCGGGTTATTGCAAGGATGTCATTGTTCTTATTTCCAGGAATACACCAAAAGAATACAAGCAGTATCTCCATGAAAGAAATTATGATTTCATATCAGAGGGATATGATAAGGTAAATCTGGAAGCCTGCTTAAATCAGTTGGAGGCAAAGTATGGTACAGGTACAATAGTTACGGACGGCGGACGTCAGCTGATTAAAAAGATCTTTGAGCTTTTCCTTGTAAAAGAGATTAGCCTGATCATAGCCCCTTTAATGACCAGGAGAAAGTATGAACCTTTATTATATAATCTGAACCTGCCAAAAAATATTGAATTGAAATTAGAAACGGTTAAGGATCTGGAAAACGGATTGATCCACCTCAGGTATATCCTGAAATAAGTTTTGACCAGACCTTCCTTGTAAACTCTTAGTAATTTTCGAACTCCCTGAAAACTCTTCTGGCATGTTTTATGCTTTGGGTAATGTAGAATAGTTAAACCTTTTTGTGAAAAAAGGTGTCTATATAAGTAGGAACATTACCCAAAACTCAAATGTCCAGACGCTGGTTCATATTAGCCTTTTCACTCATTTTTCTGATCGTGTTCAGAATATGGATAAATGAAGTATCTGAATCAGAAAAATACCGGGTGGGCATTATTGAATCAGGTGAAAACAATCAACTGTTGATATATCCTGCCAGTTCCGGAGCTTCTGCAAATCTGGATGTCGCAATTAATCCCTTGAGCACACTTCAAAGATCCTCTGAATCTCAATATATTGAACTCCTGGAGAACAATAACGAACTTTTATATATCTTTCCGATTTTCCCCGACACGCTTTCTTACACCATGCAAGAAGTTATCGTGAATCACGATACGAGGATCAGTACTTCAAACCATATATTTAAATTTCTGGATTATTAAAAAAATGCTGGACGATTTGATTATTTATGAATCATAATATTTCCTTCCAGTATCGTTTTTTTACATAAATGCGGCCAATCCGAAGTATTGAATATACTGGGGACAAAACTACCTTCTGCTGAAAACCACTTCCATGTGATCCCATCTCCATTTATAGCTGGAGTCTCACCGTCATGGCATTTTACTGCGATTATCTGTCCAACCCGGCAATTTTTCCCTTTGAGAGGATTCCCCATTCCTGAATCGCCTCCTGAACCATGATCCCCCGGGCTTCCACCGGTATGATCCGATCCGCTGCAGCCACCATCGGAATGATCCGGATCGGTGCATCCACCATCTGTATGATCGGTCCCTGAACAACCCCCATCTGTATGCTCTGTATCGGTATGATCAGGATTGCTGCAACCACCATCGGTGTGGTCTGAATCGGAGCACCCCCCGCTGCTGTGATCTGAATCCGAGTGATCCGGGTTCGAGCATCCCCCATCCGTATGGTCACTACCGCTGCATCCCCCATCCGTATGGTCGTCACCATCACCCCCTGAGCATCCACCATCATGACCTCCGGGATCGTGGCCACCACAGGATCCTCCCTGGCAGCTTGAATCGTGCCCTCCATGTCCATTACCCGCACAACCTTTGGTGTCTGAAACCACCTCTCCAACCATCCAGGCTTTAAATTTTCCGTTCTCCACACCAAAAACTACGCCTGTCAACAGCGCTGTAATTTCACGGTGAACTGAAAAGTCAGGTTTTACAACCTGGTAAACAAAACTTCCTTTTACCGACTTTCTATCTGTCGCTTCAAAACCTTCAAAACCGGCAAAGGCCAGCATTTCCTCCGGCTGATTGCCTTTGTCCATGCTTTTGCCTCCTCCTTTCCAAACGATCTGGACCAGGCCGGTAACCTTCGATTGTTTAATCTTGCTATTTACTTTATCAGAGTACGTATCTGAAACTTTGCCAAATGCAGCATCAAGATCAGTTAACGGGGATACATTTTCTTCCATACAGCCGCACAGAACAGCCAGTATGAATCCATTTACGAGAATTTTTAATAATTTTTTCATTGCACA
>CBDUBA010000098.1:0-17313 GCA_965365275.1 uncultured Cyclobacteriaceae bacterium | reverse complement strand
GTGACCAGGAATATCCGCAACCAAATTATTTTATTGACCGCGAGGCAGCAGATTCAAGGATGGTTTCCTGGATCACCTGGAGATATAATTTGGGGGGCATCCTGTACTGGACAACTACATGGTGGCGGGAGGTTAAAGATCCTTGGATGGATGCTGTTACCTGGAAATGGTCCGAATGCAATGATCCTTTAACTGGTGAAGGTTCTCTGATATATCCGGGCAACCTGGTTAAAACATACACCGGCCAGGATAATGTATATGGCCCGGTCAGCTCAATCCGTCTGGAACTGTTGCGGGAAGGCCAGGAAGAATTGGAACTGATGAATATGCTCAGGGAAATGGGTGGAAAAAAGGAAGCGGATAAGATCGTTGAAAGCGTATGCAGGGGAGTAGGTGATTTTACGCGTGATCCAAATGCAATAGACGCAGCAAGAGAAGAGATTGTTGAGGCGATCCTGAAAAGGAAAAAATAAAATGGACCGTGAAGGGGGCAAAAACTTTTGCTTAACGTGAAGGAACATACTGTAACGGATACATAACAACCTGAATATCTTCAACCGGGGTTTCGCAAAACCGGTCAAAAAGAGCCCGACAAATTCCAGTACCTTACTTTTGAAAATGCTGGGCAAGGTAAGCCCAGCGTGTTATTTGTTCCCTCATGCCCTGTTGAATAGTATACTCATTCATAGCAGGATATCCTACATACCGGAAGTATAATTCAACCAATGGCCAGTCCCGGATATCCGAGGGTTCTAAATCATCAGCATAATTCCTGGCTCTTCGTTCATGCCAGCCCCAGACATTATCGGCAGGTAAGGGATTATCCAACCTGACCGGACCGTAGGCAGGAATTCCTGCGGGTACAGGTAAAGCTGCATATTCATAATCCAGGTAAAATGGCTCAATAAAGCGCTGCCCCATCCCTGTAATATAACATAGATTCAATGGATTAGCACCCATCGAGAACAGACTGCATTTGAGGAGTCCTTCAAGGTATTGTTCTTTACCGGACAGAAGGTGTGCTCCGATCAGATATTCCGAGCCCAATTGTTCAACTATTGAAAAATTTACCCGCTGGTCCCTGGGGCGAAGTAAGAATGCACTGTTTTCATTCATTCCCTCAAGCAATATTTCCGCAAATGACAATATACTGTTGCGTATTTTCACTTGAAGGTCCCGATTGGCACCTCCGGGGGGCATGAGTGCATAACTCAATATCGGATAAGGATTATACCGGTTCAGGGATCCTGATGAAGCTGAAGACCCCTCCCATCCCCTCTGAAACAGATCATGCCATTCCTGATCGCCGGTAAGCTGGTAAAGATAGACGCCTGCCTGCATAATATCATCTGCACTTGGTTGAAAATCTGTATAGAAAGGATGATCAAGGTTATTTTTTACCCATGTCATTGACCGCAAAGCACTGTCTTTATAAAGACCGGCAAGATCCGGATCATAAGATTTCAAAACCTTGGACATGCGGGCAGCCACTCCTGCCCATTTGTAGGCTACAGCCGGAGTCCCAGGTTTGACGGAAGTAGGGTGAGAGTCCAACCACGATGGCTCTCCCCTTTTAGGGTGTGCGATACTTTCAATGCCTTCAATAACTTCGCCATTCTCAAGCTGGGATCTACGGAATAACTCCGTACACCACAAGGCTTCGTCGATAATATCCGGAATAGTATTGGTTTTTTCTTCTTCTGGTAATGGCAAAGACCATTGCTCAAAATATTCCGGATTGATTTCATAAAGGAATAACATGGCCATTACAGCACGTAAATGAGGGATCCTTCGATCGTAATCCGCTGCATCTGCCCACCCTCCGTAAGCTTCCGGAAGATTTGTGTCCAACAACATACTTTTCTGCAAACGGGCAAAGGGATTACCAGCTCTCCACTGACTTTCGCTGTATTGCGCCTTGTCAAAATACACAGCACGGTCAACATCATGAATATATCGGTCTGCCGGATGAAAATTTCTGGGCCTTTCCCAATCAGAAGCTGGAGGGCCCAGCAGTATACCGCTTCGCTGATGGTAAAATCCCATCATCTGAAGCCGCGCAGCCTGATCCCAGGTATTATAGCTTACCGGGAAGGGAAAAGATACACCAAGGCCGGGCACATGGATCCTGTAATTCCCAGGCCTGGTCAGAGCAGAGAAGTCCAACACATAAACATAGGTTCTGGCCAGGTTGACCGGTCCATCTTCTATTGTTACATAATCCGGTTCCTGAGGAACGGCAATACACCTGGGTTTTCCTTCAAGAACAATCTTTCCGTTTGCTTCGTTTAGAACTGAGAAAGATTTAACCTGATTGTAATCGATACCGCCCCCGGGTCCCATCCATGTAGAAAGAAAGGCATACTTTATGTTCTGCCCCGGGTGGTAGCCTGCCTGGTTTACCTGAATTGCTTCGGTCCTTAAACGTCTGTGGTCCAATAAGACCGTGGTGGCCTGTTGTTCAAGTCCGAGGTTGGAAAGATCGAGTGTTATCTTTTGTCCGACAGGAAGGGCTTCATCAAAATGAAAATAAACCTGGTGCTGATTGCATAAATGAGCACCGTATCCCGGCCCGACATTGCTTTTTCCATGAGGCTTGGTTTTGCGATAGACCTTTTTTGGGATCATGATGGTCTTGTCATCGCCAGATCCTGTAATATAGACTTCGACAGAAAGCAGGTCTTCTTCCCTGATCCTGTCCCACGGTTTTCCCAAAACCGGCTCCACCGGCCAGAGCTGTTTACCCTCTTTACCTACGAGGTGCCCCAGTGGTTTCCCATCCCGGTGAACAAACCTGTGGATACCAATGCTTTCCCGGTCCTGGTCTGAAGTACTGAGGAATGGCGTTATTCCAGACTGGTCCCATAACCTCCTTATAATTTGTTCTCCATGAAAAGTAACGTCATCACCCGTTTCAGGTTGATAAGGTACTGACTCATTTCTGATAAAACCAAACTCGTCAATTGTAATGGCAAGTATATTGGGAGCCACCAGATAGACATGTCTTAATGCAGGTAGTCCTGTAACATTATCTCCATGTACTCCTTCTACTAATTCCTGTTGCCCCCCTGAAAAGTGTTGGAATTCCGTGATGCCATTCAGTTCTATGGTTCCAAACGTAGACATTTCATTACTTACATCTCCTGAACAGCTGGTGAGAAAGAGCATACCGGCCAGCGATATATATAAAATTAATCTTAGGGATAATAGTTTGTTCATCCGATTATGTTTATGTGTCTGAAAAAATTTATATAAAAAAAATAATACATCGAGGAAACTCGTCCTTATTAAAAGTACTCATTTCATCTTCATTTTTTTTATAAAGGTCAGGTAATAACTATACCTGTCCTTTGCTCCTAAACGGGGCAAATGGTAAAATATTCAAAACCTGGCATTCCAGGGTTTAGTGTAGACATAAATACCATTCATTTACAACCTTAACAATTGCTCAGGGCTTCAACCATTTAATGAGAAAAGGAATACCAGTCTCGTTTCTCGCTTCATGCCCTCCCTCAAATATTTCTATGTCAATCCGATCAGCTATATCCAGTTTCTTATAATGTGATTCCGCTATTTCAAATTCTTCCACCACCTGTGGCCAATAAGCTATCCGGTCATTTTTCCCATGATGTACCAACAGTGGGCGTGGACAGATCAGGGAGACAACATCATGATCAGAAAACTCCGTCAACCAGCCCCTGAAGAAAGCATGTTCTTCATCGACGACCATAAAACTAACATACCGGTCATCGGGGATTGCCATTTTATTACGTCTTTGATTAAACCAGGCACTAACTACTCCTGCTTTTATACGGGGCTCCAAGGGCATCCAGAACATTGTCGCCATACCTCCTAGTGAAACACCCCACATCCCCACCCGATCAGGATCAATTTTTGGATCGGCCAAGACCACATCCAGGAGATGCTGCATGCGGGCCAGTTCTATTCCAGGCAGCGTGGTATCGATGAGACGACATAACCGTTCAATGTAGTTCCGATATTCCATAGTTCTTAAATTCATAGGGGCAAGAATAGCAAATCCTGCATCGATCAATTCCCTTGCGTAAGCATGATATAATTCGTTGCTTTGCGAAAACGGAGTTTCGGGGTAAGAACCTATTCCATGTTGTGCAATTACGATGGGCACCGGATGGTCCTTATTAGCATTTTCCGGAATTACAAGAATACCCTGGGCAGTTACAGGCCCCAATGGAAGTTCAACCCATTCCGCCTTTATATCCGTTAAATAAATATGGGGTATCCTTTTAAGCGAACCAGACTTTCTTAAATCTGGTGGATTCAAGACCTTTTCCCATTTTATACGATTTGGTTCAACACTTCTTTGAAATGCATCAATGCTGCTGTAATCTCTTTTCCATGCATTTTCTGCCCGTGTATCATAACCATCAATTATCCAATCCGTAAGGTAGTCTTCAAGTTGTTTTTTATACGCCTCGTTACGCTGTTGCTTGAGCTTGTCCGGCATTTCCTGTACAACTTGCTGGTCATTTTCTTCCTGGGCTGAAATGCATCCAAACCAGAATAATAAAGTTATTGGTAAAATCAGCACTGTGATTTTGATCTTCAATGTTCTCATTAGCCTAATACTTAAAATTAGAAAAGATGATCTTTTAACATAAAATTGCAAGAGGGTCTGCCATAATCTCCGCATAATTCAAATTTTACAGCTTATTAAAAAGAAATTCCTGTTCTAAACGTGATATCATAGTTAATCAATCGATTTCAATTCTCCCAACCTGATACCAGCCGTCATCGGTTTTGCCTTCATTCGCAATCGGCACCATACGATCCGGTGCGCTATGAAATACCAGGCCAAGTTCCAATGTATAATGACCGGTGGAAATGTTATCCGGGATTGGATATTCAATGTTTACAGATTGTGAGCCCGGCAACCAGCCTTGTATACTCGCTTCAGACATAAATATCCCAGTAAGATTATTATTTGCGTCACGCATTCTGAAAGCAATCCGGTGGTCCCTGTACGGCGGCGCTATCCCAAGATTTTCCCAGTCTAGCTTAAGTGTCAGCAAGGAACCTGTTTTCATGATATGATCATACATAATCCTTCTTAAAACGAGTCTGAATCCCAATTTCATGACCAACCTTTCGATTTCTGACCTGTATTTATCAGGTATATAATCGGACTTATTATGAGCAAGCGTTGCATGCCAGCTGATCGCATCATCCACTATCTGGGTTATGGCATTACCTTCTGAATACCAACTTTTCATAGTATAACATGATTCCAGTGCTACCGGGCCATTCTTCCAGGCCTCCGGAATCCTTTCATTGGCAGGCCAGTAGGAATCTGCATGATGGTTCCATCCTGCGCCTTCGGGCAGGTAATTGCCCCAGCAATCGCCTCTCCAGGCACTTCTTCCTTTACTAGCGGCATAAGCGATCGCATCTTTATCATCTACAAGAGCGACAAGCGGGGTATTCGGGAAAGACTCATAATAAAGATCAATAATCGCTGTTCTTTCTTCCCTGTCCGGCATGAGTTCCGGATGGCAATACATATGCCATTCCCCCCACATACCGACAGATCCAATATCTACCGAACCAAGATCAGGATGTCCGTCATACCGATCACCAAGTGCCCTTATCAATTTGATGTGATGTTCTTTGATAACCGGATCCTGCAGATCAGGACTGTAATAATCATGGCCTTCACAACTGGTGGGACGTAAACTTACACCCTTATCAACCAACCAATCCGGAATACCTGTTTCATATGCAGCAGGCCATTCCAGCATGATACGAAACTCCAATGTCTGTCCATTTTCACGGGCCCTTGCGAGGTGAGAATCTATGAGATCCCAGTAATAAACCCCTTCCTCAGGCTCTATATCCAGCCACATCCACCGAAAATACGCCGATCCGGATCTGAATTTCATTTGTTGAAGATTTACATCTTCATCTTCAAACCTGCCAAAAGTTTGAAATCCTACCCCGGGGATCTTTAAAAATCCGGTAAACTCCACAAGTTCCCCTGGTTTGCTAACTGGACTTTCTTCTTTCGAACAACCTGTATTCAATATCAGGGAAATTGACAGGAATATGCACAAGAGTACCCCTGCCAGAGCATGAAATGAATTTTTCATTGTATTGTACTTTCGTAAAACTTCAAAAACCTCCATGAATGAATATGGTATCACAAACCGGTCGATACCACCTGCTAGATTTCATCTTCTCTGACACCCGAAAGTGTAATGTTTGAAGGCAGTCCTGTCTTTCGAAGAAAATTATCCACTGGCATACATATTTAAATTCTAATGAAGATCTTCTTTTTATACAACCAATAACAGATATACCATAGTAAAAATACAACGACTAGGGCAGTCAGTACATTAGCCATAGCCTCCCCTGTCCAGCCAAATATAGTCATGGTATAGGGATGAACTATATGTTCCACAAACTGTGCCCCGCCAACATTGGCAAACAAATAAATAAACAATGGATTCAACCCAACGATGGCAAAAAAGAGCGACCAATTCTTCTGTTTCATAATATCGATCAGCCAGAATGAAAAAGCGAGAGCAAGGAATGTCCATCCACCACTGGCCAGAACAAATGATGAAGTACAGATCCTCTTGATTATCGGTGTCACAGGATTGAGCGCATAGCCGGCTACTATGCCAATGATTCCTGCAATGAGCAATATTTTCAGTTTCTGCATATGGGTCTTATTGCTTCTCAATAATTGTCCGGCCAATACACCCCATATCGTATGCGCGGTGGTCGGGACTGCATTGAATGATACCCAGTGCCCACTCAGGTCCGCACCATTGTACTGAAGATCAAGCCAAGTTCCGAAATTCTTATCAGCAACAAATGGCATATTGAATCCTTCAACCGGAAAAAGACGATAAATCAGCTCCGTTATGACAAGAAGTATCAGTGAGACTATGATCTGTGTCCTGACCGGCTTATTCTGCAAGAGGAACGCGATCAGGTATGTCACAGATAACTGGGCAAGTACATTCTGAAAATGCCATCCAATTTTGCCAATATGTATGCAATACAACGACCAACCGAGGAATAATAAAATCAGGGAACGTTTGATGGTATGTCTAAGAAGCTGTCCCTGGGTTTGACCCCGCTTTTTGCGGTTAGCTACCGAATACGGAATAGCCACACCGACAATGAACATAAAAAAAGGCTGGATCAGATCCCAAAACCTGAGCCCGTTCCAGGGATGATGATGGAACTGGGTTCCTATTGCATAAATGATCGATCCTTCCAATTCCGGAGCGACCATCAGGGCATAGATATGAGTAGCCTCTGCTACAAGCAGAAACATAGTAAAACCCCGGAAAAAGTCCAGCGAAAACAATCTTTCTCCCACTTGAGGGGCATTCGGAGTTAGTTGTGCCATAATAATACGTTTTGAATGATGGTTATTTCAATTTATCGATTTTATCATTTATTCCTTTGTTTTTAAAATAATTCTTAGGTGTCAATCAGGTGATCTAGGGTTTTTTTCCCAGGGAGCCACCTCTCTTTTTTGTACTTTGCTTATTCCAAGAAGGAATATGGCATTACTAGGTAAAGGTGCAGTTACCACCCGGTCATATACGGGTTGTACGGCCTGATAATTATCAGATCCAATCAGATTTATTTCTGTTATTATTTTTCCCAAGCGTTTATTTGTCCATTCAAATGCATAAAAATAAATTGGATTCCTGTCTGCATTTTCGGAGCAATTTACTTTATCGGCCAGGTAGCAATAGGCCTTTTGGGGAGAACCCGTATTGCCCTCTTCCATATCAAGTGATTTCTCTCCCCCCGGATTCCATTCCAGGATGTTTACCCCGTACTGGATGGGAACGATCTCTTTGTATTCATCCTCATATATAATTTCATACCAGCCAAGCAGGTCAGAAGTATCAAAAGTATTGTAAATATCAAAATAAGATTTCTGGTTTCCTGCAGGTAATGCACAGGCTTGTAGGAATATTAAACTGCTTACATCTTCACCAATCCTGATTTTATTCAATTCACGCTTCAGCGGGTTTTCTCCCATACCATGTACACCAACAGCAATAATCCTGCTATCCGGATCTTTTTCCGGGATTTCAAGATTGAATTTCCTGTCGCTACTTCTTACTTCTCCGGATTTCAGAGATCTCAGTTTCACATCAAATACATTTTCCTGAATACTATGATTAAAATAAGGCGTCAAGTCCACGCCCACTACCGGATCACCCTCGGCACTTGGTGGATCCATGCCCCTCAGGTTACGGCGAATGACAGGTAGTTGTTCCCATACATAATCTGCAAGGTCAATCTGGGCAATTGTTTTGTTTGACCACAACAGGTTGGCACATCCCAGGAAATCCAAGATCAGGTCTTTACCGAAAGTGAACTCATTGGTTGAAATCCAGGCTGAGGGGGCTCCTCCTACTACGTCGATATTTTGTATACGTTCATCCCAATTGCTTATGTTTGGTTTGAAATTCCCGTATAATTGACTGAAGCCAAAATCGTAAAGTTCATGGTCAAGTTGCTCCCTACCCCAGAACCAGTTAAACATCAGGATGTCTTTGGGGATGGATGACCTGACAACTTCAGGTCGTAATCCGCCCGGAGTCTGGTAAGACCATCCTGTTTCCGACACACGATTATGAGGTCCTTTACCCCGAACGCTTTCCAGCAGGAAATCACCCCACATTGCCACCGATATGTCTTTCTTATGAAGGTAGTTATATAACATATTGACATCACTGGCAAAAAGCTCCGAATAGTCCTTTCCCCTACATTTAGGGCATACGTCCAGCGGTGCTCCCCGCCATTCATCGTGTCCGATATGAATCATTTTCGGGTTGATCACTTTGATATACTCATCCATCACATCGAACATCAATTCATAGGATTTCGGATTTGAAGGGCAGTACGTATCCGGCCAAATATCGGCTTGATATTCGGCAAGTTCAGGATGCCTGGTCAAAAGATAGTATCCATGCGTTAGGGAGGGAATTTCCGGGATCACTTCGATATGGTTTTCACGGGCAAATTCTACTATTCCTCTCACATCATCCTGCTCAAGTATAAAGCCATCCCCGGCATCCTGATGACCGGAATTGCGGGTTTGCCCATGGATCCCGAGCAATTCGCTCGTTCTTGTATATTTCATATACCTGGCAAATTCAATCCATCCTGCATTCACTTCAGGATGTTTCTCCAGCCTCATGCAATTCACCTCGATTATCACTTTATTGAATTTATACAAGGACATGAAATCTCTCAAAAACCTTTTAAAAAAAGATATCTGATCCGGACCGGGGATATACAGTCTAATTCCGCGGAACGGCATCCTGGGCCAATCTCTTACCTTTACACCGGTAATTTTAAATCCATCATCCTTCCGTATCAGTTGCCTGAGTGACTGGTAACCGTAAAATGCACCAGCCTTATCCCAGCCAGCTACCACTACGATATTTTCTTCCACAATAAGAACATAACCTTCCTTACCCGGAGAATCCTGGTTCACTTCGATACCCTCTTTATTACAATATGATTTGACCAATGGATTATCTATTACACCCATCAGGATATATCGTCCTTCATCCTCCGGGATATTGGATACATGCCGTATATTGAGGGCAATCCGATATTTATCACTCAGCTCCCGGACCAGGGAACGCGCGAGATGGTTATCATCCCCGGATTCATGTTGTGGGATAAGGATTTCCACGTCTTCATCAAGTGGAAAAATATCTTCGGAAATTTCAATTTCCTGGGGAATTGGAAATATTACAGCCTTTTCCTGTCCGATGGCAGGACTATTAGCCAATAGTATCCCTATCCCTATAATGAATGATTTTATACTTCTCTTATTCAATAAGCAATTTATATTCATAATTCCAGATTTATCATTCAAGGTTATATTTTTATCATTCTTTGATAATATCAAGCAGTCTCTCACGCATTTCATCATAGGCATTTCCATCCTGAGGCCAATACACTTTATCATCCATATCCACCTCATCCATGGCTTTTACAACAAGTTGCCTGGCCATAGCCCTGATGGCCTCTTGGCCTGCTTTTTTCTCTGCCAGCCACAGAAGTTCATAATCCTGCTGACCACGACGAATGTTTTTAAGCCGGATCGAAGGGATAATCCTGTTTAATCCCCTACTTTCAGCAGTTTGATGGGGCATTCTCCCGGGATAGAACAGTATTCCATCTCCATTCCCCCAATTAAGACCTCCATTAATAAATGTCAACGGTTCGTTAAATACCCTTTGCATTAACCGGCCTTTAGGGCCCTGGGAATTATGTGTCCAATGGGTACTTTGCCAGACAAACCAGGTATTTATATCAAATAAGTATTTGATCCATCCATTTACCCTGAGATCAACGGCCGTACCTTCCAGAATAACCGAACCATATCTTGGCCGGTTCCCATTATAGAACCAATAATCCTTTCCTTCACTTTTAAGGTCGTCCATCCTATCCAACTCAACCCCATCATAGGCATCCCAGATGTCGATGGCATCTTTCAAGTCCTCCACATATCCTGTAGTGACCTGTAATTTCAATTTACTGCCTGGTCCCGGATTGGTTTTGATCCAGCCTGCCTCCTTATTTATAAAATCGTACTGAGCAGGTCCTGGTTCATCGATCATATATTTGAAATAGGTTACGTTTGGTGCATTAATTTCAAACCAACGGACCCACTTATCCGATTCTTCCCTCATTTTTTCTTTTGTATTGCCCAAAACACGTCCTCCATACATTCCGACTGGAAACAGGTTCTCTCCTACGCCCTGTCCCGGGCCATGGTACCCGAATGCCGGAGTAAATGCGGTACCGTCAAGGAAAGGCTTATAATCTTTCATTATTTCCTCATTGAAAACAGATTGATGCGCTTCAAATCCACCGACTAATTCCAGCCTGTGAAGATGTCCTTCCCTTTTTATCAACCTGCGAATTTCCTGATTATCCAATTCAGGGTAATACACTTTAAGTGCATCCATGCCTGAATTGTATACCCAGACATTTGAATGGTTCTCATCAGGCATATAGGCATCAATAAGCTCTATTTCAACAGGGATTTTCGAGACAATATTCCCATTTACCCAGGTTCTAATCTCAGACCTGTACATTCCATCGGGAATTGATGTATCCCTGGGTAGATAGAGATCGATCCAGAATCCCTGATTTACACTGGGTCGTTTAGGAATCACCTCAACAATATTCTGATGACGACGGATCTGCTCCTGCGTTGGCGGTATGATCAGAGGGAATCCCCCTTTTCCTGAGAGGGCATCCGAAGGGATCAAAGCATCAGGTATCCAGCCTGTCATTTTAACCGGTGCACTATTTTCGGATCCGTAAAACCAGTTTGGTTCGGTAGCCTTTCTAACGTTTAGATAATGTTGTGAAAACAATTCTATATACCCTTCGGGTCCGTATTTAATGGTCCCACTACCTCCAATCACCTGCCCTGATCTTTCATGAACCGGAGGAGTCATTGATACTTCCAGTCCATGTGCTCCGGTACTGTCGACCTCTACGATAATCTGAAACCCCAGCACTTCATTGTATAATCCCCTGAGCTTGATTTCCTTCCCATCCCAAATGCTGTTCTTCCCCTTCATTGGATGATCCGTATCATGCTTGAAGATCTTCTCACCATCACCAACAGCCCATACACTTACAACCTGGGCATTTGGCTTTTGAACAAATAAGAGAGTCAGGATCAAAATCAATCCCATTTTCAATATAAATCCGTTTAGTTTATTATTCTTCATAGGTATTCATTTAAATTTTCAAGTGTATCAAATTCATTTATTCCTGCCTGCCTTATCATATCAGAGCCCAGACCTTTCATAAAGAGATCATTTTTTAAATTGCTTCAGTTTACTAGCTGATCCATAATCCAGGTAAAGCGTGGTATTTGAATGTGTCTGCATAATTGAAGCTGGCACATCTGGTGATACAACACCTTCAATTGTGTTCTTTACCGCCATGGATTTTCTTTCATCAGGTACACTGCAGATAATATGTGTAGATTTCAGTATTTGTTTTACTGACATGCTTATAGCTTTTCCCGGCACTTCTTCCAGGCTTCCAAACCAACCCTCGCCATACTGCTGATTACGGCAATCTTCATCCAGGTTAACAACAATATAGGGATTCTCGATATTAAAATCAGCCGGTGGATCATTAAATGCGAGGTGTCCGTTCTCTCCGATTCCGACAAAAGCCACATCAATGGGATGTTGTTTAATGGCTTCATTTAACCTGGAGCATTCCGCAACTGTATCTCTTTCCCCGTCGATATAAAAAAAAGTTTTCAACGACACTTTACTGACAAATCGTTCCTTCAGGTATTTCCGGAATGATGCGGAATGACTCAAGGGCAGATCAATATATTCATCCAGATGAAAGGCCGTTACCTTTGCCCAGTCAATATCTTCTTTCACCAGGCTGGCAAGCATCTCAAACTGTGATGCCCCTGTTGCCACGATAATATTCGCCGCATCATTTTTTAACAATGTTTCCCTGATAAGCCGGGCTCCGTCCCTTGCTGCAGCCTGTCCCAATTCTTCTTTAGATTTATAAATTTTAATATCCATATGTTATAAATTAATACTTAGTTTCAATAATCTTTGGATTTGGAGAGACCATATTAAGGCTGATCTCGTTAAAGATTTTACCTGCCGAGGTTATTCCCTGCAAAGGTTTAATCAGGATACCCCCGACTGAATCTTTCACTGTCATCCCTGCCAATTCCGGAACGATCGAAAATCCCTGTTCAGCCACTATTTCAGTTTTATATACAATCGCCGGTTGTCCGGTGGCATATTCATCCTCTTTTTTTAATTCAGAATCATATTCCTGGTAATACTCGTTATAATCACCCGATAAATTGACCTCGATCCAACAGGTCCACCTGCTGCCCGATTTGACTCTGGCTCTGGTTTTGAAATAACCGGGTTGGGGTGTGGCTCCTGTTACAGCCATGGGGGCCCGATGATCATAACCCGGAAGATCATCCGTTTCGAATTCTTTTTTAAATACTTCGAACCATAATGGCAGTGCTACCGGGACGGTCGCTTTACCTTCCCAATCTCCTTCCGCTGCCCGGCGTGTCACAAATACGGTGCGCTTTAATCCGGTTTTGGGATCCTCAAGCCAGATAGCAAAAGTTGGGGGTTCCCCATAGGTCGATTCCTGCACCAATTGTTCATTTATATGTATCCTGAATTCAATGTCTGTTTTCCCCCAGGTTCCCCGGTAAGCATACAGCATGACAGCTCCGGTAAATAATAATATTATTATGCCACCGAAAGTGTATTTTCTCATTTCAGTTCATCTATAAAAGTAACTTTATACATTTTCAGGCAATTCAAATCCTTTTCGATAAGATCCTTCTGCAAGGGATTGTGCCTTTTGATCATTTACAATTTCTTCAAAATCCCCGGAAAATATCAGTTGTTTTTTATCTGACCGGTAAGAATAGTTTGCCAGATGCATTAGTACCGAACTATTATGTCCTTCTACAATATTTCCATTCGGTTGTTCCCGGTTACGTATACAATCCACAAAATTACCAAGGTGTTTTTCCAGGGGGAACTTCCCGGGTTCCTCAGCCACTATCTGCCGGTCTTTGTCATAAACCTGCCATCCTCCACCCATTCGACCAACATACATCAATCCCTCCGTACCATAAATCACGATCTTCGTTGAGTTCTGTTTCCATTCAGGTAATTCATCTCCGTGTCGTATTTCCGGACTCGACTTTAACATATAAGGTGTGAATTCACCTGTTTGAAGAGAGAGGACAAAATCTTCATAATCAAATACGGTCATCTGGTAATCAGGAATATCTCTCTGGTCTTCGAACAGGTATCGCCCACCGGTACAGTATACAGATTTTGGGAATACGGGATCATCCAGTACAAGCCGGGCTAGATCCATCTGGTGTATGGATCCGTTGGCAAGAGCATATCCTCCTGAATAATCCCAATAATAACCCCAGGATTTATTCCGTGACACACTATAAGGTGCGTCAGGAGCAGGGCCCAGCCACATATTCCAATCAATGCTATCCGGTGCCTTTTCACCTTCCTTCTCGCTGAAGGGAACCGGTCCATTCAACAATCCCATAACATTTACAGCCACTACCTGACCCAGTTTACCCGCTTTTATAAAATTTCTGGCATTGAGGGCATATTCAGAACTCCGATTTTGCGTACCGCATTGAATGATCCTTTCATATTTCATGGCTGCTTCGATCATTTTCTGCCCCTCCCGGATATTAAAAGACACACATTTTTCGACATAAACATCTTTACCTGCCTGGCATGCCCAGATGGTCGCCAATCCATGCCAGTGCTGTGGCGTCGCAATAATGACCCCATCAACCTCAGGGTCATCAAAGACCAAACGCATATCTCTTACCCTGGCTGGTCTTTTACCCTGTATCTTTTCCAGCTCCACGATCGCCCGCCCACCACGGGTATCGTCTACATCACAGATATATTTAACATATGCATTCTTATCAATTCCCACTACATTCAAGATCAGATTGGTTCCCCAGCCACCAGCACCTATTAAGGCCAATATCACCCGGTCACTCGCCCTTTTTCGATTATCTTGGTTAAATGTATGTTTGATTTTATTCCGATATTCGGGAACTGATCCTTTTTGATTTAATGATTCAGGTTTATTATCTTTTTGATGATCCTTATTGGTAGAAAAGGAACAAGATCCTGCTAGGCCTAAACCTGCTGCCCCCAAGGGAAGATTCGTGAAAAATTGCCTGCGTTTCATATAGTTATATTAATGGTTTAAGGCTACAAAGAACCTGCAATGCTTCAACTATGCAATTTCAACTATTTTGTAATTCATTTTGCGTTCGTTGGATTCCCTATTTCATTTATTTGAAGAGTATTCATTATCCGATATAAACTTAAAATGTTAGTGTTCGTTTTTCACCCGTAAAAGAGGATATCGTTATGGATTTTACATGAGGAGGTATCCTACAAATCCTGCTGGAATTCGATAGATACCCGCTGCCATAATAGAACTCTCTGAATTCTTCCCTACCATCATTATTCATAATAACAGCTGAAACATCTTCCGGTTGAAGCCGTACTGTCCTATCGGCCGGAATACCCGCCTCATAAACTTTCAACGCCCCTGAATTCTGTGCGGCAAGTATCAAGGAACGACCATCCGACATGGTTAAACCCGCCATGCCCTTTGCATCACCATCCACAAAAAATCCACTTTCTCTTCCTGGTACAGGTTGAAAATTCCCTTTCCCATCTCCTTCAAGGTATAATCCTATGAGCGCATCATATTGTCCATCCTGTACGTTGAAAGAATAAGAATTTCCTATTAACAGGATATCAAAATTTCCATCCGCATTATAGTCATCAGCAAGTAAGCCAAAGACCGGTCCAAACTGGGCTTCTAATGGAAGGGATCTAACATTAAAAGTCCCATCCCCGTGATTCTCAATAAATGCAGAATTAAAGTAGCGACTGTCAGCAGAATAGGCACCTTCCAATTGGTCCTCACTGAAAATATCATCAAAGGTAGCTCTTGCATAATCTTCATAATGCTCATATCTCATCCGTAGAAGAGGGATCTGGTCTATCATTATATTCCTGTGATAGATAGGGTACTGCTGTCCCTGTACATAATAAGTACAAACCGGATCAATTATCCCATTTTTATCAAAATCCTTTGCGATTACCTGCATGGGTTGTCCATTTGAGACCTTATATCGCGAATTGAGCCCATGGTTTCCTGCTATATAATCGATATCACCATCCCGGTCAAAGTCGGCACCAGTCAGGCTATTCCACCACCCTGTGTATTCGGCAAGTCCGGAATTCGGGGTAATATCCACAAACTTCCCTTCAATGTTTCTATAAATTGTTATCGGCATCCATTCCCCTGCCAGGATAAGATCGATCCATCCATCCTGGTCAAAATCGGTCCATAGGGCAGAAGAAACCAGGCCAATTTCAGTCAGTCCTTCCCCTGTATCCTTAGTTATATCAGTAAAATGAATATCATTTTCCTCACGACTATCATTTCGCAATAAGAAACTCCGGTCAGGATATGGGTAGTTCTCCAGTTTCACCCTGCCACAAACGAAAAGGTCCAGGTCGCCATCCCTGTCAAAGTCAGCTGCGGATACCTGAGATCCGGAAACGCGGGAATCAGGAAGTGCTTCATCAGACCTGGAGAAAATCCCCTCCCCATCATTGATGTAGAAGCGATCAGCATAAAACTGGTTTCCCGGAGGTATTCCAGTACCTCCGCTTACCACATAAAGATCATTATCGCCATCCATGTCAGCATCAAAGAGTAAGGAACCCATATCCTCATAATTGGGATTGTCATGAAGCGGAACTGAAGTAAATTTACCGTTTTTCTGTTGAGAAAAGACCGCGCCAAAATATCCTGTGGATCCTCCGATAAAAAAATCATCCAGCCCATCCGAGTTGACGTCGCCAACACTTATACCCGGTCCTTCTTTGGAAAAAAGGTGCGGGACCAGGGGCTGGATCCTGAAATCAACAAATTCCCTTTCCTGATGATAATAGATAATTTCTGTCTCACCGGAGATCTCTCTGAACAGCTTATCAGTTAGAGATACGTTTGCCGGTGTTTCTCTTTTGAAGGATGCCTCTTCATAATTCAATGTCAACAACTGGTCAACAGGAACCTGATTGAATGATTGCATCTTTCCATCAGGCCACGATATGGATAAACTGTCAATTTCAGTGACGGGTCCAAGACCAAAATGAATTTCAGGATCAACCGAAGATTGAAACCCCCTGTAAGGAAAATGTTCATAAAACTGAAGCTGCGCATTATAATAAAGTCTGATCTTAGTTCCTATCCCTCCAGGATTCAAATCATTACCTGATAACTGTATTTTCAAGTAGTGTGTACTACTATCTATCAAAGTGTTTTTGATAAGTGTATTTTCATATATCGACGCTTCATCATTGAGGTTGTTAAGGATCAGGTCCAGGTCGCCGTCATTATCCAGGTCAGAAAAAACCGAACCCGTTGAATAAGAAGGTTTTTCCATTCCCCACTCGCGGGTTTTATCCTCAAACTCAAAATTCCCTGTATTCTTGTATATGAAATTTGGCTTTTTTACGTTACCCTTTTTCTCCAATTCATCTCTCAGGATCTTTCCCAGTATTGTGAAAGGCATGTCCGGATCTTCCCTGGTCCGGTTTTGCCAGATCACAGAGAAATCCATGTTTGTGAGGTCATGGATGATCCCATTGCCAACAAACAAATCTT
>CBDUBA010000097.1:0-17387 GCA_965365275.1 uncultured Cyclobacteriaceae bacterium | reverse complement strand
ATTGTTAAAAAAGGGAAATTATTGTATTTCGCAATTTATTGTTTTATTATCGGTCTTACTGCAATTGGATTTTCAGTCTTTTATGTCAATTGATAAGGAGAAGTTTATAGATGGCGAGGTCATCCTAATAAATAAGGAATACAAATGGACTTCATTTGATGTCGTAAAAAAGATCAGGAATACCATAGGAATAAAAAAAGTGGGACATGCCGGCACGCTTGATCCGCTTGCTACAGGCTTGTTGATAATCTGTACCGGAAAGAAAACTAAGGAAATTCAAAAATTTCAAAACTTGTCAAAGGAATATACCGGTGAATTTTATCTTGGCGCGACGCGCCCTTCACATGACAAAGAAACTGAGATCAGTGAAAGATTCCCGATAGAAGACGTTTCTAATGAAAAAATATTTAATATTGCCGATACCTTTAAAGGCACAATAAGACAAAAACCTCCTTCCTTTTCTGCCATTCGTAAGGGAGGTAAACGACTTTATGAATTTGCGCGGCAAGGTGAAAAAGTTATAATAGAACCGAGGGAAGTAGAGGTTATTGATTTTGAAATATTAGGGATATCTCTACCACTGATTTCCTTCAGGCTCAAATGCTCAAAAGGATTTTATGTCAGAAGCCTTGCCCGAGACCTGGGTAAGGCTCTTGGTTGTGGTGCTTATCTTGATAGCCTCGAAAGAACTGCAATTGGGGATTACAAAATCGAAAATGCCCTAACGGTAAAAGAATATATTAAATCAATACAGAATGAGGATATATGAAGGCATAAATAATTTTAAACGGCTAGATTATGCTGTTGTGACGAGCGGCACTTATGATGGTGTTCATAAAGGACATCAAAAAATTCTTCAGAGAATGATTGAGGTTGCCAGATATGAAAAAGGAGAAACTGTTTTGATATCTTTCTGGCCTCACCCTAGGATGGTCCTTAATAATGATCCCGGATTTCTTAAGCTAATCAATACGATGGAAGAAAAGCAGGAATTACTTAGAAATATCGGTATTAATCACCTGATATTAATTCCATTTACACTAGAATTTGCACAGACTTCTTCTACGGATTTTATAAAGAATATTCTTGTGGATGCAATAGGCACAAGGAAGCTGATCATTGGATATAACCATCGTTTTGGTAAAAACAGAGAAGGAAACTTTAAAAACCTGGTAAGGGATTCTTCTAAATACGGATTTGAAGTGGAAGAAATCCCAAAACACGAGATAGATCATTTAGGCATAAGTTCAACAATAATTAGAAAATCATTAATAGAAGGTGATATTCCAACAGCAAATAGATATTTGGGACATTCTTTTCTTATAAATGGCCTCGTAATACATGGAGATAGACTAGGTAAAACTATAGGATTCCCAACTGCGAACTTACAGATTGAAGAAGCGTACAAACTGATTCCCGGTGATGGCGTTTATGCTGTGAAAGTTACGGTAAGAGGAAAACAATTTAATGGGATGCTGAATATCGGAAAAAGACCAACGGTTGATGGTTTGAACCGGAAAATTGAAGTTCACATTATAGGATTCAGTGATGATATTTATTCCGAAAGAATTAATATTGCTTTCAAAAAGAAAATTCGAGATGAAAAGAAATTTGAATCACTTGATCATTTAAAAATCCAGCTGCAGAAAGATAAAGAGACGATATTAGGGATATTAGAGTGAGGAACAAAACAAAGCAATCGAGAGGATTCATTTTTACTAACTAAGTCCAGGCTTTCTATAAAGGTATTTTATTCAATATTTCGACATTATTTTAGTAAAATTAATATATTAGATATATAGAGGGCATTTATCCCCTATTCATATTTTTTAAACACGGACATAAATTCAATCGTTATGAAAAAGTCAATGATCGCATTCGAAATTGATCTTGATCAGAATAATTTACCTGAAAAAATTATCTGGAAAGCATCAGATAGCAATAACACTGAGAATAACACAAAAGCAATAGCAATTAGCCTATGGGATCCTGTTCAAAGCAATACTATGAAAATTGATTTATGGACCAAAGATATGCGGATAGATGAAATGGACAAATTCCTTGTTGATACCTTAGGAGGTTTAGCCCAATCTATGTTAACCGCTACCGGAGATTCCTATATTTCGAAATCGATAAATGATCTATGTGAAAAACTTGTCTCCCATATAAAGAATAAAAAATACTAGTTCATGGACAATAAGAGGTTATTACATCTTAAAAATTTGATGACTATTGCATTTGCTGATGGAGTTTTAGATCCAATGGAAAAGGAATTTATTATAGAAAAAGCATCCATGCTGGGGATAGAAGAAAAAGAACTGAATGAAATGTTCAAAGAAGCTTTAAATCTCAAACAACAAATTGTTCAAACTTCTGTTAAAAAGGAAGAGCAAATGGCGGATGCCATACTTATGGCTGTTCTCGATGGATATCTTCACGAAAACGAACAGAAAATCCTGCATGAACTGGGTAGTACACTTGGTTTCTCAAAAAAATATGTTGATGAAATAATTCAAAAAAGTTTTAAATATTGGGAATCACCTCCGGAGAATATTTAAATAATAGATACTACGTTTTAATGGGATAGTACCTCAATAGCTTGTAAATAATCATTATTTTTTGCTATAAGAATAACCTGCCGACCCTGAATATTAATAAATTCCATATCAGTTACATCACCATCGATATATAATCCACTCTGATAGAAAGGTATACTTTCAAACTCACCAGTTCCATTTCCTTTCATCCATACACCAATTCCTGCATCGTTTCGAATAGCCTCCACCTCAACTGGATAAAAATTTCCAGCCAGTATAAGGTCTTGTGACCCATCCCGGTCAATATCCTTGATGAGTACAGCATTTTGATTCGAGATCTGAGCATAATTATCAAAGGGGATCATTCGAAACTGTTTATTTCCCAGGTTTTCGAGGATGCAGGATTCAAAGACTTCTACTTTATAATATAGTGAATTTTTCAAGTTTTCTTTGCCAATTATTTCTTCCATGGATGACACTGCATACTGACCATAGGTCGGGATCTTTTCAAATAATTCCGGGATCTGTCTGGATAGTTCCCTCCTGCCCTTTACCGGATACGATATTCCATCATTATAGTAGGCAAGGATTATATCATTTGTTCCGTTTGAATCATAATCATTACAATATATTTCAAATGGTTCATAAGCTGTAGCTTTATATTTGAAATTCTTTCCCATATTTCCAGCGATCAGATCCTCGTCTCCATCATTATCAAAATCAATTGTTCCCAGACTCCACCACCATCCTGAGGAATGTTCCAGGCCATTGCTCACGTTCTCAATTTTTTTAAATATCCCATTCTGGTTCTCAAATATCGTGATCGGCATCCATTCTCCGGCCACAATCAGATCGTAATCACTATCTAAATCGTAATCCGACCAAACCGCGGAAGTCACCATGCCCAATTTTATCAATTGAGGAGCAATAGCATTGGTAGCATTTATATACTTTCCATTTTCGTTTTTTAGCATGTAGCTGTCTGCTGGATATGGATAATTACCAGGATCTGTTCTTCCCCCAATGAACAAATCCAAATCTCCATCCAAATCGAAATCGTTCGGAGCAACTATAGAACCACTTGTCAATATTTCAGGAAGTGCATCTTTTTTTCTTACAAAGTTTGCCTTACCATCATTGATGTAAACCCTATCCTGTAGCAATCCTAAACCTGTCTTGAATTCGTTGCCACCACTAACAATATATAGATCTAGATCACCATCCAAGTCAACATCAAAGAGTGCAGCACCCATATCCTCAAAATTTCTATCATCAAACCAACATTTGTTCTCTGAGTCATCAAAGGATCCATCCTCGTTTTGTATGAAAAGATGGCCCCATTGACGAAAGGCTCCTCCAATAAAGAAATCTTCGAGACCATCGCCATTTACGTCACCCACTGCCATCCCGGGACCAAGCATCGATAATTTATGCGGTAATAAAATCTCCCTTTGAAAATCATCGAATTCATTTTCTACATGCCTATGATTTAATCCAACTTCCTCTGTAATGTCTTTAAAAAACTTTTCTGATGTATTTGAAATTTGTATCTGGTTTTGGCCATAATCTTGATAATCCACTTCGATTTGCTGGTCTGGCTCAATATTTTTTAATAGCGTTGTTTTTCTGTCAGGCCACACTATTAGCATGGAGTCCACCACATTATGATTCCCTAATCCAAAATGCACTATGGGATCAACACTTGATCTATACCCCCTGGTTAAATACAATTGTTGATATTGAAAATCATCCCCAAGATATACATAAACCTGAGTTCCCAGGGCAAATGGATTTTTATCTGGACCAGAAAGCTTGATTTCAATATAATGAGAATCCTCATATTTGTCACTTCTATTTTCATAGACAAATACATTTTCATCAATATTGTTTACGATAAGATCCAAATCTCCATCGTTATCGAGATCACCATATGCAGCACCATTTGAAAAAGACTTTTGATCTAATCCCCAGTTTTTCATCATTTTAGAAAATGTCAAATCCCCATTGTTTTTATACATATAGTTCATGACCTTTTCAGATGGCATTGTTGAGAGCAAATAATCCCACTCACTGTCCTTAAAATTGAGCTCACCGCCGGATATTTTAGTAAATTGACGGTAAGTATCACCCCAATCCATATTTCTTATGTCTTTTCTCATTCCATTAGCCACAAACAAATCCTTTAAACCGTCATTGTCAAAATCTGCGAAAAGGGGGCCCCAACTCCAGTCTGTGCTTGAAACTCCTGCCAGCATACCAATTTCACTAAAGGTTTCATTTCCATTATTCAGATGGAGTACATTAAACATATATTGATGATGAAAACCCATTTCAACTCGATGTTTGAAAGTATTTTGATTCATACCTCCCAGATTTTCTTTGAGTCGTCTATTATCTTCCGCTACCATATCAAGAACCATTATATCAAGCAAGCCATCATTGTTGAAATCGGCCATATCATTTCCCATCGAATAATAGGAAATATGTTTTGTCGAGTTCTTTACTGTTTCCCGGAATGTTTTATCTCCATTGTTAAAGTATATATAGTCATGTTCGAAGAAATCATTACTGACGAAAATATCTTCAAATCCATCTTTATTGATATCACCTATAGCCACACCATGTCCAAAGCCAATCACTGAACTTATTATTCCTGATTTTTCCGTTACATCAATGAAAGTATTTCCTAGGTTCTCAAATAATTTATCTCCACAGAATTCATGGATTTCCTCCCTCAATTTCTCAAGATCCTCTGTCGCAAACTTCTCAGGTCCCTGATTTACCAGGAAAACATCCAGATCAAAATCATTATCGTAGTCAAAAAAAGTAGCATTAACTGCATAACCCGGATGATTCAATCCATATTTTTCACCCATCTCTGTAAAAGTATTATCCTGGTTATTTATAAATAACAGATTTTCTCTATCATCTGGCGCGTAAATCCCTGATTTACAGATATAAATATCAAGATACTTGTCATTATTTATATCAACCATTGAGGTACCGGTATACCATCCCTTACCCATATCAGATAAACCGGAGCTTTTAGTAATATCTGTGAATTTTAATTCGCCTGTATTTAAAAATAATTTTGCAGGAACCATGTTTCCTGTTAAACATATATCAGGCAGACCGTCATTATTTATATCACCTATGGATACCCCTCCCCCACTGTAAAAATCCTGATAGGTTAATATATTGTTATCATAAGTCTCTTCTAAAGCATTATTAAAATATATTCCGGTTTTACCAGGTTTAAGGAGCTCAAATCTTTTATCCCTCTTGAAGTCCAATGATTCACAAGAAGAGATAATAAAGACTAAAACGCCAATAGCAATCCTATTTAGGTTTAAACAAAAAGTATTGTAGTGGGACATGTATGAAAACAGTCTAAATGCTTCTGACAAATTTAAATGAATAAGCAATAGTAAATTGCTTAAAATCTTATGAGAATATGATACATCTGATTAACCAAAGAATTTTATTGATCCATTACCACGAATTCAACCTGAACTCTAATTTAAGCTAGCAATACATATGATCCAGAATTATCGGATCATATGTGCAAAAGATGTGGAGGACCTGGTTTTTATGGTTTAAATATTATTGGCAATCCGTAAACAGAGGCTACCGGTTTACCATCAATCAATCCCGGGTCCCAGTTGGGCATATTATTAATTATTCTTAGTGCTTCCTTATCCATACTTTCTTTTACGCCTTTAAATACTCGTGCATCCCTCACTCCACCATCGGAGCCAATAATAAAAGCTACATAAATATTCCCGGCTTCAACATCCTCGGGATATGTTATTGTGCCTTTTATGTAATTAAACAGAGCCTCTTTCCCTCCAATAAACTCTGGTGGGATTTCGGCTTTAGCATGAACCGTTTCGCCGGATTCATCAACCCAGGAATTGGCAAGGCCGGAAGATGCGCTTAACTCTTCTGAATATGCATCTTCAGTCCAGGTGCTGCTTAGTTCTCCTTTGTCATCTTCTGCTACCCAGGTATTTGATAAAACGTCCATTTCAGAATCATCAATCCAGGATTGCTCGGTTTCGCCTGACGAGGTAGTTTCATCGGCTATCGATTCATTTACTTCAGATTCGCTCTGATTATCTTTTTTTGCCCCGCAAGAACTTATATATATTAAGACAATAAAGATAAAAAAATACGTTATTCTCATAGTATTAATTATTTAAGATTCAATGGATTATAAATAGTATTTAAATTTAAACAAAATTTACAGTTCAATCCAATAATCTGATACTTTGAATAAATGTTTATTGACTTTAATCATAAGATAGCAATCATAATTTGGCATAATATTGGTAAGATTATTACCAGTTATTTATATAATTGATCATGTTTAACCATTATGTAATTAAGAATAATATTTTCGGATAAAAGATTTTTGATCAAATATTAACCAGTATGTAATCCCCATTTCAAATATTAGATATTTGAAATGAAAACCTTTGGAACTATGAAAAATTTACATTACCTATTTTTTATTGGAATAATTATTTATTTCAGTAGTTGTTCTTCCGGCAAAAAGACTCTTGAAAAGGGTAACTATTATCAATCTTCCGTACAGGCAGTTGAGAGATTAAGAAGAAATCCCAATCATAATAAGTCTAAGGAAGTTTTAGCAAATTCTTATCCACTTGCTATTAAATATTACACTGACAGGATCTATAATTTTAAACATTCAAATGATCCTTATAAAAGTGGCAAAATGATAGAGCAGTATGAGATGCTTAATGCATTATATGAACAAATTATGCGTAGTCCTGGTGCATTGTCAGTTATTCCGGATCCAAATAAATATTATGACGAGATTAGGCAACTCACGGAGATGGCTGCCGAAGAGCGATATCAGTCAGCCACACAGGCATTGGCCTTAAATACCCGTGAAAGTGCCAAGGATGCTTATTATGATTTTATAAAGGCGTCTCAGTATATACCGAACTATAAAGATACCGGTGATAAAATTGAGGAAGCCCTTGATATGGCTACCCTAAAAATAGTTGTTGATCAGATACCTGTTCCTACGGTTAACTTTAAATTGAGTGTTGATTTTTTCCAGGATCAGGTTGATGAATTCTTGTTTCATTACAATAGAAATCCATTCGTAAGGTTTTATTCAACTAAGGACACCTGGCTGGAGAATCCCGATCAGATTATGGTCATAATGTTTGATCAATTCAGTGTAGGGAACACCAATAACCTTCAAAAGACACATATAGCGGAGAATGATAGTGTTGAGGTTGGTACTGTTACATTAGAGGACGGCACTGAGAAACCAGTAATTGGTGAGGTTAAAGCTGAGTATACGGAATATACACGGGAAATAATTTCAAATGGATTGATCAGTATGAAAATTCTCGAAGCACAAACCGAGAGGATCATTATGCACGAAAAATTTCCAGGAGAGTTTGTTTGGGTATCGAAATGGGCGAGCTTTAACGGGGATGAACGAGCTTTAACAAGTGACCAGATTAAGCTGACCAAGCTTAAACCAGTTAATCCTCCTCCACCACAGGATCTATTTATCGAATTTACTAAGCCTATATATAATCAGATAACCTCCACGGTAACAAATTATTATAATAATTACTAGCCGTTTAGTATAAGGATCTGAATTATTATATATTTACTCAGGGGTAAGATAATAGGGGATGGATTACTGATTTTTTAAAATGGTTTATGATCCTGTTTAAAAGTGATAAGGTAAAACTTGATAGCAGTTTATCTATTTGGTTTTACCTTATCTTGTTTATTTTTAATTTAGGATGTTCTCCCGAGGAAGAAAATTATTCAATCCTTATACCTGAAAACGCTACTTATCAGGAAAAACTTGCCTCAAAAGAAATACGTCGCTACTTATATGCAAGAACAGGTGAATTGCTACGTATTGATCAGATAAAACATGGCGCAAGACCTTTAAGAAAAGCGATTATTATTGCTGATCTGAATCATTCTTCATTGGTTCGGGACTTTATTGATTCGGACCCACCCGAAACATTAGACATATCCCCTCAAGGGTATATCATCCAAAAACGTATAGGACCAGATTCAGAAATACTTTGGATTGTCGGCGGAACTGATTTCGGTGTTCTATACGGTGCTTATCATTTTCTTGAAAACATGGGCATTGGATTTTATCTTCATGATGATGTCATACCTGATGAAAAAACTGAATTAATCATTCCGGATATTGATATTTCAAGAGATCCTTTATTTGACTTAAGGGGAATACTCCCATTCCACGATTTTCCGGAGGGACCTGATTGGTGGGAACTTGATGATTATAAGGCAATAATCGGGCAATTGCCAAAAATGGGTATGAACTTCATAGGATTACATACTTATCCCGAATCAGATTACCAGCAACTTTATAAAGCTGAACCTCTCGTCTGGATTGGATTGGAAGATGATATTTATAAAGATGGTAGGATAAAATCAGGTTATCCGGTTTTACATTTTAACACTCAGGATACAACCTGGGGATACCTCCCGAGAAAGACTTCATCATTCTTTTATGGCGCTGACAAATTATTCGACAAAGAATTCTATGGCGTTGAGTACATGAACAATATTTCATCATGGCCTCATACCAGTTCTCAAAATATTGATATATTCAATAAAAGTGGACAATTTTTTAATTCAGTCTTTGGCTTTGCTAATATGTTGGGTGTTAAGACCTGTGTGGGTACTGAATCTGCCCTTACAATTCCCGGGAAACTACAATTAAAACTTAAGCAGCAGGGATTTGAGTTAGATGATCCACAAACCATAAAAAAACTATATAAGGGAATTTTTGAAAGAATAATAAGAACTTATCCTCTTGATTATTATTGGTTGTGGACCCCAGAACGCTGGACTTGGAGTGAAATAAATGCAAGTGAAGTATCTTCTGTTAAACAAGATATACAGATAGCCTATAAAGCACTTCAGGAATTAAACGCTCCATTTCAACTGGCAACTTGTGGATGGGTTCTTGGCCCACCAACTGATCCTTCTGAGTTTGATGATATATTACCTAAAAATATACCATTTAGTTGTATAAATCGGGAGGTAGGATTTTCTCCTGTAGAACCTGCCTTTAATAATATATCCGAAAGGGCTTTGTGGGCGATACCATGGTTAGAAGATGATCCAGCTATGATATCACCTCAATTGTGGGTTGGCAGGATGCGGAAGGATGCCCATGATGCTTATAATTATGGATGTGATGGATTAATGGGAATCCATTGGCGAACCATCAATGTTGCTCCAATGGCATCGGCTTTGGCTAAAGCTGCCTGGGATATGGAAGGCTGGAGTAATAGGAAATATGGCGATAGAGATCTGGATCCGGAAGATTTTTACCAGGAATGGGCAAATAAACATTTTGGAAAGGAATATAGTGATGAAATAGCTAAGATATTTACTTCTATTGATGGTGGTCCCTCATACCTGAGGGGCCAAAATGAACGGGAATCCAATTTATACAGAACCTCAGACTGGAACAAAGGCCCCGGGGGCCTCCGTATTGTAAATATGAGTGCAGCTGCCATCAACACAAAATATGCATTTATAGATAATCTTATATTTTACATGGACAAGATTCAGGGAATCAGCCAAAAAGAAAGACTTTTATACTGGATAAATACATTTAAATATTCCAGAAATACGGCCATCCTGGGAAATACTTTATTTGGACTGGACTCTTTAATGACAATTGTGCTGAAAAATCCTTCCTCTAAGTTAGACAAAGAATTTATTACCAAACATGTAATCCCAAAGCGAATCCAGGCCAATAAAGACTGGCGAAACCTGGTTCATCAATTGTTATCGGTGACACAGACCAAGGGGGAGATGGGTACTGTGGCTAACCTTCAGCAACATAATATGGATTATCTTGAATTGCTTAAGAGATATGATAAAACGATTATCTCCATTACTGGTGAGCCTCTTCCGGTAAGTGCATTACCAGATCAAAAGTATTCGGGACCTGATCGTATTATAGTTCCTTCCAGAAGAACTATGATAGACAAAAGAGAAGATTTTAATTTAAAGATCATTGTACTATCTAAGGATTCCATTGTGAAATCAACCTTATATTGGAGGAATCTTGGTGTTCAGAAGTTCAATAAAAAATCTATTGACTTTGTGAAACACGGACATGGATTATGTTCCTTAAAGGCTTCTGAGTTTTCCAATTCTGATTTTGAATATTATTTGACAGTGGAATCATCAGGTAATGCTAATTTAAGATTTCCGACAGCTGCACCCGTAGCTACACGGACAATTATCATAAATCCGGATTAGAGAAGTATAGATTTTCTTCTCATTCCTTCAACCGGTTCAGTAATAAATAATTCCCATTCATGTGGATTTATTTACGTTCTCATTACATACCAATATTTCATGGCGTTTACATTGACAAACCTAATAACATGAAAAAAATATCCGAACTGTTCTCACGAGAAATTGAATCGATAATAAATGAGAAAGATCAATATTTGATCAGCAGTGATCTCACTAAAAAAGAGTTTTCGATATTTAACAGGATTGAAATAAAGAAAACTGGAAATGGATTTAGATTCCTGGTTTTGAAGATTGCCAATATTGGTCTATTACCATTTAAACATATAAGCAGGGTAGTTAATACACTATACTTATTATATGGTGCTGATGATTATGGGAAAGGTAAATTCTCTGAAGCGGACATTGATGAATTAAACAACAATGAGGCTGAATGGATGGGTAGGAGTTGGTTGCAGACTGAATATAACTTACAGCCTGCCATGATAAGGTGTGATGGCAATGAGGGATTGAAGTTGTTTGTCATGAATGTGTAGGTGGTTGTGGGGTGTTGATAAGAGAGAATCCCGCTCCATTCTGGGCGGGATTTTTTTAATTATATATAACAAAGTTCCTGGATTCAATTGTTGATATAAAAAGAATCATCCCGGAGAGGAAATACCGGGATGATTAGCCAAACCGTTAGTGCAATAGATAGGTTTAAAAATGAGAGTTTTGAAATTTATGCATTATATTTTTTATATCCAAATTTTTTAAAACTATTTGTTTTTTATTTAGTACACTCTTTTTAAAAAAAAGAACAAATAAAATTGCTAATTTTTACTAATATTATTTTCCAAATTTGAATAAAACCCTAATCAGTGGGTTGAAAAGCATATTTCAATAAACTACATGAATTAAAATCTTTGTTAAATTGAATTGCTTATTTATAATTCAATTTAAAAAAAAATTTCGATCAAATTAAAACCCTGTATTTAAAAGGATACAAAATCAGCATCATAGAATAGAATTCTTATACATTTAGTTTATTAGATATAAAAATCTACATGATATTGGATCGATTAACTATACTTTACAGCAATTTAATGGCTTTGGTTTTACAAAAGGTTTTACTTAGTTGTCTTAATGATATTTACTGTATATAGGATCTTGGAATAGGTAGTTTCTGAAGATTCCCGGTATTGAACTATCCTGACTTGATCTTCCGGGAGAAATTCTAATTCAAATTTTGCATCAATATAAGGATAATCAAGATCTTCTACCCGTTCAATACAATTTAATTGAATTAAATCATTGATTTTAGAGTTTTGATGCCACATGTATTTATACGATTCCTTACCAATCAAGAGCGTTGTTCCGTCGAATGAAATGTTTACTTTTTTAGTATTTTCTTCTTCTTTGTCTGGATTATCACCACCTCTGGTAAAATCCTGGTTAATAATTGAAGAAGTTTTCCCTTTGAACTTAAAATCCTGGGCGTGGGATAAAGTAGTGAGAATGATTAAGGTTAATAGAATTAGATATTTTTTCATAGTGTAGATTTTTATAACCTTACAATAAAAATATTTTTAAATTAAATAGCAAGTTCACATTTCTTATTAGTTAAAAAATTTGCATCTTTCAGTCTGGTTTCTTTTAAAATTTCATTCTTTGGATCAATACTGATTTGTAGAAAAATATTTATTCATATGTGGAAAGAAAAACTAAAGTATTTTTTATTACTGATATTTATAGGAGGATTATTCATTCTTCAATCGTGTAATGATGATGATCCTGAGCCACCCATCGAACCCGCCACGCTTGTTACGTATGATGAGGTCATCAAGAGGACGAATGAGGAAATTGAGATCCTGATTAGTTTTGCCGGCGTTGAGGAACTTAACCAATATATGGAGCATGATATTATAGTATACAATGTAACATATAAAACAGAATATCTTGATGAAGAGATCATTGCCTCCGGGCTAATCGCATTCCCTGACTTTACAGGAGAGAGTCCTATATTAAGTTTTCAGCATGGTACAATTACCAAACATTCTGATGCCCCTACTTCTGATTTAAATTTTTATGGGATATTAAGCAGTTTTGCCAGTGCAGGATACATTTTCTGTATACCTGATCTTCTTGGATTTGGTAGTTCTACTGAGATTCTCCATCCTTATTATCATTATGAATCAACAGCAGATCCTGTAGTGGATATACTTAAAGCAGCGAAGGAGCTAAGTGAAATATTAGATTATAAATTTGATGGTAATGTTTTTTTAGGAGGTTATTCAGAAGGGGGCTATGCAACAATGGCAGCACACAAGATGATGGAAGAATCATCACCAAGTGGATTTAATCTAATCGCTTCTGCCCCAGCATCAGGTGGATATGACATCAAGGGTATGCAGGAATATTTTTTCAGTAAAGAAGATTATCATCAACCATATTATCTTGGATATGTGGCTTTATCCTACGAACAAATTTATAATTCCACCACTATATTAACGGATATTTTCCAGGAACCATATGCAACAGAAATACCAGATTTGTTCGACGGTTCACTCACAGGAAGTGAGATCAATGATAACCTCACAACAGTTATGGCAGATCTATTGCAAGCTGATATTCTTGAGAATATTGACTCGGACCCAAAATATAAATATCTCAATGATGCATTTGCCTTAAACAGTCTGAATGAATTTGTGCCGACAATAAAGATGAATATGTATCATGGAACCGCAGATATAACGGTACCTTATCAGAATTCAGTGGATACTTATAATTCAATGATTCAGTTAGGGGCATCACCAAATATTCTAAGCTTGATATCCATACAGGATGCAACACATGAATCAGGTATTCTCCCATATATTGTTGACGTAATCGAGACATTTGATACATTAAAGTAAATTTCACCAAGTATTCTGATAATATAAAAGAGAATAGCGTATTTCAATAAAGGGGTAAAAGGTTATTGAATGAAAGGTATAGACCATAGAAGTAGTTTTATCCGATAATCTGGTCTAGTTCTCTTTCATTTTTGTGTATTCCATTCAATGATACTTTAAATACAGTAGGTTTACTCAATCTTTTTAAGGTAATAGATCCCTGAAGTCTCTCAACGGCCAATAATGCCTGGTACAATCCAATCCCAGGGCCATGATCCTTTTCGTTGGCTACAAAAAACAAATCAAATATCCTGTCCGCATATTTTTTCTGTATTCCAATTCCGTTGTCAGAAATTGTAATACTGAGATCAGGATCCGCAGTTACTTTCAGCTCAATATAAGGATTGGATTCCTTATCACTCGCGTATTTATAGGAATTGTTCAATAAACTATAAAGTATATATTCCAATAATACCTTATCACTGTGAATAAAATCCGGAGGATTGCCTTTAATTTTAAATTGTATCTTTCGGGAATACTGGTTCTCACAATCCTTTATGATTTTATGTATTAACTCAAAAAGATTTATTTTTTGAATTGAAACGGGTTGTGTACTAATATGGCTGATGATCGTAAGACGATTTATGATCTCATTCAGATGTTCTGCAGTGGAGTCGATTTTTCTGAGGAAGAAATCAATATTCTCATTTGGATATTCTAATCTTGTCAAATTTGTTAATCCCATTAAGGTGGCGATTGGTCCACGAATATCATGAGAGGTTTTATATAAAAAGTTATTTAATTCCTTCCTTGACTTAATAAGTTTCTCATTTGTATTTATCAATTCATTAGTCCTTTCCTTCACTAAACCATCCAGCTTTTCATTCATCCTTCTTCTATATTGATTATTTCTATATAATAGAACAACAACCACTGCAGCAAAGACAAGGCTTAATCCTAGTAAGAAAGCATATTGCCGGCTTTTTTTTATTCTTTGTTGCTGCCCTGCAATTATCTCGTCAGAAATACTTTCCTGATAGTCAACAAAAGCATCTTTAAATTTCTCAGCCAGCTGTTCATTAAAAATACTATCCTTATAAGCTACAAACTGTTTCAGATTGTTAAATGCATGTAAATAATCAGAGTTCTTTTCATAAATATTTGAAAACAATTCATAATTATTCTTAAGTCTTTCCCATGAATTTATTTTCTGAGCTTTTTCATGACTATTATTCAAAAAGGATAATGCCTTCGACACATCATTATTTCTAAAATGGATATAAGCCAGGTAATATTCTATACTGGAAAGCTTTTTGATTTCGCCATCCGATTCAGCAAGATCGTATGCAAGATTAAAAAACCTTTCAGCCTCTGCATTTCTTTTTTGATCAAAATGAGTTTTGCCAAGGCCAAAGTAAGCATCGATAATTACATCCTTATCTGAATCACTGGTATTATTTAGCACTGAATTAAATGCATTAATTGCTTCCTGACGATTTCCGATAGCATTATAACATAGGGCCAGGTTAATGTAAGTAGTATTAATATCTTCATTCAGATCATTTGCTTTTCTTATTTCAAGAGCATCAAGATAATATGCTATTGCTTCCTCAAAATTCCCTAATTTATAATTTATCAATCCAATATTATTTAATGCGATAGCCTGCTCATTAATATTTTCTATTCTCCTTGCATATTGCAGTGACTTCAGATAGTTATCTATAGCCTTATCGAACTGAGATGTCGATGTATATATATTTCCTAGGTTATTATACAAAAAAACAAGCCGCTCTTCTATGCCGAATTCACTGGCGATATTTATGGCTTCCGTGTAATATTCAACAGCTTTTTGAACATTTTGCTTCTGTTTGCTAAGATATCCTAGTGCATTTAGTGACCGGATAAGATAATTATGATCATTTGAAGGTCTGGCATAATCGTAGGACAACAAAGCATATTCCTCTGCAAGTGAAGGATTTTTTAACCTATACTTGACGAACAGATTATAATAAAGGCTATCCAGGTTCTCTGGGCTTGTAGATTCAATGGAATCAATCAATACCTGGTCACTTTGTTGACTGTAAGCAACAATTGAAAAAAATAGAAATAATAAACATATGTATGTTTTTACCATAACCTAAATACAAATTCAGACAAAAAAATGCTTAATTAATAATTAAATTTAAAAAAATCGGCAAAATTTCGCTTACCTTCTTAATTAATACTGAATATATCAGGAAAGTAAGTTAAAAACGGTTTTTTTTTAATTATATTTAAAACCAGTGTTTAAATTTAATCTTTGAGCTATGAAAAAGTTATTAGTAGTGATTTTGTTTTTAGTTTTTGCAGGATTGATCAATGCATGTTCTGAAGAGGAAGTGAATCCAACTGAAGAAGGTGGAAGCACACAGGAAAGTACGGAACAGTGGAAAGATAGTTAATCCTTAGCCATATCAATCAGCCTAATCACAACCAACCTAATTAGCTCAACCTTTACATTACACAGCAAATATTTTCAGGGTAACTTCTTTAAAATTAAATAAATATTTTGGCGATCTCTTTTTATTGAAGGGATCCGATATTTTTTTTAATTGTTGCTCTTAAATAAGCTTCGAATTAATCGATGTTTGCAGGAAGAGTTATGTCTTTACCTGTCATGCATACATGTGGAAGAATAATCTATGAAGCGTTTTTTTATTATCTTACCGATAACCAATAAGGCTAAACTCAATCTATAAAATATTTAGGATATAATTGAATGGATCTAGTTGAAGGTTCCGAATAAATATAACAATACCAACGTGGCCAATAATATTATACTTAAAATCTGAAATATAATATTATATTGATTATACCATTTTTCGAGATCTTTGTGATCGTCAAGAAACTCTATTACTTCCTCATCAAACAGGTTCCTGCAAATTAGAATTCTTCTTTTGACCCGAACAATTTCAGCTGTTGATATCATTAGAATATTTACACCAAATTCCATTGTCAATACTAATACCAGTACTAATATAAATCTATAAAAACTGATTTTATCAGGATTGATTCCAGCTACGATACTAGCGGCATCAAGTCCAATTATCAATCCAAAAACCAGAATGGAAAATATGGTGATTCTCCAATTCTGACTCTTTAGTTCCTGAGCTCTTAATGTTAAATCAGTATAACACAGATTTATATTTTTCTTATTCATAGTACATGGTTGTTATGACCGTTAAAAATTTATCCTATATTAATAAATCTATTTTTAAAAATGTCATTTTTTGGCCATAATTCTTTAATAATGGCTATGTCCGTTTAATTTAAAATACAAATCAGGGCTGTCGGGAGGCAGCAGGATAATCCTTTCCCAATTACTAAAGTTGCATTCTTAAAACAACTGAATTAAATTACTGGTTAAAGTTAAGCATAATGGGATAAACTGAGGATCTAAAAAATTTATGATGCTTTAGAATTCTTTCTGGTTTTATTCTCTAATGTCAAAAAATTTAATCCCTCTTCAGATTGAGTAATTTCTATAATTCACGAATCTTGATGTTCCGGAACCAGATAGAGTATCCGTGATCCTGAAGACCGATATATCCTTCTTTTGCGATTCCATTTGTGAATCCGGGGAAACTCCTGAATTTACTATTTTGTACTAATTCATCCCATTCTG
>CBDUBA010000096.1:0-17512 GCA_965365275.1 uncultured Cyclobacteriaceae bacterium | reverse complement strand
GAAATGCTTCAAGTCAGCAGAAACAATCGAATGCTGGTCAATCTGATTCTAACGTAACCAGTCAGCAGAAAAAAACAACAACCAGTAAGCAATCTAATAATCAAAGTGCTTCAAATAAGAAGGACAAAACAAAGGATAATCAAGCAGCTGATTCAAAAGCAAGCGAACAGAAAAAACAAGATTCTAAAAACGAAACTGAAGCATCACCATCTAACGATTCAGGGAAAAAGAAGAAAAGGAATTAGATGCTGTAATCGAATCCATCCTATACAATCAAAAGAAATCTGTATGGTTTGCTTTGTGAAAGAAAATTAAATTGAAATTTAATCTAAATCCAATTTATCGCTGAACAACTTTTGTGCAGATTCTATTTGTTCCTGATTACCCAATACGTAAACAACATCCTCGTTTTCTAGTATTTCTTCCGGGGAAGGGTGTTCTATAATCTCTGTTCCTCTCCTAATTGCAACCACGGTGACACCCGTTTTACCGCGTAATTGCAGTTCAATCAAGGATTTACCATAAACCAATGCATTATCTTTAATTGTAATTGGTTGTATACTTATCTTTGAGAATTCATCAAATATATTAGACTGATTTGTAATATCCCTTTCACTGAAAGCACCCAGAATCATATTTCTTATATTTCGAAGTATGCTGGTGACTTTATTCTTAGGATAGGCACTTTTCAGGAGAATCCTGTTAAACAGGTCAATGGCAATTTCAAGCTTCTCCGGCAGGACCTGATCTGCACCCAGCTTATATAATTCTTCTACATTATCTATCTGCCTGGCTCGCATGAGAATAAAAGCTTTCGAGTTCAGTTGCCGAACCTTCTCAATAATGGCCATGGCTGGAATGATGTCGCCGACCGATATCACTACATATTCCGCAGTATCTACATGAGCCTTTAAGAGAATAGGTAGATTCACTGCATCTCCATATACCACCAAATCGCCTTGTTTCATTTTCTTCTGCGCCAGCGATGGATTGAAGACTATTGATATATGTTTCATATCGCTGTCTTTCACGATATCAGATAAGATCAAAGCACTGTCATCAGTACCTATGATGACAAGATGATCTTTCATATCCGGTACTTCAATCTCCTTTAAAGGGAATAAACCCTTTATCATTATATCAGGCAGGGGAAGTTTTAATAATGAATTGGCCAATGGCAGGGATATTTTCATCATAAAGGGGGTTAAGGCCATAGTGATAACCGCTATCGCCAGGAATAACTGATAATAAAAATCCGTAAGGATCGAATAAGCGTATCCGATCTCTGCGAGAATAAATGAAAACTCACCTACCTGGCTCAAGGCTACACCAGCCAGAATCGTACCCCGGATGGTATGTCCCAGTATAAACCCCGTTCCGCTGGCTATTATAAACTTAATAAGGATGACCAATAAAACACTAAACAATACTAGCTGAAGATTATCCGCAACAAATGACAGGTCAAGCAGCATGCCAATGGATACAAAAAAGAAACTGGTAAAGGTATCTTTAAAGGGAATAATATTTCCAAATACGTTATGACTGTATTCTGATTCTGAGATCATCAATCCTGCCAGGAATGCTCCGAATGCCAGTGTCATGCCAAGTTCAGCAGTCAATAAAGCAATACCCAGGCAAATTAGAAAAACACTCATCATAAACAGTTCCTGGTTCTTGGTCATAGCAATTTGCCGTAATATCCTTGGTAATAACCATCGGTTTCCAACGTAGACCAAACCAATAATGCCAATTGCTTTTAAGGCTATCAATAAAACCTCTCCTGTAAGGTTAACTTGATGGTCTCCGAGCAGGTTGGTGAATAGAATAAGGGGTACAAGCATGAGATCCTGAAAAATGAGGATCCCCAGCACAGTTCTGCCATAATTTGAAGTCAGTTCAGAACGTTCCTGTAAAAGTTTGAGAACCAAAGCTGAACTGCTTAAAGCCGCCAGGAAACCTATAAAGAGACTGCTTTGCCAGCTTAACCCAAAGAGATATGCTGATAAATAAAATACAACCGTGGTTAAGGCAACCTGCATAAAACCTCCCAATAGCACGATCCTTCGTATCTTCAATAAATGTTTCAGGGAGAATTCCAGGCCAATGGTGAACAGCAATAATACTACGCCAATCTCCGCCATTAACTCAATTTCATGCTTTGATTTGACCAACGAAAGCAGATGTGGGCCCGCTATTATACCTGTCAATAGGTAACCCACCACATTGGGAACCTTAGTTTTAGTAAATACCAGGTTGACCAGGGTAGATAGGGCGAAAATAATTACGATATCTTTGAGAATGGTCAATTCCATCCAGGCTAAAAATTACGTGTGAATATTTAAATATACGTAAGAAAGTAATATATAATGGTTTGTATAATTAGCTTTTTTGGTTCCTATCATGAAGGCTTTCATCTTTCCTAAGAAATACACCAATTTTACTCCCAGGTAAAGTATGAAAATCAAAAGTTTTGGGTGGCTTCAAATTTTCTATAGATTTAGATGATAAATTATAAAAAAAATTCGAAATGAAATACATTCAATCTCACATCAAATTAATCAATCCCTTTATAATCCTTTTAATCCTGATTTTGGGGAATTGTTCACAAGCACAGGATTCATCCAATGATTCCGGACTTGATGAAAGAGTGAAAAACTTCCTTGATAGCAGAACAGGGGACTGGTATGACATGAATGTCCCAAGTTCTGACGGGAGGTTACTTTATGACATAATTGTTAAGAACGGTTATACCAGTGCCCTGGAAATCGGCACATCTACAGGCCATTCTTCAATTTGGATTGCATGGGCACTCAGTAAAACCGGTGGAAAACTGATCACGCTGGAGATCGATGAATCCAGGCATAAAGAAGCGATTGCCAATTTCCATGAAGCCGGATTATCAGAATATATTGATGCCCGCCTGGGGGATGCCCATGAAATGGTCAAAGAATTAGAAGGGCCGTTTGATTTCGTTTTCAGCGATGCCGATAAAGGCTGGTATGTTAATTACTTCAAGGATGTCTCACCAAAATTAAAGAGTGGTGGATGTTTCACAGCCCACAATGTCCATTCAGGAAGCAGAGGTCGAAGAGGCAGCTCCGGAACGCAGACCTATCTGGAATATGTCCAAGGCCTGGACGATTATAAGACAACGGTGGATGATTCAGGAGGAGGTGTAGCAATCAGTTACAAAAAATAAATTTATTCAGTTCTTATTACAAATTTTCTAGGTTAAATAAATTGCAATTCTAAGGTTGAAGTCTTTTAGTGTAAATAATGATGTTTTTTAAATTCAAATTTTATTTAACAATACAAAGATCAAATAACTGGATATATATTAAATCCCCAGGTCTGAAGAAAGATAATAAACACCTTTAATGGCAAACATATAGTCTGCATCAATATCATTAAGAAAGTTAATTGCAATAAGACCATCCTGCTCAGCCCCTGTTACAACCAATTCCTTTTTTACAGAATATGATGAATCATTTTCACTTACAAGCCTGTAAACATATGATTGTTTTTCTTCCCTGAGTAATCCCTGCTCGGGAATGGCCAATTTTTCAGATTCTTCAGTAAGGATCTTACCTTCTACAAACATACCGACATACAGATTCCTATTATCGGGATAATGGGCATGAACCTTAACCGATCTTGTTTCCTCATTAATTTCTTTACCAATCAATATGATTTCACCCAGCATTTGAATTTGAGGAGCATTTGGAATGGATAATTCTACTTTCTGGCCACGCCGTACATTCATAATGTCTCTTTCGAAAACATCAAATTCAACATGCATGTGATCAGGATTGACGACTTTTATAAGGATCTTTTCAGTATTTACTGTTTCTCCTGTGGTAGTGTTTACTTCAGAAATGTATCCCTCAATTGGGGATTTAATGCTTAATTGAGATGAAAGATTCCCATTTTCCAGATTTTCGGTATTGATCCGTAATATCTCAAGTTTTTTCTCTAAGGATTCCAACTTTGCCTTTGATTCCAGGTAGTCCTTCTCTGCCATTAAAAATACCTTTCTGGCATTTACATTTTGTTCGGCCAGTTTTTTCTGACGTTTATATTCATCTTCCAGATATTTTAATGAACTTTTTGTTGCTATATAATCCCTTTGAATTTCAAGAAATTCAAGGCTTTCCACACATACGACTTCACTTCCCCTTTTAACTTTTTCTCCTATCTGGAAATTAACACGAATCACTTTCCCGGAAACATTTGAGCTTATAAAAGCAGTGTTTTCAGGTGGGGTAGCAAAATAACCATTGACACTGATACCCCTGGAAATATTTATGCTATCGAGATGATCAAATTCTAAACCTAATATTTTAGCCTGATCTTTACTGATTACAATGAACTGGTTACTTAAGTTGGCTTCGGCAACAACCTGTCGGGCCTTATCAGAATTGCATGACCCTATAAAACAGGAAATGATAATGCTAAACAATAAAAATAAGTAGGTCCTCATTCTATATTTTAGTTTTCAAGATAGTAAAATAATTCAATAACTATCCGGTTATATTCCCGGATTAAGTTCAAATAATCTTCCCGAATTTGCCTGGAAGTCTTTAAATTCTGAGTGAATTCAATATAACCTATTTCACCTGCCTCGTACAATGTATTTGCGTTATCTTCGATCATTAAAGCATTCGTTAGTCTTTCCTCTTCATGATATTCAATATTTGCTTTTAATTGATCATACTGTTGAAACAAGGTTTCCATTTGTAGTTTGGCGTTTACTTTCTGATAGGCATATTGGTTCTCTGCCATAAACAGATCCAACTGAGCTGCTTGTTTCCTCCCTTTTTGCGGCATAAATAAAAGTGGAAATGATAATCCGACATTCACACCCTGATATCCGGGGATCAGATCGATTTCCTGATTATAATATCCTGCCCTAAAACTTGGACTCATTTGTGATTTTACCAACCTGTAATTTCTATCAGCAACAGCTACATATTTTTCCATCGCTTTAACGTCAGGAACAGAATCGATCATGTAATCAAGATTATCCGGGATATCTATTTTAAGCTTTGCCAATTTGGATTCAACCGGCATTATGATAGAATCCGTGTTTACTATGGTACGAATATCATTTTCCAGAGAATTCAAGTTCACCTCATGAAGATTTTTTTCTATAACCATTCTTTGATATTCGGATGTGAGCATGGCTTTTGAAAGTAAATTTGATTCACCCGTTTCATACCGCAGATTCGCAAAATCAGCTGACTTTTCAAGAAGCGAAATGGTATTATCCAAAATCCCGATCAATTCATATTCGAACAACCAGGAGTTGTATAGCCCCCGAAGTTGCCTCTTGATTCGTTTCGCAATCATTTCCTTGTTTTTCCGAAAGAATGATTTCTCTGATTCAAAATATTTTTTCGTAGCAGAAATAGTAAAAGGTGAACCGAGGCCCTGTTCAAATGAATAGAAATTATCCACTAACTCAGAGTTTTGTTGTCCCCGTGTAAAATCAAAATCCAAATCCCCAAAATCCCAGGCTGTTTTTTTCATATAATCCGATTTGTTTACAAGAATGTTAGCATTCCGGATCTGCAGGTTATTTTCCAAAGTGATATACCACATCTCTTCAAAGGAGATTCTGAGTTCCTGACCATATCCAGGCAACGATATCAAGAATATTATAAAGCCAGTTATATACTTATCAATTTTCATGGTCCGTTTTTTTACTTAACATGCAGTATAATACAGGTAATACAACCATAGTGAGAAATGTCGCTGAAATTAGTCCACCAATAACAACTGTTGCCAGGGGACGTTGAACCTCGGCCCCTGCTGATGTTGAAAATGCCATGGGCAGGAAACCAAAGGCTGCCGCCGCTGCGGTTATTAGCACCGGCCGGAGCCTTAATTTAGTCCCGGTCAAAACCCGTTCTTTCAAATCTTTAATGCCCTTTTCCTTCAGGTCATTAAAAAAACTTATTAAAACGACTCCGTTTAATGTAGCTATCCCGAAGAGCGCTATAAATCCAACACCGGCTGATATACTGAATGGCATTCCGCGAACCCATAGAGATAAGATACCGCCTATTGTAGCCAGTGGAATTGCTGAAAAAATTAGTAAAGCCTGCCTAATAGAATAAAAAGTAAAATATAAAAGTATAAATATGATCAACAATGAAAACGGTACTGCCCACAACAATCTTTTCTTAGCATTCTGTAAATTTTCAAATTGTCCACCGTATGTTATATAATAACCAGGAAGCAGATTTAAATTGGTTTCAATGATCTCCTGCACTTCCTTTACCAGGGATTCCAAATCGCGATTTCTGACATTTATCCCTATTACTATACGTCTTCTGGCACTTTCCCGTGAGATCTGGGCAGGACCGTAATCATAGGATACCTGCGCGACTTCCTTCAAAGGAAGTGTTTTCCCATTGGGCAGATCCAGAAATATGTTTTCAAGATCTTCAATAGACTTAACTTCCTTTCTGTCAAAACTTACTTTCAGATCAAACCGTCTTTCCCCCTCAAAAATGGTACCTGCAATCTGCCCGCCATAGGCAATTGATATGATTTGATTGATATCGGATACATTCAATCCGTATTGAGCCAGTTTATCCCGGTCATATTTTATAGTCATATTAGGTAATCCAACGATCTGTTCTACAGAAATATCAGATGCCCCCTCTACATTAATTATCATGGATCGAATACGTGTTGCATATTCATATAATTGATTATAATCTTCCCCGAAGATCTTTATGGCTATATCGGCACGTACACCTGTAATGAGTTCATTGAAACGCATCTCAATGGGTTGCGTAAATTCAAATTCAACTCCGGGGAATGCGGACATCTTTTCCTTCATCAAATCTGCCAACTTTTCCTTACTGGTTGTGGTTACCCATTCATCTTTAGGTTTTAACTTTATTATTATGTCAGACATTTCCATAGACATTGGATCAGTGGGCACTTCTGCCGCTCCAATTCTTGAGACTATCTGATCAACCTCTGGAAAATTCTTAATTAAGATGTTTTCTATCCTGGTGTTAAAATCCACAGTCTCAGACAAGGATGTTCCGGGTTTGAGTATGGGTTGAACCACAAAATCGCCCTCATCCAGGGTAGGTATAAATTCACCCCCCATCCTGCTAAATATCCCCACGGTAAAAATCAGAAGTATCACAGAAAGAATTATGGTCAATCCCTGGTGGTTTACTACATAATTTATGACAGGATCATACATCTTATGAGCAAGTTGCATAATTCTTTCGGCAGGATTGTTTTTAGAGGTATTCTGAGGTTTTAAAAATAACGCAGACAATGCAGGTATATAGGTAAGACATAAAATTAAAGACCCTATCAGGGCAAAGCCAAATGCCAGAGCCATAGGTTGAAACATTTTTCCTTCTATGCCACTTAGAGCCAGGATCGGAATAAAAACCATTAGGGTTATGATTCTACCAAAAATGGCAGAACGCATCATTTTTTTAGAACTTAGGATTAAAAGCCTGTCCTTTTCAAGTTTTAATGCCTGGCCCTTTAGAGCCAGGATCTTGTCAGAATTTCGTGTAAAATTGAACAATGCATATTCAACGATGATCACCGCCCCGTCAATAATGATCCCAAAGTCAATAGCCCCCAAACTCATTAAATTGGCTGATATCCCGAAAACATTCATCATGGCGATCCCGAAAAGCATGGATATGGGAATTACCGATGCTATAATCAGTCCTGACCGGATATTCCCCAGCATCAGAACCACAATAAATATTACGATCAAGGCACCCAATGATAGATTCTCGATTACAGTATGCGTGGTACGTGCAATTAATTCACTTCTATCAAGGAATGCATTTATATATACACCTTCAGGTAATAATAATTGTACTTCAGCCACCCTTTTCTTGACAGCATCTATCACCTCATTTGAGTTCGCGTCTTTCAACATCATTACCTGGCCCAATACTTTTTCACCCTCTCCATTCCCTGTTATCGCACCAAATCTGGTAGCATACCCAAACCTCAGATCACCAATATCTTTTACCTTAACGGGTATTCCGCTTATGTTTTTAATGACGATATTTTCAATATCATTCAGGTTTTGGATCATACCTTCCCCCCGTACAAAATAGCTTTGATTGGCTTTTTCAATGTATCCTCCCCCAACATTCTCATTATTGCTATTTAAAGCTTCAAAAACCTCTCTGATTGACACATTCATGGCCTTCAGCTTGTAGGGATCTACGGCTACCTCATATTGTTTGAGAAATCCACCCCATGTATTTACTTCAACAACGCCCTTGATACCACTTAGATGCCTTTTAACAATCCAATCCTGAATGGTTCTGAGATCCATTGTATTGTACACTGTATCATATCCCGGTTTTGTATCCAGAATATATTGGTAGATCTCTCCCAATCCAGTTGTTATTGGACCAAGTTCAGGAGTACCATATCCTTCAGGGATAATTTCATTTATGGACGCCAGTTTTTCCGCTATCAGTTGTCGGGGCAAATAGGTTCCCGAAGCATCTTCAAACACTACCGTCACAACCGAAAGTCCAAATTTCGTAATTGAACGTATCTCAATTACACCTGGCAAATTGGCCATTTCAAGCTCAATCGGGTAGGTTATAAATTGTTCAACATCCTCTGTAGCCAGATTTCTGGAAGTAGTGATGACCTGAACCTGATTATTTGTAACATCGGGCACAGCACCTATAGGGATCTGGGTTAAGGAATACGATCCCCAAAAAATTATAGCAATTACGAAAAGAAATATAATCAGTTTATTTCGTACGCTGAATTCTATGATGAAATCTATCATAAAAACTCTATTAAAAAGTACTTGTGACGTTCACTTTATCAATTGAAAAATATATAACTGACCGCCTCTATAAAAATATTCATAATTATCTACTTATATCTAAGGATAGACATCACAATTTCATGAACCAAATCAGTGTACAGTCAATACACTTAGTTTAAATGTAATTTATAACTCTGAAGATATTCTGAAGCGTTTTAAATACAGATCCTGGGTCAAAAAAGAAATTAACTGAATGTTGCTTTAGCTTCGTTTCTCTTCATTACAATTATCTGGCAATTTCAAATGTTTTGAATTGCCATGGCTTAAAGGAAATGTTTGTTTCAATCGCATCAATTTTATTCCCTTTGAGATCTGTCTCTATGAGTCCTTTTTCATTATAAACATTTTCCAGGGCACATTGTACTGGTTCATCCATACAATTAAACATTCTTATATATACTTTTTCATCATCAACAAACAATGAGGAAAGAACAACAGGATTTGAGCCCATGCTGAATAATTCCAGTTCAGGTCCAAGAGATCCTTCACGTGGTTCACCTGAATGGTATATCATCGGGAAATTATAAGATAAGGCTTTTTTATGTATTTCGGCACTCTGATGACCCCCTGAATACGGATATAGAGCAAATTCGAAGTTAAATTCTCCTTCTAACATTCTGGTTCCCCAGATATAATACATGGCATAAACCAAAGGTATCGAACTTCCTCCATCATCCTCACGAACCTGACACATCGTACCTTTATTGAATATTGCCATTCCATTTGCGCCATCTTCAAGTGCTGTCCAGTAATTTCCCTGAATATATTTGTTATCAGTCTCCGCCAATACGAAGGGTAAATCACGTATCCCCCTGGTTGTATGGTCTAGATTGGGGAAGAATTTAAATCTAAGCTTTTTTTCATGTGTAAAGGAGGAGTTGATTTCCCTTGTATTATCACTTAACTGGCCGATTCGCTGACTGTCGAGTTTTATAGATATTTTCCAGTTGATCAACGGAGAATTCTCCTCGATCTTCAATTCCAGTTCATAGGGTATATCCGAAATAAAGCCATATTCCGTAGCCTTTACCCAAGGCTTCTCCTTATTAACCCTTGATATAACCCATTTACCCCTGGATTCATATTCCTCCCCATCGATTATTCCGGTGAGAAAGGCATTCCGTTTACCAGGTATAAATACATTTTCCCCGGTTTTTTTGCTAATTAAAGTCTGGATGCCCCCTTCTTCGGCCAAATCCAAATGGTATGCCCCTGTGGTGATCTTTAAGTTTTCGTAATCAACAATAATTTCCGAGGAATAGTTTCTTTCCGGTTCGGTAAGAGGATGCAGGGTATACGTCTTCAAACCAAAATTTTCGAAGTCAGCCTTAAAAGCTATTTCACCCTCCATAATATACCCACTGGAAAACCGATCAGCACTTAACACTGTAGATGGCACCCTTTCATTTCCACAATACACAGCTACATCCTTTGCCTCGCCCCGTTTGAATCTAACCCGGCTCCGTATCCATTCACTTTTGGATGATGACAATGGATTAAAAACAATAACCTTCTGCACTCCTCCTCCCTTCAGCATACTGAATAGATCTTCCATGACCTTCTTCTGAACAAGATTTGATTCATTAAGAGAAATATCCAGATGTTGCCGGGCATCCGGTAATAATCCGACGATCTGAACATCATGGTGTTGGGCTAGCAATAAATGTTTCCATGAGGCATCAAGATCTTCCTCATAGTTTTTGCCGGTATTCAAATAACCCAGGGCTGCCAGTCTTTCAGTGGTCAGCACCTGGACCTCGGCTTTACGGGATTTATTCCAGATCTCATTCCCGCAATATCCCCAGGGCATTCTTACGGTAAAGTCATCCGGACTGGTTTTAAAATTTACAGTCGGTTCAGGGTACAAGGCCAACAATTCATCGAGTAAAATCCATTGATATGATTTGTTCCCTTCATATTCTTTCAAAAGATCTTCCTTTCTCAAATCCGAATCATCTGCTCGGGTTGCCAGAAGTGGATTTATATGTTGAAATTGCTTTCGATAATCTGTCATTGAAAATGATGCATCGGACCCGGGGTACCTGGTCAGAATCCAGTTATCGATGGTGGTTCTCCCGAATGATGCCCCTTCACCCTCATAGGTCGGAACGGTTTTGATCCTGGAACCATCCACGCCTATCCACCATCCAATGGGTTCTTTATAGGTCGGATTGTATCCATACATCATATAATGGGTGCGCATGATGGCTCCTTCAAATCCGAATCCATTAAGGATCTGTGGAATTTGGGCATGCATGGCATGTTCGCTCATCAGGTAGATTTTATTTTCATAATTGAAATATTTCCGGTTAGCCTCCAATGCATATCCGATTTGACGGATATTTGATTCACCTCCTATAAATGTTGAGAGGGGTTGTCCATACGTACAGCTTCCGATTCCAAATCTACCCCTGTAGGATTCCAGGTAATCCTGCAGTTTTTGGAGTAAATCAGGTTGATTTTCTGACAGGAAATCATAAACATATGCTTCATTATCAAGGCCTATTTTAAACCCGGGATATCTATCCAACCAGGCAATGGCATTATCTAGCCTTTCCTCAAGATGATCTGTCCCCCATAATACCAGTCCACCATGATCATAGGTAAGCATATAGACTGGTTCATCATTTCGATTATTAGAAAGATCGGGTCCAGGATCCTGATTTGGAACTCCAAGGCAGACAATACAGGGCAACAACACAAAAAATGGCACGAAAAATTTCATCATTGTAAAAAGGATTTAGATTATAATTCTTAAAAATTGTTAACAGCGAAGCACCGAAAAATCGCAGGAAATAAGTTAAATAATTTATACAAAAAGTAATATTAATATTCTGAATATTATATTACCCGCTGAATCTTTTTGATCAATGAAACAATCAATTTAGTGACAGACATTGATTGTAATCCATAATTGCAATATCTTAGATAATATAGTACGAAACCGGTTCGATTTTTAAATGGATTAATATATTCTACATCAATTTTTCAATTAAAATCAAAGTATAAAATGAAATCTCACCAAGTTCTTTTGATGCTTTTGGCATGTTTCCTGGGGCTTAATGGCAATTCTCAACCAATGCAGGCTGATTTTGAAAAATCCGCATCCTACCGTTGGTTGAACAAGACAGTCCTGGAAAGCCGGCAGCTTGACCCGATGGAAAGTCTCGATCATTGGGTGGCTTTTACAACCGGCGCTCAACAAATAGTCGATGCCCGGTCGGATAATAAGGCGGGTGATGTTAATCAGATTGTTACAGAAATAATGCTCGCTACTGATAAAATTCAAGAAGGGAATCATTCTTTAAAAATGCAACTCCCAACAAAACTGAATGTACAGGCACCAAAGAGCGGGAGAGGATGGGGCACTGCAGGTGTCAGGAGAGCCTTTGATCACGAAAATTGGGAAACCTTCAATAGGATATCATTGTGGATATATCCGGATAATCCCGGCACCAATGTACACTGGATCGAACTTCGGCTGTTCAATGAAGGAGAAGAGCAATTACCGGCCCTTTTTGGTCAGGAAGGGGAAACTTCAGTTATGCTTAGAAACCATGAATGGAATCATGTGGTGTGGGAACTAAGTAATGTAGCACGTGACGCAGTTACCTTTTTTGAAATATCCTATTATTTTGCTGGCAATGAACCTGCTGAAAGTGAAATAGCTACTTTTTATCTTGACCAACTGGAACTTCAAAAGGTAAAACCGGACCATATCGAAGGCTGGGATGTTTGGCCGGGCAGGATTTCATATAGTCATAGTGGTTATCTGAATGGAGCGGTAAAAACTGCTATCGCTAATGGCTTAAAGACCGATATTTTTCATTTGATCAACCAGGAAACAGGAGAAATTGCATTATCAAAACGGATTGAAAATGTAACATCGCATATTGGGACTTATCAGATTATAGACTTTTCAGAAGTCAGCCAAACCGGGACTTATAAAATTCGAACCGGTGATGTTCTAACAAATTCTTTCAAGATCGGACCGGATGTCTGGAGGGAATCCATATTAAAAACGCTGAATTTCTTTTATTCCGAGCGGTGTGGAGAAGCCATACCTGGTATTCATGGAATATGCCATCGGGATTGGAGGTGCCTTCATGGGGACCTGCAAATAGTAGTAAACGGTGGCTGGCATGACGCTGGTGATCTGACCCAGGGAATTACTCATACCAGCGAAGCAGTCTATGCCATGTTCGCTATGGCAGAGCAGTTGCAGAATAGGCAGGAGGATCCGGAACTTTACAATCGATTGGTGGAGGAAGCTAAATGGGGACTGGATTGGATCTTAAAAACGAGTTTTCGTGATGGTTACCGGTTCGGTGGATCTGCGAACAGCCGGAAAACCAATGGAATAATCGGGGATTACGACGATGTAATTTCTTCAGCCCGAAATGTACCCATCGACCATTTGCTGGCTGCCGCTTCAGAGGCAATCGCTTTCAGGGTATTGAATAAAAAAGATCCACAATTGGCCGCTTTTGCTCTGAAAATGGCAGAAGAAGACTGGAATTTCGCTATTGAGGGATTGGATCAGATTCAAGATAGTGAAAACCAGAACGTGTTCCGCGGTACTTTTGATCCGAATAATGTTGAACACGAAGTTGCTTCTACTGGTATTCTTGCCGCTATTGAACTTTGGAAAGGAACCAAACAACAGACCTACCTCCAAAAAGCCTATGAATGGGCAAAAATTATTGTTGGATCCCAGCAACGGGAAAAACCAGACTGGGATATACCCTTGATGGGATACTTTTATACCGGCACTGATAAGGATCATATCCTGCATTATGTACACAGGGGAAATGAACAAGCCACTATTTTGGCGCTTTCCTTACTCTGCGACCTTTCTCCTGATCATCCGGATTGGATGTCCTGGTATTCTACCGTAGTATTTCATTCCGAATACATGAAAAAAATTTCGGATTACACCCATCCTTATCGTGTGATGCCGGCGTCAATTTATTCGGATGAAGAATATCAGCTTGCACCGGAAAGTCGAAGAGAATATTTCAGGGAACAAGTATTGAACGGTATTCCTCTGGGGAAAGGGCACTATCTCAGGCTATTCCCTGTCTGGATGGATTACAGGGGGCATTTCGGGGTAATTCTTCCGCAAGCCCAGGCATTGATCTATGCAGGAAAATTAAGGGGAGATATCGAACTGGCGAATCTCGCTCAGCACCAGGCGGAATGGATTATTGGACGGAATCCTTTCTCACAAAGCACGATGTATGGTGAAGGGTATGACTTTCCTCCACTTTATTCAGTGATGTCCGGGGACATGGTTGGAGGATTACCGGTGGGCATACAGACTCGCGGAAACTCGGATGTTCCGTACTGGCCGGTTCAGAATACCTGGACCTACAAGGAGATCTGGACCAGACCGGTCATAAGATGGACCTGGCTGATGAAGGATTTGTCAGGACCCGCATATGTATTAATTAAAGCCAATGATACATGTACCTTGGAGAATACAATTACAGGAGAGAAATTTGCCTTAGCTGTAAACAGCTATAATAAACCTTATGAAACCACCATTCCACAAGGTTCATATAAGTTAACTATTGAGGATAAAGAATTTCAGCGAACATTCCTGCCTTCTGCCACATATGAATTTGATTTTGGGTCTGGAAGGATACTGGATTATGCATTGACCAAAACAACAGGAAAGAAAGATGAAATAACCATACGATTAGATATTACAGGAAGCGGGAAACATACATTCAGGATCAGAACAGAAAATCTAAACACAAACCAGCCTGAGAAAACACTAGCGCTTCAGCAGGGTAAAAATCAGGTTATCGAATGGCGATGCAGGATTAACAATCCGGATATGCCCTGGGTAGCCGTGATCATTCCTGACAATGATCATTCCTTGCGTAAGGAGGCCTTTGGAATACCCTGGGAATAAACAATTTCTCTTCTTTTCAAAACGGCCATTAACAGAATTTATTCATTAACTTGTTTTAAATAGACTATAATTAGTCCATTAAATACAAGAACGCTATCGGCTAAGTTGATCTCTAAAATTTATAGTTTAATCCCAAACGAATTACCTGTGTTTCAAAATAATTTTCATAGATGGCAATAAATTCAGTATCCTGAATTTCCTGCTTGATACCAAATGTATTCAGAATATCGGTGAACGTGAATTGTAATTCGCCTTTTCCTTTAAACAGAGTCTGTTTAACACCCAGGTCGAGCGAGGTCCTGGAAAACTGGGTGCCCTGTGGAATATTTCTGGGTGCATAATAAATGTATGCGATTTGAAATTGAAGTTGATCAGAGACATCAAATTGATTGTTAACCTTTAAATCCCATGTGTTATCCTCTGATCGCTTGATTTGAAATGGTCTTTCATAAGGGAATAGAAGCATCCCTTCGAAACTGTCAATTATGTTCCTGTACCAATTGAAACTTCCGTTGATTTTCCAAAAATTCCCTACTGTTTGTGTTATCAATACTTCAAAACCACTGTTGGTTGCTTTTCCTACATTTTGATAGATTTTATTGATGATATCATAATACTGGCTGGTGCTGTCAATTGCATATATCCGCAAGAAATGATCATCAATTATTCGATGGTAACCCGAAAAATAAACAGAACCTGTATTCCACATATATTTGTATGCCAATTCAAAGGTTTGAGTAAATTGAGGCCTGAGGTAGGGATTGCCAACTTTTAGTAATTCAGGATCATCGTATTTTGGAAAAATCCTGAGTTCAGGTTCTCCCGGGCGATCAATGCGGTTATTGTAAAAAACTGAAAGATTGTTATTTTCATTTATCTTATATGTTAATCGAATATTAGGGAATACGCGGAAATAAGAATAGGCATCATTCTGATCGTAATAAATGTTTTCTTCAGGCAAATCATAAAACACATTCGTCTGCTCAATCCTTAATCCAGCTTCAATATCATATGTTTTTTTTTCATGAACGTAGTTTACGTATCCGGCAAAAATGTCCTCTCCCCAATCGGACCAGTCTCCCAATCCCGGATAAACAATAGAATTTTCTCCCATGCCAATATAGTAGGTCACCGGAATCCTTCTAATCTGCAGTTTAATTCCTGATTCAATCCTGCCGGACTTCAAGGGTTTCACATAGTCTAAAAGCAACGGGATAGTATGTTCAGTGGCGATAAGATGGGTAGTATCACCAGATACCCTTATGGCTGAGCTATCTGTCAGGTAGTACGCTTCATCCTCCCACCCTCTTGTATATTGGATACTGGCATTAAGTTCATGCCCCGGCTCTTCAAACTGATGCTTATAGTCGATCCTGAAATTTAAAAATCCTGTTACTTCTTCTTCTGACCATGCCCAGAATCTGTATCTTTCCATATCAGCAGCATTGATAAAAGGAACCTGGGCCGTATCGATGTGATGCTCATAATCCAGGATCGTACTGAATGTAAAGGTATTCTGCTGATCTAGATACCAGTCCACTCCTGTTTTGACAATATATTGAATCTGTTTTCGGTTCTCCGGTACTTGGGAAAATATGGTGGTGCCGTCATCATACATTCGCGTGGTGAACTCATTATTGGGCAATTTCTTCTGGAAGAGGATTTCTGATTGGAGGAAGGCATTAAGTTTTGACGTTTTATAATTTAAATTCAAGCTGGGAATTACCTTCGGATTCATTGAATAACTGCCCAATTGGGTTGGGAGGTCGTCCTTTCGTTTGGTGAGTTGGCCAAAACCGAAGGTAAGCCCAACATCCCCATTGAAACCTGAAGCACGCTCCTTCTTATAGATGATATTGATAATACCTGCCATTCCAGCCGCATCATATTTGGCAGAAGGGTTATTGATAATTTCAATGCTTTCTATGTTCGCAGCGGGTATATTATCCAATCCCTTTTGATATCCAAAACCAGTTAAACTGGACTGTTTCCCGTCAATAAATATTGATACCCGATCACTTCCCCTTAATAAGATCTTTCCTTCCTGCTCTACAGTTACACCGGGCAATCCTCGCAAGGCATCCAGCACAGAGCCTCCGCCCTGGGTAAACTGATCCTCCATTTTGTAGGTCTTGGTATCAAGGCCTGAGTCTACAATTTCTTTTTTTGCTGAGATCAAAACTTCATCCAATTGTTGAGTGGCCAAGTCAAGTTCTATCTTACCCAGTTCATAATAATCATTTAATGCTCCAATCAGAACCGGAATATCCACACTTTCATAACCAATGAAAGAGCACCGTACCATGTAGTTCCCATCGACAAGCCCTGATATCGAAAATCTGCCTTCTTCGTCAGTAAGTCCCCCAGTTATGGATTTCTGCCCTGGAATTTCTTCAACCACAATGGTGACATATGGCAAAGGATCTAGCGTTTGTTTATCTATCACTTTGCCGGATATGGTTCCATGATTTTGTGCATAGAGCAGAAAATTCAAACTCCAAAGGCCAATAATAAGGGCTGATTTTTTCAATTAAGCCTAAATTTTACAGAAATCATTAACTCTAATTTAGAAACTAACTCTGAAGAAATCTTGATGGACTCCACACTCAATTTTATTTTACATCAAACTAAAATTAAAAATCCCTGCAACATTCTCTGCTACAGGGATCTAAATTTTGTATTGGTACCCGGAGTGGGACTTGAACCCACACGGCCTTAACGGCCACAGGATTTTAAGT
>CBDUBA010000095.1:0-17523 GCA_965365275.1 uncultured Cyclobacteriaceae bacterium | reverse complement strand
GTACTCCGTAGGGGAATCGAACCCCTGTTACCAGGATGAAAACCTGGCGTCCTAACCCCTAGACGAACGGAGCATAAAAGAACTTCCTAAATGAATAACCGATAGCTTCTTTTTATCTTTTATTCTTGACTCATATTTAAGTCCTATATAACAGAATAATAAAGGATTTAAACGAGCACGTTAGGAAAACGTGGTGCAAATATAGACCTCCCATTTAAGAATACAAAAACATAAAAAATATTTTTTCAAAATCTTAACCAATTCTTAACAAAACAATGCCGGGGCATGTTGGTATTACATGAATTATGGACTACTTTTGTGCTTTTAAAATTCACTAAAATTTTTAAACACATGTCAAAAATAAAAATTGGAATAAACGGATTTGGAAGAATAGGACGATTGGTTTTTCGTGTCGCTGAAAATGACCCTAATGTAGAGGTTGTTGGCATCAACGATCTGCTTGACGTTGATTATATAGCTTACATGCTTAAGTATGACTCTACCCACGGCCCATTTAAAGGGGAAGTTGCTGTTGACGGTAGCAATCTTGTTGTTAATGGACGCACAGTTAGAGTAACCTCTGAAATGGATCCTGCTAATCTTAATTGGGGAGCAGTTGGTGCAGAATATGTAGCTGAAGCGACGGGTATTTTCCTGACAAAGGAAAAAGCAGAAGGTCATATCAAAGCAGGTGCAAAAAAGGTTGTTATGACTGGACCATCTAAGGATGACACTCCTATGTTCGTCATGGGCGTTAACGAAGAGAAATACAGCTCTGACATGGATTATGTCTCTAATGCTTCATGTACAACTAACTGTTTAGCTCCTGTAGCAAAAGTATTAAATGACAAGTGGGGTATTGCTGAAGGACTGATGACTACTGTTCATGCTACTACTGCAACACAAAAAACTGTTGACGGACCTTCTAAAAAGGACTGGAGAGGTGGACGAGGTGCTGCTCAAAATATAATCCCTTCCTCAACTGGTGCAGCAAAAGCAGTTGGTAAGGTTATCCCTGAATTAAATGGGAAATTAACAGGTATGGCTTTCCGTGTTCCTACTGCTAATGTATCTACTGTTGACCTGACTGTTCGTCTGGAAAAGGGTGCAACTTATGATGAAATTAAAGCAGCAATGAAAGATGCATCTGAAGGAAGTATGAAAGGTATATTAGGCTATACAGAAGATGCTGTTGTTTCAACCGATTTCAATGGAGATCCAAGAACTTCTATCTTCGACGCCGGTGCAGGCATACAACTAAGCCCAACATTTGTAAAGGTTATATCCTGGTACGATAATGAGTGGGGATACTCTTCAAAAGTTATCGACCTGATAAAATATATGGATTCCAAAAAATAATTAGGATCCTAACCAGATTTAATCCCACTTATTTCTTTCGAATTAAAGAATTAGGTGGGATTTCTACTTTTAGACATTAATTGTCCAGTTTTAAAAAATCAATATTTCAGAGTGCGTGATATTTGTTCACACTAAATCAGATCAAATAGTTGATCAGATAGAAGATCCTGACTTTCAAGAATTACTACACCTGATTGCTTCATTTCATCGAGAGAGGTCTCAAAGTCATCTGGTTTTAAATTAACAGCTTTTGTCGCATCAGCAATTACATTAGTTTTAAAACCTTCCCTTATTGAATCCAGGGCACTGAATTTTACACAATAATCGGTTGCCAATCCCACAATAAATACTTCATCAATTGATGAATCTCTTAAATAATTACTTAATCCGGTTGACTTTAAATGCCCATTGTCAAAAAAACCACTGTAACTGTCAATCTCTTTATTGGTTCCTTTTACAAAAACTTTTTTAATTTTACTCTGATCCAATTCCTCAGAAAAATCCGCCCCCAGCGTTCCCTGAATACAATGGTCTGGCCATAATATCTGATCGAGGCCATTAAGTGTTATCATATCCCCGGGTCTTTTTCCCATATGCTGGCTTGCAAAACTTTTATGGTCGGATGGGTGCCAATCCTGTGTCGCAAAAACCCAGTCAAATTTTTTCATAATTTCATTTATAACTGATATAATCTGATCACCATTCTTAACTTCAAGTGCCCCCCCGGGTAGAAAATCATTTTGAATATCAATGACAAGTAAGGCTTTCATTTTAATCAAGACATTTAAACATTTTTTTCAGATCATTAACATTCAGACCAAAGAAATCAATGATATCAAGTTTGGCCAATATAATATGGCTTTTGAGTTTCAATAAGCCCTCTCTGAAGATCTCACTGTGGTCGAAGGCCATTTCCGGCATATCTTTTACAGAAAACCATTTAACTTCTGTAGCATCGGAAGTTGCCTTTGCCACCTGGTCCCCATTTTTTATAAATGTATAGAATACTATTGTGATCGTCCTGCCCCGTGGATCCCTGTCAATGTCACCAAATGTGCCTACTTCTTTAAGTACTTTTATATCCAGGCTGGTTTCTTCCAATAACTCCCTTATAGCACCTTCAACCGGAGTTTCTTCAATCTCAAGGAATCCACCTGGTATTGCCCAGAAATCCTTATATGGTTCCTTTTTTCTTTTTATTAATAACACTTCTATGCATTCTATCCCTCCTCGAAAAACAAGGGTATCAGTGGTGACAGCAGGTCGTGGAAAATTATATGTAAATCCCATAATGTATGTCTACGAGTTTTCGTATTTTCTCAGTTTTAAAATCAAGTCCATTTTAGCATGGTGTAAAGATTCTTCCAATCCAACCGGATATATGTGTGGATTTTCAAATCTCTTAATTCCTCCATGAATTGCTTTCATTTCACCAGCAACCTTACTCTTTATTGAAGGCATCCCTGGGAAATTATATTTCTTAGTTCCATTTCTAAAAACCGGAATGAGTAAGTCATTGTACTCAAGTAACTTTTCGTCCAATACTTTTCGTTTGGTCGCGTCAACTGGATGAAAAATCGTGTTCTTTTCACGGGTTCCCAGGTTTATGTCATAAATCATGTCAGCAATCATTTTCCCATTCTGATAATATCTCCTCAGTTGCTGAATCCCAGGATTGTTGACTTTCATTGACTGTTCGGAAAGTTTCAACTTATGTTCCCAATGGCCATCCTTATTTTTAATTGCGGCTAGTTTGTAAACTGCACCCAAGGCTGGTTGCTCGTATGCTGTTACCAGTTTTGTGCCGATACCCCAGACAGATATTTGCGCGTCCTGCATTTTAAGACTCTGAACAAGTTTTTCGTTTAAATCATTGCTGGCCACAATTTTTGCATTTTGAAATCCAGCCTGATCAAGCATTTTACGGGCCTGTTGACTAAGATAAGCCAAATCACCTGAATCAATTCGAATTCCAACCATTTCCTTACCATTCTTTCTCAAAATGTTTCCGACAGTAATGGCATTCTTAACACCTTCAAGTGTATCATAGGTATCCACAAGAAATACGCAATTATCAGGTAAAGCATCTGCATAAGCTTTAAAGGCCTCTATCTCTGAATCGAAAGTCATAATCCAACTATGAGCATGTGTTCCGGCTACGGGTATATCGAATAGTTTTCCGGCCAGGACATTTGAAGTTGAAGAACATCCTCCAATGTATGCTGCACGACTTGCTGCAATAGCACCGTCAACTCCCTGTGCCCTTCTTAACCCAAATTCCAAAACAGGTTCCCCTTTTGCGGCATAGGCGATTCTGGATGCTTTTGTAGCCACTAGCGTTTGAAAATTTATAATATTAAGTAATGGAGTTTCAATTATCTGACTTTGAATAACAGGACCAATGACTCTAATTATCGGTTCATGTGGGAATACCAGGGATCCTTCTGGAATGGCATCGATATCACAGGTAAAATTCAGGTTTGAAAGATATCTCAGGAAATCATCTTCAAATAATTGATTTCCTGAATTAGATTTTATAGTAGATAGAAATTCTACATCCGATACGGTAAACTTAAAATGTTCAAGAAAATCAACTATATAATCTAAACCACAGGCGATCGCGTATCCACCTCCGAATGGGTTCTCCCTGAAATATAGATTGAAAACACTTTCTCTTTCAGCTATCCCATTTTTCCAATAGGCATAGGCCATTGTAATCTGGTAGAAATCCGTCAGAAGCGCTAAAGAATGATTATATAGGTCTTTGGTTAATCGCATTGAATGACAAAAAAAGGGTTCCAAAGAACCCTTCTAATATACTCAATATTTTTGTGTTTGATTTATCCCACCAACTCAATTTGGGAATCCTTGATGTCAATATTATGATATACTTTTTGCACATCATCATTGTCTTCTAAAGCCTCAATAAACTTCATAACTTGCTGGAAAGAGGAATCATCCAATTCAACCAGAGTCTTAGGTATTCTTTGTAATTCAGCTGATTCTGTCTCCACTCCCATTTCTTCCAACTTTTTATTTACGCTACCGAAATCCTCCATAGCCGTTGTAATGGTTATATAATCCTCCTGGTTCTCTACATCTTCAGCCCCGGCATCAATAACTTCCAGCATAAAATCTTCCTCATTATAATTTTCAGGTTCTTTCAGGCTAAAAACCCCTTTATGATCGAAGATAAATTCCAGCGAGCCATTAGTCCCAAGTGATCCACCATATTTATTAAAGGCAGCTCTAACGGCGGCCACTGTTCTGTTCAAATTATCAGTGACACATTCTACAAATACTGCAACTCCATGTGTTGCATACCCCTCATAGGTAACTTCATCATAATGATCCGCGTCAGTACCGGAGGCTTTCTTTATGGCCCGTTCAATGTTATCCTTGGGCATATTTGCACCTTTTGCATTCTGTATAGCCAGCCTTAACCGGGGATTAGACTCAGGATCGGGGCCACCTCCTTCTTTTGTTGCTATACTTATTTCTTTGATGAGTTTGGTAAACATTTTGCCACGTCTGGCATCATTAGCACCTTTCTTTCTTTTTATGGTTGACCACTTACTATGTCCTGACATATTTTGATTTTTTGTACTCTAACAAAAGTACTTTATTTGAAAAAAATAATAAAGCAATATAAATCAAATCCCCGCATCCTCCCTGTCAGACAATTTTTTTTTAAACCACAAATTCAGCACAACGCCCAGAATTGCAAGGAATATTCCTGCATAGGCAAGGAGATTGTATGTTTCATGGAAAATAAAAAATCCATAGGACCATGCAAAAACAATGCTCAGGTACCTAAGGTTTGCCACCTTTGATAACTCCTCTGACTGGTAGGAACGAGTCATGAAATATTGTGCAGTTTGAGTAAGAATACCGACAAGTAAAAGGATCAACCAGTCAATGCCTTCCGGCTTTACCCAGTTTAATGAAGAATAGGCACCGGCAAATGGCATTGTGATTAATGGAAAGTAAAATATTATTACCAAAGGGTGATCGGAGGTTTTCAATTTTCTAATAAAATTATAGGCCAATCCAGAAAATATTGAAGCGACGATTCCTATAACTAAATGAATTGGTTGAATCCTGGAATCAAATCCCTTCACAAGCAATATTCCTATAAATGAGACCAGGAAAAACAACCATTGTAATGGGTGAACTTTTTCTTTTACTATGAAAATTCCTAAAATATTTGTGAATATAGGTGCGAGAAATAATATAGTTACGGCACTGGCCAGGGGTATTGATTGAATAAGTTTGAAATAAAATATTAACCCGATCATTCCAGTGGCTCCCCGCAAAATCAAGATCTTTTTATTGTTGCCCCAAAAATTTATTTTGTAAATTCTAAGTAAAATGATGCTAATTATGAGGGAAACCAAAGCTCTAAAAAAAACGATCTCAACGGCTGGAATGTGGCCAAGTAATTTCACAAATACATTCATGAGTGAAAAAAAGAACACAGCCAGCAACATATGAAAAACCCCCTTCGACCAGTACATAAAGCAGATTAATTATTAAATCCCGTTTTCATATTTAAACTCTCAATTTTATGAACTAAATCTTAATTGTATAGGTTATTTTAAAATATTTCTATAGCACATGGTTATAAAAGCGATATTTTCTAGATCAGATTGTGGATAGATCAATTCATTCGGGATATACTTACTTCATTCTGTATAATTTACAATCATACCATCCCTGATCTCCAGGGTTCTATCTGCTTTTGAAGCAAGTTCTTTATTATGGGTCACAATAACAAAGGTTTGTTCAAGGTCAGCCCGCAATTTGAAAAACAGGTCATGCAATTCATTAGCATTTTTGGAATCCAAATTACCACTTGGTTCATCTGCAAATACGATCGCTGGTTTATTTACCAACGCCCGGGCTACAGCTGTTCTTTGCTGTTCCCCACCCGAAAGTTCCGAAGGTTTGTGTTCCTCGCGTTCAGAAAGTCCCAATAATTGAAGTAATTTCCTTGCATACTTTTCAACTTCTTCCTTTGGATTCCTGGCTATATAACCTGGCAAACAAACATTTTCAAGTGCAGAAAATTCCGGTAACAGGTTGTGGAACTGGAAAATAAAACCCACTTCTTTATTTCTAAATCGGGAAAGTTGATTTGGAGAAAATTTCAGAAGATCTTCATTGCCTAGAGTGAGCTGACCAGCATCTGGCTTGTCAAGGGTTCCTAGAATATGTAGCAATGTGCTTTTTCCAGCTCCTGAAGCCCCTACAATCGAAACAATTTCCCCCTTACGAACTTCCATATCAATGCCTTTAAGCACTTTTAAATTTCCATATGATTTCGTAATTCCCTTTGAGATCAGCATGACAATTGAATGAATTGGCCAGGCAAACTTAATAATTTTAATTCATGAATCATTGTTTTGCCGCGAATTTGAAAATCAAGGATTAAAACCCATAATGAATCTTGATTAACAATTCAAAATCGTTTAGATTCGACAAAATATTTTTTTATGAACATACATGAATATCAGGCCAAGGCCATATTGAAAAGTTACGGGGTACAAATCCAGGAGGGGATATGTGTAGAAAGCCCAAATGAAGCAGTTTCAGCAGCAAAAAAATTGAACAGGGAAACCGGAACAAAATGGTTCGTAATAAAAGCCCAGATCCATGCCGGCGGAAGAGGAAAAGGCAAGATAAATGAAACTGGATCTAAGGGTGTTATTCTTGCCAAGAATCTGGAAGAGGTACCTGATAAGGTAAAGGGAATTCTTGGAGGAACTTTGGTGACACACCAGACTGGCCCTGAAGGTAAAAAAGTAAAAAAAGTACTTATTGCACAGGATGTTTTTTATCCGGGAGAAAATGAACCGAAAGAGTTTTACATGAGTATTTTACTTGACCGGTCAAAAGGGAAAGATGTAATTATGGCTTCCTCAGAAGGCGGGGTTGACATTGAAGATGTAGCAGCGAAAAGCCCGGAAAAAATAATAAAGGAGTGGATAGATCCTGTGACCGGTTTGATGCCATTTCAAGCGAGAAAAATTGCATTTGCCTTAGGATTGAGGGGTAAAGCCAATAAAGAAATGGTCAAATTCATAAATGCTCTCTACGCTGCTTATGTTGCAACCGATTCCTCGCAGTTTGAGATAAATCCAGTATTAAAAACTTCTGATGATCGTATTGTGGCAGTGGATGCCAAGGTTAATCTGGATGATAATGCTTTGTTCCGGCATTCAGAACTGGTCGAATTGCGGGATCTTTCTGAAGAAGATCCACTTGAGGTAGAAGCCGGAGAATCAGATTTGAATTATATTAAGCTTGATGGTAATGTGGGTTGCATGGTAAATGGAGCAGGACTTGCAATGGCTACCATGGATATGATCAAGTTATCCGGAGGAGAGCCGGCTAATTTCCTGGATGTTGGTGGAACTGCCAGTGCTGAAACTGTTGAGAATGGATTCAGGATTATATTAAAAGACCCAAATGTGAAGGCTATTTTAATCAACATCTTTGGCGGCATCGTTCGATGTGACCGGGTAGCACAGGGTGTAGTGGAAGCATACAAAAATATTGGCGAGATCAATATACCCATTATTGTGAGGTTACAGGGGACGAATGCAGAGGAGGGCGCCAAAATTATTGATGAATCAGGATTAAAAGTTACTTCCGCCGTATTGTTAAAAGATGCCGCTAAGCGGGTAAGGGAGGCCCTTTCTTAAATTTATTATCATCATTTGCACGGTAATTGGTATCTTTGCAAGTGAAACAAGTGATGTAATAAATCCGATGGAGCAATTTTGTTTCTTTTATTACATCATTCATATTTTATGCCTCGATGGTGTAATGGATAGCACAACAGACTTCGGATCTGTTGGTCAGGGTTCGAATCCTTGTCGGGGTACTTAATAATGGGCGCTTCTTAGGCGCCTTTATTATTTGCAGAATTTTAATCGACAAGGATGAGAACGATGGGCGGGAAGGGTTCGAATCCCGTTTTACGGGATCATGAGGGGATGAGCGCATGACAAGTGCGTATGAATAATCCTTGTCGGGGTACTTAATAATGGGCGCTTCTTAGGCGCCTTTATTATTTGCAGGATTTTAATCATCAAGGATTAGACCTCCGATTTGAATTCAACCGAACGGAGTGAGGGAAATTGCACCTCTTTAGTTTATACGTACTTGCTGAAGTTATTGATTTTGATATCTTTTGCCTTGAGGTCATGCATCAGATTATAAAGTCCAAAAAACGTCCTGTTCATATATATAAAGTGTTTTGAGCCTCGGTTGGGATTCATATTCTTAAATTCACTGCTTTTAGAATATTGTTCTGCCAGCTTTGCGATCTTTCCGAAAAATTCCGGATCTGAAAAGTCATAAGTGTCATTATGGAAAGGTTTCGTAAAAAGACCTAGCATTTCATGAAACATTGATGTAAAGAATTCTATTTCCTCATCTGTGTCGTCTTCCCTTAGGATTTCGAGTTCATACAACTTATTCTTGAATAAAGATTTATCCTCAATGCTTTTTCGTTGTGCCAAATCAAAATATGGGATATAGAACTCTTCTGGGATGCTTTTCATGCAACCAAAATCCAAAACTATTAATTCGTTGTTCTCAGATATTAAGAAATTTCCCGGATGCGGATCAGCATGAACTTTGCGCAAGATATGAATTTGATACATATAAAAATCCCAGAGGGCTTGCCCTATTATATTTGATTTTTCCTGTACATTGTTTTGTTGAACAAATTCTGAAAGATGTATGCCTGACATCCAATCCATAGTTATAACTCGCTCCGAGGATAGTTCCTGGTTATAATCCGGGAATCGCAAATTGGGTATGTGGGCACAAGCTTTTGATATCTCAATACTTTGTTCAACTTCAAGTAAGTAGTTCGTCTCTTCCATTAACTTTTCTTCTACCTCCTTGAAATATTTATCAGAATCCTTTCCCTTAATGTTAAACATACTCATGGCTATTGGTTTTACAAGTGCTAAATCAGAAGCCACACTCTGTGCTACGCCAGGATATTGTATTTTAACAGCCAATGTCTTACCATCTTTAGTGGCCTTATGGACTTGCCCGATACTTGCCGCATTCGTAGAGGAATGACTGAAGGAATCAAAAATATCGCTAGGTAATTTTCCAAAATACTTTTTAAATGTCTTAGTTACCAAAGCGTGAGACAGTGGAGGAACAGAAAACTGAGCTAAGGAGAATTTTTCGACATATGCCTTTGGCAGGATGTTCTTCTCCATACTCAACATCTGAGCGACTTTCAGGGCGCTCCCTTTGAGATTTTTAAGGCTATTATAAATATCGTCCGCATTTTTTTCATTAAGCCTTTCTCTTGCTTGATCGGGAGGGCTTACAAGCTTATCCCCGAAATACTTGATATAGTTTACACCAATCTTAGCCCCGGTCTGTACCAGTTTAGACGCTCTCTCAATTTTAGTGATAGGAATACTGTCTATTGCTTTCATTTTACATACTCATATTGAATCTTTCCTTAACCAAGAATTTCCCCAGATCGATGATGCTTTTTAGAGGAGTATTATCTATCAGATCAAAACTGGCGTTGACAGCTTTTTCAATAAATAAATCCGTTTTCTCAAAAGATGGGGAATTATCACTCATCCAGAATTTCATAGTTATGAGTAATTGTGTCCAGGCGGACTCTTCGATTGTTCCTTCTTGAATTTTTTCCAATCTCTTGTCATTCAGAGGGATTGGTCTAATTTCTAACGAGTTGATGAAAATTTTGAACTTCTTTCTTAATTCACTTAGAAGTGACAACGTTTTAAGTTTATCATTATCCAGTGAAAGTACAGAAAGAACGTAGCTTCGGTTCGCAGTTAAATTTTCAAAGAATGTATAGTAAAAACTTAGAAGTTTATTACGACTATTGAATCCAGCATATTCTGCATTATTCTCCAATAAGGTTATGGTATTGTCAAAAAAGGTTGCAAAGATGCTCCTTTCGACTGCCTCAAAGGAACCAAACAATTTGTAGAATAGTGATTCATCAAAATTGTTCTCTTTTGAGAATACATACACATTGACTGGAGGTTTGCCATTCTTGAGTAGATAATCCATATACATGGAATAAATATCATCTCGAGTAATATTTTTCTTTTTTGCCATCTTTTGATTTTTTACCTATAATCTGGAACATTCTGTTACCTAAATAATAACAACAACTGTTGAACTAAAATGTTATGAAGAATCAAGCCAATGACATTGTTTACTACACATGATGACTACTGGAATCATCCCATTGTGTCAGGAATAAAATTTCAGATTTCAGATCGGATTGTGGCAATTCATATTAACCGAGGATTTTAAGAATGATCATGGAGTGTGCAGATTGTTGTTAAGCTTCAAAAGCGAATCACGTCATCTGGTTTACAATCCACAAATAACTGGGTTTAGTTATTGCTAATCGTTAAAGATAATAGTAACAAATACATTTCTGTCTGTATACCTAAGCTATTGTTTCCTACTTTTTTTTTAGCTAAATTAATAAAGGATATGCATCTAAGATAAAATGAGATCCTTTCTGCTCATATTATCCATTTTTTTTTCCCTATTCCAGAATATTTATGCTCAATCAAACAAGGTTATAGTGCTCACCGCAGATTGTGCTATTCACCCGGCATGTGCTGACTATATTCAAACAGGAATTCAAAATGGGCTGGAAGAAAAAGCGCAGTGCATAGTTATCCGCCTTAATACGCCCGGAGGCTTACTAAAATCCACCAGGGTAATTGTATCTGATCTTCTAGAATCTCCAATCCCCGTTGTAGTGTACGTCTCTCCTTCAGGTTCACAAGCCGCGTCAGCGGGTGTTTTTATAACTTTAGCCGGGCATATAGCGGCCATGGCCTCAGGTACCAATATCGGTGCGGCTCACCCGGTATCATTGCAAGGAATGCAGGACTCTGTCATGATGGAAAAGGCCACAAATGATGCCGCAGCTTTCATTAAAACTATTAGTGAAAAACGTAACAGAAATGTAGAATGGGCAGAAAATGCGGTAAGAAAAAGCTATTCAATCACCGAAACAGAAGCCCTCGAACTTAATGTTATCGATTTTATTGCAGAAGATCTTGAAAGTCTTATTGATCTTATTGATGGGATGGAAATAGAAACTTCAAAAGGGATCCAGAATATTCAATTAGATGATCCTGAAATAATCCATCTGGGAATGTCGTTCGCTCAGAGATTATTAAGTATTCTTAGTGATCCCAATCTTGCGTATATTTTGTTGATCCTTGGAATCTATGGCCTCATCTTTGAACTATATAGTCCTGGTGCCATATTCCCAGCTGTTATTGGAGGGATTTGTCTTATACTCGCATTTTACTCCTTACATACTTTACCTCTCAATTATGCAGGACTAGCATTAATTATATTCGCGCTTATTCTATTTATTCTGGAAATTAAAGTAGTGAGTTATGGCATGCTAACCATTGGAGGAGCGATAGCTCTTTTTCTGGGATCAGTCATGTTGTTCGATAAAGAATCTTTTCTGGAAGTAATCACAATTTCAATGGAATTAATTATTCTGGTAGTCGCATTAACAGTAGCTTTTTTTCTCTTTGCCATTGCATTTGGCATCAGGGCACATCGAAAAAAAATTGCCACCGGAGCCGAAGGTATGGTTGGAGAAAAAGGCGTTGCACTTTCAAATCTGAATCCTGCCGGGAAAGTGAGTATTCATGGAGAAATCTGGACTGCACAATGCGAAGTAGGTGAATTAAGAAAAGGATCATCCGTAGAGGTAGTCCGGATAGAAGATTTGAAGTTATTCGTTAAGAAATCATAAACAATTAAAAACATTAAATATGGAAAGCATGGATTTAACCTCTATTTATACGAGTGTTATAATTGCATTTTTTATTATTATACTGGCCAGTGCAATTCGTATACTTAGAGAATATGAAAGAGGTGTTATCTTCAGGTTAGGCCGATTGGTTGGTTCCAAAGGTCCTGGGTTAATATTACTTATCCCAATCGTTGATAAAATGGTGCGGGTAAGCCTGAGAACCGTAGTTATGGATGTACCTGAGCAAGATGTAATTACAAAAGACAATGTTTCTCTTAAGGTAAATGCGGTAGTCTATTTCCGGGTTCTTGATGCGAACAAAGCTATTGTTGAGGTTGAGCACTACCTTGATGCGACCTCACAATTATCCCAAACAACCCTTCGAAGTGTCCTGGGACAGTCACAACTTGATGAAATTCTGGCAGAACGTGAAAAAATTAATCTCAAACTCCAGCAGATAATCGATAGCCAGACTGATCCATGGGGCATAAAAGTATCCACTGTTGAGGTTAAGCATGTTGATCTTCCGATTGAAATGCAAAGAGCAATGGCTAAACAAGCTGAAGCCGAAAGGGAAAGAAGAGCAAAAGTGATTCATGCAGAAGGCGAATTCCAGGCTAGCCAAAAATTACGTCAGGCTGCTGATAATATCGCAGGTGAACCAACAGCACTTCAGCTAAGGTTCCTCCAAACTCTTACAGAAGTGGCTTCTGAAAAGAATTCAACAACGATTTTCCCTGTCCCGATCGATTTATTGAAACCATTTATGAAGTTAATGGATAAAGATCAGGAAAAATAATAGTCCATTTTACATTCTCTTTATTATGAATTTATTAGGAGGACTATTGAAGATACGATGTTTCAATTCAGAATGGTTACATTATTTGTATCCGTAACAGAATTCAAATTGACTAAAAGTCTGATTTGCAACCATAATTCGATAAAATGGAAATAGCATTAGTAATATTTTTACCCGGATGAACATTTAGTAATATGTTCCAGTTATACTCTTAGAATGGATTTTAATCATAAAAGAATTGGTTATGAAGAAGATAATGGCCTTTGGGGCCAGCAACAGCAGAAACTCTATTAATAAGAAGATAGCAAATTATGCTGGATCCCAGATAAAATACACATCTGTCAATTTATTGGATCTAAACGATTTTGATATGCCCATTTATAGCATAGACTTAGAAAAGGAGTCGGGAATTCCAGAAAGTGTTTATAAATTCAAATCAAATATTGATAATGCTGACGGGATCATTATATCATTTGCGGAACATAACGGACATTATACAGCAGTATTTAAAAATTTATTCGACTGGCTAACCAGGATCAACCGAAATGTCTGGCAAAACAAACCGATGTTTTTACTAGCTGCTGCTCCGGGAGCCAGAGGAGCTAAAAAAGTACTTGATGCTGCTATTTTCGATATGGGAAGAAAAGGAGGTGATGTCGTAGCTGTATTTTCAATGCCATCGATATGGGATAATTTTAATGAGTATGACGGTATAATCGACAGGTCCCTAAAAAAGGAATTTGAAAAGGAACTTTTAAAATTTGAAAAAGCACTTTTCAATAATGTTTCCGCAACTCACATTGAAAACTAAGATCAGAATTTTAAATTGTATTTCTTAAGTGTTGTATGGGAATAATTATAGCTCAATGGCTTGAAAATTTTGAACCTAATGCTCTAATGTGAAATGTAATTAAACCCATTTCATGGGATCATTTCCTCATAGGTTGAAATCGCCAGTAGGTAAGCGATCTCCATAACCATTCCATAGGGCCAAATCTGAAATATTTTAACCACAATGGTGATATGATCATTATAAAAATCCAGATGCCCAAAACCAACAGGATCTGATTGGTTCTTTCAACTTGACCATATAAACCAAGCCCGTGTCCGTAAAATAAAAAAGAGCAGATAAGTGACATGAGAATATAATTCGTAAAGGCCATTTTTCCTACTGCCGAAAAAACGTATTTAAATCCATTGAATCCAGTTGATTTACAGATCAACATGATGAGGCCTATATAACCTATAGAAACCAAGACACTTGCGATATAGTTATACTGGCTCCCAATGAACATTGAATATTCATATGCCCAGTTCATCCTGAAATTTTTAAATATACCATAACCCACTATAGAATATCCCAGGATCAAGCCAATGAATAGCATTTTTGTATAAAATTGTGAAGATCTTTCAGCAGTTAGGACCTTCCATCTATATAAAGCCATACCAATTAGCATCAGGCCTGTAACACGCCAAAACATATATATGAAGAACAGGAATGTCTGCATGAAGATGGTGGTTGGTACCCGTTTTGTCATCTGTTCTGCCCAGGTACCCTGCATTATTTCAATTTCCTCCTGTATCGCCTCAATACCTGGTTTCCAATTCTGTATACTCGCTTCCAATTGTTCCTTCGGCCAGAACTGCAATGAAAATCCAAAAAAGAGATATATAAATACCGGAACAAAGAAAAAAACCACTCCCAGAATTAGTAATGTACTAGGTTTTTTATTTCTGAATACATAAACAAAGAAAGCGCATAAACTATAAGCTACCAGTATATCACCATACCATATCAGGTAAGCATGGGCCATTCCGAACAATAGTAACCAGAAATTCCGACGATAGTGCAAGGGACCAGGCTTTTTATTAATTGCTCGGATTTTATCCACAAACAAAAGAATTCCCGCTCCAAAAAGCATTGAAAAAATAGTCATAAACTTCTCATTTGCCAGCAAATGGCTCAGTATCCAGATCCATTTGTTAAGTCCATTAAGATCTCCATATGCGGTTGGATTCATATAAGCTTCAAATATCATGGAGAAACTTTGGATATTCATAATTAATATACCCAGAACCGCAAATCCTCTTAATACATCTATTGAGAGGATCCTTTTACCTGGAGTCGCGGGTGTCAGTGTAGTATCCTGTATGCTTGCAGCCATATTTCAAGAAAAGTAAGTAAAACTTAAGATAAGGGTGATATTTTCTTTAATGAAGATAATATTCATACAGATGAATTCATATTAATTAAATGAAGAATTTATCTGCATTTTAATGCCACATTGGAGAAGGCTGTGATAAAGATGCTGGATAATTTAATTTATGCTTATAAATTTTCCAGAGCCACATTTGACAATCAAAAAATGATTGATTTTGTCTATCCTGATTTTGATGTTGAGATTCAATATATGGTTGGAACTAAATATTATTGTTTACCTCTACCATTGTAATTATTTGAGATTGAGGCATTAAGAAAGACCTTTAAAAGGACTAATTGCAGCTTCATGTAAACTAAATTGACCTCAATTCTATTAAAAAGCTGTTTTATAGCCCTAATCGGATGAAAAGTTGAGAGACCTATTTCATTTCAGGCATCAATCTAACAACCATCCCCGGGCTTTCCATACTAATATAAATCAAACCATCAGGACCTTGTTCTATTGATCTTATTCTACCCAGGTTTTCTATCATCTTTTCTTCACTGACTACTTTTTCTCCATCAAGTTCAAGACGAGCAACATACCTGAATTTCAGGGAACCTACTAATAGGTTACCGTTCCATGCAGGATAGCGATCACTCGTAACAAATTCCATTCCACAGGGAGCAATTGAAGGAACCCAGTAATGTTGTGGGTGAGCCACATCATCACGGGAAGTTACATCTGTAATTGTAGTACCATCATAGTTTTTCCCATAGGTTACTTCAGGCCATCCGAAATTCAAACCAGGTCTGATGATATTAATTTCATCACCACCCATTGGACCATGTTCATGAGTCCATATTTCACCCGTTACTGGATGAACTGCCATACCCTGTGGATTTCTATTCCCGTAGGTGAATATTTCCGGGCTGGCATTGTTATCGTTTACGAATGGATTATCAGAGGGAATACTGCCATCATCTTTAATACGTATGATTTTTCCACTTTGATTAGATAATGTCTGGGCATTATTTCGACTCCCTCTTTCTCCGGTTGAAAGAAATAAATATCCTTCTTCATCAAACTCCATATGTCCCCCAAAGTGATTACCACCGGACCTGAAAGGAAGGGCTTGAAAAATAATTTCTTTATCCACAAGATTAAATCCATCCAGCCTTGCACGCATTATAGCAGTATTTCCACCGCCATCTCCCACAGCTGCATAACTGATATACAACCATCCATTGCTTTCATAGCTGGGATGAAGTTTTATTTCAAACAATCCACCCTGACCTTTAGCATAGACTTCAGGAACCCCTGTGATCTTTTGATCCAAAAGTTTATTATCTCTGATTATTCTGATTTCACCTGATCTTTCTGTAACAAGAAGGTCATTATTTGGCAGAAATGTAAGTCCCCACGGATTTTGCAGGTTATCTGCTATTGTATCAATGCTGTAGGTAAAATTTTCAGAAGCTATTACGTTATTTTCATCAATATCAGCTTTCAGATCTCCATTTGAACCTCCCAGGTTGCAGGAATACATCAATACAGATATGAAAAAAACGAGAATTTTACGAACCTGTTTCATAGCGGAATATGTTTAAATTTAAATTTAGAACCTGTAAAAGTATCGCTTTGTTCGGCCAATTCAAAAATATCAATCAAACCCGGGGTATATTGGATAATTGGATGAACATATAAATTATATCTAAAGGATGTAATATCCGGCTTTCAAGTATAACTTAGGATAACCATTATTATTTCAATAGTATGGAAACTGACTGCATAATTTCACTTAAATTCTATCAAAAAAGATTAGGAAAACTGAATAATAATTAGTACTTTTTGAATAAGAGGCGGAAACCCAAAACCTTTCGCTTAAGCTAAACCAAAGCATTATTCTTTGACCTGACATTCCTTAATTATCTAATAGAATTAATTATTAGAAGAGGATTTTTTAGTGCCAGGTTGGATTTATGATTTAAACCAAACTACCCATGTATTTCTTACCTAAAAGTCTGTCACCTCAGATGGATCGACGACATTTATTGTCCATTATATTCACTACCGCGCTAACATTTGTATTGTTCCCAAACATTACCCTTTCCCAGGACAAGGATAAGGATAAGGATAATAAAATCAACATATGTCATAAAAGTGATGATCCAGAAAAATATACTACCCTGGCAATTGGTTATGATGAATTACAGGAACATCTAGATCATGGAGATTACATTGGTGCCTGTGCCACGGGTATTGGTGACCCGGGATTAATAGTTCCATATTATACCCCACCTGAGGGCAAAATTGATGAGCCAATAGGCCCTGAACTTACTTCCCTGGAAATTGTATATAAGGATTTGGGAAGTGTACCCTCGGATGACATATACATCATAGAG
>CBDUBA010000094.1:0-18104 GCA_965365275.1 uncultured Cyclobacteriaceae bacterium | reverse complement strand
ACGAGAGAATCACCTGGTACACCCCCATAAGTGGCCACTGTAGTTCTTACCGGTGGATTTTCCCCAAAACGACCGCGATATACATCATTCATTCCGTGGTAATCATTAAGATCGTGCAGATAGACATTGACCTTCAGCACTTTCTCCATAGAAGATCCATGCTTTTTCAGTTCCTTCTCCAGTTCTTTCAATACGTGATCCGTATGAGCTGCTATATCCCCTTCAAAATGGGCGCCTTTCCCGGCGATAAATAGTAAGTTTCCATAAGCAACACCACCGGAGAACAATGGCACATCGTTAGATTTGGTTATACTGGTAGCTACTTTTTTTGGCGATTTCTTTTTATTTTCAGCAGCACTTACCTGGCTCACACCTAGTCCAGCAGCGGCAGCAGCGATAACACCTTTTACAGCTTTCCTTCTTGAATTTTGTTTTTTCTGTTCCATTTTATATCATTTCATTAGTTTATAAAAAAATTATCTTATTGTCCTTTTTCCCACTTTGGAGCGGCTATTCCATTCAGGTCCCATACGACTTCACCTTCCCGGATCGTCAGTTCGCATTCCAGTTTCTTATTTCCCTCGATCATAAACCCCCTGGTATCTATGAATCCGAATTCTCCTTCCCTGAGTCTTAAAAGCGCAATGTCAGCACATGCACCCGTGCTTAGATGTCCGAGCTCTTCATGATTTATAATTTTCGCCGGTTCCCAGGTCGAGCGTTCTATTACAGTACTTAATGGCATCCCCAGGTTCAGCATTTTAGACATCACATTTAACATATCTTTCATTCCTCCATTCATGCTTCCCGTATGCAGGTCCGTACTGATCGAATTTGGCAGAAATCCCTGCTCCATGGCTGGCACGGCCTGCTCAAAGACAAAGCTTCCTCCGCCATGTCCCACATCAAATATTACCCCTCTTTTTTGTGCATCCCAAACATAGGGCCTTACTTGTCCATCTTCATCAACTATTGCTGTCCGACCCCTTACATGAGCATAACAATGGGTGAAGATATCCCCTGGTCTCATCTCTGTATTTAGAAGTCTATCCAGTGAAAGTTGAGGATTATTTCCACCAAAATCTATCATTGCCGGAGCATTGGCCAATTTCCCAGCCTCCACCATTTTAATCACCGGTTCCCATTCAGGGCCGCTGTAATGGGCCAGTTTAATCCCTACGATGTGGTCCGCATATTTCCTGGTAACCATGGCCGTTAATTTCGGATCCATATCAGCCAGGTTCTGTTCAATAGCCCCACCCTTCATGCCAGATCCGACGATATTGAGAAAGGCTAAAACCCGTGTTTTTGAATTATCGATAGTCTGTTCCTTAAATATCCTGAAATTTTTCCAACCCGCACTTCCAGCATCGACTATAGTTGTGACACCTGAACGGAATGTAAAGCCATCCGGCGGAAGGCTTGTGAAACTATTGCTGATATAGGCATCCGGCATCGTGCCCCAGAAAACATGAACGTGGATATCAATAATTCCGGGTGTTACATATAATCCAGCTGCATCTACAACTTTTGCTGAGGTTCCTCCGGCTATCTCTTCAGATATTTCGACAATCTTTCCATCCTTTATGGCAATATCCATAACCTGGTCAATTCCGTTTTTCGGATCTATCAGATGTCCATTTTGAATCAAAAGGTCATATTCCTGACCGGATATTTCAAATACAATACCCACGAATAATGCTACCGTGAGCATTCTCACTTTAAGAAAATATTTCATAACATTCAGGCGTACTAAAAATTAAAAAATCAGGTTTATTGTTCCCGTATGTTGCAGGCCATCGACCTGAACATACCAGATATAAACATCCTCCTTTACTATTACATTATCATTATTCTTATAATCCCATTCAAGCTCTGTTACCTTTTTCGATGCCGACTTGCTTGGAAAAGATCTGATCAGTTTGCCATCCACTGTTTCTATCCTGGCCTCTATGGTCTTTGTCCTGTTTGAATTGTCGGTAATTACCTGCATATTACACCTATCCTTTTCTTTATTCACTTCGCCAACCAGTGACAGGCTTCTATCCAAAGCCGGGATCTCATAAGACCCGGAGTTCGAGGAGAGATCTATATTTTTCAGATTATTCTGCGACATACTTCCCAATTCATGTCGTTCAGCTGTAATCCTTAGAAAGGAAGCATTGGGATGTCCGTCGGGTGTCCAGCCATCTTTTATATCAATAACTGAATGCCCTTTTTCCTTTCTTGCATTATTTAAAATATTCAGCAGGTAAGTATCCAGTGCGACCGGATCTTTACTTACCGCCAGGGAATTGCCATGGAATACCTTTCCCGACAGGGGGCCGCCTTCATAAATGCCTGTAATGGCATCCATCACATGCAGCACATAGGGCGAATGCAGATCTACATTTTTATGAAAAACAGGGATACATAGCCTTGTCCCGGCATAGGGCGTATCTTCATTTCTCCATTCATTGCCGTGTGTGCCAACCGGATTATCCGTACAGCCATAATTATTTTTCATGGCTCCGGTTATCCCGGCAGCCCTGTGATCTTTAGCAATCGCATAGTTTATCAGGAAATCATTTTCATAGATTGCCGAATATATCCTTTGAGGAGCCTTGTACATTCCCTGAAAATCAGGTGCTGCAATAAATGACGGGGCATCATCCGGTAATTCCAACGGATTGGCAGAAAATATCCAGTGCATCGCCGTGGTCCCGGGCTTGTTATCCTTGAATCTTCCATCAGAATCGGCAGAAATCGGTCGATAACCCTGGATTACGGGATAAAATCTTCTGGTTCCTGAAAGATACATTCTTTCAATGAGTGTTATGTTCTCAACGGGGAAATTGCCATCCATCATCTGGCTGAGTCCAAGAACAATTGCATTTGAAACGGCAGCCTTTGGTCCGAAAGGGCAATATGTTTTTGCCCAGTTATTTTCCTGGTCATTACGCCAGTCACCATAGGAAAAATTAAGTTTTATCCCGATTTTAGTATTCTTATTCGGGTGCCCCTTAGGGAATAAGGATTCCCAGGCTTTGCCCACACTCTTTTTATTGGTCAACTCCATAATGGCTGTGTCGACCATTTTCGCCACCCTGGTGTTAATAATATCGAATGATAATACCTTATCTACTATAACTCCGTCAGAGTTCACCACATTACCAGCCTGGTATTCCAGTGATGAGACAAACTTATCGAATACATTAACCACAGGTGAGGCATATGTATTCGCATAAATATGGGAATAATCGTTAAGTAACAGGGGCGCTGCAAGCAAGGAACCAGCGCTGTACCTCAGGAAATTTCTACGCTTCATACCAATGAAATATTTCTCAAGGTAATGAATTTACTTATTTTTACAAAAATCTATTTGTCGGACAACTTCTTTTATGATCTTTTCTTCTATGCCAGGCTCCCAGGATCCCCTGTGTCCGTAAACCCACATGGATGATTTTCCCTCATAACCTCCTTCTTTCAACACCCTCTCTGAGGGGATGTAGGTCATAACGTCATTAGAATAACCCATCAGTATTATATCATTACCCAGCAACTTCCTAAGTGCAATAGCGTAATCTACCACTACTTCTCCTCCCAGGACCACCATAGACTGATCTCCTAATTGCCATCCTTGTATCGGGTAAAATGGATATGAATCTTTAAGTTCTTGCCCTGCAGCCTGCTTTTCCTTAATCATTCTCGCCCATCTTTTTTCCCAGCCGGCCCCATTTTCGATGATCTGGTTCAATTCAGCCTGGTCAGGAGGTTGGGCGATCTTGAGTTCAATTTCATCATAAACAGTTTTCAAGGTTGGAGATAATTGCTTCATTTCACCTTTTAAAACACGGTCTACTGAAATGGCCAGTTCTTTACCATACTGCTCAGCCTGAAGCACACCTCCCCGGGGAAAAGGGTTTTGATCTGCTCCAAAGCCAGCAAAAAACATGGATATTGCCGAAGGATACAATCTTTCCAACTCTATTTGTGCAAATCCCGGATAATCACCTGACCATTTATTTATTGATAAACTTGTAGCATGACATGCATATCCAAACACAACGGCAGTAAGCCGGTCCGCTTCATCCGTAATTTTTATCACTGGAACGGTATGATCAGATGGCCCTTTGACATCCGGTTTATACAATATATCTCCCTCCCAGCCAGTTTCCCGTCGATTAACTGCAAAGCGAGAGATACCTACCCCGATCGAGATACTTGAAGGGGCAAGACTACCAAAAGCCCTTTCAGCAGCTATCAAAACCTGTGCTTCAAGGAACTGTTGGTATCTTTGGATCTTTTCCTTTTGATCCTCATCGAAGGGAGGATATATCCCATACAGGTTGTTATTGAGCACCGGTCCACTATGGGTGTGGGAACTGCTGAGGATGATGTCCTTTCTTTCGAGTTTATACTTTTCGTACAGTTTATTGCATATAGATTGTGACAAGTCCCGGCTAAATCCAATAATATCCGAGGTAATGAGAAGGGCTCTGTTACCTTCGGCGTCTTCCAGTGCCAGGGCTTTTAGCCACAGATCATGCAGTTTCCCATCCGCCGGCTTATCCCTCGCAGCATAACCCGCCATCCACATATATTCCGGCGGTGTTATGACCACACGGGCGACTCCCGTTCTCCATCCCCTATTATCATTCGACGATAAATTTGATCCCCAGATAATTAGTGGTTGGAATAATAAAACAGCACTCAGGAGAATGCTAAAGTGGACAGGTCTTAGCATGTGTAATTCAGACTATAATCCAGCTTGTCAGATCAATTGTTTTCTGTTTTCGTAAATTTTTTCAACAGCATTGATGATGTCGTCCATGTCACTTTTTTCACCCAGCAACATATTCTGAAACAGCCAGACAGCTTCCTCTGTTAACTGGTCATTATCCGGCAGGTTCTTCAGTTCTTCCCGGTAGGCATTAAGTCTTTGTTCACTAAACAATCTTTTATAACCCCGGCTGGTAATGGCTTCCTCAATCAAACCATCGTTATACTGGGGCCCATAGCCTCTATTACAGTTTATTCCTTCCGCGGTGAGTGCCTCAAGAAATTTTTCTCTCGGTAAATCGTCAAAATACTCCTTCTTGTACCTGAAAGGATACAGGTGATAGGCTGAACGGTCAGCCCCCTTAGACAATTTATAGGGTATGATACCCGGTATATTCTTCAGCTTTGAATCCAGGTAAAGGGCATTTTCCAGTCGCTTATCAGCATCTGCTTTAATCCTGTTCATCTGATTCATCAGGATAACCGCCTGGATCTCCATCATTCTCATGTTACCACCCCTGAAAGCATATCCATGGAAATCACCTTGTGTGTTCCCATAAGCTCGTCCACAATTGTGGTAAGAATGGCACATATCCATGATGCGATCATCATTCCCTGTTACAGCGCCTCCTTCCCCGGAAGGGAGGTGTTTTGAATTCTGAAAACTGAAACATCCCAGGTCACCCAGTGTCCCACATTTTTTTCCGTCATATTCAGCCAGCCAGGCCTGACAGGCATCTTCGATAACAACCAGGTCGTGCTTTTTAGCAATTGCATTTATACTGTTCATGTCAGCAGGAAGCCCGAGTATATGTACAGGTAAGATGGCCTTGGTTCGTTCATTGATTCTTTCTTCTATTGTATTGGGATTAATAGTAAATGTTTCCTGATCAGTATCTGCGAAAACCGGCAAAGCTTTTGCATTAAATACAACATTGTATGTGGCTATGAATGTATAAGGGGACACTATTACTTCATCGCCAGCATCTACCCCAAGTACGTGCAGCGCGACCTCCAGGGCCGTGGTACCGCTTGCTGTTGCAAGGGCCCTTTTCGTACCAATTAGCTCAGCATACATTTTTTCAAATTTTGCGACTTCAGTCCCCCACTCCCTGTACCACTTTCCACTTCGCAGTACGGATAAGGCGGGATCTTCAGCCTTGGGATCCCATATGGGCCATGACATCCAGTCTTTGGAGCGAACAGGATCCCCCCCTAATAGGGCCAGTTTTCCAGAGGTCTGATTTATGTTTCCACAGGAGGATGCAGTCGCCGTGAAAATTGTGCCTAATGCCCCAACAGAAGTGGTAGCAATAAACTTGCGCCGGGTAATATTTAATTCTTCCATGTAATTATATTTAATTTTAAAAAATGATTATCCCTGCTTTTTGATCGGAAGTGTTTACAACGCTCCTTCTCAGTGTTTACTTTGAATTCAATGTAATTATTTTAAGCCTTATTACAAAGACTTCAATTTATAAAATTTGATAAGAATGAATACTTGAAGAGTTTGCTTTATACGATAAGATGGAAATATTATAATTAAGCCGGATCATTAGATATTAAACAGGATATGCCAAAAAATATCGCTCAGGAAAGATAAGGATCAGACGAAAAAAAACAGATAATAGTTTTAAGAAATACACTACCTGTGAGGGATGCAGGTAGCTTAATCATCGCTTCTCCGATTCCCGCTGGCTGCTATAAAGAGTATCTTCTTATGGCTCAGATGAAGAATCCCAATATGCTACAGGCGGGAATCCGAGAAGGTTGTAATTAAAAACTTCTAATAATTATTTTCGAAAACATAAACGGCCCCGGCTTCCGTACCGGTATCCATATCTCCAATATGCCCGATTAGCATCCATTTTTCTGAAATATCCATAGATATGCCAAATCCATGCGAAACAAGATCGGCTGGCGGTGATATGTAATGAATATTTACCCATTGAGAGCCAGTGTATTTGTATACAACACCCCCACCAATATAATTAGTATTACCTCCTACTATCATATAGTCATCAGTTACTTTTATGGTAGTACCAAATTCATTAACCTCTTCAACAGGAACATTATTCGGATTTAATATTTTCTCCTTTAAGATCCAGGTATTCCCGTCCTGTAAATGGTAGTAATATACAGCACCCATTCGTTCCTGGGGACCGTTTACCGGGTATGTTGGGGCTCCAACCATTAGGTTCGAACCATTGGCCTGAATGGATAAGCCAAAATTCTGCTCATATTCTTTCTCAAGTACTTCTGCGGGTTCAGGGCAGAGATAACTATGGAATGCCCATTCTCCCTCAAGGTTGCTGTACACGTACACTGTATCTTTCTGTCCGCCTTTAACAAAAGCAAAGTTCCCGGAAATTGCTACCTCTCTCCCAAATCTATCATTCTCTCTGGGTGGATTGGCATCAAATTCAGCATCCAATATCCACTGATCCCCATCATATTTATATATAAAAGATTTACCAGGATCGCTGTTCGTCCCACAATTTTCACAATCATTCCAGGCTGCCTTTGCCCCGATTATCATATAATCCCCGGATACATCTACCACAGATCCGAATCTGTCTCCCTTAACATTGGAATGTATTTCCTGGACAAACTCTATTTCTTCATCTTTAATTGTAAATACGTCTACCTTTCCTGATCCATTAGCATATTCTGTACCTACGAGTATCCAATCTTCTTTAAAACAGATATCCCCTATACCGTAGTTCGCCCGTAATTCCAGTTTCTCCATCTCCTCCCACTGATTTGCTATGTTCCTGAAAACATAGGCTCCATTTTCTTTTCCGGATCCTATGAGCGCATAGTTTTCCCATATATCAATATGACGTCCGAATTGCTGGTGAGAGCCGTAGTCGCCCGGATAGAGTTTTCCATCCTTAAATTCCACGGGATATGGGTCCTCTATCATGGATACCTCCTGTATCACTTCACAACTACTAAATACTAATAACAAAATGACCAATATCAGGGTAGATAATACAAACGGTCTGCTAGCTGGGCTTTGGTAAATTTGCTGCATAGCCTAAAAATTAAATGGTCCTCCTAAATAATTGTTTTGAGGATCAGCTGGTTAACACATAAAACCAGTTGACAGCATGAACTTCACGGTTGCTGATTGAAATTTCCGCATAGTCCTCCCAAAGCATTTTCATAAATAAATCCTATGGATAACGAAAAAGTAACTCGCTTATGCACTAAAATCTCACTCTTTTTTTATCATTTTAGCCATCTGGCCGTTCAACTTATTGATAATCAAATGAATAACATCAATAAATTAATGGCTTGTTTTTTCACGAAATAATGATAAATGAGTTGCTGTTTCTCGTACTATTCGCTGAACTGCCAGTCCATGTGATAGATCAGGTTGAAAGGATCCCCTTGAATCCCCTGTAAGAAATACATAATGGGCATGGATCATAGCTCTAAGCCAACCAGCAGGTACATGTCCGGAAGGGAAACCAGTTACGGGTTGATAATTGCTACCAACTGCCTGTTTTATACATTTCTGATCTGATTCAAGATAATATTCAAAAGTGTCCGGATCGTAGGATGAATATTTTAAATGTCCGTACTCAGCAAACAATTCGAGGTTCACCCAATCCCCGGTACCTGAACTGATTCGGCTGGCTGACATATTGCCAACAGCTTTTGTTGCAGGGTCTGTTAATGTAATAGAACTAAACAAGTCAGAATCAGCCGGTACATCTTCAAAACTACCTGCCTGTATCGCATTGAGTATTTTCAGGTCATTTCCCAGGAAGGCCATAAGCATACTTATTCCATGGGAACCCAGGTCAGCCATAGCCCCACCGTCAGGCGCGGGTGTTAATCTGGTCTTACGTTTTTGCCGGTATGAAGACTGAAGGTAATCTCCATGATAGTATTTTAGATCAAAATGTAATGGTTTTCCAAGAACTCCGGTCTTCCAGAAATTCAGCGCCTCCCTTACCGCTGCAGACTGGATAAACTGAAATCCTATAAAAATGTTTTTATCTTCAGGCAACTTTGAGCTTAACTCGCGCATCTTTTTTTCTTCCTCAAAAGAAGAACATACCGGTTTTTCAAGGTAAATATTCTTAACACAGGGCATGGATAAGGCAATCTCGAAATGCTCGAAGTGAACATTATTCGGCCCAAGAATGAAGACCGTATCTATTTTTGAATTATCAGCGAAAGCACTTATATCCTGAGCTGATTTAAAATTATATTTTATTGCAAATTCAGACCGGCTTTCTTTTCGGGCTGATGTAACCGATTCAAATATGATATCCGGAACAGAATCATAAAAGAATTTCAGGGCATTCAGAGCATAGGCGTGAGACCTGGCTATTCCACCCGCTCCCATAAATCCGATTTGTACTTTTGACATAATTGTTTTTTTAAATACTTTTCTAAAATATAGAATATTCCCGTCAAATAAATTGATATTGATTAATCTTGACAATCAAGGCATCAGACAGATCTTATTGTGCACTTATTTACACTTTTTTTTAATAACTTGTATTTGATACATAATTGTTTCATCATAGACATGAACATAATTCTTCTATAAATATACATATCAAACATGTCAGGTAAACTTATTATACTTTCCGGACCTTCCTGTGTTGGGAAAAGTCCATTATCTACCGCATTGGGCAGGTTTTTCCCAGAAATTAAGACATCCCTTAAACCGCTCGTCCTGTACAATGACAGAAGTCCGAGACCTGGAGAAAAGGATGGGATCGATTATTATTTCAGGACACGGCAACACATAGAATCATTAAGAAAAAATAAAAAATATATTGTACTGGAAGTCCGGGGAGATCTTCAGGCACTGGATATTGAAGAGCTGCGGGAATCGTTAACTCATGGGGATGTGTTTTTTGAAGGCAATCCATTTGTAGGCAGAATTTTATTAGAATATGTAAATTCTCAGAAGATCCCAAATTTAAATATGTTCATGGCCCCTGTATCACGGGAGGAGATCCTGTTTTTACAAAGTTCAGATTCCAATATAGAGCTTCAACATCTGATCACAGACATCATGCGCAGGAAATTGTTACGCCGCACGCGAAAACAAAAATCCGAGTTATCACTAAAGGACCTCGAAAATATCGAAAAAAGAGCATCAAGTGCTTATGGTGAATTAGGTATGGCCTGGCAGTTCAGTCATATAATTCCCAACCATGACGGTGAAGACAGTGAAAACTGGGATGCATTTTATTACCCCCTGGGGGATGCCCTCAAGTCTTTACAATCTTTCGTATCCTTATACAGAAATGAAAAGCCCGGTCATGCTGAAACCTGGGAAAAAGGACTCTTACCCAATGTTTCCAATTAATCCTTTCATCATTTCACAGGCATTTTTTGCACAATATTCCGCATAATCAATGCCTACTTTCTCACCATCTTTTACAGGTAGAGGATGACAAAGTTCGTAACTGTAATAACCTTTATAACTTATGCTATTCATTGCTTTTACAAATGAAGGATAAATTACCTCGGGGATTGGTTTGCCATCCGGGCCGATTTCCCTCTTATATACCTGAATATCCACAACATTTCCATCTGTATCTTTTCCATATTCGCCTCCGAAATGGGTGAGAACCTGAAGATCACCAGCCGCCTTGGCTGCTTCCATCATATTTTCCGGGCTTTTATCCTCCATGATCGGGGCATCCAGGCAGACCTTTAAATTGGGCGAATTGATCTCTTTTACCATTCGCATCATATCTTTCCAGTTGTTGATCACAGGTTTATGGTTTTGCAATGCCAGCGTAACACCGTAATCGGAGGCATATTTGACGCATTCGACCATGCCTTCCGTGCACCATCCCCAAATCTCCTCAGGACTGAACTGATAATGTGTGTGTTGCCAGATATCGTGTGCGATAGTATATTTCCCGCCATCCGAATGAAGCGTAACACCCGGCCAGCCAAGGAAAACTCTTAAATTTTTAACGCCAAGATCGGAGGTCATTCTGATCAGGTCTTTCATATATGCGATCTGGCATTCGCGATGTTCCGGGATCGGGCTGCTAAAATCATTATTTGCAGCCACAGCATATATTTCCTGGCCCATATCATCTGCTTTTTTAACAAATTCTTTGCATTTAGCTTTAGGCCAGTCCAATGGATTACCATGTGGTCGCTTTCCATCAATTTCAATTCCATCGAAACCCAATTCTTTGGATTTAGCCAGGACCTCCTCCATGGTCAATGCCGGGCCTTTATACCAGACCCCGAGGAATGTAATGCTGTATAATCCAACTTTGGCCTGAGCACCCTTCTTTTTGTCGTCAGCTAGGGCTGGGATGGCCGGGGAAGCAAGGCTTATTGCTGCAGCGCTGGCAGCAGAATTCCTGATAAATTCCCTTCGATTAATATTTGATTTTTTCATGGTTTAAATTTTTATGATTTACCGATAATATTACAATTACATATTCTAAATACAGATTCAAGCAATTGGCATTTTTAAAACTATCTTAAATATTACTGTTGAAATATGCTTTATTATATTCATTGCTCTTTTCATGATCGCAAAGCTTAAATAATCAGCTAATTAATTAGAAACAATTTTTTCTTTATCACCATCCCAGTAAACTTTTACGCCATTCCTGTAGGATAGTGTAGCCATATGAGCCGTTATTGCTTCTTCAAAACCTTGATCAATATTACAACTTGGTTTTTTACCCTTTCGGATACAGTCAATCCACTCAGCCAGATGCAAATGGGTCGTATCATAGCGTTTACCCCCCTGAAACGTATACATTAATCCCCTGTCAGCGAAATATTTTGAAGTAGCGGATGTCAAACCGTCAATTTCAAGATTATCCCTGCTATAATTAACCATTGGCTTACTTGGATCGATAATCCCGGCTTCTATTCTGTTCTTATATTTTGTAGATTCTGATTCGGCCCAGATCCTTAAGGATCGTCCCAATTCCAATGTTGCATCAGTTCCCATAATTAATGTCCCCCTGGGAGTTCCATTGGCCAGAGTACCACTATAGATAAGACTTAGTTTTCTATCCGGGTATTCAAAATTAGCCTGGAATACATCAGGAACATTCCTGCCATCATTATAATGATAAATGCCTCCTGAAGCTACTGCCGAACCCGGGATGCCGAGGTCCATTATGGAATTTAAAGCATCATATTCATGCGTTAAAAGATCACCTGCCATACCTGTCCCATAATCATACCAGCAACGCCATCTGAAAAACCTCGCCGCCTCAAATGGTCTTTTTTGTTCAGCAGGTCCTTCAAATAATGTCCAGTCTATTGTATTCTCATCTCCGGTGTCTTCCAGAGGCCATTGCCATGCCCCGAATGCATTATTCCTGTTCGTGGTAGTTTCCACCAGGGATATCTTTCCCAGTGTTCCCTGCTCGATCAGTTGTCTGGCTTTATGATTTGCGTCACTTTGCCTTCCCTGATGTCCGAGTTGAAAAGTGATCCCTTCACCACTTATTAATTGCCGCAGTTGCACAGCTTCTTCTACAGTACGGGTCATACATTTTTCGAGATATACATGTTTCCCTGCTTTTACTGCATCTTTGGCCATTGTGGCATGCCAATGGTCGGGGGTGGCTATTAATACCGCATCGATTGATTTATCATTTAAAAGTTCCAGGTAGTTTGTGTATCCTTTGGCTTTCCCATTAAATACCCGCTCCCCCTTTAGCCTTCTCACAGAATAAACATCACAAACACCTACGATCTCAATTCCAAGATCATCCAGATTATAGAAATCTTCCAATGCCGTATGACCGGGATTTTTTTCAGCATTAGTTTTTTGTGCCATTATCCATTCCTCGGTGGCATATCCCAGGGCACGTGCCAGTTGTTCTCCTCTAAATCCAAATCCAATCAATCCCAACCGTATCCTTTCATCCGCACTTCTTTTCTCCGCAAATCCCATCTTGTTCTTAACCAGTATTGGATCCATATTACCGGCAATTGTCAGCGCACTTAATCCGCCTAAAAATTCTCTGCGTCCTAAAAGATTTTTGTCTGTTTTAGCATTTTCCATGTACAGACCCGTTGAATTAAAAATTCATGCTAAAAAATATCTATTCAATTTAGGTATTAAATCTAATACTTTCAATTTAAGGCAATAATTTAAAACAAGAATAACAAGCCAAAGACAGTTATTCTGCCGTTTAACATAAATTTAGAGGACTTATGTTCAATTATATGTATTTTGCTTTTTTTTGATAGAGAACTAATATGTAAATTCGTTGTTCAATTAACATTTGATGGAATATACCGCCAATAACGAGGTTTCTTCCGGGCGTAAGCTGGCAGCTATAATGTTTACTGACATTGTAGGTTATACCGTGATGATGCAGAAGGATGAAGAAGATGGTTTAAGGCGGGTGGAGCACCACCGGATCATTCTTGAAAAGTACATCAGCCTGAATAATGGAAAAATACTTCAATATTATGGTGATGGTACACTTTCAATTTTTGAAAGCGCCTATGATGCTGTTCTATGCGCCATCGATATCCAAAAGGAACTTTCGCAGGAACCTACCGTACCCCTAAGAATTGGCATTCACCTTGGGGAAGTAGTTGTAAAACAAAATGCAATATTTGGTGATGGGGTAAATGTGGCAGCCCGGATACAGGCATTAAGCGTTGCAGGCGGCATCCTGATTTCGGATTCAATTTTCCGGCAAATCCGTAATCAAACAGAATTTAAGTTCAAGGCTCTGGGAGAATACAAACTGAAGAATGTTGATTTACCTGTAGGAATCTATGCTATATCAAATAAAGGATTGCCTATTCCAGATCAGGAATACATTGATAAAAAAGCGAGCAGTTCTCAAAAAATATCAATAATTAAAAAATTACCCACTTTTGCCAGGTGGCTGGTATTGCTGTCCTCCATTATCATAATCGGATTCTCCATATATATAATCAGGCAAATTTTCTGGCAGGAGGCCGAATTCAATCCTTCTCCTAAATCAGTAGCAGTACTCCCTTTTGCCAATCTGAGCCAGGATCCGGAACAGGAATATTTCAGTGATGGGATTACTGAGGATATTTTAAATCATCTTTCCAAAATTTCAGGATTGGAAGTCAAATCCAGGACCTCCACGCTTCAATATAAAGAAAAGCTCATACCAATTCCCGAAATAGGTCGGGAACTGGAAGTTGCAAACATTCTTGAAGGAAGTGTAAGAAAGGAAGGGAACAAAATAAGGATCGTAGCCCAGTTGATCGACACTCAAAATGATATACATATCTGGTCCGAAAGTTATGACCGTGAAATGACAGAACTCTTCAATATTCAAAGTGAGATTGCTATTGAGATCGCCAACGTACTCCAGGCCAAATTATCCTCTTCGGAAATGCGTTACCTGGAGTCCAGCCAATATTCCACAAGTGACATCACAGCCTATGACTATGCGCTAAGGGCCAGGGAATTACGCAAGAACTGGAATGATGTCGGTGATCTTGAAAACGTACTCCAATTATTGGAGCAATCGGTAGAGCTGGATCCTAGTTTTGCTTTTGGGTACACCATGATTGGACTGGTACTCCATTTTGATATGAGAACAGTTGGCGTGCCCACTGAGATCTGGATTGATGAAGCGCTCCATATGGCTGAGATCTCAATAAACCTCGATTCAACGCTTCCCGAAGCTTATCTGCTAAGAAGTTACGCAATAAAATCCAAGTTTGGCAAAAGCCAAGCCGTTTATGATGATCTATGGAAAGCCTATGAACTGGATCCGGGGAATCCAACCGTGATGTTTGTACTAGGATCGAACCTGATAGAAGATGGGAAATATAACAAGGGAGCTGAAATGGTCATGAAATCCATTAACCTGAACTATACAAAGAAAGACACTGAATATTATGTTAGGTGGGGTAACATTTATGAGAAAATAGGCGATTATAAAAAAGCTGAAAAATTGTACTTACAATGCAGAAACCTGGCTCCTGGCTGGTCTGAAGCTTATTCTATCCTGGGCAGTTTGTATTTAAACTGGGAAAAGTATGATGAGGCACTGGAGATGTTCAGAGAAGGCTTACGGATTGTTCCTGAAGATCCAGCGATGATAGATCAAATGGCATGGACTTATTTTAGAATGAATATCCTGGATAGTGCTTCCTATTACTGGTCTCAATATGAAGCGCTTGAACGAAATTTCATGGACAGGACACAATACGTACCTTTCAGGCACCGCTTAGCTTATACGAATCTAGAAATGGGTGATAATGAAAATGTACAATCCCTATTTGAAGAACAAATGCAACTGGATATGGAACAACAACAGGGGCTCAGGGGATATGGCGCATGGAGAAAAGGGAGTCATTATTATGATCTTGGCGCAGTCAATGCTTTCTTAGGGAATACAGACGAAGCCGTAATGTGGCTTGATAGTGCTGCAAATTACGGATTCCTTGATATATCGTTCGCTAATGATGATCCTTTACTTGACGGTATACGTAAAGATGATCGGTTCCAGGCCCTTATTGCAAAAAAAGAGCAGGAACATATGATGATCGTCAATGCCTTCAAGGAAGAAATGAAAAATCAAAAACAAAATCTTCCAAGGTAGGATTTAATTACAGTGACATAAAATGCTTTGATTCAATTTCTTTTTAATTTAAATTTATTATGGGCCCTTTAGGGTCCGGATTTTTTAATAGTATCGTTTTATTGTCATTTTACTTTGCTCGGACTACATTTTTCAACAAAAATCTTTCATTATGAAGACTATGAAAGCTAAATCGACACGCTTAATTACTATTTTCTTTTTCTTAAGTTTAGCCGTTTTCCAATGCCAGCCACAAAAGGATAAGCTCCAATCAAATCTAAGGAGTGCACTAGACGAAATCCCGGTTATCAATACACATGAACACCAACGATCGCCACATGAGCTGCCGGATGAGCATATTGGTTTTTACCATTTGCTGGAGTCGAGTTATCTTAGTTCTGACGTCCGGTCTTCCGGTGCTTCTGGATATAGGTTGGAGACATTGGATTCTTTAAGTGATGAAGTGTTGTGGGAGGCTTATGGCCCGGGACTGAACCATAGCAGGAATACCAGTTATTACAGTCATTTTGTAAAAGGATTTAAAAAATTATACGGTTTTGATGCACTATATTTTACCAATGATAATGTCTCAGTACTATCAGATAAAATAGAGAAGAACTATGAAGATTATAATTCCTGGTTTGATGAAGCCTTTAACAATGCTGGTTTTGAATTGATGTTCAATGATCAATACTGGAATCCTTTTAATTGTGATCTCAATGAAAAATATTTTGCGCTTGTATTCCATATCAATCCACTGGTGATGGAAGCAAGCAATAAACCTACCGAGGGTGGTGAAAAAAGCAATATATATCAGCAAGCCGAGAAGGATGGATTTCCTGTCAGGAACCTTGATGATTACCTGGCTTATTGTGATCATCTTTTTACTGTGAATGTTAATAATAATGCGGTATGCGTTAAAAACTCTATGGCCTATTCAAGGACTCTTTATTACGAAGATATACCCTATGAAGAGGCTAAGGATCTCTTCAACAAACCATCCAGTACCCTCAGTGAAAAAGAAGCCAAAAAGCTTCAGGACTTTATGTTCCATTGGGTAATAAAAAAAGCAATACAATACGAACTCCCAGTACAGATCCATACGGGTTACCTGGCAGGAAACGGTAATGTTCTCGATAATGGAAAACCTGTTAAATTAAACAACCTGTTTTTAAAATATCCGGAGGCAAAATTTGTCCTTTTTCATGGAGGTTTTCCCTGGACGGGTGAATATGCTGCCCTGGCAAAGATGTTCCCTAATGTTTTTCTCGATATTGTCTGGCTCCCACAAATCAGCCGGGAAGAGGCAATCTCATCACTTGATGTTATGTTTGATTGTGTCCCATATAATAAGTTTTTCTGGGGAGGAGACTGTGCCCTGATTGAAGAATCTACTGGATCACTTGAATTTGGTAAAGATGTTGTAGCTGAAGTACTGACAAAACGAATCCAAAGAGGATTACTGACAGAAGACCTAGCCATCGAAATCGCCCGAGGTATGTTCAGGGAAAATGCTATAGAAACATTTCAACTGGTTGAAAAGCTCAGCCGGGATTTTGAAAGGATGAAGATGTAATAAAGTAGGCGAAAATAAAAAATCAACAAGTAAAGAATCTGATTTGGGAATAGGCAGTATATAAGAAAATTTGAATGAATATCAATCAGATTACATTGAGGGAAAGAATGAAATAGTACAATGGCGCACAAAACTCTTAAAACGGGATATTCAACATTAGCAACACGATTGAACAAGTTCCCTCAGGGTGCTCCTGCCACTAAACTTCTATTTAAGATCCTGGAAATCCTGTTTTCGGAAAAAGAAGCCAGACTCGTCTCTTTATTACCCATCAGACCTTTCAATTCCAGGAAAGCCTCCAAAATTTGGAAAATAGACCTGGTTTCCACAGAAAAGATACTTAACAAACTAGCCGATAGGGCAATATTGGTTGATATACATCAGAATGGAGAGATATTATATGTACTTCCCCCTCCGATGGCCGGATTCTTTGAATTTTCTATGATGCGGATCAGAAAAGATATTGATCAGAAATTACTTGCTGAATTGTTTTATCAATATATGAACGTAGAGGAAGATTTCATAAAGTCGTTATTCACCTTAGGAGAAACCCAGCTGGGCCGAACCTTTGTCCATGAACCGGTCTTATCAAACGAAAATGCACTGCATGTATTGGATTACGAACGCGCCTCGAATGTAATAAAGACTTCATCGCATATGGCCGTGGGAACTTGCTATTGCCGCCATAAAATGCTGCATATGGATAAGGCATGTAAGGCTCCCATGGATATTTGCATGACATTCAATACCACCGCCGCATCTCTCATCAGGCATGGGGTAGCGAGACAGGTAGATGTTACAGAGGGAATGGATCTTTTACAAAAGGCTTATGATTCCAATCTTGTTCAATTCGGGGAAAATGTCCGCGAAAGTGTGAACTTCATATGCAATTGTTGTGGATGTTGTTGTGAAGCGATGATCGCTGCACGGAAGTTTGCTATTTTAAATCCAGTACATACAACCAACTTCCTTCCTGAGATAGATATTCAAGAATGTAATGGTTGTGGAAAATGTGTTGAAGTGTGCCCGGTAGAGGCCATGACGCTGGTATCCGCAAACAATCCAGTGAAAATTCATAAGAAAAAAGCAGTATTAAATGCTGATATATGTCTGGGATGTGGTCTGTGTGTGCGAGCTTGCCAAAAGAACCATATAAAACTTAAAAAAAGATCCAAAAGGGTCATAACCCCATTGAACGGGACGCATCGTGC
>CBDUBA010000093.1:0-18258 GCA_965365275.1 uncultured Cyclobacteriaceae bacterium | reverse complement strand
AGCAGAAGGTGGCGATGGAGATCCTGACGTCCATCAAGCGCGCCGGCGCTGACCTTATCCTCACCTATTATGCCAAGGACGCAGCAAGATGGCTTAATAATTAAGCTTTCTTTACATCCGACATGATTCTTATTCAGCACAGATTAAAATAAAGATCAAAAAAAATCCCGCAAATGCGGGATTTAATATTTTAGATCAATCTTGTTTTCTACAGGGGTGCCTTTTCTTTTATCATACTGCTTTTAATCATGATATCCTGTTGCATAGGCCGATAGTTCCTCGAGGGTTTTTCTGGAGGTAAATGGGAGGTCAGGATTTCCACCTTCACCATCCGGATCCCTGTGACATTGGTAGCATACAAAATCAAGGGTCACTCCGGTCTCTCCGTTGGCCATTGTTCCATCTTCGTTAAACATCTCTCCATCAGGATCAACATTGATCTTGAAAATATGTGTCTGAACATCTGCCTGGTATCTGGTACGCTCTACTGCTGATTTCGATGCATAAGGCAGGTGGCATGTCTCACAACTTGCCCCGCGAATTTCATGCTTGTTATTGGTATCTGTATGACAATCTGTGCAATTCGTAACAATTCCGGCGGTCTGCCCATGTTTTACAGAATTGTGCGGATCGTGGCAGTCGTTACAACTTAAGGCACCATGACCAGCGGCAGTCATCTCATCATACTGCGAATAATGTTTGATAAATCCATCGCCGGCGGCAATGGTATTGTTTTCATTACGGGAATGACATGTACCACACTGTTCCGCTGAACGGTTAACGATGATATCATCCTTGGACTGTGAAGCTTTGTGTAGCGCCCCCATACCGTGACAGGCTTCACATTGAACGCCATTTGCAAAAAACTCCCCTGCCATGCCTTCCAGGTCATCCTGTGGAACACCTCCGTCATCCAGGGAAACCCAGCCAGTCGTATGACATCTGCCGCAGTCATACATTTTTGTTCCAGATTCCTCATCGGCATGATAAGGCACGGCTTCCTCAGTCTCAAAATTCCATTGTGCATCATCACTGGTTATAATATACCCATCCGAATCTATGTAATTCGCTTTCCAGGCAAATCCACCTATAACATAAGTAATGTTATTCCAGCTATACCCCGAGGGTATATAATCCAGGATTGTAAATGGGTAAACCGGTGCCTGCCCACCTTCTACTTTGCTGAGTATGTAGGGATGTCCTGTTGTAAGGAAGGAATTATAAATTTCGGAGTGACAGAGAGCACATTGATCAGATCCGATATAGGCCTGTTCAAGACCGCCTCCATCTCCTATTTCAGGCAGGCTCAACTGATCTGAGGCACAACTCCATGCGATACAACCAATGAACAAAAGCATTCCCGCAGTCCTAACATTCTTCAATATCTTGTTTCCCATGATCTTATTTTTAAAAAGTTTAGATAACTGTTTTCTGATCTTCCAAAGCCAATTTTCAATGAAAATTAACTAAACAAAAATATTCCATATCCCAATGATTTTGAAGTTGTTGTTAATGATATTACTCGTGTAAAAGTGTTTTGTTTTCCTGATCATTACGTACTAAATCAGTTAATTCAAATATCTATGTCACTTTTTTCAGGATATAGATCACCGAAAAATAATGAAAGATTCATTCCAAAATTGCCATTATATCATAGGTTTAAGATTGCCTTAAAAGGGGGACGGTGCTAGCTTTATACTGGAGAAAATACTTATTCTTTTTAAAGAACTTTTTAATTAAAATAATACAAATTATGAGAAAGCGAATTTTTTTGAATTGTCTGATCGCAGCTAGTTTTGTGATTGGATTGGCCCTCATGTCAGGTTGCGAAGGCCCCGAAGGTCCAGCAGGACCAGCAGGACCCGCAGGACCGGCAGGACCGGCAGGACCACAGGGTGAAGCGGGTACCGATGGTACACCAGGTGTTGATGGCAATGTTACTTGTTTGGAATGTCACTCAGCAGAAACACCTGACATCATTAACGAACAGTTTGTCAGATCGGTTCATGCAGCTGGTGCCATAGCGGTAGACTACGCCGGTTCTAGAACCAGTTGTGCACAATGCCACTCTCACGAAGGTTACCTGGAATTTGCAAGAACTGGCGATGTTGCTGAAGAAATTGCGACTCCAACTGCCTGGCAATGTAAGACCTGCCACAACATCCACACAACCTTTGAGCAGACCGACTATGCATTCAGGCTCGGAGATCCTGTAACATTTATTGCGACTGAAACTACTATAGACGGTTTAAATAACAACACCTGTCTCAATTGTCACCAGGCGCGTAGGGATGTTACCAATTATGACAGGTATACAAGTGATACGACCTTTACGAGGGTATTTACGGATGCTGAAGATATACTTCTTTATCAGAGTGCTGCCGTAGGACCAAATGGAAGCATAACCCTTAGTACAGGCGGCGATACACTTACGGTTGTTTTTGATGTACCAACAACACATGCTTACATCAGCAGCACGCACGCTGGTCCTCACCATGGTCCACAGGGTAATGTATGGGCTGGAGAGATTGGTATAACAACAGGTACGATGTACGATGCACACTCCGATGGCTGTGTGAAATGCCACATGGGTCCTGAAAGTGGTCATAGCTTCAAGCCAAAAGACGAGAATTGCCAGGTTGACGGATGCCACAGTTCTTCCAAGTGGGATGATCTGGAAGCTTTTGCTGTCCGGGTTGAAGCGGTCGGTGCAGCTTTAGAAGGCATTCATGCCGTACATTTGGATGATGAAGATGGAAGATATCACCCAATGTATGCATCATTACCAAGAGCTGATTTCAACGCATGGTGGAACTTCATGGTCGTCTATGAAGACAGGGGTAACAGTGCACATAACCCAACCTACTGTGAAGATCTGCTTGGTGATGCTGAAACTCAGTTAGGCTTGTAAGAAAAACAAATAATTAATTATAATAGAAAAACCTCCCTGGATTCAGGGAGGTTTTTTTTGTTGTTGAAATTTACATCTTATCGAATGACTCCCCGGACAATTCGGATCATAAGTTATAAAAAGGTTCCAGTTCCCATCTTATGCCTTTATTTCTATCGAAGCAGAATATAAATTTATAATTGATAAGATCAAATTTGAGCTCCCTCCCTAAACAAGCTGTAGTTAAAAAATCATGGCGATTGATATATATAATTCATATATAGACAATATGATATTTACTAATACTACATCAGATCATCAGAACGATCTGTAATAATATTGGTGCTATTCATTAGCGGTCTGGAAGTTATTGTTTTCACCCTACAGTAAAAAAATATTGAATCCCGATTACCTGCAATAGAAATTCTTGAATAAGCTGGAACTTCCATGTAACGGATATGTTGCATGTATTGATCACAGAAGGGAAAATACATACAAAATGGTATTTAATTATTATTGGTGAAAGGTATTAATGAAACTTAACAGGTGATAAATAATTGTTAAATAAAATCGTAAATCAGGCTGCAGTTTTACTATCCTTTTTGATCAAATATATGACTGCAAAAACATATAGATAATGTATCCAGACAGCTGATAAAAGAACGATTAATGTATAGGTCATCCACAAAGGAGCATCGGTATCTCCAAGCCCTCTTCTTTCTTCCGGAACAACAGGTTCGCGTTCGATCCCCCAATCCTTTATGGCAGCGCTTTCTACAAATCCGTAATCATCGCTCTCCTCAATTTTTGCTGCAATGGTTAGATTACCCAAAGAATCTCCGGGTAACGTTACTGGAAAATTTACACTGGCCATGCCGCCATCAAGTTCTTCCGCTCCAATAGGGAACAGGCTGAAAGAACCTATAACATAGAACGAAACCGCCTCTCCTTCTATAGGTCTTTGTTCAAGGGTAAGGGGATCAATTTCAATGGCTTCTGCTAAGATCATTTTGACAGAATCAATCTCAACAAATTTTATGTTGATTTCGGCTTTTCTGATCGATGTGCTCTTTGATGCTTTTCTGAATTTTTCCGAACCTTTAAACAAGACTTTAAATTGGTAACCTTCTTCCTCATCCCACCCCAGATTATCATAATTCTCGACGGTTAACCTGGCCACACCCTCCTCATTCGATATAACTGTGCCAAGTGGCAACTCCAGGGAATCGTTAAATGTGTAAAAATCCATACTTAATCCTTTGACAGGCAATATTTTTTGATTTTCTCCGATCCGAGCCCGAACAGTAGCATTCAAATCGATCCCATTTTTAGTCTGATAACATACCATATCAAGATATAGCCTTAATGGTTTATCATCTTGCGCCAGGGTAGAGTTTAACGATCCTCCCAATATAAAGAAAGTAAGGAAGATCAGTGCCCTCTTCCGGTATTCATATATTATAGTAATATTCATAGTGCTATATTTTATCCTTGTCTTAAGTTAATTCTTCATTAGTATCCAATTCTTCCTCCGGATTCTTTATCAAGGAGGATGATTCCGATACGGGGATGATGGGAACAAATTTTGAGTATAAATAAAAGAAAAGACAGAATACTGCCAATCCTGAAATAGTCAGTATCCATTCAATCCATGTCATGGAATAATGAATATATTCAATTCTTGATTCCTGCATGGGGAGGAGTGGCGTTTCCAATGTTGGTATTATTATTATATATCTTTTTACCCACATGGCTAAAACCACGATAACTGAAGCAAATGTAATGCTGTTAATAGATCTGAAATAAGGTACTGCAATTATTATTATGGGCAACAATACGCCCACAAAGGCAGCGAAAATGAACATCCAGCCAAATTCACTTAAATCGAATAATTTAAATATCAATTCCAGTTCCCATTTTTCCGATCCGTACCAGTTGGTTAGATACTCTGCAAAAGTAAAATACCCATACAATGCGCCCAGAACCAATAGTATTATGCCAAGATATCTGAAATGTTTCTCAGTTATGATATCCTCTAGTTTATATAACTTTCTATAGACCCACATAGCAACGATCAATACCCCCGTCCCTGAGAAAACTGCTGCTACGACAAAATACGGAGCAAATATGGTACTGTGCCATCCGGGCCTGAGGGTCATCCCGAATATCCAGGACAATACGGAATGCACAATGACTGCCAATGGAATAATGATAATTGACATTATGGTCATCCCTCTGTGAACCAACTTACGTTGCCTGGGTGTATCCTGGTAAGAAACGGCAAAGAAGCGATACAGGGCATGCCTCCATTTTGCTACTTTAAGCCCCTTCCAGTCACGTAAAATAGCAAAATCCTGTATTGTAGCCAGATAAAGGAAGATAATACTTCCTACCAGATAGGTAGTAATGGCGATCACATCCCAGGTGATAGGTGACTGGATCCGTCCATACAATACCAGGTGATGAAGTCGGTCCAGCCGACCCATACATAACAAAATATAAATTGGTCCAAGTATTGTTGAAATCACAGTGATCATCTCTGCAATCCGGATAATGGGTTTTCTCCACTCCACATTCAGCAGATATAATATTCCGGAAATTAATGCACCAGCATAACTGATTCCTATGTAGAATATAAAATTAACAATATAAACCCCCCAGAAGACATTATCGCGCATACCCGTGACATAATGCCCTTCAAAGTGTTGAATAAACAAGGCCGGGAATCCTGCCAGAACGAATATGACCATGATCCAGAATAATATCTTCTCTAATAAAGATGCGGTTTCCAGTTGGGGTGCATATCTTTTTAACGCGTTGACCGTTGATGTATCTAATTTCATCTTGTTTCTTTTTTAATTTCTGATCGGCTAACATCATATCTTTCCCGGATTTCATCAGGTAGGTCTTTAAAACCTATTTCCGGATCGAAACTCCTGTTGACAGGCGGGAGATAATAAACACTGGGCCTGGTCCCCAATTCCTCCATATATCGATAGCCGGCTCTTTCATATATTAATTCGCTGAACCGGACAGTTTCTGTTCCATTTGACACAAGATCTTCATTTTTATCACCATAATATAGGACCCCATTAGGACATGCATCAATGCAACCGGGTAATTTACCCATCCTGGCCATATCAGGACAGAAATCACATTTACCAACCGTGCCAACTTTCTGGGGTGTACCGCTTTCGATAGCACCATGATGGTCTGTAACCTGATCATCAATTGTGTTCTCCTTCCAATTAAATACACGGGATGAGTAAGGACATGCGGCCATGCAGAATTTGCAGCCAATACACCTTTCATTATCAATAAGGACAAGACCATCCAATCTTTTAAATGTGGCACCAACCGGGCATACATTGACACAGGATGGACTGTTGCAATGAAAACATGGTTTTGGGAACCAGTATGGTGCCGTATCTTCACTATCCTTCATGTAAAAAACCTTTATCCATTCATCCTCAGGAGGCAGGTGATGCATCTCCTGACAAACATCGATACATTTCCGGGCATTCCTGCATTTGGCCAGATCGATAACCATAACATACTCTTTGTTTGGATCCCCTTTCCGGGCTTCCTCATTTGACACGAGATGAGCGGATTCCTGGACCTGAGAAGCATCAATTTCAACCAGTTTGCCATCAGTCGTCATCACCCGTACTTTTTCACCTGATTCCTGTTTTTTATTTTGGTGACATGAAGAGAGAACTCCGGAAGTTGTTGCAGCCCCAATTCCTAGTGATAATCCGTTTTTCAGGAATCCTCTCCGGGATGTTCCTTTCTTGGTTTTTTTATAATTCATAGGATTTTGTTTATGCTTATTAAAAATTCTCCATTATTTCTAAATAAGAAAAAAGGAAATTTGTGAAAAAAATCTGCCTTAATTAAAAGTATGGAAAATAGTTTGAATTTTCAAGGTTTAATTAATAAAAAAGGCTATTTAAATGCTCTGTTGATCAATTGTTTATAAATTTTTATCATTAATAACTTGCAAAGAATCAGAGAAATAACAACTTATATTAATCTAAACTGCATATGAGGTAAATATTCCGTGTGTTAGAGGTATAAAATCACTTTTTCAATAAAAAATTATTTCTTGCATACAATTAAAACATAATTATAATTAAGATTGACATACAAGGCATATTTTGCGAAATCCTAATAAATATAATAACTCAATTTTATCTCATATTACTAGACTTTTTAATACTTTTTTAATAAATTATTTCAAGTTTGGTAGCATTTATTTTTAGCAAATCATATCATTTTAATTTTCCTGTAAGGAACATGCCTTTATTAAACCCTACCAAAAAAATGAAAGGAGATTAATTATGACTGAGTTAAGCAAATCAGATAATATCAACAACGAGCTTATAATTGAAAAGCTAAATTCGCTTGAATCCAGAATTAAAAGAATTGAATTAAGGTTAAGACATGTTTCTCCTGGTGAATTATATGAAACTGAGGATGGCGGGGAATATGAGGAAATCAGAATAAAAAAACCTGAAGGATCAGTCCTCGAGTCAAATCTTGTAGAATATGGGCTTTCATGGCTCAGTACAATCGTCTATTTGTTCGGGATCATATTTCTAATGTCCTATATAAGGATTAATGGCTACCCCCTCATGGCATCTGTCACTGGATATGGAGCGGCAGCGGGTCTGTTCATTTTCACGTACTTGCTAAGGAATTCCCTTTCACACATTACTAAATTTCTCAATACCAGTGGATTACTTCTTGTCTACATAGTAACCTTAAGACTTCATTTCTTGACTCCAGAGGTGGTTATCAACAGCACCATTTTATCTTTAATTTTACTGGCAACATCGCTGGGAGTTTTTGTGTGGTATGCGATTAAAAGTAAGTCTGAATTGCTTGCCTTTTTATCCATTCTATTAATATTAGTATCCGGAATTATAAGTAATTCGACATACATTACGCTTTCTTTCATTTCTTTAGCAGCCGGGTTATCACTTTTCTATTTTCTGAAATTCTCCTGGGTCCGGCAGCTGATTTTAGCGATCTTTCTTGTTTATTTTGCACATTTAGCCTGGCTACTTGGCAATCCCTTTATGGGCAATCCTTTGAAAATTGTAGAAAATCCTCAATACAATATCGTTTTCCTCTTTTTATATGGTTTAATATTCTCATCTACTATAATCTTGTCAGACAAGGAAAAAACCTCTGATAATGTTATTGGGCTGGTAACCATACTCAATGCCATTAATTTTTCTTTGCTGATCGTTCTCTTAACCTTCGTCTTCTATAAAGAAAATTACCCATATATATTTATCTCGATTGCTGCTCTTTGTTTAATTTTTTCAATTTCCTTGAAATATAAAGGAGAAAGACTATTTGCACCGGCATTTTACGCATGCTTCGGATTTATGGCTTTAAGTGTATCTATCTATGGGTTTTCTAAGTTGCCTGACTCTTACTATTGGCTTGCTTTACAGAGTTTAATTGTGGTATCAATGGCGCTCTGGTTCAAGTCCAGGATAATTGTCGTAGTAAATACTATTCTTTTCTTAATGATACTTTTAATTTATTTAACTGGTTCGCCTTCTTCAAATAGCATTAATTTCGTATTTGCAATCGTATCGCTGGCATCAGCCAGGATCTTGAACTGGAAAAAGGAAAGACTGACCCTTAAAACTGAAATATACCGTAATGTGTATTTAATTGCTGCATTTATTATGGTTCTGTATGGCTTAAGTCATGCGGTTCCTACCCAGTATGTTACTTTGTCCTGGACTGGGGTAGCGGTAATATACTTGCTGTTAAGCATTGGACTCAAGAATATAAAATACCGCTGGATGGGCTTTTTGACTCTGGTCTTTACCGGCGGACACTTACTATTTGTGGATATGGCTAAAATGGATATCGGATATAAAGTAATTGCATTCCTCGTATTTGCCGCCATTACTATCGGATTAACAATGTATTATACAAAATGGATTAAAAAGAAATCTTCCTCAGAATAATCATTTACATGTATAATTTCAAATTTTCTTTACGTTTGGCTTCCCCTCTTTTAACACATAGGCTTACTTTTATCTTTTGCATTTAATAAATATTGTAAACAGAGTTTGACCTGTTCCTAGATGCGAATATTTATGACATATATCACTGCATATAGGATATAAATCAATGAGTTAATACCAGATGTGACTTTCTTTTATTAGTAATTTTGTCTCATTGTTTAATATTAATTTTTTGATATTATGAAATTACCAAAATCCTATTATAATATGCTGTCCTTTATAGGTACAGCTATTGCGGTAATCAGTTTATCCTTCATTCTTTTATTCACCCTGGTTGGTATATTATTTGAGGATACCAGCTCATACCTCGGATTGTTTACGTTTGTAATCCTCCCTGTATTCCTCATAATTGGCTTGATCCTCATCCCAATAGGAATGATGATCGAAGTCAGAAGAAGGAAGAAAAGGGAGCTGGAATATATTGCCAAGGGATGGCCGGTGATTGACCTTAATGTCTCCAGGTATCGAAATGCCATAACGATATTTGGCATAGGAACTGTTTTTTTCATCTTTCTCACGGCTCTGGGTAGTTATGAAGCTTTCCACTATACTGAATCGGTTGAATTCTGTGGAACAGTTTGCCATGAGGTAATGAAACCTGAACATGTGGCCTATAACAATTCTCCACATGCCAGAGTAGCTTGCGTGGATTGTCATGTAGGAACAGGCGCTGACTGGTATGTACGTTCCAAACTTTCCGGTTTGAGACAGGTTTATGCAGTACTTACAGACGATTTTTCAAGACCCATAGAAACACCGATTCATGATTTGCGCCCGGCGCGTGAAACCTGTGAAAAATGTCATTGGCCTGAAAAATTCTATGCCAGGCAGTTGATCAATGAAAAACATTATCTCACTGATAGTATGAATACCGAATGGAATATTGGGCTTCAAATGAAAACCGGACCATCGCATAGTGCACAGGGACTTTCTGAAGGTATACACTGGCATATAAATCCAAAAGTGAAAATCGAATATATTCCTAAAAGAGATAACCGTCTGGATATTCCCTGGGTTAAATATACAAATCTTGAGACCAATGAGGAGACCATTTACATAGATGAAGAAAATATGTTGAGCGAGAAGCGAATGGCGGATGCGGAGATCAGGGAAATGGATTGTATGGACTGTCATACCCGGCCATCACATCATTATTTTACACCAATGGAATTCGTAGATGATGGGATTACTGCTGGCCGAATTCCGAAAGACCTGCCTTATATAAAGAAAATTGCCATGGATATCTTTGTGGACCCTTATGATCATACGGATACCGCTTTAATGATTATTGAGAACACTATCCATGATTTCTATAAAGAAGAAATGCCGGAGATCTATGAAACAAGAATTGATGATATAAACCAGGCTGTGGCTGGCATTATAGAAGGATTCAATCAGAACATATTTCCTGAAATGGGTGTAAGTTGGGATGCATATGTTGACCACATAGGACATAAAACCTATAACGGATGCTTCAGGTGTCATGATGATAATCATGTCAGTGAATCAGGAGAAAAGATCAGGAAAGACTGCAATATATGCCACACTATAGTATTACAGGGCAAAGCAGGTGAAGAAATGGTAACAGGCCTTAACGACGCCATGGACTTTATTCATCCGAAGGAGCTGGAAGATGGATGGGATGAGGGACTTTGTTTCGATTGCCACCGATATCTTTACTGATATTTCTATTAAGTAACTTTTAAAAAAGATCCAGTATCCTCAGGATCATCATTTCTTGAATTAAGATCAATATCAGGGACTTAAATTCAGGTCCCTTGGCATGGATCAATAACCTCCTAATCATTTTTGATGTCATGATTAAGGATTATCTTAATTTCCCCGCAAATTATTTGACTTTTTCCTGCAGGATCTGATAGTTATAAGTCTGACTATTTTTTTCTCAGGTCAGGATAATCCACCACAAGATTACAAAAAGTCCTTATCCCCAGGATAAGGCTGTCGTCAGTAACGAAGAAATCAGGCGTGTGGTGTGGATAAGCATCTTTAGAGTCCATCCCTTTGGGCATCCCACCCAGAAAAAAGAAAAATCCCGGGACCTCCTTTTGATAGAATGAGAAATCCTCCGCCCCCGTAATCGCCTTCTGCAGGATAACATTGTCCATGCCGGCCGTAGCCTGCAGGGAAGGCAGCATCATTACTGTTAATCCCGGATCATTAAAAGTTACGGGATATCCCTTGTTGATCCGTACTTCAGCCGTTGCCCCCTGACTGGCGGCGATCATCGTAGCGGTACGTTCTATATCTTTAAAGATCTTTTCACGCATACCCTCATCAAATGTCCTGATGGTGCCGATCATATCCACCTCTTCAGGTATGATGTTATTTCTTACACCCCCATGAATAGCACCCACAGTTACTACTGCCGGATCCTTGGTTAACTCAGCCTGTCTGGAAACTGTAGTCTGTAATCCGTTAATAATCATTGCAGAGGTAACCACAGGATCTATTCCTCCCCATGGCCTGGATCCGTGTGTTTGTTTTCCCATGACTTTTATGTTGAAGGAATTGGCCGCGGCCATCGTTCCCTCCGGCTTATAACCGATCTTTCCGGTTTCTAAAGTGGACCAAATATGCAATCCAAATATTACTTCCACGTCAGGATTCTTCAAAACTCCCTCTTTAACCATAAGCTCTGCTCCGCCTTCCTCTCCTTCTGGTGCCCCCTCTTCAGCAGGCTGAAATATAAATTTCACGGTACCCCTTAGTTCATCTTTCATTTCAGAAAGTACTTTTGCCGTTCCGAGTAAAATGGATGTATGTGTATCATGCCCACAAGCATGCATTACACCTACTTTCTGACCATTATACTCTGCGACTTCCGTCGATGCCCATTCGAGAGGAACTCGTTCAGTCACAGGCAAGGCGTCTATATCAGCCCTCAATCCAATTACGGGACCAGCTTTACCCCCCTTCAATATCCCCACAACACCTGTGTGTGCTATGCCTGTCTGGACTTCCAGACCGAAAGATTGTAGTTTTTCAGCGATAAACGCTGCAGTTTTAAATTCACGGTTCGACAATTCGGGATATTGATGTATGTGATGCCTCCATTCGATAACGATTGGTTCTATTTCTGACGCTAATGCATCAATCTGGCTTTTTATCCTGTCAGCTTTTTGCGCTAACGCAGCGTTAACAATTAATACTATGGCAATTAAAGAAGAGAGGCGGGATGTATAATATTTCATATGGTCAAATTTAATTAAGCCCGCAAAATAATGAATTGCTTGTATTTAATGTGCATTTAACCCTGAAAAAAATTTCTAATTTGAGTGATTTTCTAAAAATGCCTGAAAAATTGCTTTTAACCCTCCGATTAAAATGACAGAAAAGGAACACTTTGACCTAATTATTGTATTATTCCCAGGATCCTCCGGGGAAGCCTGGCTTGATGGTTTACCAGACCATGAGCATGGTTTTCCTTTTAAACCTGGCACTGGAATAACAAGTTTATTCCAATTGTGTGTTATAATAAGAACTGATTGTATAATTTCCTTTTGAATTTTAAAATATTACCTTAATTTACCCATCGTTAGTAATCAAGCACATTTTTTCCTTTATGAAAATCAAAGGGCAACACTACAGAACAATCTGGGTTAAGGAGAATGAGCCCGGGGTTGTTCAAACCATTGACCAGCGTGTATTACCATTTAAATTTGAGATTCTGGATCTTAGACTACCTGAGGATTTTGAATGGGCTATTGCAGATATGATCGTAAGAGGAGCTCCTCTGATCGGGGTAACTGCAGCCTATGGAATGTATGCGGCAACGCTATCAAAACAATCTAGGCATGACATTTTAAAAGTTGCAGAATCACTTAAAAAAACAAGACCAACGGCTGTCGATCTTTTCAATTCCATTGAGAGAATGATCCATGCTATCAAATCATCATCTGATCCACTCAGGCAATCACAAATTGCCCTTTCACTGGCTAACCAGATGGCAGAAGAAAGCATTGACGGGTGCAGGAAAATTGGCGAATATGGTTTGGAAGTCATCAAACAGATAAGTAAAAAGAAAAAAGGAGAACCTGTAAATATCTTAACCCATTGCAATGCCGGATGGCTCGCATGCATCGATTATGGAACAGCTACCGCACCGGTATACCTGGCCCATGAGGAAGGTATACCGGTCCATGTCTGGGTGGACGAAACACGTCCGCGTAACCAGGGCAGTCGGCTGACAGCTTTTGAGCTTGGTGAACATGGTGTCCCGCATACCGTGATCGCTGATAATACGGGAGGACACCTCATGCAGCATGGGATGGTTGACATGGTCATCGTGGGAACCGACAGGACGACAAGGACCGGGGACGTTGCCAATAAAATAGGGACCTATCTTAAAGCCCTGGCAGCACATGATAATAACATCCCATTCTATGTCGCCTTGCCCTCCAGCACCTTCGATTGGTCAATACGTAATGGGATCGAAGAGATCCCTATTGAAACAAGATCCCCAAAGGAAGTCAAGTACATGGAGGGGTGGAATGGTACGGAAATAGATGATGTACTGCTCATGCCATATGCGAGCAAAACAGCAAATTATGGATTTGATGTCACTCCGGGCCGATTGATTACAGGCCTTATCACAGAAAAAGGGATATGCAAAGCAGATGAGAAGAGTATTCTGGAATTATTCCCTGAACAACGCAGCTGAAGTCCATCAAATAATTCAATATGGAAGAAGGCTATATAAAATTCAAAGCCAGATGGGATAAAAGTCCTGCACTTCCACTCCGGTTTTTTAAAGAATTGAACACATGGAGGGATCAACTCTATCAAATGAACCTTATTGGTGTTTATGAGAATGGAATAGGCTTTGGAAATATAAGTCAACGTTTTGATGATTCCAGTCAATTTATAATATCGGGATCCGGAACAGGAAGCCTCGGAGTTCTTACACCTGATCATTACTCACTGGTAACCGATATTGATATCGATAAGAACCTGCTTCATTGTAGGGGACCGGTAATTGCTTCAAGCGAATCGATGAGTCACGGGGTTATTTATGGTGAAAGTAATGATATACATGGGGTAATTCATGTACATCATAAAGCATTATGGTTGAAACTGCTGGATAAGGTGCCAACTACAGGTGAGCAAGCAGCCTATGGGACTCCTGAGATGGCCTATGAAATAATCAGGTTGTTCCGGGAGACCGACCTGATGGAAAAGAAGATCCTTGTGATGAAGGGCCATGAAGAAGGCATTTTTACTTTTGGGAAATCGCTGGAGGAGGCAGGAAAAGTAATTCTTGAATACTTTCACGAGCTTGATTCTAGCTTTTGAGTAAGGGGGCCAACATAATTGTAAAGCCTCTCAAAGAACACCTTGTTGGCAGGGCATTTTTCCTGATCAATAACCCGACAGGTGGGATTCGGGATTACTAACTCCTTTAAAGATTTCCAAAATCATATGGACTTGTCAGAGCTCTCCCAGGATGATAGCATTCCTTCATGAATCAGTTCGATCTATTAACCACTGGCAATATGAGCCGTATCCATTAACCAGTAGCAAATGATTACCAGTCTGTGCCTGGCTTTTTCTTTTTCAGGTAAAATGCCCTGGTAATATTGAACCCAAGATGTATATCACCATCGAAAAAGTTTCCGGTTGTTTCAGTTATAAAAGACTTTTCGATCATGGCACGCGAGTTTGAGAAGACGATCTGGAAAACATGGCCTCCGGTTTCAATTTCGAGTCCTACGCCAAGAGCATCATAGTTCACCTGCTCGGTATTATTATTGAACTGGTAATAATATTCCAGTGTTAAAGCCAGTCTTCTGCTTACTTTATATCTCCCCCCAAATCCCAGGGCAAAAATATCATTGTTTTCTTCAGGAGTAGCTACCAGGTTTCGATGTACCAGCGTGGGCATCAGTTGCAGTGAGAGATTTTTGTTGAATTTCCGTGCCATCAACACCTGATAGGCATAGGATAAGCGGGAAGAAAACTGGATCTCCTGTTCCGGATCGGTCGGCTTCAGGGTGTTAATGGCCATACTGACAAATGCGGTTGCCGTAAAGGGAAAATTACGGGCGCCCTTTGTCTGCTCAACAAACCGGTACTTCAGGAATCCATCATAAGTTTTCTCGTAACTGCTCCTTCCAAGCCCAATAGTAAGATCATCCGTGATGGAGTATTCCAGACCCAGTCGAATCCAGGCTTCGTCCAGTCCCCAGAAGTTATAGGCACCAGAATTTAAAGCCCCGAACCGGTGCATAAAGATCACCTCCAGGGTACCTGCACCTCGGGTCTCGACAGAATGCCCATTGATGATACGTGTCCCATTAAAAATAGATCGCACGGGTTCCACATCGGGAATAGTATCTTTTATCAGATTCATCAGATCGTCCTGGGCAATAGCATTGATATGCCAGAAAAACAGAATTATGTACAGGATTGGTTTAATCAATCGATTCATATGTAAATATTATAGTTACTTCAACTACTTCTGCAATATTATAAAAGACCACTTTGGGGATTTTGATTTTGTAATCTTCCAGGGCAATCGGGAATTTTGATTTAATCCCTATGGAACCTTCTTCGATCCTGATCTCGCCATCCGCAGAAAGTTCATTGCTTACTCCGTGGATATTCATGCTGCCCTGAGCCTTTGCTTTCTGCCATCCTTCAGCATCCTTGTTAAAGCCTGAAATTGTGCCCTGAAAGGTGGCCGTGGGATATTTATCCGATTCCAGGTAATTTTCATTGAAATGCTCCTGCATGAGGGACTTCTCAAATTCAAAGGATTTAATGGGTATAGAAAAGACAATTTCACCCGTTGAAAGGTTTATCGCGCTCTGACCATCAAGGTTATTGGCTTCTATATCTTCCATTGGTGCATCAGAAAAGAAATGTACCGAGGACGAAACGGATTTATACTTTTGGGCCAGAGATTTATTAGAGAATAATAATAGAATCAGCAGGCCTGCAATTCGAATATCCTTCATAATTCAAGATTTATCATTTTAACATATTAATTATCAGGAGCCCCCGCATCCACCCAGCATGCGATATCGTCAATATCTTCTTGTGAAAGACGAATGCCGGAAGTAGGTGGAGGCATTGTGCCGTTAGAGGTCCTGGTTCTGATCCTGTCAGAATTCGAGGAGATTTGCTCGTAAGTTTCCAATGTAGGCTGCTGACCTCCTGAAGCATGGCAACCTATAACAGCACAATTGGTATTTACAATGGGCTCAACCCTGTCCGAAAAGGAAACACCTTCAGGAGGACATTCTTTGATTCCATATAAGTCTTCTGCATTGTCATAGGTACAAGCAAAAGAAATGATAGCAAGTCCGGAAACAAGTAATTTTTTCACGTATATACCTGGTTAGTTATTCGGAGCACCCTGGTCTACCCAATCCGATATCAATTGAACTTGTGCGTCAGGCAGCGGCCCAGCCGGTGGCATTGATCCGTTACCAGTCTGGAATTTAATTCCGTTGGCATTTGCACTCACATCAGCATAGGTGGCAAAAGAAGGGATTCCCTGCCGTTCCCCGTGACAATTGGATAACTGACAATTTGTATCAATGATCGGTCTTATCTCATTGGCATAAGATACCTCCGGAACTTCAGCCACGGTGGCCATTTTAGAATCTGTACAATCATTGGCGTCCTTTACCGTAACGGTATAGTCGTCGCCTTCAAGATCAGTAAAAGTGCCGGTATTTTGAAAATTGATCCCATCAATGCTGTACATAAACGGGGATGTTCCATTATTCGCACTTACCTCTATGGCGCCATTTGATTGCCCCTCAATACTTATGGTTATATTATCTATACTTAGTTCCGGGCCATTCTGGCAGGGATCAGCCTCTTCGGTGGAGTCGCTACAGGAACTTAAAACCACGATAATAGCAATCATGATTCCAATTAGTTTAATTAAATTCTTCTTCATGAGTTTTAATTTTGGTTTAGAATAATTTTATGGTGCATATAAACTGTTGTTTTGATCTTCACTATAATTATGATCAGTATCTCATCGGATATAACCTTAAATACTATTTTTTCAGGATCGCCGTCTTTCGACATCTGAAATATTTCCAGTTTCAACGCTTCTGCTTTCATCTCATCTGCCAAGTCGGTATTTATACATAAAATAAATGCCCAGGGTTTGTAAATCGACTTCTCCCCAGCCTACCCCGGCAGTAGGGATCTTAATGAACGGCTCTACCTGCAAAGCTCCTTTTCTACCCAGTTGGTACTGGTATCCAACTGAAAAATTCACAATTTTAAAGGGATAAACACTTACCTTATCTGTTCCCCAGTGTTGTGGCAGTTCCGGGTCTTCCACGTCGTACTCGAAATAATAATCCTCTTTCAGAAGGATATAGGTAGAAGCACCGCCAGAGACAAAGAATTGGTGTCTTCCTGTTATCAGGAAGTTGTATCTCACATTTAAGGGGATATCCAGCATAACACATTCACCATAGGCTTCATCCGCGGCGATGCCTTTTTTCCAGTAACGGGGAGGGGCATGGTAATCTTCTCCACTTGCCTCATATTTATTCTTCACCCAGATTATACCTGTATTTATCAAGAACCTTCTGGATACTCCAGTTTCAGCCATAAAATTCCAACGAACCCCCGGGGAAACAAAATTACCGAGTCCTACAATACTGAAATCCGGGCTAAAACCCGCTCCAAGAGAAAAAGAGACTTTATGCCGGGTATTTCCAGGATTATCTATAACAGGTCTCGCCTTGAGCCGGCCCGGATCTTCCAAGCTGCCAACAGTAGAACCGGGAAATACCGGGATCAGCATTCCAGGAATCTTATAAATAATAGGTTCAGAATTAGTGGATCTCATTTCATTACTTCCAGCCATGATAAATCCTTCTGACACCTCAGGTTCCTGAATAACCTCTTTTATATCATTTCCGTGAACAACATTTTTATTTTCGTGCATTTCACCCGATGTGCTAATTGTAGGCATCTTGTCTGAAGACGAATTATCTGCCTCTATTTCTTTGGTATTTCCTGGATCCAGACTGACGATTTCCTGCCCTGCTATTGATTGTGAATCTTGATATTGATCCAGAGTGTTTTGTGGTTCCAGTATACGATCACTAATTGTGTTGGGACTGGCTTCCATATTATCCATTTGATTTAAGGTACCAGGATCAGGAATTGCATCCCTTGAAAACCGGTCAAAAGAATACCATCCCAATGGGATCACCAGAAGCAAGGCAACCAGTGGCCAGATCTTCTTCAGAAAGGTAGAAAAGGAGAAGGCAACAGGCATTTCACTATCCAACAGGGCTTCCATTTTCTCCCAGTCGC
>CBDUBA010000092.1:0-18609 GCA_965365275.1 uncultured Cyclobacteriaceae bacterium | reverse complement strand
TTCCTACGCCCGCATTACCGGTATCAGGTTCAAAGGGTATAATCTCAGCCTGCATATTAAGGCACCCCTCAAAGTATTATCAAAATTAGTTTAAAAATATGGTATTATAAAGCATTTATTGCAGAAACAGCTTTGGAAACACGCTCATTCATTTTCCCCTGGATCTCAACATACCTAAAACCCCTGTATTCCAGTTCTTCCTTGTATCTTAAATACAGGTATTCGAGTTTATTTGGATGCTCCCTTTGTGGATCTTTCATCCAGGGAATATCAATATAAGGTAATAGCTGCAAGTCTTGTTACTGGTCGTTTGGATTTATCTGATCCATCCGGATAAATTCAACTCTTCTATTCCTTCTTCTGCCTTCTCTTGTCGCGTTGGAGGTTAAGGGTTTTGAAGATCCATAACCCTTCGTTATAATTTTATCAGGATCTATCCCCTTCTCCACTATATATCTATAGACCGACTCTGCCCTTCTTTCTGATAGACGTTGATTGTAACTGTCGGGTCCTGTATTATCGGTATGACCAGCCAGTATGATCCTGACAGGTGTGCTGTTCAAAAGGTTAAAAATTTTGTCCAGGTGGGGATAGAAGTCTTTTCCGATCACATCAGAATCAAAATCAAATTCGATATTAATAGATAAAACGCCATCATTTATTTCAATAACTTGCTTATTATCTTCTGTTTCCTGTGTTGGCCCTGGTTCTTCGGGAGTTTTATCCGCAGCAGCAATGATCGCTTCCGGTAAAGCCTGTCCCATAACTATATCCAGATCATAACTATATTCAGTTCCCCTGTTTTCAAGTGCAAAAGTATGCTCGTATAATTCATAGCCTTCTTTTTCACTTAGGATCTTGAATTCATTCCCGGAAGGTAGCAGGATCTCATAGGCTCCTGTGGTTTGGTTGGATATGGTCTGTCCAAAGCTATATTCTTCAGGAAGGATCATCAATGAAAGGACGGAGTTAATCGGCTCATTGTTCTCTTTATTTAGTACATTACCCCGTACGGCGACCATTGGAGTTTTTAACAGGAATACAGGCCTTTCAACCCGTACTATTCCAAATATACTGTCAGGATTCATTCTTGCAAAATAGGCGTATTCGTCTGAATCGTCGAAATAGAAATACTTTTCATCCATATCGGAATTTATATCTATACCTATATTCTCAGGTGTACTCCAGTTCATCCATGTGTCATCCAATCTGGAAATTCTATAAATATCACTGCCTCCAAATCCTGGATACCCATTTGATGCAAAGTATAAAGATTTTTCGCTTACAGAATAAAATGGTGCATATTCGTCCATCGTCGTGTTTATTTCTCCGCCCAGGTTTTCCGGTTCTGACCACCTTCCATCTTCTTCCTGATGCATAATATATAGATCGCGTCCGCCTTCTGTATCATATCGTAATGTTGCCACAATTAAAATACTATCTTCAGGAGAAATGGTATAATCAGCATCAAATGAGCCTATACGTGCATTCTTTATTTTTAATTCCTCAATCTCCCCCCAACCGCCATCGGTTTTCCGGGCCATGGCTATATTGGTGACTACTTTATCGGTACCACTAACATTTCCCACCAGGGCTTTGAATTGATTTTGTATACCGGAAATGTCATGCATAACATTAAAACCATTATTATTAATTGTTTCACCTAAGGAAGCAGTTCCTGAAAAATTAACCGTTGCGGGATCCAGCGTGGATTGCCATACATCCCCGATATCGTCAACCCCACCTCTGTTTTGTGGGCTGTTCGAACGTGTGAAAAATAGTGTATTACTTTCTTTATGAAAAACTGGTCGCGAATCAGAGACTCCTTCTTCCGCCCCGAGAAACAACCAGTCATTGTCAAGGCCTGGATTTCTGCGAAATGCCACGTCCTTTACAGCAACAATTGGAATGTTTGTTCCGGAGATTCCTATAGCATCGATTCCGTTATATCCGGGCACTTTACTGCCATCCAGGACTATTTTTACTGCAGACACTTCAAATTGTGTTTCAGACAGATAAATATTTAACATTCTTCCTTTCACATTTATTTGACGGGGCATGAAAGTATTCAGCAATTGTTCATTGTCATTTTCATCATAGAGGAAAACCTGGTAAAGCGCACCCGGGTTATAGGATTCACCTATTGCAATTTGCTGGAGTCGTACCGGCCTTTCAAATCCAACTTTTATGAAGGAGATCCGATCAGGTTTTGATGGCATCCATGCATTTGGATTATCACCGTAATCTGGTAGTACATCTGGCTTGCCCAGTACTTGAGTAGCTGAGTATTGATATTCTGAAAATTGAGATGAGAAGTCCAGTACTTCTGACGCCCATTGGACTTCCTGAGGTGTAACAATAGTCGCTGTTAATACGAGTAATAAGGGTATAAGAATGGGTTTCATTTATGAATCAGGTCTGTAGAAAATACAAGTTATAAAATTTGTTTGTATTTTAACAAATATTACAGGCTGAATTATAACATGTTAACCCTATATGCTTTATTTAATTCTTGAATATTCTTTTATAATATAGTCCTACCGTACAAAATATAATGGCGTCCAAGTCTTTCAAGAAGATATGACCCAAGGTTTAATAAATATTCTTCTATGATATTCATTCAATAGGATCAAAATTAACATAATAATAAAGAATTGATCTCAGAAACAGCTTTGGAAACACGCTCATTCATATTACCCTGTATCTCAACATACCTGAAACCCCAGTATTCAAGTTCTTCCTTGTATTTTAAATACAGGTATTCGCGTTTATCAGGATGCTCCCTTTGTGGATCTTCCATCCAGGGAATATCAATATAAGTTAACAGGTGGAGGTCATAATTGCTTGTGGCAATTTCATCAAGGATCCAATCCGGACAGGAACCGTATTTGACTTCACTCCATATCTTAATTACAATCAGGTTAGTATCACAGATCAGGATCCTGTTAGCTTGCTCTGATTTCTTCTTTTCAGCCTCTAACTGGCCATTGGCGATTATTTCCAGGTCATGTTGCTGGTAGGGCCTGTTTAACTGATCAATATAAGCCCTTGCATATTCTTCAACCCAGCAGGTACTATAATGATCTGCCAGTTTCATAGACAGGGTACTTTTCCCTGTTGATTCAGGCCCTACTACCGCTATTTTTATTAAGTTCTCGATAGCTCCAGTGTTTTTTTCCAGGATAAGTATCCAAATATAGCAATGATAAAAAACACAAAGAACTGAAAGCTGGTCAGGACAAGGCCTTTATAATAATACAAAGGGATAGAAATAAAATCTCCGATGATCCACGCCAGCCAGTGCTCGATCTTTTTCTTTGCCATCAATTGCATCCCAACAAAAAATATGGAGGTTGTGAGCGCATCGATTATGGGGACATCAGAATCAGTAAAATGGATTAACAACTGTGATAAAATAAAAAATGAAACCAGCAAAATGGTTATACTCCAGATCCAGTCATTTTTAGTATTCCTGGTGATGGGTGTATTATGTTGGGTATCATCTTTTCTTGACCAGTAATACCAGCCATATACACTCATTACAAAATAATATGCATTAATAGACATATCCGCATAGAGACGCGCATTAAAACATATATAGACGTATATAAGGACGCTTATAATACCGGTAGGAAATACCAGGATACTTTCTCTTTTGGCATAGATTACACTGAGAAGACCAAAGAAAACACCCAAAACCTCCAGAATGCTCAGTGCCTTAATTCCCTCTAAAATGCCTTGCAGGATATCCATTTTAATGAATCAATAATTAATCTCTATTGAGGTGGCAGCAAAAATATGGGTTTAGGCGCTTAAATAAAAACACAAAACTATCGTTCGTACTTTTGATCATATTTTTCCATCTCGTCAGCCCTGATAAACTCAACCCTTCTGTTTCTTCTTCTGCCTTCTATGGTATTATTGGAAGTAAGCGGTCTTGATTCCCCATATCCAATGGTTGTGATCTTATCAGGATCTATCCCTTTATCGACAAAATACCTGTAAACCGATTTAGCCCTTTTTTCTGATAAGATCTGATTGTAGTTTTCATAACCTATACTATCGGTATGCCCGGCAAGTATGATTTTCACCGGGGTACTTTTTAAAAGATTTACTATCCTGTCAAGATGATCGTATGAACTTTTCCAGATCACATCAGAATCAAAATTAAAATGAACTCCGATAGCCAAAACACCATCATTAATCTCAATAGGCAGGATTTCTTCCTCAGCTTTCCGGTTCTCTGTATCCCGGGATATTTCTGAAGAAACAACAGCTCCGGCAAGGGCTGCATCCAACTGATCAGGATCCAGGTAAATCTCTTTTTCAATTTCTTTATACTTATTCTGATTCTTCAGAAGAATTGTATCTTCATACAATGTGGTCTCATTTACGTCAATAAAATATTTATAATTTGCGCCCAGGGGAAATACGATCTCAAAATCCCCTGTTAGCGGATCAGAATTGGTAAATCCTATCCCCGTTTCATCAGGAAATACTTCATATCGGATCCTGGCCGAAACTGGTTCTCCAGTCCCTTCTTTATAAATATGTCCCTTCATAAGGGCTATTGGCTCAGGTTTAAAAAAGAGTGGTAATTGAATCCTGTAGATGTCAGCATCATATTCAGTGTCAGTTCTTGAGTAATAAGCAAAATCTCCTGATGGTGGGATATTAAAAAATATCTCATCCTCTGCACTATTTATACTTTTCCCAAGATTCTCCGGTTCGGTCCAGTTTTTCCAGGAATCATCCAACCTGCGGCTTATGTACACATCATACCCCCCATATCCGCTGTATCCTTTGGATGAGAAATATAAAGTCTTATTATCTGCTGCCAGGAATGGAGAATTTTCATCATTCGTGGTATTTATGGTGTTCCCCAGGTTGAGTGGCTCACTCCAGGAGCCATCAGGCAATAAAAAACTCACATAAATATCCTTTCTTCCATAAGAATCAAACCTGTTTACAGAAAGGATCAGGGATTCCCGGCTCTGGGTCAGAAAATAATGTCCGTCATTATTTTCAATAAATGCATTATTTATGTCCACCGGGACCGGGTCTGTCCATCCACTACTGTTTATAGTGCTTATTGAAACACCAGGCTTCATATCCTTGTTTTTATGATATCGGTTGCCTAGCATTACCGTGAGGGATTTGCCATCGGGCGTGATCGAGCTGACATAATTAGCCCCCCGATTATTGAGCGGAAGTCCCGGGTTTACCGCATCGAGCCAGTCCTCAATGTTGGCATTGTATTCCGAATACCATATATCTTCGGGATCATCGGTGCCTCCAATATTCTCCGGATGGTTCATCCGGCTGAAATATAAAGTCTTACCGTCCGGGGTTAATATCGGACGAATCTCCTTATAATCGCTATTAATGCTTTTGCTAAGTTTTTGTGCATCAAGTTTTTCAGAAACGTTGGCCGCATTAAAAATCTCAACCTCGATCGGGATTTTGGAATCGGAGATCCCAATGGCATCGATGCCATTATATCCCGGAACAGAAAGGCCATCAAGAACAAGTTTCAAGGATGTGACCTCATAATCGGTCCGTTCAATAAATACATGCAACAGCCTTCCTTTTTGAGGAATGGGACCTGGTGAAAAAGTATTTATGAGGTATTCCGTGCCTTCATTATCGTAAGCATATATCTGATGGGTTGCGCTTGGATTGAAAGATTCTGCGATAACAATCTGCTGAATAGGTATAGGATTATCAAACCATACTTTTATATATTCAGAATTTTTAGGATTCAGGGGCATCCATGCATTCGGACTGTCGCCACCCTGAGGCAGGACATCTGGTTTGCCGGTTACTTGTTCTGCTGCATATTCTTTATCTGAGAGTTCCGAGGAATAATCAATAACCTTGGATGCCCATTGTACTTCTTGAGCTATTGTACTAATTGACAAAAGGATTAAAACTATATGGATTATTGTTTTTGTCATTTTTGCTGTTTTAGCGACTTATTATCCTGACCTCCACACGCCTATTCAATCTCGATGCTTCTTCAGAATTTTCCCAGCTCAAGGGATTTGAACCTCCAAAAGCTTTTGTGAGGATCCTGTCAGGCATTATCCCACCGTGAATTAAGTAATTTTTAACTTGTTTAACACGCTCCTGTGAAAGTTTTAAGTTTTTTGATCGCCCTCCTCTGAAATCAGTATGTCCCTCGAGCTGAATTATCATTTCAGGATTTACCTTCATTAAATCTACAAGAGCATCCAGCTCTTCAAATGATTCAGGTTTTATTTCTGATTTTCCCAGATCAAATATCAGATTATCCAGAGAAATTATCTCTTCCGATGGTTTTTTAGTAAGAAGGTAATTTCTCCCTATCTGACTGCCTTGAAATGAAAATGGATATAGCGTATCGATTTTCTCCAGGTATTCATCTGACTTGATCTCAACGAGATATTTTTCATGTCCAAAGGTCCTGTAATTATAAAAACCATCGTTTTCCCTGCTTTTTATAATTCCAACAAAATTGCCATAAGGTAATTCCTTATACGTGATCATTACATTCCCTATGCCAAGACCTGTTACGGAATCCTGAATATGCCCTGAAACAAAGACCAGGCTGTCATTTAAAGACTGTGTGGGAGCGGAGAGGAATGGTTTTTTTAAGGAAAAGGAAGGCAATAATATTAATAGGATCACAGGGACTTTAAGTATGAGTTTCAATTTTTCAGGCACGTGTGATAAACTTTTACAAGTTCCGGGATTTCTAATTCTAAAAGTCGGAAAATATTCTCTATTATTGAATTATAATAAGTGATAATTATTAATAGGATTTACTTAATTGAAACAACAAAAGATAATTTCTTTGAAAAGGGGATTACTTATAAATTAAGAAAATAACAGGTTTTTTATGAATATCGGGCACCTGTTTTTTCCATTCCTTTATTGATTTCGTTTTGATCTCCTCATTTCCTGAGGTAATATCAACAGCAAGACATAATAAAGTATCAGGTCTTAATACCTTTAGAAGTGTATCCAGGATTTTATTATTCCGGTAGGGAGTCTCCATAAAGATCTGGGTCTGATTTTTAGAATAGACCATTCTTTCCAGATTAATTATTGATTTTCTCCTTTCTTCCGTATTGATGGGGAGGTATCCGTGAAACTGAAAATTCTGTCCATTAAAACCGGAGGCCATCAAAGCCAGAAGTATGGATGAGGGTCCTGATAGGGGGATAACTTTTATTCCGTTTTTATGTGCTAATCTGGTTATACCGGAGCCCGGATCAGCTATTCCGGGACAACCTGCTTCTGACATAATCCCTGCATCCTCGCCATTTTTTACAATATGGATCAAATGCTCCAAAAACCTTGGTTCCGTATTTTTGTCCAGAACCTCAAAATGCAAATCCTGAATATTTCTGACACCTGCTGATGATAGGAAGCGGCGGGCTGTCCGTATGTTTTCAACAAAAAAAGTATTCAGGCTATGAATAGTCTGGATTACCCTTTCGGATAATACATATCCTGGATCAGCATCTGAAATTGGTGTTGGTATTATAAAAATTTTTCCTGCAGACATCTTAGGGGGATTTCATGAAATCGATAACCGTATTATACAATAGTTCAGGTGCTTGTGCATGCACCCAGTGTCCGGTACCAGGCAGGTATTTGATCTTTGCCGATGGGAAGAGTTCTAATATTTGTTCCTCATCCACCGGTCTTATATAATCTGATTTATCCCCGGCTATGAATAATGTATTTCCCATAAATGGATGTTCCGCATTTATTTCAGCCACCAGATTTTGTATGCTCCGATCGATCACATCAAGATTAATTCTCCAATGAAATCCTCCTTTTGATTTTCTTACCAGGTTTTTCAAAAGGAACTGTCGTACAGAAAAATTCTGTAGCATATCGCTTAAGGCATTGTCAACTTCTTCTCTCTTTTTAAATTCAGATAGATTCAGTGATTTCAAGGCTTTGATAATCCCATCGTGTAATACCTGATACCTTCGTGGTGCTATGTCCACTACGATCAGATTTTCGACCTTTTCCGGGTGATTCAATGTATAATTCATACTTATCTTTCCTCCCATGGAATGTCCCATCAATGATACTTTCTCAAGTCCAATATCATTTATAAGATTTTCCACATCATGCATCATAACCTCGTAGTTAAACTCCTCATGATGAAAAGATCGTCCATGGTTTCTAAGATCGACAGTAAAAACTCTAAATTCTTCAGCAAATTTTTTTGCCAGGGTTTGCCAATTATCTGAACTTCCAAATAATCCGTGAAGGATGATCAATGGCTTTCCATGTCCAAACGCTCTGTAAAATAATTTCATATGGATTTACACTGGATAAAAAGAATATTAGAAATCATAGCCTAGTGAAACCAGGAATCGTGGTTTGCCAATGGTATAATCTTCAATTGGATATGCTAGATCAAATTTCATATAATAACCCAGCAGGACAGTACGAAGTCCAAATCCATAAGAAGAGAGCCATGGATTTTTGAAATTCTGGATACGAGCCTGGAAAGGAGATCCTTCATTAGCGATGATCTGAGTATTGACACTGTTCTCGGTCGCGAACGGAGACTTCCCTGTCCAGGCTGAACCAATATCATAGAATCCAACAAATAACAGATTTCGCAGAAAGCTTGAAGATATGGGCTTGGATGAAAAGTACTTGATGATAGGGAATCTTAATTCAAAATTGACCAGCATCGCATTTGTACCATTAAATGTGTTGTAATTAAAGCCTCTTAATGGCATAATATACTGAAGGAACAATTGATTGCTATTATCAACCAGGGGCAGGTTTACCAGGGGATCATTTGGCCCTGACACATTGGTTTCGTTGAAAAGCCAGTTGTCAACCCCTCCCAGAAGATAGCTTTGTTGGTTTGGCCCCATAAATCTTCCGTAATACAGTCGTGTGGCAAAAACAAATTCCTTATGGATTTTCTGATAATTTCTAAAGTCGATGTAAAAATTCCTGAAACTTTTTTCTGGTTCATCAATACTCTGATACAACGAATACCCAACCTTACCTTTTAATCCTGAGATGAGATTAAGACCTGTAGCTATTGAATTATCAAATGTATATTCGGCTTTAAATCCCAGATAATGAACCATATTCGAGGTCTCTGCATTTGGTGCAGGATTTGTTAATGTCAGGCCATCAAGGTCATTATAGGTGGTCATTGCATAAAATGGTTTTAATGCAATTCTGGAAGTATTGTTAAGCGGCAGGGCTGCCCCCATCTCGAATTGGTTTAAAGCATACTTCTGACTCCCTGATTCTGTTCCCCTGTATAAGGATTTACGATCATATCGCACATTGAAATCAATTGTGTGCTTCAGATACTGATATTCGCCAAACAATTTACCACTTCTTAAATTGGTGGTAGCAAGAATTCCTCCTATAAACTTATGATCTTCAAGCATATCGTTCATGGCCATCTCAAGCTGGATTCCAAAACCAAGTAGCGGATCAATAACAAAAGAAGTAACCAGGTTTTGGGCGCTGAACTGGGTCCTGTAATCATATGGTCCTAAAATCTCATTCTCTTTTTTGAATTTCCTGTACTTTGATAGGAATGATTCCTGTTTCTGTGTTTCCTGAACATTTCCTCTATCGAACACATAGTTATCCGTGTCAATAAATTCGCCGGATGAAACTGCAGGCTGGCCTGATTGCCTTTGTGCTGGTTCGCGGGTTACTGTTGGATCAGCATATTGCTTTTCAATGATATCAGCAAGGGATTCTTCTTCTCCCATTGCTTCCAGCTCATCCGTCGAGGTACTATCCACAGGAATACTTTCTCCTTCTGTTTGAATCTCATCAGCTATACTTTCAAATGCCAGGGTGTCCCCAGGGATTCCCGTACTTTCATCAGGCAGGGCACCAGCAGCGGTGTCTATATTTTCATCCGCCAGGGAATCGATGGCTGTACGTTCTCCTTCCATATTCAGCGAGTCTGTTTCTGCCTGAACTTCCGGGGTATCATTTTCTGATCTGAAAGTAAAGTTATCTGTATCTATAATACCGGACATATCAGCATCTATAGGTTCTACCTTATCCGGCAAGATCTCTTCATTTTCGCTGGAAGAGCGATCGGGTAGAATTAATTTTTGCTGTTCAGCAATTTTCGCACGGGTAAGAGAATCCTTCAGCATTACCCTTCGGTTCTGAATTTTCTCAGCAACATATTTGGCATTGATAACTTCCTGCCGTCTTGTCTGAGGAGTGAAAGTATTTTTATTAAGATCAAAATCAGGATCATAATATATACTTGTGATACCATTATCGAGCATGGTATAGGCCAGGCCGGATTTATTGGGTGCCAGGTCATAATCTAATATGCTGGATCTGAAATTCGAGATCTGAGTATATATTTTACGGTTTATATTGAACTTGTATAAATTATCAATACCCTGCTGGTTACTGATATAATAAAATTCAGTATCACTTATAGGAGTAGGATTGTAATTCCTGCTTAGGGTATTGGTTACCCTGAAAAGAAGGTTCCTTGTTGTGTCTATGGAATAAATAAACAAATTGTATATGTCTGTTAGATCTTCGATATTGACCTTATTATCCACCTTAAGTGAATCCGATGGCCGGTTTGAACTGAAAATAATACTGCTTGTTCCGGGAATGAACTTTGGATTAATGTCATCATAAATATCCTTGGTGATTCTTTTTATTGAATTACGCCTGAGGCTGATCAGGAAAATATCACTCTGACCGTTAAGGTCAGCACTCATTACTGCCAGGTTTCCACTTTCCGAAACATCGAAGTCTTTAATATTACTTAGCCTGGTAAGTTCTTTCTTTTGTCTTCTTCTTGAATTCACATTAAAAAACCATAGGAAGTTCTTACCATATTTCTTAGTTATGATGGCGATATTTTCATTATCTATCCAGCTCATAATCGGAAGTTCATATTCGATCTGCTGGTTGATTACTTTATATCCTCCGGTCATTATGTCAATGGACTTTCGGGATTGCAGATCTTTCAGGATCACTTTGTATTTGCCCCGGTAATTTCTTGAGTAGGCCAGATAGCGACCATCAGGACTGATTTTCAGTTTATGATACCTGTAGTTTCTCCGATTTTTTATTTCGATTTTATTTCTCTCAGGAGATGTGTAGCTGGTCAGCACATAATTGGAGACATCCATATAAAATGTCAACCATTCTTCAATAAAATTCTGAAATGAGATCCCCAGTGTATTTGATATACTTTTATCTTCCTTACGTATAATTCTGGTAAGATTTAAGATGTTCGCGATATTGGTTCTTCCATAGCGCTCGGCTATAAAATTCCATACGGACTGGCCGATCATTCTGGCATCTTCACCAAGATATTTATTTAACTTCTTTGGTTTGCCATTGATAAAATGGTCTCTCATATAATCGTCCAGCTTAACATCCCATCCATATGCTATATAGCTGGCAGCTCCGTCGATATACCATTCCGGAAGTGTCAAAAGATATGAACTTTGGAACATATCCCCCAGGCTGCCTCCAAACATCATGTCATTAATCAGCATTTGAGAGATTTTAAAGACCAGCTCCTGTTTGAAATCACTCATTAATCCCGGGTAGGCAATTTCAACCTGAGGTTTAACGAAGTCTGTTTCACCACCTACGGAGAAATTGCTTCTGTTTACACCTACATTACTCTGTTGTAAATCAGATATTGAGTTATACAGGAAGATTCGTGTCTTAGTGTATGGAGAATAACCTAGTAGATCAGTAATTCTTTCAAATTCATCCTCCAGGTATTGAGCAGCTTCCTTGGCAATTTGGTTACCACCGTCATAAAAGTATATGTCAAAATTCTCGGAACTTAAGTATCTCCAATCGAAGGTTTTGAATTGCAGGCGGTTTTTGCCGAATTCATCCACACTCATCTGAGCGCTGGCCTGGTAGACCAGAACCAATAGCAAAAAACCAATCAAATATCCAAAACGCTTCATTTTCTTTATCAAATCGATATATGTAACTACTAATATAAAGAATTGTATCGTTTTATATTCGCTTCAAATTCAATTTCCATATTACTTTCCAGACTGTCGATAAATTTTCCTGCAAAATACGGGCCCAGGGAGACACCTTTCGAGCCTAGTCCATTAAAAATGCCGATATTCTTAAATCGCGGGTGCCTTCCGATAAAAGGTCTCCTATCTTTTGTGGCAGGCCGAACCCCGGCAATATGATTAATGGTTTTAAAATTAACGTCTAAAATGGCATTTAGTTTATTTTCAAGCATTTTTTTACCCTCTTCAGTTGGAATACTATCTATTCTTTCCCAATCATATGTAGATCCTACCTTATGTATCTCATTTTTAAAGGGTAAGACGAACAGATTCCTGTTGTAAATAAACTCTAAAGCAGGGCTTATTGTTGCAAAAATTAATTCTCCTTTTACTGGCCTGAATGGAAGCCATCCAAATAGTCTGCTATGTGAAGCACTCACCCCATTACAAAAGATGATCTTCTCTGATGAGATTTCACCATATTGAATAGCTTCGGTATTAACTTTAAGATTCTCTTCTATAAACTCTTGATTGAAATATTTTCCGTATTCCTTAATATGTTTTCTTACTGAATCTATAAAGACCGGGATATCCAGAAATCCTGCTCCCTGCACATGAGCCCCACCCAGTTTATCATTTATATGGAGCGCCTTTGATTTAAAGTGGGCCGGAATCATATAGCTCTTCACTTCCAAATCATTAATATAAGGCATAATTTTATTTTGCTCTTGTGTATTTACAAAAGGCCTGTATAGGGGCAGCTTGTAATAGAATTTTGAGCCAAGTTTTTTTTCTGCCGATGGATAGAAATCATGCAGGAAGGGGAACAGACTATCGGCCTTCCAGGTTTTTACAAACCGTCGGCCTGTTACAGGATTGAACAATCCGGCAGCTACGCTTGAGGAATGATTATCTTCAGGTTGATCATAAACAAGTATTTTTCTCTTTCTCTGCAGCAGTTCATAGGCCATAAGACTGCCGGCCAATCCTTGTCCTACAATGATGTAATCAACCTTCATGTAAATAATATACTTGTTTGATTTTGGTAGTTTTACGAGCAAATTTGTAATAAATTTGAGTTATATGGTATCTATCAAAGTTTTTTGTTTCAATGCCTTTGCTGAAAACACCTTTTTGATCATAAATGATTCAAAGTGCATTATTGTGGATCCCGGATGTTATGAACCGGAGGAATACGATACTTTGAAAAAATATATATCCGATAGTGACCTAACACCTCAGTCTATTATCAATACCCATTGTCATATCGATCATATTCTGGGAGTGGATAAATTGAGGGATGATTATGGCATCCCCTTTTACTTTGGGAAGAATGATCTGGAGGTACTCAAGAGCGGTAAGCTGATTGCTCCTGCATATGGATTTAATCAATACAGGGAACCGGAATATGATGGTTTCCTCTCAGAAGGCGAAGAAGTAAAGCTGGGCAATAGTACCCTCAAGGTTATTGATGTACCGGGTCATTCTCCTGGTCATATAGCCCTTTATGCAGAAGACAGTAAATTATGTATAGCTGGGGATGTACTATTTCAGAACAGCATTGGCAGGACAGACCTTCCGGGCGGGGATTTTGATACACTGATCAATAGCATCAGAAATAAACTTTTTGTTTTACCAGCTGACGTGATCGTTTATCCCGGTCATGGACCGGAGACTTCGATCTCAGAGGAAAAAAGAAATAATCCCTTTTGCGGAGATAATGCTCAAATATGAATCTGATTAAATATATCCCCAACACCTTCACCGTTCTTAATTTACTCTCCGGATGTATGGGTCTGATATCAATATATGAGGGAAATCTTGCTCACGGGGCCATATTTATTCTGATTGGTGCTGTGTTTGATTTTTTAGATGGCTTTTCAGCCCGCGTCCTGGATGCCATGTCACGGGTTGGTAAGGAATTGGATTCACTTGCAGATCTGATCACATTTGGGGTTTTACCCGCATTTCTCCTATATCATTTGATTCAGGAATATGGAATACCCTATGTATCACTGGTATCCCTCCTTATAGTAATTGGTTCGGCATTCAGGTTGGCCAGGTTTAACATTGATGAAAGCCAGAAAGAGGTATTTAAGGGAATGCCAACACCGGCAAACGCCTTTCTGATTGCCGGACTTGTATTCTGCTGGGAAGCTGAATGGGAGGTATTTTCAATTGTTTATGGTAATTTATGGGGGCTTGTTTCTTTTACGATAATTTGCTCTTTGTTGCTGAATGTACCTTTTAGGTTTATGTCTTTTAAGATCAAGCAGTTTGCCATTGGTGGAAATGAGCTTAGCTTGCTTCTAGCCATTGTATCAGTACTTTTATTGATCATTTTTAATCTTAAAGGATTGTTCCCTGCCACCCTGTTTTATGTGTTACTTTCCCTGGCACAGAATATATTTATAAGAAAGGTCGAGGCCTGAATCATGCACAACGGATTCCATGGGGTCCTTTATTTTGAAAATAGCCTGATTATTAGGTAAATAGTGGTTATTTTTGCTGTCCCGATTATAAATATTACAAGCGGGAAGGCGTTTATATAGGTAAAAGGAATTTGAAAACAGTGGGCAAGGTAATTACTTATTTGAGTTTAGCTGCTTTCCTTACAGTTAATCACCCCGGTTTTTCCATTAATACTGATAATCCTGATAGATATGTAGTTGAATGGAATGAACCTGCCCCTATAGCCATTCCGAATGGCGGGATTAAGAATGCAATGAATTTCGAGCGATCCATACATGTTGCTGAATATTCCTACCTGCCCATATTCCCCATAAATATTCCAGACAAAGAAATTTATGATATTCAAGTTATACCGGGTCAGATGCTTGATTTAAATCCAGGGGAGATGGATCTGATTGATATTGAAGAAATCAAAAACTTGCCAATTGTTGAAACAAAGCCCGTATTTTCAGGGGGTCAAGCCGGGACGCAGGTTTGGGTTCTTCCTTTTTATACCGACAGCCTGTCGGGAGATATTAAAAAGGTATTATCTTTTTCTCTTCAATACAAAAGAAGAAATGCATCAGCAACAGACGATGCTATTTATCGCAAATCTGATCCTTTCGAGTCGGTTCTGGCTACAGGGGAATGGTATAAGATCGCACTAACAGAATCTGGTGTATATAAGATAGACTACAGTTTTCTGGAAGGTCTGGGGATCAATCCTGCATCCATCGATCCCAGGAATCTGCGGATCTTCGGCAATGGAGGGTATCTTCTCCCCCAGAAAAATGATGAACCGGTACCGGAAGATCTTGAAGAAAATAGCGTTTTAGTCATTGGAGAAGAAGATGGTCAGTTTAACCAGAATGATTATTTGCTGTTTTATGGTTTATCCCCTCATAAGCTGGAATTAAAGGAGGGTTCTGAAGGGCATTATGTTCACTATGTAAATAATATATATTCTGATACCACTTTTTACTTTCTGAACATATCTGATATACCAGGTAAGAGAATAACCCATAAAGAGGATCTGGGAGATGATTATCCGATAATTAAAACCTTTGATCAGCTTTTGAAGTATGAACTCGATCAATTGAGCATACTGAAATCCGGAAGAGAATGGTATGGCGAAAAATATGATTTGAAAACCATCTATGATTACGAGTTTGAAACACCTGGTTTAACAGAAAATGAAGAGTTAAAGATAATTAGTTCTGTGATGGCTGCTTCCTACAATCCCTCTTATTTCGAACTGGAAGTAAATGGATTTACGGTTGGGCAGCAGGAAATGGATGTTATACCGGAGACCAGGTATGGCATCAAAGGTAAGACCCGGACAGATACATTCAGTATCAGCACCGGCATTTTTCCCGGGACTACCGATAAGTTGGATTTGAAGATGCGGTATGTTAAAAGCAGCAGTAATGACCTGTCAGCCGGATACCTTGATTTTTTTAACATATGGTGCATTAGGGATCTAGGGATTTATGAGACGCAAACCTATTTTCAGTCTGTTGAAAGCTTAGATAATCCCATTTCAACATTTTCCATAGCAGATGATGGATCAGATTATACTATTTGGGAAGTGACAGATCCGTTTAATCCTTTAAACCAAAGATTTTCCACAGGAAATGGCAGAAGCCAGTTTGGTACAGAGACCACGCAACTGAAAAAATTTATTATTTTTTCCGAAGACAATCTTTTGTTACCACTTCCTGCCGGTAAAGTTGCTAACCAGGATCTGCATGGCAGGGCAACTTCAGAGTTTATTATTATCACACATCCGGATTTTTCCATGTCTGCCGAACGTTTAAAGAACCATAGGGAGCAAAGAGGGATTTCCACTGAAGTTGTTACTACCACACAGGTATACAATGAATTTTCCTCCGGGGCTCTTGATATTTCAGCGATCAGGAATTTTATCAAGTTCAGATATGACAATGCGGGTGGATCAAATACTTTGAAATACGTATTGCTCCTGGGTCGAGGTTCCTATGATTACAAGGACCGTATCGAAGGCAATACTAATTTAATACCCATTTATGAATCACGAAATTCCCTGCATCCTATTTATAGTTATTCCTCTGATGATTATTTTGGCTTTATGGATGATGGTGAAGGTGAATGGGAGGAGAGTTTCCTGGGAGACGAGGTTATGGATATTTCAGTAGGCAGAATTCCGGTAGTGAATTCTTTTGAAGCCAGCGATGTTATAAATAAAATTATAATTTATGAATCAGATCCCAGATGTTATGGACCCTGGAGGAATAGCATCCATTTTGTAGCCGATGATGGAGACGGTACAGACGGCATACGGCATTCAAATGATGCAGAGAAGCTATCGGTGATGGTCGACACGGCTTACTCTAACTTCAATATTGGGAAAATATATGTTGACGCATATCCCCAGATTATAGAGCCAAACAATCAGGAGTCGCCTGAAGCAAGAAAAGCTGTGGATGATGCCATAAAAAGCGGTACCCTGATCATGAACTTCACTGGACATGGTAATGAGTTCCAATGGACATCCGAAAAGATACTGGATAATTCCATGGTTACCCGTTGGGAGAACCTCTATCAATTGCCGTTCCTGGTTACAGCGACTTGCGAGTATGGGCGTCATGATGATCCGGTCTTGAGATCCGGGGCTGAATATGCCATGATCAACAAAAGAGGAGGTGTCGTAGGATTGGTCACTACCTCCAGGCCAGTTTTTGCTTCTACCAATTATATATTGAACAGGTCATTTTATGGTCAGGTTTTCAGAAAAGTGGAGGGAAAATATCAGACTATTGGTGAGGTTTTTATGAACACTAAAAATGAAAGCCTGAACGGATCCGTAAACAGGAATTTCTCATTACTGGGCGATCCTTCTATGAAACTGGCTTATCCTGACCAGGATGTTGTTATTGAAGAAATCAATGAGATCCCAATTGATACTCAGATTGACACATTAAAAGCATTGAAAAATGTAACAGTTTCCGGAAGGATCTTTAATACCGATCAGTCACATTTATCTGATTTCAATGGAATCCTGACAGCTACTGTTTACGATAAAAAAGAACAGGTGCAAACCCTGGGCACCGAGGATCCTGTTATGAATTATGATATACAGAAGAATCTGATTTTTAAGGGAGATGTCTCTGTGATTAACGGAAGTTATGAGTTTCAGTTTGTGGTCTCTAAGAATATCTCGTATGAAATAGGAGATGGGAAGATCAGTCTCTATGCAGTCACTCATAATGGCGATTTGGATGCGGCAGGTTCGAACATTGATATACCTGTAGGTGGAAATTCAGATGACTATGTTTTGGATGAATTGGCACCTGAAATTGAAATGTATCTTGAGGATACCACTTTTACAGATGGTGAGTTGACCAGTGATCATCCAATGCTGATCGCACATCTATTCGATGAAAGTGGTATAAACATTACCCAAAGTGAAATCAGTGAGGGGATTGTGGCCAATATGGATGATGAAGTGAACTATACCCTTAACAATTTCTACAAAGCTGATATAGATGACTTCCGCAGTGGGACCCTCAAATATCAGTTTACAGAGCTGGAAGAAGGCCAGCATTTTATAACCTTGAGGGTTTGGGATACCTATAATAACATGGCAGAGGAGTATCTGGAATTTATTGTTGGAGAAAGTCATGAATTGGTCATAAAAAATTTATTAAATTATCCGAATCCCTTCCGGCATGAGACGACCTTTTCTTTTGAACATAACAGGTCAGGAGAGGACCTTGAGGTTACAATACAGATATATTCCAGAAATGGAAGCCTCGTTCGTGTTATTGAAGGAGAAACGGTGAATAGTGATTTCAGGGTAAATGACATCACATGGGATGGAAGGGGAGGATCGGGTAAAAAACTAGAGTCCGGGATATACATTTATCGTGTTTATGTTCGTTCTTTAGTAGATGGTGCAAAAAATGAAGATTTCAAAAAACTAGTAATAATTAATTAATTATCTTTGCGATTAAACATTTTCATTGAATGATCAAGTATTTAAGATTGTGTTTTGGGTTGATTGCTTTATTATTTTTCAGTAATTCATCCTTCAGCCAGAACACTTCAATATTAGCGGGACAGGATACATCGAGGAGGGTTATTACCACAG
>CBDUBA010000091.1:0-18647 GCA_965365275.1 uncultured Cyclobacteriaceae bacterium | reverse complement strand
TACCATAAATTTCATAGGATACCTCCTTGGTTTTTTTAGTTGTAAAATAGTTTGGAATAAATCGTAATCTAGGAATTTAATATTTGTATTCCTATTAAAACTTCAATAATGAAAAGAACTTTCATTATTTCATTTTATCGAGAATGTTTTTAAAACGTTCCAATTCCCGCAATGGATCCAGATCGCTGTCATGAATATACCAGTCCTTCTGAGTCAGACCGCTGTTGGCTGATTTTTCAAGGCAATTCAAGGCCTCATCAGGCATGTCACACATGGAATAGATGCACCCTGCATTGTACAGTAGCATGGCATCTTCCGGATCTAATGTTAGCGCCCTGTTTAGCCAATCAAGGCCTTTCTCTCTTTCACCCAGGGCGATCAAGCTGTTAGCGCCCATATAAAGGGCCCTGGTATCTCCTGGATTGATCTTGAGATGTTTCTCGGCAATCATAACACCTCTTTGCCTGATCTCAATGGATTTGACAAGATCTCCCAGGTTTTCATAGTACTGGCCGGCAAGGCAGAGACTCTGATAATCCTCCTTTCGTACACTGTTGGCACTGATCATCAACCGGGCAGCCTGGTCTATTTTTCCAGCTGCAAGGCTCATCCGTCCATATTGATAATACGCTTCAAATAAGGTTGGGCCAAGTTCCACAGCTTTTTTAAAAGCCTCTTCTGATTCCTTATACTTTTTACTCAATGATAATACCATACCTCTGGATACAAATGCTTCGGCGAGGGCAGGGTTCAATTTCACTGCATTCCGACTGGTCAGCTGGGCCATCTGAAGATTATCCTCAGTGGCTTCGTGATACATATAAAGATAAGAATAGCAATCAGCAAGACCACAATAGGCGAGTGCATACTTGTAATCAATATCAATGGCCTTCTGAAACATTTCAACAGCATATTTTATGCTTTTTAAGCTATACAAATCATAATATTTTCTTCCCTGGAGGTAATATTCGTAGGCTTCTATCTTACTGGTATGCGGTGACTGGATCTTCGAAGGTTCCCGCTCTTCTACTTTGATACCCAGGGTTTCGATCACATTGGTGGTTATATCATCCTGAATGGCCAGGATCTCCTTTTTCTCTTTTTCATATTTATTTGACCACAAACTGATGCCATCCTCTACTTTTACCAATTCAATATTAATGCTTATCTGATCATCCAGAAATCTCATATTTCCGTCCAGAATAACAGAAGCACCCAGCTGCTTTCCAATCTCTACAGGATTTTCATCTTTTCCTTTAAAAGAAAAAGCGGTTGCACGGGATAATACTCTTAAACCTCTGGTCCTGCCAATACTTATTATTAGATCTTCGGTGATCCCATCTGAAAAATAATCCAGTTCAGGATCACTGCTTTTGTTTACTATAGGAAGTACGCCTACAACAGGAATCTCAGCTTCTGTATTTGGTTTTTCAAATGTTGAAGCCAGTCCTTTTACAATTAACTGGTATAACTCAACCGGTTCCTCAAAATCTCTTAACCGATAATTCCCCAGTCCCTTTAGGGATAAGTGTTCGGGTAATTCTTCTTCCATTGCGGCCTTGAGTTGGCCTGAAACAAGGATTTGTCCGCCATGACATGCGCTGCATATCCTGGAAGCCCGATGTATTTCCAGGCCAGTGTACAAATTGCCAACAGGATAGATCTGCCCCATATGTATGGCGATCCGGACCTTCAGGTCCACGCTGAATGACCATGAAATATCCTGGAATTCCACCTGTATGTTTGCAGCAGCTTTGAGCGCCGCAACAGAATTCTCAAAAATGATAAAGAAACCATCACCTGTCCGGTCAATGATCCTCCCGTCAAATTTTTTTATCCCATTGTTAATGATTTCATTATGCTTATCCAATAGTACGGCATAGTCCTGCCCCAGTGATTTGGCAATCTGTGTTGAGCCTTCAATATCGGTATAAAATAAAGTAAAGGATGCGGTATTCGATATCTCCATTAGCAATACTCTCAATTCTAAATATAAACATCCGCCGCATATTTTCCTACATGTCAATTTGAAATATACCAAATCAGAGGATCTACTCGAAAAGTCAAGTATTAATACATCCATACTAAACCAAATCACATGATATTAATTCTGAAAATAGAATTCTTTATTTATATTACATTTTCGAACATCGATTAATCTGGATTTTCAATATCCTTTCATAAAATTATGATGTATGAAACTTGAAAGCATTGACCTCATAACTTTCATAGTTTTTATCCTGGTAGTGGTATCCATATCATTATATGCCAGTCGGAAAGAAGAGAATACCGAGGATTACTTCCTCGCCGGGAGGAAACTGACCTGGTGGCTTATTGGATTATCAATTATTGCCTCTAATATATCCTCAGAACATTTTATAGGCATGTCAGGACAAGGGTTCAGCCTGGGCCTTGCCATCGCCAGTTTTGAGTGGATGTCCGCATTTACACTTATTATAATTGCTGTAGTATTTCTTCCAACCTTTCTCAGATCCGGCATCTACACTATGCCTGAATACCTTGAATATCGATACAATAGGTCGGTGCGGTTATTGATGGCCATATTCATGCTATTTTTTTATATTCTGATCACATTGGCGACTGTCCTTTATTCAGGTGCCCTGGCTTTAAATTCAATTTTTGAAATTGATATGATCACCGGGATTTGGGCAATAGGACTGGTTGCCGGACTGTATACCGTATACGGTGGATTAAAAGCTGTTGTATGGTCAGACCTCCTGCAGGGAGGAACTCTGCTCATAGGCGGCCTTTTTGTTACTTTCCTCGCACTAAATAAAGTTGGTGGATGGGAAAACTTTGTTTCGGGTTCAGGAGATAAACTGCATACGGTTTTGCCCTGGGATCATCCTGAGATGCCCTGGGTGGCGGTATTTATTGGTGGTCTATGGATACCCCACATTTTTTACTGGGGGCTTAATCAGTTTATAACCCAAAGAACGCTGGGGGCTAAGGACCTCCACGAAGGACAGAAAGGAATACTCTTCGGTGCCACCCTGAAGCTACTGATCCCATTTATTGTGGTATTCCCGGGAATCATGGCCTATCAGCTATATGGAGATGCAATAACCAACGCTGACGGTGCCTATCCTTATCTTATCAAAGAGATCCTCCCCACCGGGATGATCGGGATTATGTTCGCCGCGCTCTTCGGAGCGGTCATGAGCACCCTGGATTCTCTGCTGAATTCCTCGGCAACTATCTTTACCATGGATATATATTCCTCATATTTCAAAAAGGACAGTAATCCTTCTCATCTCGTTAAAGTAGGACGGATCACAACATTGGCCCTGGTGATGGTAGGATGCATCTGGGCTCCCATCGTTGGCAGTTTTGATAAAGGCATATACTTTTTTGTCCAACAATTCTGGGGATTTATCCAACCGGGGGTTGTGGCTGCATTTCTATTCGGGATAATCTGGAAAAAAGTCCCCCCAAAGGCCGCTTTTTGGGGGATGCTATTGAATTTTCCAATATATGGTCTTTTGTTGTGGTTATTGCCGGATATCGCCTTTTTGCATCATATGGCCATTACTTTTATTTTGATATCCCTGTTTATTATTATTTACACTCAACGTTATCCGTTTATGGATCAGAAACAAATGCCGGAACGTTTCAAAGTATATACCAGCGTGTCGAAAACAGTGAAAATATGGGGATTATTAATTTTTATTGCGACACTCCTGTTGTATATCATATTTTATTGATCCATAATTTTTATACCAGGTTGATTTTTATAATTTTATATAGACAAGGATGACAAAAATTAGCATCCTATTTTAATGTATCTGAAGAAAATGCGGGTTCCCACGAGCACATTATTTAATAATTGTTATGGTAAATATGGCATTGCTGCTGTTAATGTTTTTTGTGCCGAACAGATCCATGGTTTATTTCGCAGTGCCCAAAAAGCTCAGGCTCCATTTATTGTACAATTAACTCCCGTGGCGAGAAACTATGCACATCCTGATATGCTTTCAGCCATGATAGATGCTGCTGGTATGATCTATCCGGATACCATATATTCTGTCCACCTGGATCATGGCACCCCGGAACATTGCCTCGATGCCATAAGCTCAGGACATTATGATTCGGTGATGATCGATGCCTCGCATGAAAGCTACCAGACTAACATAGAAATTACTTCAGGGATTGTAAAAAAAGCACATTCTTCTGGCATAACTGTAGAGGCGGAATTAGGTGTCCTGAGTGGCGTGGAAGATGATAAAAGCATTGAAGATTCCAGGGCGAATTATACTGATCCCGATGAGGCCGTGACTTTTATTAATGAGACCGGTTGTGATAGTCTTGCTATTGCTGTCGGCACAAGTCACGGTGCTTATAAGTTCTCCGGAAAAGGGGGTCTTCAATTCCATATTCTGGAAGAGATCAGCAATCGTCTACCGGGATTCCCCCTGGTTCTCCATGGTGCATCGGCTGTTCCGCTGGAGGAAGTTGAACGGATCAATCTTGCAGGAGGCTCTCTTTCAATGAAAGCCAGGGGAGTTGATAATGAATCCATTAAAAAGGCCATTCAACTGGGAGTATGTAAAATAAATATAGCTACAGATACCCGCCTCATATGGGCAAGAGTCCACAGGGAATTTTTCAAAAACTCTCCTGAACTTTTTGACCTTGTGATTCCCGGGTCTGAATATATGGAAGCCTATGAAGATTTTATGATTGGAAAATTCAAAATTCTGGATGCACTGGGAAAAGCAGAAACCTTAAAAGTAAAATGATAATATGAATAGAGATCCTAAATACCCTCTTCTGTTAAAACCAAATACAGGACCAGGCGAATATCAGCATCTTACTAACCAGGAAGCAGGATGGGAATTATTGAATTTTGGAGCAAGGACCATGCAAAAGGGTGAAAAATGGAATCATGAAACGGAGAATAATGAGATGCTGATTGTATTGCTGGGTGGTAGGTTCTCCATTAATACAGATTCCGGATCGTGGATTACGGAAAAATCAAGGAAGGATGTATTCAGCGGATTGCCACACGCAGTATATCTCCCACGCAACCAGAGATTTACATTACAGGCAGAGTCAGAACTATTGGACATAGCCTATGGCTGGTGCATGACTGACCAAGATCATCCGGTGCAATTCATCGACCCTCACAAAGTAAATGACATGGGAATTGAGATCAGAGGCGGCGATAATGCTACAAGGCAGATAAATAGTATATTACCTCCTGGCAGTGATTGTCATCATCTTGTATCTGTGGAGGTGTACACACCTTCGGGGAACTGGAGTTCCTTCCCAGCTCATAAACATGATAAACGGAAGGTAGACAAGAGTAATAATGTGCTGGAAGCCAGGCTGGAAGAAACTTATTTTTATAAAATAGACAAGCCTCAGGGTTATGCCATCCAGCAGGTTTATACCGATGACCGGTCCCTGGATGAAATAACTGTTGCCAGGAATAATGACATTGTAATGGTTCCGAAAGGGTATCATCCGGTAGTCGCCGGGCATGGTTATAATGTATATTATTTAAACTTTTTAACGGGAAGTGACCAGTTGCTGGCCAATTCTGATGACCCTGACCATGCCTGGATCTACAACTCCTGGAAAGGGAAGGATCCAAGGATTCCTATGGTGGGGATTGAAATGAATAAGTAAAACAAATCAAATGGCAAAAAGAAAATATGATGTAATAACCTATGGCAGGTCGTCCATCGACCTGTATTCCAATAACATTGGAGCAGCCTTTGTGGATATCTCGGAATTTGGGGCTTTTGTGGGCGGATCCCCTCTCAATATATCTGTAGGATGTGTGAGGCTGGGCCTGAGATCGGCATTGCTTACTGGTGTAGGAGATGACCAGGTTGCTGATTTTATCATTAACTTCCTTGAAAAAGAAAATGTAGAGACAAGATTGATCCCCCGGATCAAAGGAGCGAGAAGCAGTGCCGTTATTTTAGGAATAGAACCTCCGGATAAATTCCCCCTGGTATATTACAGGGAAAATGCTGCAGACAGCCAGGTAGGTATCGATGATGTGATCAGGGCGGACATTAAGAATTGCCGATTATTGGAGATATCTGCCACAGCATTGAACAAAGAACCCAGCCGCAGCGCAGCTTTCTTTGCTACTGAAGAGGCGTTATCAGCTGATATCCCTGTTGTTATAGATCTTGATTTCAGAGCTGATCAATGGCATGATCCGAGAGCTTTTGGAATAACCACACGGGCGGTTTTACCCAGGGCAAAAATTGCGATAGGTACAGAGGAGGAAATTTTAGCGACGGTATTAAATGATCCTAAACAGATCACCATTAAACATCAGCAGATATCTGCTCCCGAAATAAGGGGAAATATAAACAATGGGATAAATACCATTCTAGACCTGGGCGTGGAAGTACTCGTAGTAAAACGGGGTTCCGAAGGCTGCTCTGTATTTGAAAAAGGAAAAAAGGAAATGAAAGTGCCTGGTTTCCCAGTGGAGATATTGAATATCCTGGGAGCCGGAGATGCTTTCGCAAGTGGTTTTATTTACGGTTATTTAAAAGGCTGGGATAATTATAAGTCTGCCAGGATGGGCAATGCCTGTGGCGCTATCGTGGTTACCCGGAAAGGATGCGCCAATTTTATGCCTTACGAGGTGGAAGTGATGCAGTTTATTGAATCAAAAGGCGGATTTTAAAATTTGGATTTTAATTATTATGAAAACAAAAAAGCTTACTGTAGCACAGGCTACCATTGAATTCCTAAATAACCAGTACGTGGAACGGGATGGCAAATCAGAGAAATTCTTTGCCGGTTGTTTTGGCATCTTCGGACATGGTAATGTTGCAGGACTCGGTCAGGCCCTTAAGGAACATCCTGAGTTTACTTATTACCAGACCAGGAATGAGCAGGCTATGGTGCATACAGCAGCCGCTTATGCCAAGATGAAGAACAGGCTGTCCACTTTTGCCTGCATCTCTTCAATCGGGCCCGGTGCTACCAATATGATCACTGCGGCAGCAGCGGCCACCATTAACAGGATCCCGGTCCTGCTAATGCCCGGTGATATATTCGCACGACGAAATGTAGCACCCGTTTTACAGCAGCTCGAGATGCCTCATTCCCAGGATATATCCGTCAATGACTGTTTTAAACCAGTTTCAAGATATTGGGATCGCATAAACCGCCCTGATCAGTTGATCACTGCTTTACCTGAAGCCATGCGCATACTGACTTCCCAGGCTGATACCGGTACCGTTACATTGGCGATGCCACAGGATGTACAGACTGAGGCATGGGATTACCCTGCCGGGCTGTTTGAAAAACGACATTGGATCATTGGGAGGCCCAGGCCTGATATTGAATTGCTTAAAAAAGCTGTTACCTGGATAAGATCTTCCAGAAAACCCCTGATTATCGCCGGAGGAGGGACTATTTATAGTGATGCCACATCAATTTTAAAGAACCTGGTTGAAAGGACAGGTATCCCGTTAACTGAGACATTTGCAGGCAAAGGATCATTACCTTTTGATATTCCTGAAAACCTGGGTGCGGCGGGAGTAACAGGAACACCGGGAGCTATTACCTTTGCGAAAGAGGCTGACTTGATCATAGGAATCGGAACACGTTACAGTGACTTTACTACGATGTCAAAAACAGCTTTTCAAAATCCTGGCGTACGCTTTATCAATATTAACATAGCGGAGTTCGATGCCTTCAAGCATGCCGCTCTTGCCCTTGTGGGCGACGCGAAAGTAACTCTTGAAGAATTATTCTCATTACTGGATGGATACCGGGTGGAAGATGAATACCACAGGAAAGCGGTAAAATTCAATAAGAGTTGGGATAAAAAAGTGGAGGAGATCTATAACCTGGGACATGGTATTCCGGTAAGCCAGGGCGAAGTGGTGGGCACTGTCAATGACTTTGCAGGGCCACAGGACGTCGTGCTGTGTGCTGCAGGCAGCTTGCCTGGCGATCTGCATAAACTCTGGCGTACCAGGGATCCTAAAGGTTTTCACCTTGAATACGGTTATTCCACCATGGGATATGAGATCGCCGGCGGCCTTGGAGCTAAAATGGCTGATCCGGATAGAGAGATCTACGTAATGGTGGGCGATGGTAATTATCTGATGCTATCCCAGGAGATCATCACTTCCATACAGGAAGGAATTAAAATGATCATACTGATTCTGAACAACAACGGATTTGCAAGCATCGGAGGCTTGTCAGAATCGATTGGAGGAAAACGGTTTGGTACGGAATACCGTTTCAGGGATAATGATACACGGCAACTCACCGGAGATCAGTTGCCGGTTGATTTTGCGATGAACGCAAGAAGCCTGGGCGCTCATGTAATTGAATGCACGGATATCCCCTCTCTGAAGAAAGCTCTGAGAGAAGCGAAGAAACAGAAAAATACTACTGTCTTAACCATTGAAACGGATCTGTACGAGAATGTTGAAGGATATGGATGGTGGGATGTAGCCATTTCTGAGGTTTCGACAGAAGAAAGCGTTAAAAAAGCGTATAAGGAATATATAAAAGGAAGAGAGAAACAAAGATATTATTTATAAAATGAAATTACTGAAAAACTATATCCACGGTCGCTGGACTGAAAGTCATTCTTCTGATAAAATCAATGTGATCGATCCCGGAACACAGGAAAAATTATGGGAAGTTCCCCTCGGGAATCAGCAGGATGTTGAATCAGCCGTAAAAAGTGCTTCAGGGGCAGCTGAAAAATGGCGAAATATCCCGGCTACAGCAAGGATACAGTATCTGTTTAAGCTGAAAAGCTTGCTTGAAGATAACCGGGAGGAAATATCCAGGGTATGTACCATGGAATGTGGGAAAACCCTGGCGGAATCAAAGGCAGAGATGCAGCGGGCCATAGAAAATGTGGAAGTAGCGTGCGGTATACCTGTTCTGATGCAAAGTGAGTTTTCAGAGGATATTGCAGTGGGAATAGATGAATTCATTATCAGGCAACCCGTGGGTGTATCCGCCTGCATCGCCCCCTTTAATTTTCCTATTATGATCCCTTTCTGGTTTCTGCCTTATGCCATTGCCTGTGGAAACACCTATATTGTAAAACCTTCCGAAAAGGTTCCTAAAACGATGCAGATGATTTTCGAGTTGATCGATCAACTTGATTTGCCGGAGGGGGTTGTGAACCTTGTTCATGGAGGCAGGGAAGCAGTGGATTCCATTTTGGATCATCCGGATATAAAAGCTGTGAGTTTTGTTGGTTCCTCAAAAGTTGCCAGATATGTCTATGAACGTGCAGCAAGGAATGGGAAAAGGGTGCAGGCCCAGGGAGGTGCTAAAAACCCGGTACTGGTACTTCCTGATTCCGATATGGAGATCACTACAAAAATTATCAGCGACAGCGTCTATGGTTGTGCCGGTCAACGTTGCCTGGCTGCTTCCACCATAATACCAGTCGGCGATCATAAACGGGTGTTTACTGAGGCTATAGTAGAAGCTGCAAGAACCAGGATAACAGGTTATGGCCTTGAAGCCCAAACAGAGATGGGCGCTTTGATAAGCCAGGAAAGTAAAGCCCGTACGGAACATTTGATACAAAAAGGTCTTGATGAAGGCGCAACTATGCTCCTGGACGGCAGAAAGGCAAAAGTACCCGGGTATGTAAAAGGAAATTATGTAAAACCAACCATCCTGGAGAATGTAAACCCGGATGGGGATCTTAACAAGACAGAAATTTTCGGACCAGTAATGGGCATAATCCATGTTGAAAACATAGATGATGCGATTAAACTGGTCAATGAGAATAATTATGGAAACGCGGCCTGCATATTTACGAGTAACGGATCCTATGCCCGCAAATTCAGGAATGAAGCCAATGCAGGAAATATCGGGATTAATATAGGTATTGCTGCACCAATGGCCTTTTTCCCTTTTAGTGGCTGGAATGATAGCTTTTTTGGAGACCTGCATGGTCAGGGAAAACATGCAGTTGAATTTTTTACACAAACCAAGGTTGTAATAGAACGTTGGCCTAAAGAATGGACCAGGAAATTTTAAAATTATAATCCATGATGAAAATAGCAAATGCTCCTTGTTCATGGGGTGTACTGGAGTTTGACCTGGAAGGTGAAGCAGCCGGGTATGAGCAGGTGCTTAATGAGATCAGAGAAACCGGATATTCAGGTACCGAATTGGGTGACTGGGGCTTTATGCCCACCAATCCATTTCTGCTGAAGAAGGAAATCAGCACCAGAGAACTTGAATTATTAGGGGCTTTTGTTCCAGTAGGGTTATCAGATCCTGCAAGCCATGAAAAAGGAGCAGAAGTGGCTGTTAAAACTGCAAAGTTGATGACGAATGCAGGGTATTCAGATGCATTTATAGTTTTATCCGATGATAATGGAAAAGATCCGGTTCGTACTTTAAATGCAGGCAGGGTAAAGCCTGAAATGGGCCTGAGTAAAACTCAATGGGATATATTTGCCTCAGGAGCCAATGAAATTGCCCTTAAGGTCAGGCACGAAACTGGTTTGAGAACAGTATTTCACCACCATTGTGCTGGTTTTGTAGAAACCTACGATGAGGTAAAAAAGCTTATGGAGTTAACGGATCCAGTAATGTTGGGACTTTGTCTTGATACCGGGCATTTAAAATTTAGCGGAGGAGATCCCCTTAAAGCTCTTTTGGAATTCAGGAACAGGATCTGGCATGTCCATTTCAAAGATTGTCATCCGGATATTGCTGAAAGGTCCAGAAAATCGGGATGGGATTACTTTAAATCTGTTCAGAATGGGGTTTTTTGTGAACTGGGAAAAGGTGAAATCGATTTTGAAACAATTGCCAATGAACTCAAAATATCCGAGTATGATGGCTGGATTGTGGTGGAACAGGATGTGCTTCCGGGAATGGGATCCCCCAGAGAGTGTGCCTTAAATAACAGGGAGTTTTTACGATCGATCGGACTTTAGAAAATTTTAAATATGAAAACTTTAAAACTGGGGATAATCGGAGCCGGAAGGATTGGGAAGGTACATGCTACAAGCATATCACAGCGGATTGAGCAAGCTGAAGTGATGGCCATTGCAGATCCCGATATGGATCAAGCTGAACAGTTGACACGAAAATTGAGAATACCCACGGCTTCCAAAGATCCGATGGATATCATACATCATGCTGATATTGATGCCGTGATCATCTGCTCTCCGACTGATACACATACCGAGTATATAAGAGCATGTGCGGACCAGAAAAAACATATATTCTGTGAAAAACCAATAGATCTTGATCTTGATAAGATCAAAAATATTTTAGAGATCGTTAATGAGGCCGGCATACAGATGATGGTAGGCTTTAACAGACGGTTTGACCCAAACTTTGCGAAAATTAGGGAGCTGGTTTCCGAAGGTAAAATCGGAGATCCTCAGATACTGAAAATAACCAGTCGTGATCCGGGGCCTCCTCCGCCTCAATATATTAAAAGTTCAGGTGGCCTGTTTCTCGATATGGCTATCCACGATTTCGATATGGCTCGATTTATTGTACAGGATGAAGTTGTTGAAGTATATTCCAAGGGTACGGTCATGATAGATGAGGAAATTGGCAGGATGGGCGATATTGATACAGCAATTACAACACTACAATTTAAAAATGGGGCAATGGGCGTGATTGATAACAGCAGGAAAGCTGTCTATGGCTATGATCAGCGGCTGGAGATATTCGGATCCGGGGGTATGGCGAAAATTGATAATAATCTACCGGAGAATCATGAGCTTCTTGATGGATCAGGATCACATAAATCACTCCCCCTGAATTTCTTTATGGAGCGATATAATGAATCTTATTACCTCGAAATGGTTGAATTTGTGGAAGCTATTCTGGAAGGAAAGTCTTTAAGCGTTTCAGGGACAGATGGATTGATATCAGTCGCAATCGGCCTTGCCGCTAAAAAATCAGTGAAAATAGGCAGGCCGGTCCGGCTTGATGAAATTCTTTGATCGGGTACCTGCTTATAACTTGGAGGGTCTATTAAATGAAATTCGAAATAGTTTTTCCCTAACTGAATTTACGAAAGGGATATTATCCGGGCTATAATTCCGGAATCGAAAACCCTTTTGAATATTAATGGAATTATAATCCCTGGGCTTGAATTACCTTTTGAATTTTGATTTAGGTGGAATGCCACTTAAATAATTACATATTGATTATTAATTCAGGTATAAATTCCAAATATAAATACCCAATTCAATATCAATTGAGATGAAATTTCTCATGGCCTATTATCAGTTGAACAATAATATAAGCACAATTCCTCTAGATCAATTATCAATTGGATTTCAGTTGAAACCTAATCCCCTCACATCAATAATTTAGTTCCCCAGATTCTCTATGATCTCAATTGAAGGCTCAGCACCAATATCTTTTATAACATCAATTGACCAGTTATATCGATCCTCCATTCCCTCCAGGAACACTATTTTAGTCGGATTGACTAATGCCGGCAGCTGATAATTATCCGTAACCTGAAGTGCATTTAACAATTCAAATGAAGCATCCCTCCCATCCTTCGCACCGGGCAGATCAAGTGTGGCGGGAACATCCTTAAGCACCAAGGTATGGCATTCGCCATCCAGCAGGGCAGCATACAGGGCTACTACTCCCATCTCATTTCGCCCGGCAAATCCGATTTGAGTGGCATCTACATTTTCCAATGTTCTGCAAAAATCAAGGCATCTCAAGGCATCATAAATCCGCATGGAAGCAATGGTTCGGCCGGTCCATGCGGAAGCACGCCGGACATGCCACTGTAACTCGGGGGCCCAGCCATTCTCTCCAACACCCCTGATTTCTATATAGGCTATATTCCACTTCTCATCCAGTCCTGAGATAAACTCCGCAGATGCCCATCGGGACTCTCCCGGGCTTTTTAACACAATCATCAATGGACGCTTTTCATTCTTTGGATTTCTCCATCGAAAATCCACCTTTAACCTCCAACCTTCTTCTGAAATAAAACTGTATATATCGCTGCCATATTGAGCTCGATCAAGTGTTCTGAATTCCAGAACAGGATCAAATGGAGTTGTCATATCAGGGAACTGATGAAATGTTTTTTCTTTCAATTGTTCCACTACCTTTTCACGATGTTCATTCAGATCTTTGGCATTTTTTATCTCCGGAGCCTCAGCAAGATGAATAAAAGAATCCTGAATATATTTTGTTCGATCATCGGCAGGAATCCCTTCATGGTAGACCATTAAGGTTTCATTGTCAAGCATAGCCTCTGGAGATTCATCCACATCTCCTGCTACTTCAGGGTCAATTTCTTTATCCATAAGATGTTTCATGAAAAAAGAAAATATTTCCTGCCGCGAATTTTTATGATAAGAATGGCCCCCGGGTGTGGCAATAAAATCGATATTTTCTTCAGCACCGAGCAGGGAATAAAAATCCCTGAGCTCCGTATACACTCTTTCAGATGATTCGACCGTATTCAATCCATCCCGGTCTGCCTGGGCAATGAATAGCGGTCTTGGGGCAATCAGAGCACCGATATCCTGAAAATCCCAGCCATACGTGTTAATCATCATCATGCAATCACAATGTCCGTCGATAGTACGTTTTGCAATCTGGGCTTCCAGTGTACTGTTACCACAAACCGGGGCAACGACCTGTGCCCTGGTATCCACCGCCCCCATGAACCAGCTTATGGCTCCTCCCCCGGAAATCCCTGTAATACCCATCCTGTCACCATTAACTTCCGGAAGTTCACTGAGCAGGTCCAATCCCCTGATCCCATTCCATACCTCCACACCCGCCGGTGTATATCCACGGCTATACCAGTTGAACCATCCCCGGTCATAGCAACCCCAATGCTCACCCCAAACTTCTCCATACTGGATTGTTTCCACGATCAGGCAGACAAATCCCAACTCAGCGAATTTCCTGGGATGAGCCTGGTAATGGGTTTTTTGTGTCCTGGAGTGACCACATAGATAAAGAACCGCCGGTACGGATTCCGTTATACCGTCAGGAATATACAGGTTTGCCGGAACGTACAAGTCCGGCAGGGATTCGTAATACAATTTTTCGATCCGGTAACCATCCATCTGTATGGTTCCGGTATACTTAACATTTAAAGGCGGCCGCTCCCCTTCCAAAGGCATACTACCCAGGCTGATCATACTCTGGAATTCTTTTAATTTCCCAGACCTGATTCCATCCCATTCCTCTGGAGTATTAATTCCGGATAAGGCATTATTCGTGATTTCCCCAGCTTCATGTGAAAGGTAATTTCGAATATTATTGTCTTCCCGTGTCTTATCATTTGAATCGGTGACATGGACTGTCCTGGATTCACAAGAATATAATAAGCAGATGAACAATAAAAAATTCAAGTACCGGTTCATGATATATTTTATTTATGAAAATTATTAATAACCATCTCCAATTTAAAAATATGCATTTAGTTTGCAAATAATTAAACCTACAGAAAATTTTGCGCTGCTGTTAACGTAAGCCATGACCAGATCATTCCGTAACCCCTATCTTTAAGAAGAAGTTGATCAGGAAAGATCCGTTCTGCTGGAATCGTTGTCTTTCTATTTTTGACGCCGCATCATCCTTGTACCTAGCGCGAGACCAACAGCCGCACCCACGGCCAGTCCTAAGGCCAGATTATCTGTCCCTGCACCAATTGCGACACCGGCTCCAATACCTACCGCCAGTCCAATCGCAACATATTTTTTATTATTTATGGCCATGTTTGATCTAAAATCTTTTATTATACTTCTAGAACTAATTTCGAATTGCCCAATATAAAAAAATGAGAAAGGTATTCCCATGACCTTATAATATAAATTATTAGATTCGGTTAAATGTTTCGGTACCTGGATTATTAAATATGAACATACGACATATAGGGAATTTATTAACAATTACAATAGGATTAGGGATATTATTTGGTTCAGGCTGCTATTCAGATGATCGTCACCTTCGTTTCACTGTCAGTGATAAACCATGGGAAGTGGGATTGGGTAATCATCGGGCAGTTCTTGATATTAGAAAGGGTGGCAATGCGGTTATACTTGACCTGTTATGGAGAAGAAGGGACCGAAATCCTGAAGACAAAAAGTTTCTTATCATAAATTCTTCTACGGGAGATACCGTCCGGAATATACACAGGATAAATGTTGATAACGAACGGTGCAACATAGTTTTTGGTCCTGCAATCGAAACAGGAGTATATCATTTCTATTACATGCCATATGTTCCAGATTCTATATATGGGGCGTATGACTATGGTTATCTGGAACAGGAAGATCCTCCTGATATAAAATGGCTGGATTCGATTAAAGAGGAGGAATATGGCAGTTTCAATCACCTTCCAATGGCCAAATGTGTAGAAATTCAGGCGAGAACAGAATTCGACAGTTTCTTCCCTATGGAAATAATTCCCACAAAAAAGGAATATGAAAGATTCCTGACCAACAATCCTTCAGATTACTTGCTCTTCCCTGAGGACCGCAGTAATCCGATCCGCATGAAACGGGATATTCCATTAAAATGGATCGAGGACTCAGTCAGAAATACTTTTAGCGGATATGCAGAGAGAAATGAATATTATGCTTTTCAACTGGGATTGTATGCCTTAAAAAGGGAGATCAGTAATATAAAAATGGAGTTTTCCGACCTGGTCAGCAAGCAGTCCCTGATCCCATCAACAGGGATTACCTGTTTCAATATTTCAGGAATTGATCCTAATGGAAAGCCCTTCATAAAGGATCTAAACGTCCCGGCAGGACAGGTCCAGGCACTATGGATCGGTGTAGATGTACCTGACAATATTGAACCAGGCCTATTCGAAGGTTCTGTAATGATCATACCTGAAAATGCTGATCCTGCAGAAATAAAAATTAAACTGGAAGTATCTGAAAAGGTGCTGGAAGACCGGGGTGATTCGGAGCCATGGAGGCATTCCAGGTTAAGGTGGTTGAATTCAACACTAGGCATAGATGATGAACCTGTCGAACCATATAGCGAAGTGGTATATAAAAACCCAGGATCAGTAAATCTTACAGGTAAATATATTAAACTGGGCAAAGACCTGCTTCCTGAATCTATTCAGATCTACAATAAGGAACTCTTAAACAGGCCAATAACCATCAGGATCGCGTCCGGAAAAATCCAGGAGAAAATTTCTGACACCATTAAACTTAATGAAATCATAAAGCCCGGATATGTTTCGATCGAAGGGACAAGCCAGTCTGAGAACCTGATTATCTCGACAAGGGGGCGAATTGAGTTTGACGGACACATGAACTATAAAGTAAAGATCAAGGCAATAAAAGATATCCCGAATGTACAGGTTGACATGGATATCCCAATGAGGAAAAACATAGCCGAGTATATGATGGGGATGGGATTACCAGGAACCATAGTACCTGAGTATCACCGGGAGATATGGCAGGGGCCCCAGGATAGTTTCTGGATTGGTAATACGGAAGGCGGAATTCATTGTGAATTGAGGGGCAGCACATATCATGGTCCACTACTCAACCTGTACAGGCCTGAATACCCGGCTTCCTGGTACAATGAAGGTAAAGGTCGGCTGAGCGTGATTAAACAAAAAGAGGAGGTCCTGGCAACAGTATCTTCAGGTGACAGATCAATCAAAAAAGATGAAGAAATAGAATTTGAATTTTCATTGCTCCTGACACCTGTAAAGCAGATAAATTCACATGCCCAGTTTACCGATCGCTATTACCATAGTGGCCGCCTGCCTGCCCCCGAAGCCAAGGATATTGAAACCGGCATCAAGGTGATTAATGTCCATCATGCAAATAAATATATCCCATATATTAATTATCCGTTCCTTGATACAGATAGTCTTAGAGCCTTTATTGACCGTTGGCATTCAAAAGGGATGAAAGTTAAGATCTATTATACCATCAGGGAATTGACCAACCATCTCCCCGAATTATGGGCTTTAAGGAGCCTGGGTTTTGAGATCCTCCAGAACGGACCGGGTGGAGGATTTCCATGGTTGCGGGAACACCTCAGATCAAACTATCGACGTCAATGGTATCATCCTTACGAGGATGGAGGAGCCGATGCTGCGCTTTTAACCTCCTCAGGAGATACCCGGTGGATCAATTATTATATAGAGGGGCTGGACTGGCTGGTTAAGAACCTGGATATCGATGGTATATACCTAGATGATGTGGCATTTGACAGAAGAACTTTGAAAAGAATGCGAAAAGTCCTGATCCGTTCAAAACCGGATGCTATGATAGACCTCCATTCCAATACGGGGTTTTCCAAAGGTCCGGCGATACAATACACCGAATACTTTCCGTATGTTGATAAACTCTGGTTTGGAGAAAGCTTTCAGTATAATGATATGCCACCCGAAAACTGGCTGGTGGAAGTCTCCGGGATACCATTTGGCCTGATGGGAGATATGCTCCAGGGTGGTGGGAATAGATGGCTAGGTATGTTGTTTGGTATGACTGTAAGGCTACCCTGGTATACGGCTGACGTGATCAGCGATCCAAGACCTGTCTGGCGATTCTGGGATCAGTACAATATAGCAGACTCAAGGATGATCGGGTTCTGGGATGCTGTTTGTCCTATTCAAACCAATGATCCTGATGTAAAAGTTACTGTATATGAACATCAGGATCATCTGATAATTGCAGTCGGCAATTTTTCTCACCTTACAAAAGACGTAGTATTGAGAAAAAAGCAATTATCCGGGCTGCATTTTACCGAAAAGCAATTAACTGCACCGGCTATAAAGGATTTCCAGGATTCGGCAGTTTTTAGTTTCGGTGAAAAGATAAAAGTAGGACCCAAAAAAGGATGGTTGTTAATTCTTGAAAAATAACCTTTTGACTACCTTTAAAATAAATCCTTTAGAAGAGATTAATAAAAAACCCGGATTAAGATGGCGGGGGGAAGTATTATTCAAATAATTCAAGGTTTTGACAGGGGTGCGATAAAGGATTATCCTTCTTTAAGAATATCCTCAAAATCTTCTTTTAATGTTTCATAATTGACATATCCCTCCGAAACCATCTCAACCTCTTTATCTCTTTCCAGCAATACGGCAGGATAGTTTTTTGCTCCCCAGCCTTTAACAAGGTCAAAATCCTCCTGTGTGAACCGTTCATACATCGGATCTTCATATCTTTCCATGAATCCGAACTTATTTACACCGAATTGCTCACATACTTTGAAATAGGGACGAATATTATTCAGGTCCATACCATCGATATAGTGTGTTTTTTGAATGGCATGGGCTACATCAAAAGCCAGGTCTGGCCTGAAGGATTTGAAAACGTTAAAAGCTATTGATGGAGGGATGGAGTTGCTGATATATTCTCCTTCATCCAGCAATTGATGAAATTTCTCCCCGAATTTAACATCGGTGATTCTTTCCACGCCGGGCAGGGATTTTTTAAGGTATTTTGCCTTTTCGGATATCTTGCATATCCTGTTCCCAATAACAAGCCCGCCACTTTTTACCTCGAAATCCAATTGTTTCTCATACTCTTCTTTCAGCTTCCTTATTACAGAATTAAAACCAAAACACCACCCACAAAGTGGATCAAAAGCGTATATTATTTTTTGTTTATTCACCTTTAATAATCAAATTGCAAATGAAATTTCAATTTAAG
>CBDUBA010000090.1:0-18692 GCA_965365275.1 uncultured Cyclobacteriaceae bacterium | reverse complement strand
AGCTACCCATATAACCAACATGCACTCTAGCATTAGCTACCAAATTTCCTGCCAATTTTTGAAAAAAGCTTGCATCAAACATCCATTTGTGGTATTCAATCCACTTATATTTGGTTGCATTATCAGCCGTTTCATAGTCTACATCATTCCATAATGAATAGGGGGGAGTTAAGCTGACACTCAAAGAAATATTGGATCCATATCTTGGATACATGGGCTGATCCACGCTATTTCGTGCAATGGTCGTATTGAATGTAATGTTATTGGCAACACCCGTTGAAAAGCCCAGCCTGTAACCATAATTGTTCAGATCATAAATGTAATAGTTAATCGCATTGCTTAATGTAAAATAATCATCCGGCCAGCGGATCCTTCTTGCAAGGCTGAAGGTAACACCACTTAATTTAAGCCAACCCTGTGTTTCTACATTGGCAAAAGCGTTAGTCCTCTGCGAAGATCTTTGAAGGGAGATGGTGAATGCATTTGGTTTTTTGCCACCCAGCCATGGTTCGGTAAATGAAAACGAATAACTCTGATAGGCTCTTCCGTTTGCCTGGACTCTTACAGATAATCTCTGACCGTCACCTACCGGAAGTGGGTGCCATTTTTTAGGTTTGGTTAAATTTCTTAAGGAGAAATTATTGAAGACTAGTCCCAGTGTACCAACGAATCCATAAAAACCACCCCATCCTCCTGATAATTCTATCTGGTCACTTGGTCTTTCCGTCAGTGAATATTCTATATCCACGGTACCATCCTGAAAATTCGGGATTGGATTTATACCAATTGTTTCCGGATCGAAATATCCTAACTGGGACAATTCACGCTGAGTCCTGATTAAAGCGGCACGACTGAATTTCTGCCCCGGCAATGTCCTGATCTCTCTTAGTATTACATGATCATTGGTCCTTTCATTACCTTTAACAATAATCTTGTTTATATCAAATTGCCGTCCTTCCGTAATTCGCATTTCAACATCAATTGAATCACCTATAATTTCAGTTTCAACAGGCACACAACTGTAAGCAAGATAACCATTATCGAGATACAGGGCTCCAAGATCAGTTCCATTGGGATTAAATGTTAATTTCTTATTGATGAGTTCCATGTCGTATATATCCCCGGTTTTAACACCCAGAATCCTATCCAGGATCTCATCTTCATAAATGAAGTTACCTGTCCATATTATATTTCTGAAATAATATTTCATGCCCTCCTCAATGGAGATGTCGATGTTGATCTTATTATTGCCGATATTATAAACCGAATCGGTGATGATTCGAGCATCCCTATATCCCCTGGAATTGTAATAGGTGATCATGCTCTTTTTATCATTCAAATATTCTTCACTAAGAAATTTCTGCCCTTTAAAGAAATTCAACTTGACCTGTTCATTCAGGTATTCTTTTATTTCAGTAGTGGATACAGGTTTAGTTTTTGTAAAGAAATTTTTGAATTTTTTCCCGTTCAGGTTGGCAATAGATTTAGTGAGGTCTTTGAACAACCAGAATCTTATATGCTCATTGGTTTTTTTCATCTTGCCTTTCAGCTTGGAATCGACAATCTCAGAATTTCCATATATATTGATCTTATTGATTCGGACTTTATATTTTTTATCAATCTGGAGAGAGATCTGCACACCGTTTGAAACTAGCGTGTCAACTTTTTGAAGGGTATTAACCTCTGTATTCAGGTATCCTTTTTCAATAAAATACTTCTTTATCGAAAGCTCGGTATTCTTTAGTAATACATCCGTCAAAACACGCCCCCGAATTAGTTTGATCTGATCATTAAGTTCAGTTTGCTGTGATTTTGTGATGCCTTCAAAATTGATCCTGGTAATTCTTGGACGTTCCTTTAAGTCTATGTTCAGATATACCAGGTCTCCTTCAATTTTTGAGACATAGATACCCACATCGCCTATAATCCCATTTTCCCATAGCTTTTTGATAGCACCGCTTATCTCCTCTCCTGGGATTTTTATTTTATCCCCTATTTTTAATCCACTGATTGAGATCAAAGCATTGACATCTAAAAATTGAGCACCTGTTATATTGATCTCAGCAATCTCATATACTTTAGGATTTCTATAATCAAGTTGGATCTCACCGTCTGAACTGCTTCCATTATCACTTTTTCTATTATCGCTTTTGATGAGACCGACCTGGGGGTAGGCACTAGCAAAAGGAAGTGTCAATATGATTATTAATAAGAATTTTCTCATCCCTCCAAATTTACCTGTTCACTAATCTTTCCAAACCTTCTTTCCCTTTTCTGATAGGATATTATGGCTTCTATCAAATGCTCCTTCCTAAAATCAGGCCAAAGCAACTCTGTAATATATAATTCTGTATAGGCCATCTGCCATAATAGAAAATTACTAATCCGCATTTCTCCGCTCGTTCGAATCAATAGTTCTGGATCAGGTATATTTGAAGTACTAAGATAGCGTGAAAACAATTCCTGATTTATATCTTCTTCTGATATAAGCTTGTTTTTAACATCTTTTAACAGACTTTTTATTCCTTCAACGATATCCCATCGTCCGCTATAACTTAATGCCAATATCAAAGTAAGGCCTGAATTATTCTTTGTAATATCAATAGCTTCTTTAAGTTCCCTCCGGCATTTTGGAGGAAGACTTCCTATTTCACCTATCGCTTTAAGAATTATATTATTCTTGATCAAGGTTTCAGTTTCTTTCCTGATGGTAGCAACAAGCAATTCCATCAATCCTTTTATTTCTGCTTTAGGCCGGTTCCAGTTCTCAGTTGAAAAAGCATATAATGTCAAATATTTGATGCCTATTTCAGCTGATCCTTCTGAAATATCCCTTATAGCCTTAATCGCATTCTGATGCCCGAAGATTCGTCTTGCGCCTTGCTTTTTTGCCCACCTGCCATTTCCATCCATAATTACGGCGATATGCTTGGGCAAATTGCTCTTATCTATCATTTCCATTGACATCATTTGTTGCTATTAAAAGCAGACTGCAAAATTGGCGTATTTTTTTAAGAATTAAAATCAATCGGGGAGAGAATCAGTTCCAATCATAGGGACAAGGGATGATATAGAAGGTGTAATTGAGGGTAAATCCGATAAAATAGTATGTATCAAAGCTATATTTGTTCGCATAGACATAATCAGGACCTATATAATCGCCGTCGCCAACGCCATCGAGATAATCAAAAAAAGTCAATCGCGCACTGGCTTCCAGCCCAATATCTATACGTTTACTAACCTGGTATTTAAATCCAATACCAATGGGGATGGCCGGCTGGATCCTGCTTTGATCAGAATCACTTGCAGCATCACCGAAGTATGTAAAAACTGCTAAACCGAGGCTCAGGTAAGGCGTCCAGTGCGTTCTTGAATGCTTACTTTTGTAATCCAGAAAATAAAACTCAAAAGATCCAAATGCTTCCAGTATGGTGGTATTAAAGGAAATGGATGTTGTCTGATTTTCAGTAACATCAAAAAACTCATTACTGCCATGAATCAAGCCGGCAGCAATACCATATTTCAATCCTACAGCATCAGATATATTTGATCTTAGAAAAACAGAGCCAGCTGGTCTATGATTTTTTAAGCTATATCCATTTGAAAGGTCTCCAGTATAATTAAATGCTCCTAATTGAAAACCTATCTCAGTTAATTGGCCATATGAATCACAAAAAGGAGAAAAAAATAACAGAATAGAAATGGTGAGGCTTCTAAGCAGCTTTATCCCGGTGGTCCCAAAAATGCTTTTGAGCCTATCTTTAATTCTATCTGAATTTTGCATTCTGGAAAGTTCCACCAAAAATATATGTTATTTTCAAACTGGTGATAAAATACATATCATTATCACCTGAATTTCCCCGGATACTGGAAGGTTTTCCATCTCCATATCCAGCAAATACTGTATACGTATTTCCATCAAAAGGGGAAGTATACGTGTATTCCGTCGTATTAGGTAGAATTACGTTTTCGAAATCCCTGGATTCTCCTGTTCTGACTGCAATAAGTTCCTGAGAACGGTCTGACAAGGCCCTGGCCAATGGATTATCGAATATACCAAGGTCAACGTAATTCTCACTAACGTCATCAATATAATCCGTAAACAAGATCCTGTACCCTATCTCAAAGGAGAAATCCAGATTATTGCTCAACTTATAGCTGAAACCTAATCCAACCGGAACAGAGACCTGTACCTTACTGTAGGGCTTAACGTCATAAGCATCACTATATTGTCCTTCTGTCCCAAGAGGTTGTAAAGCAACCCATTTCCCGGCTTCGGGTATGCTATTGCCCAGTTGATCAGTCTCGGGAGCCAAGGCCTTTGGATTGTGATAAAAAACGCCCACACCGCCAAATAGATATGGATTGAAGACAGGACGGCTGATATAGGTTCCCCTGTTGGTAAGAAGATCGATTTTAACCTGAAATGATAGATCATAAATCCTGTTCCTGAACTGGATATTTCTAATGTACCGGTATTTATCGACTTCATCATTTGGATCGGCAGAAGTAAAATCATCGCCAGTTATTGTACCCATATCAAAAGCAAGCCGAAAAGTAACACGTGGAGCATATTTATAATCCAGAAACAGGCTTAAACCGGGTCTGGTAAATTTAAGGTCGGTGCTGGCCCAATTTGATGTCGGTGCCAAATCTCCAAAATAATTTATGATATTGATCCCGCCGCCAAATGCAAAATATCTTTTATTAGCAAAAGATTTTATAGAACCCCTATAATTTGAGATCTTTAAATTGTTTCTTTTTTTGTTTTTCTGGGGGTAAGCAACCTGGGATAACGACATTAGCGTTAACAAAGCCAGAACAAAGAAGCAATTTTTTCTCATTAAGAATATTCGAATATTCAAAATTAATCCCTGAAAAATCCCGACCTAAAAATAATTAAAAATTTTTATAACCCTTAGTTTTTTTGCAGAATCAATATAATATTAAGATTGTAAAGGAGATTTTTCAGTTTTCAGTGATTGAAAAACTAAATATCGATGAATTTTAAGAGGAGGTTTAGTCTGTCCTGGTGACTTTTAGCATCTTCTGTTTCAAGGAACTGAGCAATAATATTGTATCCGAACCTCTCAAGTGTTGCGATGACCCTGTTCGATTCAAGAATGTTAATTTTTAGCGTCAGCAACAGTTTATTTGAATCATTAGGATCGGTTTTTACATAGCTGCTTAAAATCTTAGCATTATTTTCTTCTATTAAGCGGGTAATCTCAGCAAGTGAATAATCGATTTTATTAATTGATAAAATGATTATTGCTCCTGGTGTCTGGATAGCACTTGATTCTGACATTGCATTGATGATATCTTCAATAGTCACGATACCAAGATAATTCAAATCATCATCAACAACGGCAACCAGGTCAATATGATACTCTTTAATCAGGCGGATCAGGTCATAATAATGCCGTTTTTGATTGACATAGCAGTTTTCGGCAATTAGTTTTATGTCCCTTATTTCTTTTTCCAGATCGTTATTTTCAAAAATAGCATCCTCACTAACAAATCCTTTAAACATTCCTTTTTCAATAACCGGAAGAAAATTCGTGCGTAACTCACCCATCCATAAAATGGCTTTCTCAGCTTTATCTTTCATTGATAAGGCCGGGATCATTTCATTTATAAGCTCTTCAGCTATCATTAAGAATCTGTTATCTTCGAATGCTATCCTGAACAATAATACACAAAACTTGTATAAAAAAAATGATTCTGTTTTTTTTTATAGTTGATTTCTGCTGATCCAGTTTTCTATTATCTTTTTGCCATACTCGGTAAGAATAGCTTCCGGATGAAATTGAAGACCACGGATATTGAGTTTCCGGTGACGAATTGCCATAATCTCATTGTTCTCTGTCCTGGCAATTATTTCTAAATCATCAGGTAAATTGTCAAGAATTAATGAATGATATCTCACAGTTCGGATTTTATCAGGTATGTCTTTAAATAAATAGTCATTCTCAAGCAAGACCTCTGAAAGTTTACCGTGCATTGGTTTATCCGCCTTTAAGATCGCTGCCTTGTAAAATTGTCCAATAGCCTGGTGACCCAGACATATTCCCAGGATCGGCAATTTGTTTTGATAATACCTGATCACATCCAACAAGTTGCCTGATTCTTCAGGCAGGCCGGGCCCGGGAGATAATACTACGCCTTTAAAGTTATTTTTGGTAATTTCCTCAAGTGATTGATTATTTCTAAAAACTTTTGGAGTGACATTCAATTGTTGAAAATAGTCTACCAGATTATAGGTAAAGGAATCGAAGTTGTCTAACAGCAATACCAATACTTCCTAATTAAATAATTCCTTTATAGATTCAAACAGATCAGAGGCAAATGGAAATATTGCAGAAATATATTCTCCCACCTTAGGGGCTAACTCAACAATATAAGGATATAAAATGCTATTCTCCGTTAAAGCGCTGGGAATTTCAAGATTCACCTGTAAAGACAACCATAGCACTATGCTGACGAGGAAAGCCCATTTAAAAATTCCAATAAATGCTCCGGCGATATTATCAAAGGCGCCCAGGATGGTCAGGTCCAGAAATTTCTTAGTCAATCGTCCTAGCATGTTCACCAATATAAGAATGCCTATAAAAATTCCAATGAAGGCTATAAAGGGAATAAAATTACTGTATTCAGGAATATATTTACTCAGGAATTCAATTCCGCTATGTAAAAGCTTAAAAGCACCCATAACAGCCAGGATCAAAGCAATTATGCCAACTAATTCCATGATGAGCCCTCTTTTATACCCGGCATATGCACCAATCAAAAGAGGAACAAGAAGTATCAGATCAAGAGTTCTCAACTTGCCAGAAGTTTTTTAGTTATTTCTGCGATCTTCTTTCCTTCAGCTTTACCAGCCAGTTTTTTGGTTGCCATTCCCATTACTTTTCCCATATCTCGCATGCCCTGTGCTCCTGTACTGGCAATAATACTTTTCAATTCAGATTCAATTTCATCCTCAGACATCTGTTTCGGGAGATATCGTTCTATAATTGTCAGTTCAGCTTTTTCTTTTTGAGCTAAATCCTGCCTGTCCTGATCTTCATATATCTGGATTGAATCCTTACGCTGTTTGGCTGCTTTCGTCAGAATAGCTATTTCGACATCATCCTTCAATTCTTCCTTGTTCCCCTTCTCAGTTTGAGCAAGTAGAATAAGGGACTTAATGGCCCTAAGAGCTCTTAACTCATCTTTTTGCTTATTGAGCATGGCATGTTTAATATCTGTGTCAATTTGATCTTTTAGGCTCATGAGTTATTTCATTAGAAACTATATTAATGCTAAATTGCAGTCAAATTTAATAATAAAAATCACAATGACTAAGCTTAGTGTAAATATCAATAAGTTTGCCACATTACGCAATTCGAGAGGGGGTAATAATCCGAATGTTGTAAAGGCTGCAATAGATGCGCAACTGTTTGGAGCACAGGGTATCACAGTTCATCCGAGGCCTGATGAAAGACATATTAGATATCAGGATGTGCTGGATATTAAGCCGGTAGTTAAAACTGAATTCAACATTGAAGGATATCCTGATCAAAGGTATATGGATCTAGTTAAAAAAGTTCTTCCTGATCAGGCCACACTCGTTCCGGATCCGCCTGATGTTTTAACTTCCAATACAGGATGGGATACGGTAAAAAATAAAAAATTCCTGACTGAGGTTATTGCTGATCTTAAAGATCATGGAATAAGAACTTCTATATTTGTTGATCCGGTAGAATCAATGATAATAGGTGCTGGAAAAGTTGGAACAGACCGAATTGAACTCTATACCGAATCCTATGCTCAAAATTATTCCAGTGACAGAGAAGAAGCCGTCAAGGCATATGTAATGTGTGCGGAAATGGCCAAAGGAGAGGGACTTGGTTTGAATGCAGGACACGATCTATCATTGGAAAATCTTGCTTTTTTTAAGATGAAGATACCGTATTTGGATGAAGTATCCATTGGTCACGCTTTAATATGTGATTCAATTTATCTTGGATTTGAGAATACAATTCAATTATATTTAAATCAATTACGATAAATTAATATTATGATAAAATCAATGACTGGATTTGGCAGAGCTGAATCATTTACAGTGGATCTGAATATTGTTGTGGAAGTTAAATCCTTGAATTCAAAATTTTTTGATACTATCATAAAAATGCCCAAAGCCTTTTCCGAAAAGGAAATCGAGGTTAGAAATATATTAGAAAAATCATTAATCAGGGGAAAGATATCAGTTACGATTGATTATCAAAATAAAAATACTGGAAGTCAGCCACAGGTGATCAATAAATCTCTTCTGACCAAATATTATAATGAGCTGAATAAGCTTGCTACCGAACTCTCTGATGAAAAGGCAGATATTTTCCGGCTAGCGTTATACCTTCCCGATGTGATTTCACCTGAGATAAGTAATGATGAAAGTGCTAATTGGGAAATTATAAAATCAGTTTTGATAGAAGCGATTGATTATTGTAACAAATTTCGATCCCAAGAGGGAGAAAAATTATCGAGTGAATTAAGTACATATATCAATGAGATAAGCAAATCACTCAGGGAGATTGAAAAGCTCGATCCGGAAAGGATAGAGCAAATCAGAGATAGAATAAAGTCAAATCTAACTGAGTTAATTCCTGACAACAACTATGATGAGAATCGTTTTGAACAAGAGTTGATCTATTATCTTGAGAAACTGGATATAAGTGAAGAAAAAGTTCGTTTAAAGGGGCATCTGGATTATTTCCTGGATGAAATGAATTCACCGGAATCGAATGGTAAAAAACTTAATTTTATATCCCAGGAGATAGGAAGGGAGATCAACACTATTGGGTCAAAAGCCAATTATGCACCGATAACACGGAGTGTGGTCCTGATGAAAGACAGTCTCGAAAAGGTTAAAGAGCAGTTACTAAATATTTTATAAATTGATGTATCCTGCTTTTACAGCGCTTCTTCAAGTCGGAAAAGGATTGGAATTACCATTTTTACCCTGACTGGCCTGCCCCTTTGTTTACCTGGTTTCCATTTTGGAGCATTTCCAATAATCCTGCAAGCCTCTTCATCACATCCTCCACCAATTCCTTTCATTGTTTTAATATCAGTTAAACTACCGTCTTTTTCAACTACAAATTCAATATAAACCCTACCCTGAATATTGCTTCTTTGAGCCAATTTAGGATATTTTAAATTTTCACCTACATACTTGTAGAATTCACTGAATCCGCCAATGGGTTCGGGTTGTTGTTCAACAATAGTAAATATCTCCTCTGCCTTTTCTTCCTGGACCTCTATGTCCATTTCTACAAATACGGGTTGATCGATGACCTGTTCTTCCGTCATCTCAATGTCGAGATCAATCTCTATTTCTTCCATAATTTCCTCTTCATCAGGGACTTCAATAATTTTCGGTTGAACGATTTTTGGCTGGGGGGAGGGTGGTTGTTCAGTCGGAGGGACCTCAATAATATCTTCAAAAGTGGAAGAAACCTTTCCAAGATCTATGATCTTACCATCGTCATAAAAACGCCACTCAAATGCTGTAATTGTAAATAATAAACTTAAGCAAAGTCCTATGCAGAAGAATAACTTTGAAAGACGGATCTGACGGGAGGCTTTAGAAAATTTTACCTTTATTAAATCACTTACCAGGAGATAATCATCTTTCCTGAATTTTCGTGTTGTTTTATGGCCTTTATCTTTCTTATAAATGCCATAATTTTCATATTTATCTGGATTGTTCATGGCATTTGCATTTTAAAGAACTTACAGGAAACTAAATACTAGATAATAGTTCCCTTATAATAATATTAACGATTATTAAGTCTGAAGGGTTTTTATTGAGTTACTATGATTTTGAGGCAGGAGATTAATATTCTTCTTAATATTCAGGATAAATTCTTTTGGGCATAATTTATAAAATTATCCATATTGAGATAAAGTATGATTAAATATCATTGAAAGGTTCACTAATAAAGTCTATACAAAAAAAAATCCCGCACGAGGCGGGATTATATTTATTTTTAAAATTTATCCAAGTTTAAAAGTAATTGGAAGGATCATCCTAACTTTTACCGGTCGTCCTCTCTGCTTACCTGGATTCCATTTTGGAGAAGCCTGAATTACTCTGATGGCTTCCTCATCACATCCAGCTCCAATTCCTTTGATGGCTTTTACATCTGTAATAGTACCATCTTTATCAACGACGAATTCAACAAACACTTTTCCTTCGATACCCATTCTTCTTGCCTGTGCAGGGTATTTCAGTTTTTTGCCGACATATTCATAAAAAGCAGCCATTCCTCCTTTAGGTGCCGGTTGATCTTCAACAATTGTGAAAATCTCTTCGGCAACTTCTTCTTCGACTGGTTCATCAAATACAATATCTTCAACAACAGTTTCTTCTGTTATCTCAACGTCAAGATCTACTTCAATTTCCTCTTCAATCTCTTCCTCATCGGGAACCTCAATAATTTCAGGCTGTTGTATTTTAGGAGGAGGTGGAGGAGGTTGCTCTGTAGGAGGGATTTCCATAACGTCTTCAAATTCATCAGAAACCTGACCCAGGTCCATCAGTTCACCATCATCATAAAATCTCCATTCAAACGCAGTAATCACCAATAAAAGACTTACAACTAAGCCAATATTAAGGAATAATCCTGTTTTTTTGTTGAGATCGGCTTTTGGATTCTTTTTCGCTTCCATAACAATATAGTTTTAATTGTTTGTCAATTTATACCTCGACGAATATCAAAGATATAAAATATTTTTCATTTGTCTAATTCGAAAAGTATTTAAATTTTAGAAAAAATATACCTATTCCCAACAATGTACCAATAAAATTTATGATAATATCTACCCAGTGAAAATATCTTCCGGGAATGAAATACTGTCCTGTTTCTGTTATCAGACTAAAAACTACGGACCATAGAATAACAGCGGAAATGATTTTTTTCTTAGATACTGAGCGGTCCCGTTCTCCCAGATAAATGGCTGAGAGGAGGAAGGAAAATACAGTGAACATCCCCAGATGAGCTAGAAAACCAGTGAGATTAATATCAAGGAAATCTGGTTTTGGAAGTGCATCACCTGGCGTCCAGGTCAGAACTAATGATATAATTATCCAACCCAGGAATAGCTTCAAATAAAATCTCAATGCTTATTCGGCAATTAATTTCTGATAATCATCTGCAGAGAGAAGACCATTTACAGATTCAACATCTTTTAGTTCGATTTTAAGGATCCACCCCTTACCATATGGATCACTATTGACCAGTTCCGGTTCACCCTCCAGGACTTCATTAAACTCGTGGATTTTCCCTGCTACCGGCATAAAAAGATCTGATACTGTTTTTACAGCTTCAATCGTACCAAATGAGTCACCTTCATCCACCTCGAAGCCTTCATCTTCTACTTCTATGTATACAATATCACCAAGCTCTTTTTGAGCAAAATCAGTAATGCCAATTATTCCAATATTACCTTCAATTCTGATCCATTCGTGGTCTTTCGTGTATTTTAGATCCTCCGGAAAATTCATAATTAATTTGTTTTGAGATTTAATGTTCAAATATAATCCATTAAAGAATTATTGTGCTAAACTAAATCTAATTTGTGTTCCAAAAGATGTAGTTGCTCTTTTAAATGAACTTGATATTAAAGGCTCGTTTATATTTCTTTCAAAATAGAAGGTCATATTAAGCCTTTGATTAATGGTATATTGAATGGTAGGTCTTAACTGGAAGTTAATATTACCCTGAGTTATCGTATTCGTTTCATCTATTTTCCTTTGTACAGTTTTGGTATCCCTAATTGTAAAGTTGATCCTGAATTGTATATCATTATCAAGGACAACCGTATTACCTCTGAATTTAAGTGGTAATTTGAGTTTGGTCTTTGTCCAGCCAACATCTACAGAGAAGTCCTTACTACTTAACTCGGTGATCTGTGCATTTGACATATTCAAAGCAAGATTTCGTTCTTTTTTATATTCAATCCTTGCGGTCAAACGGTTTTTTGTCCTCAGGTTCAGCCCAATCAAGGGGGCAAATCTCTCAGAGATTATGGCCTGAGCAATAACATATACAGGTACCAGGTCATTATTTTCATTCGTCAGAAATCCAGGTGGAGTATCTTCTATGGCATTGTCCAGATTAATAAACTGATCATACAATAGAGAATTTGCAAAGTTATTTACAGAATAGGTAGAGCTATAAGCATGGGTAATATTAATCGATGAAAATACGTTTTGTAAAGCCGGTATTTTTCCCAGCCCGGTATAGTCAAGTCTCCAGTTGGGCAAGGGCCATTTAGGGAAGGATGTTAGAGGAATACTATTAGGATCCTTATTCTGGTAAGCGGCCAGGTAGGCAGGGATCAATACATCCTGGGAATTTAGATCAAACTCACCGGAAGGCACCAGAGTGTTTAAACGGTCCCTGATGATATACCTGTTTTCTTCGAAGGTCTGAAAGGTCTCGTTGGTATTATCCACATCGTCCTGAACAAAGGAAGTCCCAATGGTAACCATCGTTATGCTATAATTGCCCGTTCGGGTAGGTGCGAGTTGGACCGGCACCTGTCCAATTGTGCCATCCTCAAGGGTATCTGTACCGTATCTGAATATTTCATGAAAATTATCAGAACTAATTTTGTTTGCAACAAGCTGAATCCTGAGATCCGGAGCCGGTTCTATATTTGCTGTCAGTTTAAGGTCTATATTATTATACTGTGTAAATGGAAAGGATAAGAATTCACTTCTGGCGAGCCAGTCATTTTCGATAGCCCTGTTTTGAATATCCCTGCTTTGACTACCAAAAACAAAATCCCATCCGGGAGCTGACCAGGATGAATCCATGCCGAACAGAAAAACTGAAGGCGTATAACCCGGTAAAACAGTACCCTCGCGGTTTGTATAACTGAAATTTAAGGAACGAACCATCATCAGGAATCGCAGGAATCCCTTCCCAAATTTATTATCCCTCTTTTGGACAAGGGTATCTGTCTCTGAGGGGCGAGAAGTTGGTGGTCGCCTGGAGCTACGTCGCGGGCTATTAATATCCTTTAAGAGTTGAGATTTATTATAAAGTTTAACAAGATCGAATTTACCTGTCAAACCCCAGTCTCTCTGATTCTGAACTGTATTCCCAAGAGTGTCAGCCTGGTCTGTCGCTCCTGCTTTCCATGTGTAGCCTACCCGGTACCGGAAATCCGAATTGATCCAATCGGTCAGGGGTGTTTTATCAATGGGGATTCTATATGTAAGTCCGATATCCTGATCAAAGGTTTTCATCCGACCAAAATTTTTCAGGTTCGTAATGATAGAATCCCGTTTAGCTTGTGTATTAATATCGCCAGCCGGTTCATCAACAATAGCGTTTACTCGTGCCATATAATCAACGGAGATACTTTTAGTCAGGTTCCATCTAAAATTATAATTCCTGTCAAAGAAAAAGGACTTCTCCCAGGTTGGCAATATCCCTTCTGTTGTGAGATCAGAATTTCTTAATTGCTCTCTGATAAATCGTCTGTTCAAATCCCATCTGAATCCGAGGTTAGATACTACTGGAGTAATATTCAGATCTTTAATTAACTGAAGCCAGGGGGAAGAAAATGCTTTTGAATTTTTAAAGGGTTCAAAGGTCATTGGTGTAGAACTCCAATTGTATGCCAAACCTATCCGCATATACTTGTTTATATATTCCTGTTTATAAATATTTCTCTGCATGGCATTTGAGTAAGCGTAGGTAAATGAGAAATTCTCTATATCATAAATCCTGCTTTTTGCATTTTCTTTTGTTTTGACCTTACGGACATTGGTAAAGTTGATGCTTTTTCTTGTTGTTACATCCTGTACCAGGTTAGAATAGGCTTTTCTTTCCTCCGGATCGTCAAAGGTTCTTAAAGTAGCTTCAAGTGGAACATCCGGGTCGAGTGGATCATAACTTGGAGAAATCTTTCTTTCTTCGTAACTAATAAACATTGGAATCCTTAATCCTACCTTTTCAGGAATGAATTTATCAAGAGCGACGTTAGCTGAAATATCATAATCAAGAACTTCTTCCCTTCGTCTTTCGGATATACGTTGCGAAATAGCGCCAAATCCTACCGAACTATATCTTAAATCGCCATTCACTGTAGCAAAATCAGCCAGTTTCAGGTCAAGTCTAGCATTCGCTGCCCAGCCCGGGTCATTCTTAAAATCAGTGACCCTGAGCTCATTAGCCCAAACATGAATACTAATAGGATCTCCATCGGGAGATTTTGGATTGCGAATACCTATCATCATGGCCTGAACATCATGTAAATCAGGTCTACCGACAACGGTTATCTTATATTGTCTAACATTTTGAGAAAATGGAATATTAATATTCAGATCACCCTTATCCCGCAATTTTTTCAAGGCGTAAAGATCGGCGAATTCCAGATCAATATTGTTTTCTTCAGGCCAGATGACATTCGGATCTGTACTGCCTCTCGGTGTAAAAACTAGCGGCACCTGGATCTCATAATAGTTATCAACCATATCTGTTCCCAATCTCAGGAATGCCGTGGCTGAGTCTCCCTGGTTTCCATTGTTCTGGGCATGAAAAAACATTTTGATACGGCCATAATTTACCAGGTCCAGTGCCACATTCTTGAATACACCACGGGCATCCCCATCGACGAGTCCGTCCACTGTAAGTTTTATAGATTGTTCATTTTGTTGTCTGTATATTGGAGAGGTATTATCAATATCCTGTTGAATGCCCGGTGGGAGGACATAAGGAGTTTCTCCCGCTGCCGGGGAACCATTTTCCTCCAGGTTCACCACGGCCAGCACAAAATTTGAGTTTACTATTTCAGGGGGTTCCATCAGATACCTGTCTCTCAAACTCAAAGGGTAACGGCGCCATTGGGCACCCACCAATTGAAATTTAACCATCCTGAGCACGGCAGGCTGTTGCCAGTCCGTCATAATACTTCGTATAAACCGGATGGATTTAAAACCTACAATATTACCCTGGATCCTGTTTGGTTTGAGTATTGGAATCCGAATCAGGTACCAGTTGACTCTTTGTCCGTTGATTTCATTGGTGATCACTTCCGTTACGAAATTTTTACCCACTTCCAGATTCCCAGGTCTCAGATCCAATTCGTATTCATAGTATTCTTCGAGGTCACTTAAGGTATTGTCAAAATTCAGATCTTCATTATCGGGGAATGTGGTTCCAACCGGTGTAAAATCCGTCGTGCCCACCACCAGCGGGGAATTGCCATCTGTCAGGTTAAATTCTTTATATCGTTCAAGTATCTTAGCATCTTCCGCATCAAGTTCAGAACCCAGGAAATACTGAAAGTTATCAGCTGATACGTCCTCCAGAATCCTGTCGAGGGCTTCACCATTTACATTCAGATCGTTGACAAAATCCGAAAAATAATTTGGTTCATCATTATTGATCACACCATCCATTCCAACGTCCTGGTTCGGCCTGGCTATTTCAGAATTATCGAAGGCATTGGTTAGATATTGTTCCTGTGTTACCCTTCCCCAGGTATTATTAGTTGTCCTGGTTGTATCTCCATCTGCGGGCAATCCGTTTTCAAAAGCATGCCGGCTGTCTTTCATCACATCTTCTGAGATACTTCCCAGATGAAATATTAGTTTACCACCTGTCGAATTGGCTTCCGGAGGATTGATCCCATCATTGATCAATCCATTTGGATTATTAAGATCGCCATTTGTCACATTAATAAAGGGATCCATAAGCCAGAATTCAAGATATTCAATGTTGGTCTGGTCAAAGTCGACGTCAGAGGTTATAGCTCTTGTGATACCTCCCCAGTTTCTTCGAACATCCGGCAAGGTGCCATCCGGATTAAGATTAGGGTTATAATTATAAGATCCTCTTTCAGATGGGTAAAAGGCCAGATCAAAAACTGGCAAATTCGTATTAACCACTTCTCTGTCTCTGAATTTAAAGATCTCCTGTGGGATAACAGCCCTGGAATAGTTATTCTGTAAATCTTCTTCCGTCAGGTTAGGGGGTCTTGTATTCCCTGAGGTTCTGTAAAAAACATTATCAATGATATACCATGCCAGTTTAGCCCGGGTATAATTGATCGAAAGATCATTTGGCATTTGACTTCCTCCATCGTAATATCCATCATCCGTCTTTGGAGTAGAAGCCAGTTTCCAGGATAGTACATTGCCTCCCAAACGGAAGGGGGTAATGGCAGATTCGAAATCATCGATATAGGATGTTCCCTTTCCATCCACTATGTTGGAGGTTCCGGGGAGTAACTGAGCAACTTCTGCATTAAAAGATACCATAGAAGGTTCCTTGGTGGATATTCCGGGAATGGCATCTACCATTTTCGTCAGGAAATTAGATTCAGTTCGATAGTTCATGTCCAGCCCCCATTTTGTGTTTCGAATGGTTTCGTCACCAACGGAGATCCGGCTGACGAGTGGTCTCTCATTGAGATATAAAATAGTACCGCCAATATTAAACTTATCATTATGGATGTAGTCAAGTCTGCTCCCTAATAAAGTTCTTGCCTGGAAATTAAACAGGTCGGCCTTTTCATATTTTATCTGGATCGGTTTTCCAGAATTCAATACAGATTGATTGATGATACTTACCTTGCCTAGGTTGTAATCCACTCGGTAATCAATCCCTTCGCTCAGTGGTATACTTCCTGCGATAACCTGGACAGATCCCTCCGATATGTTTATTCCAGGAAGGATAATCTCCGTAGAAGATCCTCCAGTAGCCGTCCCAATAAGCACAAACTTGTTTTGCCTTGCCACAAGTTCTGCGTCTGCTTTTGTTGTATTGTACAAGGTATCATATACATATTTCTCTTTCAGCGCTTGTTCATCCGGATCAAATTTACTTTCAAGAAAACTCCCAAAAGGTTCCAGTACGGTAAATATGATCGTGCCATTATCTGGATCTACAGTGATCCCTTCGACAAAATCGAACTGTCCATCTTTTTGAGGGTCATTGTTCCTATTCAGGCGGTCAAGATTGAACAACTGAACAAGAGGTATATCCTTAGTATTTCTACCTTCATGCAGACTAGGATTATCAATACCCGTCTTATCATCCCGGTATATGATCCGAAGGTCAAATCCTTCCTGATTGATCTGACTCGTATTCAGGTTGTATATGTGTTTGATCATTAATTCCCAGGTTGGCACTGTAGGATTTATCTTTGTTGGCCTGAGTAGTTTGAGGTAAATCACCTGATCTTCTGAAACATTCTGGTAGTCTTCTGTTAGTTCTCCAACCTTGAATCTTTGACCATTATAGGTATATTCATAAGATACGGCAAGGGCTTCATCGTTCTGTAGCTTTCTGTTGAGGGAGATATAACCGAGCATAGGATGAAAAGTGTATTCATTGGCATCAAGTTTCCTTGCAGAGGTGATCAACTCAAAGTCTGTGCCTTTTACCAACCCCCATTCGTTTTCAAGAACAAAACTGGATTGCTCCACATTCCTGATATTGGGATCATTCTGTAGGGAGTTAAAAAGATCATTTGCATCATTTGCATTCGGCACATTCCCTTTCCCTGGGCCAATAAAAGGATTATCCTCCTGATAGATCACCCGACCTTCAGCCATATCCATCATGCCGAGGAAGTTTCTGAGGGTTGAAGTATTGTTATTCCTGTTGATAACATAGACTTCAATTCTGGTAATATTAACACCTGACAGGACCTGAGGTAGACTTCCAAGCCATCTCTCATAGTTGTCACGGAAAAAATGACCAAGGAAAAAATGTCGTCTTTCATCATAGTCGGAGGCCCTGAGCTGAAATTCTCTTCCCTGACCTTCAGCCCCTCCCTGAATGGTTAAAACTTCATTTTTCCCCCGCTGTGTAGAGGCAACACCGGTAACGAATAACTTCCCGAATTGCAGCTGGGTTTTTAATCCAAACAAATTCTGAGCACCTGTTATAAGACTGTTGCTCAAAGGCAGGCTCACATTCCCTACTTCAATCTTTTTAATGATCTCCTCCTCGAAGCCTGTGTATTCAACCTTCAGGTTATTCTGGAAGTCGAATGAATTATTATTATCGAAATTGGCTGTAACAGCTAGTTTCTCTCCAATCTTACCTACAACATTCATACTGATCTGCTGGTCAAATTCAAATCCCCCATTTCTTTGTTGTTTAATGGGTATGGCTGGATTGTCGATTCTTTGGTATCGGGCACCGAAGTCCAGGTTCACATATCCATTAGGACGTATGTCCACGTAACTACCCCCAAAGATCCTGTCAAAAACAGGACTTATGTATATTGGAGGGATGAGTCTTCTACCACTGACTGCGCTTTCACCATCCAGGCCAACAGATCGGTTTCGCCAGTATTCTTTAATCATTTTTTCTTCCTGGAATTTCTGAAATTCCTCAAAAGACATGGTTGAGATGGGTCGGTAATTCATATCTCCCATCTTTTCGTAGATGGTGTAATCATTTGCCGTATCAATTTCAATATCCAAAGACAGGTTTGATGGTTCTTTTAAAAAAAGTGGTGAAATACTAGGCTGATAAATAAACGGATCACCAAATCGATCTTCCGGGTAAAAAGTAGGTTGACGGGATGGCTCATAAGGAATATCGACGGTATCTGCTTTCAGGGAATCCTGCTCCAGGCTATCCTGCTCCAGGCTATCCTGCTCCAAGGCCGCG
>CBDUBA010000089.1:0-18772 GCA_965365275.1 uncultured Cyclobacteriaceae bacterium | reverse complement strand
GCAAAAGGTTCGTCAAAATGATCCAGAATCTCAGGTAAATGGTGTAGCAGATCATCATTTGTTATGTCGTAAACTTTATGATCCGTGTTAAAATGCTTTGCGACCTGGAGGGCATATTTCTTTTCGTCAAAAAACTTCGAATGTTTATACCCAATGGAAAAAGTCCGCAGGTTATCCTGATACCTTGATGCAAGGGCTGTGATGATCGATGAATCTATCCCCCCGCTCAGAAAAATCCCCAGTGGAACATCAGATACCAGTCTTTTTTTTACTGAATCTTCAAGTTTGTTCAGGAGTTCTTCCATTAATGAATTGCTATTTACCGTTGTCGGTTCGAGGACCTCTTTTTCCAGCTCATAATACTTCGATATATCTATTTCTTTATTCCTGATCCTGATAGAATGACCGGGGAGTAATTTAGAAACACCATTCAGGATTGACAGCGGGGCGGGGATATAATTGAGCTGAAGGTACATTACCAGACTTTCCGGGTGGATCGATTTCTGTATTCCATAAGCCAGTATCGAACGCATTTCCGAAGCAAAAAGAAATTTATCTTCATCCTGGTAATAATAAACTGGTTTTATGCCAAACCTGTCCCGGGCAATAAATAATTCATTTTTCGATTTATCGTAAATCCCAAAAGTGAAAAACCCATTCAGCATCTGAAGGCATTTTTCTCCATAAATGACATAGGCGTTGAGTAAGACTTCAGTGTCAGATTCTGATCTGAATTGAACCTGGTGTCTTTCCTCGAGGATCTTTCTTATTTCCAGGTAGTTGTATATCTCGCCATTGTATACCATTATATATCGACCCGTTGGGTCTTTCATTGGCTGATTGCCTCTTGGGCTGGTGTCAATAACTGATAAGCGGCGGTGTCCTAATCCAATCCTGTCATCGATAAAAGTTCCTTGAGTGTCCGGGCCCCGATGTTCCAAAACATCAACAGCACGCTGGAGATTGATCATATGGAACCTGCCGGCTTCATTAAAAGCGTATATGCCAGTAATACCGCACATCTAGTATTTCAAATATTAATATTCAAGGTCAATTTTACGTATTATTTAAAAATTTTTTGCATAATTGGGTCTTAAACCTATGAAGAAGTTTTCAGGTCATAGTATTTGGCTCATACTGGCTTTGTTCATATTCAGCTGTTCTTCATCGAAAAAAGCCAGGACTCAGAAAATTGAAAGGATCATCATGGAGGCACGATCCTATACAGGCACTCCCTATAGATATGGTGGAATGAACCGTACAGGTATGGATTGTTCCGGTTTGCTTGTCAGGTCCTTCGAATCTGCCGGCGAGAACATTCCCAGAACCTCAAAGGCGCAATCAAAGTATGGGAAGGCTGTTGGAAAGCATGAGCTAAAGGAAGGGGATCTTGTGTTTTTTTCTAACAAGAAATGGAGAAGAAAAATAACACATGTCGGATTGGTAACAGAGGTAAAAGGAAAAGAATCCGTAACATTTATACATGCATCCACAAAGTTAGGTGTTGTGGAGACCGAGTTTTTCGTTGATTACTACCAGAAGTTATTTGTTAAAGCACGACGGCCTAAGTTTTAAATCTCCGGAATTTGAAATATATTTGCACCGGTGTTGAATGGGGCATTAGCTCAGATGACTAGAGTATCCCGCCACAGGCGGGAGGGTCACAGGGGCTGATGGATCGAAAAAAAAATGGGGCATTAGCTCAGCTGGCTAGAGCACCACGCTGGCAGCGTGGGGGTCAACGGTTCGAATCCGTTATGCTCCACGATTTTAGGGGATTTTTGTAAAATTTACCAACATGAATATTGGTGTTTTGCAAGAATTCCCTTTCTTTTTTACTTACATTATCCCACCTGTTTTTTTATCTACACGAAAATTACCGTGGCCAAAGATCCGCCATTTTTTGGGCGCATATTTGAAGAGGAAATAACTTTAAAGTTATCAAGTGATATGAAATGTTCAATGGATTTGATGAAATAGTTGTAAGTATAGAATCTAAAAATATGGGATAAGTAAGGAATTAGAGCGCTTCCAGTATAAGGACATCTGTAATAATACCGGATTCGGAATCAAAATAGAAGAGTTCTATACTTGAATACGCACACATGGCGTCAGGACCCACACAATCGGTATTAACGAGTTCCCATTGTTTACTGTTGAAGTCATTCAATGGGGATAATTCACCAAAATCCAGATTTAATTTAAATTGTTTAAGAGGTGACATACCAATATATATCCCTTCAGCTGTATAATCGACTATACTCCATGCGCATGTAGTTTCCATCACTTCATCGTCCTTGAATACAACGATCTCTCCCCCGGTTTCAAAATCCATTTTAAAACTCAAGATAATACCTTCATAATCCCCGGTTTTATCTTCCCCGTAATTTGTGTAACTCTTAACAGACCACCGTTTAGATTCTAGAAAAAGATTAAGCCCGCCAAGGTTTACATAGCGTGCAATAATATTTGATGAGCCTTCTCCAGATTCATCTAATGATATAAACATATATGTTGGATAGTAATGAATTACCCGCCAATCATTGTTAAGAATATTGAGTGGAGGATTATCACCCAAATCAAGTTTTAACTGAATCCATCCTGCATCTCCATTTGCAGACCATGTACCTTCCCAAAACTGATCTGATTTCATGATTTCCACAATACCATCATTGTGGAAGTTAAATGTGTAAAGATCAAAAGGATTGCTTTCTTGTATAAAATAAAAATAAGGAGAAATATCATCCCATTCACCATATATCAAAATAGATCTGAAGTAATCAGTATTGACATCATCATCGTCATAATCATTATCATCATCTTCGTCACACATTCCTTCCACCGTTTTAATACGATCTTTCAGTTCCTGATTATTTCCAGCATAAAAAGTTTTTCCATTAAAATCGACTAGGAAAATAGGAAAAGAAAGACCAAAAACCTCATTCTCCCCAGGATAGGTAAGGAAATTATACAGATCTTTATCATTCTCCATAGAGAGTATTCTCACGGATTGAAATATAGTATCATGAACTGTTATGCCAAAGGGATAGACAAAATCGATGCATTCAATATCCGGATCGAGTTCATTTTCGGTATAATCACTCACCATAACTTCTAGTTCCTCTTCACTATTGATCAGTACTTCGGTATAGTCGTGCATTATAATCGTAACCGGGAAAAGGATCTCGATATTATCCGCATCATCATCGTATCTGTCAATGATACGCTCGACTTCATAAACATCCTCAGGATTTTCAATTACTAGTTTTACATTATTGGCAACTACAGTATATGGCAAAGCAATTGAAGTGTAACTTGAATGATCAAGGATGTTATCTGCTGATCCATCTTTTATGGCAACACGTTTGATAAGATCTGCGACTTCAGCATCAGGCCTTATTACCTGATCGGGTAGGATGGGTGTGACCGGTTCAATTTCCTGTTGACAACTGCTCAAAAGGAAAATAGGGATCACTGAGAACATTCTCAATAATTTCAAAGCAGTGTTCATGGTTGTTTATATTTTGAATCCTTATCTATTAAACAGTTAAGTTCTGATAATTCCTACCTGACAAGGCAACTTTTTTAACTTAATGACATGACTATTGTAAATAATGTGTATCTTATAATAGATACATTTAGAACTCTTTTGACCCGAGGACCCATGTCAAAGGATAATATATGTGACGAACCGTTATATAATGAGATTTTCAGAAAGCGTGCTAGAGTATTGCATGATTTCCTCTATTATAAATATGGCCTTGATAACAATATAAAAGACCTGGTACAGAAAGCATTTTTAAAGCTATTGAAAAACGGTCATAAAGTTGTAAAGGAAAAAACACGTTCGTATTTATTCACCGTTGCCAACAATCGGATGTTGAACGAATTGTCAAAGAAAAAGACTGTTTTATTTTATACCTTAAATAATCCTTCCAAAAATCCTTCAGTAGAGTTTCCAGAATATATTATGCAGGAGAAGGAATTTAATGTGAAGTTAAAGCAAGACATCGAAGATCTATCTGAAACACAAAGAGCATCCTTTTTACTAAACCGCATAGAGGGGAAGCCGCACGTGGAGATTGCTGAAATGCTGGGGATCTCCAGGAAAACAGTCATTAAAAGGATATATACAGCACTTAAAAAACTTCAGGAGAAATTGGGGAAGATTTAATGTATGAATGAGGTAGGAAAAATGACCATGAATCTGTTATATAAATGAAAAGGATTGGTTGAAGTAAATACAAATAAAGAAACAAACCAACTTCCTTCCCTGCATTCCATAAGGTTACTTGATGGTATGGTCTATACTGGAGATCAACAAAATGAAGTTGTGGCTACTTGGTTAAATAATGAGAGCTCTTTTAGAAGCATACCTTATTTTTATGTTATAAAAGAATTTGAAAGACAATACAAGGTGAAGATCATAAGTGAGAATGTCAATACCGAAAAATTATTTACCGGCAGATTTGCTCATAATAATATGATCCTGGCACTGGAATCTATTACAATTCCTCAAAACATTCGATATCAAATCAATGAAGACCGTAGGGTCATATTATCAAGTGCAATTGATTAGATTTATTTTATGCGCTGTACTTGTATTTTTTTACAGCTTCTTATTATCGGCACAGGAGAATGAGAAACAATCTCTCCGATTTATTCTTTTTGAGCTTGAAAATCGTTATCACATATCCTTTGCCTATGTAGACGATGATGTCAATACCATTTTTATTATTTCACCCCCCGATAATTATGAATTAAATGAATTGATAGAATATTTACAGGAGGAAACCGGACTGGTTTTTCAAATATTGAATGACCGTTTTATTACCATTAGCAAACCCTCAATAAAACTCATTAACTTCTGCGGTAGAATAATGGATGAAAAAAATTCAGAATTTATCGGAGGTGCTACCATTCAGTCTGGGAAAAAATTTACTATAAGTGATGAAAACGGATATTTTGAATTAAAGAACCTGGAGATTTCTGACTCATTATTGGTTCGATCCTTAGGATACGAATATCTGAATGCACCCTTAAATACATTTGACGGAGATTCATGTGATACCCTTTTTCTGAAACAAAAAATAAAGAAACTCAGAGAGATCATAATTTCTAATTTTATTACTCAAGGCATTGATAAAGATGCAGAAAGTAAATATATAATCAATTCCAAATCGCTTGATATTTTACCAGGACTCACTGAACCTGATGTTTTACAAACTGTTCAGGCATTACCTGGCATCATGAGCATTGATGAAACAGTATCTGATATCAATGTTCGCGGGGGGACTAACGATCAGAATCTTATCTTATGGAATGGTATAAGAATGTACCAATGCGGCCATTTCTTCGGGCTTATATCTGCGTTCAATCCATTTACATCAAGTGAAGTTAGCCTGATAAAAAATGGAACAAGTGCTTTTTTCGGAGATGTGGTTTCAAGTACTCTGGATATCCAAACGGAGAACAGTGTAAAGAAAAAGATATCGGGGAGTGGTGGGATTAATATGATCAATGCAGATTTTAATATTAACTTGCCTCTTTTCAAAAAATCATCCCTTCAGCTATCCGCCAGAAGATCTATTACGGATTTTCTACATACCCCAACTTATAAAAGTTATTTCGAACGTGTTTTCAAAAATACTGAAGTTTCAAATCCATCTGACTATCCTGATTCACTTCAAAATTCTGATGAATCCTTTTTGTTTCACGATTTCAGTTTAAACTATAATCTTTTTGTTAGCAGTCATGATAAGATTGAATTAAATTTTTTGAGGATCTATAACAATATTAATTATCAGGAAAATGCCTTCATTTCAGAAGATACAATATCCAAGACGAGTGGTCTAGAGCAGAAGAGTATTGCAGCCGGGGTGATTTACCGGCGGCTTTGGAATGAGAAATTCAGAACGAATGCACAGATTTATATTTCAAATTATCAACTTGATGCGGTAAATTTCGGCTTATTTATTGATCAGCGTATAATTCAGGAAAATGAAGTCCTTGATAAAAGTCTGAAATTAGATGCTCGCTTTGCTGTAAACGAGTTATTAGATATTTACGGAGGCTATCAATTAATGGAAATCGGGATTGGTAACTTGATTGATATAAATAATCCCCCTTACAATCGATATGAGAAGGGTGTATTGTTGAGCCATGGTATTTTTACAGAAGTAAATTCCAGATCCCATTCCGGTAATACAAAATTTAGAGGGGGGCTTCGCCTAAATTACATATCAAAATTCAATAAATGGTTGCTGGAACCCAGGTTTGTTTTTAATCAGCGGTTCTCTCAATATTTCTCGATAGAGGTACTTGGAGAACTCAAGAGCCAGAACATCATTCAGGTCATAGATCTGCAAAATGAATTTCTTGGGGTAGAAAAAAGAAGGTGGGCTTTATCCAATAATGAAGACATTCCAATAATTCAAAGCAGGCAAATTTCAGCAGGTATAAATTACCAGAGATCCGGGATCCTTATAGGCGTTGAAGGATACATTAAAAATGTTGAAGGTATCACTTCCCGCAGTCAAGGTTTCCAAAACCAATACCAGTATATCAGATCGACAGGCGATTACAATATAAAAGGCCTCGATTTTTTGATAAATAAAAGATTCAATCGTATTACATCCTGGTTAAGCTACTCATTTGCCAAAAATGATTACTATTTTCCCGAATTTACACCGTCTACATTCCCAAATAATCTTGATATCCGTCATGTGCTGTCCTTTGGCATCAGTTATCAATCATCAAATTTCCAGGTTTCAGGTGGTGTACACTGGAGGACAGGTAAACCTTTTACAGAAGCTATTGGTATAGAAGATAATAAAATATTGTATCAACCGGCAAATGCCTCAAGACTTGATAGCTATCTTCGATGCGATCTTTCGGGAAAATATAAATTTAACATCAGTAGCAAAGTTTCTGGGGAAGTGGGGGCATCAATATGGAACCTGGTTAACAGGCAGAATATCCTCAATATTTATTATAAACCGGATAACCAAGGAGGAATTGATGAAGTTCAGCAATATGCCCTGCGAATTACTCCAAATTTGATGTTTAGAATTAATTTTTAAGATTCGCTTTTATGGAGACATTATTAAAAATCGGGTATTTTTAAGAAATACGGGTGTGATTCAGGATGCAATATTATTACATCATTGAACTATTTTATGGCTAAAATTCTATTAACATTTAATCTTAAGCTCCTAATATTGCAATTTAGAAAAATGTTTACGAATTGAAATTTTCTTATATTGTAGTCCGACCTGATATATATTTTTTGGGATTAAAATTTTTCTAGCATGAAACTGATTATTATGATTAGAACACTTTCTATGTGGCTACTTGGATCATGGAACTTGAAATAAATTATTTAATAAATGTTTTTAGAATGAAAAAGATACTTTTATGCTGTATCCTGATTGCAATTTGTGTCTATGGATGTAATCAAAAAAATAAGGAGACAAGTATTGATTCCCCTTTAAAGGTTGAAATTAAAAAAGAAGGTGAAGGTTTTCAATTGTTTATAAATGATGAACCCTCCTTCATTAAGGGAGCCAGAACAATTGGAACGAAGTATATGGATAAAGTGGCTGAATATGGTGGGAATGCTGTAAGGATCGGTTACAGGGACAATGTAGGGGAAGTAATGGATGAAGCCCACCGGCTTGGATTAACTGTATTATTCGGGCTTCCTGTCCAGGCAGAAAGGGATGGGTTTGACTATGATGATAAAACAGCTGTTAAAGAACAGTTCAACAAAATGGAAGAAATTGTCCGGACATATAAAGACCATCCGGCCCTGATTATGTGGGCCATTGGTAATGAGCTGGATCATATTCCGGGAAACGACAATTATAATCTCAAAATGTGGGATGCGGTCAATGATATTGCCGGGATGATACATGACCTTGATGGTAATCATCCTGCCATGGCGGTAGTTGGAAGGGGAAATAATACTAAAATGAAGGATATTGTAGAGCGGTGCGAAGATGTGGATTTATTAGGTATCAACACTTATGCTGATATCTGGGAGATACCAGGTTGGTTACGTGAATACAATTGGAACAAACCCTTCGTAGTTACGGAATGGGGCCCCAGTGGTCATTGGCAGGTGCCCAGAACAAAATGGGGCGTTGTAATTGAAGAGACCAGCACTGAAAAGGCCAGGGTTTATAAGGAACGTTATGAAAAAGTAATCAAATCAGAACCATGGTGCATAGGATCTTATGTTTTTCTATGGACAAGCAACAGACAGGAAAGAACACATACCTGGTATAACATGTTCCATGATGATGGATCTGAAAAGGGGCCTGTAGAAGTAATGCATTATGTTTGGACAGGGAAGTGGCCGGACAACAGAACACCAGTAATCGATTCATTGCAAATAAATGGATTGAATCCTGAGGATAATGTCCTATTGATGACTTCCACCTTTTATCAGGCTAAGGTTTATGCACACGATCCGGATGGTGATGAACTGACTATCGAATGGGAACTTGTTCCGGAAAACAAAAGATTCGGAGCCTATGCCGGACAGGGTGAAACTAAACCGACCCCTTTAGCCGGAGTTATTAAAGAGAAACTAGAAGATGGAAGTTTAGTTAAATTCATTTCACCGAATGAAATGGGTGGTAATTTCAGAATGTTTGTGTATGTAAATGATGGGAATAACCATTCAGCGGTAGCCAATATACCTTTTCATATAATAGAAGAATAATAAATGCAATCCGTTTTTATATTTAAATTGAATCCAAATTTTAATTATTTCGGATTTGAAGTATCCTAAGTTATTGTATTAAAAAATACACAAAAGGAGGTTATGGCTACCCTAATAATACAAATCGGACTCCTAATATTACAATTATTTAATCCCGCTGAAAAATTTTCGCTAGAGTCTTGTACAAGAATATATTAATAAGCCGGATCGTGCGTTACTTAGATATGAAAGATTACGATAACCTGGATAGTAGCAAGGTATTTATATTGAACGATGAAGTGATTGCTGAGGCATTTCTGGAATATTATAATGATATTCCTTTCATCAATATTTATGTGGATTATTCTGTTGATATGTATGTCAGGTTAAAGAGAAGATCTGATACAATAACTATTTTCAGAAATCTTAGTCGTGGTTTAGTAAAATCACTTGTGAAACATGGCTTTGCTTGTAATGATTCAGGTTCCATACAAATGCGATTACACTTGAACTAAAATAAAAAATCCCGCCAAGTGGCGGGATCTTTTTTTGGATTAACCAAATGAGCAACTAATCTTCATCATCATCAAAATCATCATCCCCATCGTGGTCTTCTCCAGCATCCAGCATTCGATTAAGTTTAGACCATATAGCTGCCGCAATATCTGAATTGGAATTACTGTTTATTCTCACAATACCATCAATATCAGCATTTGCCTCATTGATATTTATACTTTCCAGAAACTGATCCAGATCGAACAATATCAATACCTGATTAAGCGTTCCGCCATCAATCTGAATCCCTGACTTTCGTTCAATTTCAAACTCTATATGTCTGTCCGTTGAATACTGAACAACCACAGGCTCAGAACCTCCGACATTATAGGTAAATTCAATATAGATTGAATTACCATTTTCAAGGATCGGTTCCAGCTTTAATTCAATTTCCTTATATACGCCCGGAATAACATCCGCAACGCCAAAATCAGGATTGCTGGTTCCTGCAATCAGGTCCACCACAAATCTTCCTTCAAATTCTATATCGAAATCCGAATCGTCAAATGAATCATCAGAATCATCATCACTCGAATTATCATCGCTTGAATCATCATCGCTGCTATCATCAGAATCATCATCGTCGCCACTATCATCACTTCCACTGTGATCATCTGAATGGTCGTCAATAATTGATTCAAATTCAATCTCTGTAACACCAAGCAGAACCTGGTTGAAGGTAATATGATCTTCCAAAGTCCTTCCCCTGGCGTCAAAGTCACCAACATTTGAAGTAGCTTTAATCTTCAGCTGTACATCTGCCAGGTTGGGATCTACATCCTCTCCACAACTGGTCACAAACAATCCAATAACAATTAATAATATTGGAATCAGGTTTTTCAAATTTTTCATCATACTGTTTATTATTGTTTAAAACTTATTTTCTTTTTTAATTCTGTTGAGGTTTACATTGTTTCTTTTTCGAGAACAAGAACATCCAAGGTGCCATCGCCACCACTTATGCTATGAAATTCAACTCGATTTTCCAATACACCCTCAATATCCCAGTCATCATTGAATTCGCTTAATGGTAGTGTTTCCCCAAAATCAAGGCTGAACTTTTCATGTCCACTATCTATAATTACTGACCAGGTTCCTTCTACAACATCATCATTTTTTGTAGCTACCACAGAACCATCAGCCAGGAAATCAAAGGAGAACCCATCATAATCCAATGTTTCATCATCCCCGGAGTCATTATATTTTGCTACCATCCAGGTTCCTTCGATTATGATATCGGATAATGAGACGATAGGCTCTTCTCCTCCTCCTCCATTGTCGGTAGGACGTTCAAAGGTCAGGTATTCAACTGAACCATCTCCTCCGCTTATGTCTTTTAACTTGATGATATTTCCATCAAATTCTATGATATCCCAATCATCAACAATTTCTGCCAGAGGGTATTCATCTCCAAAAAACAGTTCCAGTTCCAAAGTGCCATCATCTCCATAGGTCGTCCATTCACCACGATATCCCTGACCATTTTTGCTAGCCTCCACGATTCCATTTTCAAGAAAATCGAATACGAATCCATTAAATATTGCTGTCTCGTCTTCTTCATCCATGAATTTTGTAATTTCCCAGAGGCCATCTACCAATACCTGGCGCAAGTCTGAGTCGTCAACATCATCATCATTGTAATCATTGTCATCATCCTCATCACAATCATCTTTTACAGAATCTATCAGGTTCTCCAGTTCATCATGATCATTTACAACATATTCTGTCCCATCTGAAAGGACAACAGTTATAGGGAACTTAATGCTGGCTACCTCGTCGTCATCAAATTCTTTAAAGAAATGATGTAATTGCTCATCATTTTCAACGGTGATTACATCTGAAAGCTGGTTTTCGGAGTCAAAAACGGAGATGTCGAAAGGATAAATGAAATCTATACATTCAATATCATCATCAATTTCATTTTCACCACAGGATTCCCAGAGTGTTTCCAGGTCGTCATCATCATTAATTACAAGCTCGGTATGATCAGCGAGTATAACAGTTATCGGGAAAAGAATTTCAATGATATCATCATCCCATTCGAATTGATCGAGAATCTTCTCGACAGTTACAAAATCTTCCTTTGAATCAAGGCGTATTTCCAATCCATTAACTACGACCGTTATCGGTAATACGATCGATGAACAACTGGATTTATCAATAATATTATCTTCGGATCCATCTCTCATCGCGGTACGTTGAACAAGTTCTGCCACCTTTGAATCAGGTGTGATAACTTCTGCTGCAGGAGCCTCAATGATCTCAGTTACATCCTGCTGGCATCCGAAGAAAAACAACAGCCCGATCATTGAAATAATTGCAAATAATTTTAAGCTAGTCTTCATGTGCAAATAGTTTTTTAGTTTTAAAATCGATAATAAAACAGACCATCCCTTGAAATTCCTACCCTGACTCTAAAAAAAAATAAAAAAAATTTATAAATAGGGTGTTAAATAAATACGTTTACATTTAAAATAATGATCTTATATATCGGTATATCAGCAATTTTCCATGTCCGGTGATAATATATGTAAGGAAGAAAGGTTTAATGAGATCTTCAGGCTTCATTCCAGGGAGTTACATGATTTTCTGTATTATAAATATGGTATAGATAATAATCCGAAAGACCTGGTTCAGGAAGCTTTTTTAAAACTTTGGGATAATTGTCACAAAATAATACCCGGGAAAGCAAGGGCATTTCTTTTCACTGTGGCCAACCGGCTGATGCTTAATGAGCTATCCAGGAAGAAAACAGCTTTAAATTATTCCAGCAAGGAAGATCTTAAAGACCATAACGCTGAATCACCTGAATACCTTATGGAAGAAAAGGAATACATGGAGAAATTGAAAGCTGGAATTGAGAACTTGACTGAAGAACAAAGAACGGCTTTTCTATTGAATCGTATTGAAGGGAAACGCCATCAGGAAATAGCTGAAATGCTGGGAATCTCAAGGAAAGCTGTTGAAAAGCGAATATATACCGCCCTCAGGAAACTAAAAGAACAGGTAGGTAAAATTTAATTTTAATCTATGGTAGGAAAAATGATCATTAAACTGTTATACTATTGAAATGCACTAAAAATGAATACTGATCGATATATAGAGAAGTGGTTGAATGGTACCCTGACTGAGGAAGAACGAGCCCGATTTGAAAAAACGGATTCTTTCCGGGAACTAAGGAAATTGTCAGATTCGATCCAGCAGTTTAAGGCTCCTGACTATGACATGGAATCAGAACTGCAAAGGTTAAATAAGGGAAAAAGTAAAAGAGGCAAACAAATAAAGATAGATTGGCGAAAGACATTACTCAGAGTAGCAGCTATGTTAACAATTGTTGTAGGCGGTTATTTAATCATTTCATATTTCCTGCCTGCAACAATTGAAACCAGCATTGCCGAATCAAGAGAAGTCCTGCTTCCGGACTCATCCGTTGTTATCCTTAATTCAGTATCAAAAATAACGTACAACAAAAGAACCTGGGACAAAAACAGAAACCTGGAACTTACAGGTGAAGCTTTCTTTAAAGTGAAAAAGGGTTCAAAATTTGATGTTCAGACTTCTTCAGGTACTGTTAGCGTTTTAGGAACCCAATTCAATGTGAAACAACGCCAGGATTTCTTCGAAGTAGTATGTTTTGAAGGCCTTGTAAGTGTTAAAACAAGTACTGATCATGGTGAATTACGTGCATACCATTCAATTAGGGTAGTAAATGGAGAAGTAACCAGGGATATTTTCGCTAATGAGTTGGAACCCGTCTGGTTGAATGATGAGAGTGCATTTAGAAGTGTTCCGTTTCACCAGGTAACCAGTGAATTTGAAAGACAGTATGATGTAAAGATCGTAACGAATAATGTGGATATGGAAGTCCTTTTTACAGGAAGATTTACCCACGAGGATATGATCCTTGCTTTAAAATCAATAACCATCCCTCAAAATATTACATATCAAATAACTGAAGATCAACAGATCATATTAACTGGTGAAGTTAAATAAATACATTCTTCTGAGTATTATTCCCTGTTTGATCCATATTTCACTTACTGCTCAGGAAGATGGGGAAATATCACTGAGAGCCATTCTCGGTGAGTTGGAAGAAAGATATGAAGTATCATTTACTTTTGTGGATGAGGATATCGATGGTATATTTTTAATACCCCCTTCCGCCGGAATTGGTCTCCCTGAAGCAATTCAATATCTAAAAAATACAACCGGCTTAAATATTCAACAACTTAGTGATCGGTTCATAACTATTAATCGTGTTAATACAAAAAATATTACTATATGTGGTATTCTGGTCGATAGTAAAGATGATCGGGTCATTCATGGTGCGACCATTCAGGGGCCATCAAAATTCACGGTCAGCAATGAAAACGGGGGATTCAGGCTTACGGGATTAAGTCGCGGGGATTCTGTACTTTTTCGATATTTGGGATACCAATATCTCATTAAGCCAGTATTCGAGTTTTCTGTAGATGGATGTGACACCATAAAATTAGATCAACAACGAATAAAACTTAAAGAATTGGTCATTGCAAATTTCATTTCAGAGGGAATTGAAAAAGATGCTGAAGGAGTATACACGATCGATGCGGAAATACTTGAAATCCTGCCAGGGCTGACCGATCCGGATGTTTTACATACCATACAATACTTGCCGGGAATAATCAGCATCGATGAAACGGTATCAGACATAAATGTAAGGGGAGGAACCAATGATCAGAATCTGGTGCTATGGAACGGCATAAAAATGTACCAGTCAGGTCACTTTTTCGGGCTTATATCTGCCTTTAACCCCTATATAACCAAAAGGGTGAGTCTTACAAAAAACGGGTCTAGTTCTTTCTTAGGTGACGCAGTTTCAAGTACACTCAGCATTGAAACAGATCGCCAGGTGAAACAAAAGGTAACAGGAAGTGCTGGTATTAATATGATCAATGCAGATGCCAATGTAAGTATACCTTTATTTAAAAAATCCACACTTCAGATTTCCGCAAGGAGATCAATTGCGGATCTAATGGAAACGCCCACATATAAAAGTTATTTTGACAGGGTTTTCAGAAATACGGAAGTTTTAAATCCTACTGATAATCCAGATTCCCTTTTAAATTCTGACGAGAATTTTGAATTCCATGATCTAAGTATCAATTATAATTATAATATAACCAGCAAGGATAAATTGGAGCTGAGTTTCCTGAGAATCTATAATGATATAGAATACCAGGAGCGTGCCGTTATAGAAGGGGAAAATGAGTCAAAAACAAGTGGACTGGAGCAAACCAGTATGGCCGCCGGCCTGGTTTACAATCGATTATGGAATGAAAAATTTAGAACGAACGCTCAACTCTATCTGTCTGATTATGAATTGGCTGCAGTTAATTTTGATCTTTTTAATGACCAACGATTGATCCAGGAAAATGGAGTGCTGGAGAAAGGGTTGAAGCTTGACACCAGGTACCTATTTTCTGAGAACCTGGATATTTTTGGTGGATATCAGCTAGTAGAAACCGGTATTGGCAACCTTGTCGATATCAACAATCCACTTTTCAGAAGATATATTAAAAGGGTTCTACTAACCCATAGTCTTTTCGCCGAAGCCAATTATATTTCAAATTCCGGAAATACCAGTTTAAGGGGTGGCCTGAGAATTAACTATTTTCAGAAATTTTATGATTGGACTTTTGAACCAAGGATTGCTTTTAACCAGAAGTTCTTGAAATATTTTTCTCTGGAAGTACTGGGTGAATTCAAGAGCCAGACCGCTGCTCAAATCATAGAATATCAGAATGATTTTCTGGGTGTGGAAAAGAGAAGATGGATTCTCGCCAATAATGAGGATATTCCGATTATGAAGAGTAAGCAGGTATCAACAGGTATTCATTTTCAGAAATCAGGGACACTGATCAGTGTAGAAGGTTATATCAAGCTTGTCGAAGGAATAACATCATCAAGCCAGGGCTTTCAGAATCAATTTCAATACATACGCAGTACGGGCGATTATAAAATTTATGGTTTGGATTTTCTATTTAATAAAAGAATCAAGGATTTCAATATGTGGCTAAGCTATTCCCTTGCTAAAAATGAATATAATTTCCCCGAGTTTATGCCCTCTGTGTTCCCCAATAATATTGATGTCAGGCACATTGTTTCGAGTGGTGCTAGTTACCATACAAGAAAATTTCAGCTATCAGCCGGATTAAACTGGCGGACTGGGAAACCATATACTGAACCAGTTGGTGCATCCGGAGATGATATTTTATATAATGCTCCGAATACATCCAGGTTGGATGAATATTTACGAGTAGATATTTCTGCAAAATATAAAATTAGAATAAGTGAAAGTGTAAACGCAGAGTTGGGGGCATCGGTATGGAATCTTATAAATAGGCAGAATACCTTAAATATCTTTTATCAGATGGATTCAGGTTCTGATATTAATGAAGTTCAGCAATATGCATTAGGTTTTACACCAAACGTAATGTTCAGGATCAATTTTTGATTTACTTTCGGTTTAAATCTGATGTCCGGAATACTCCTTTTAATTCTTCGGAATATAAATCCAATTATGAAACCTTTTTGAAAAATTCCTTAATTGTCTAACTGTTTTGGGATTCGTCCAGGATCCTTTTAGTCTCTTCTTCAGTACCCAGCAATACAGCCACCCAGCCTGTGGATTTATCGGATTCAAGGATGATTTTTATTGTCATGGTTAAGGGAACGGAAAGGAACATGCCAACAGAGCCGAAAATATAACCCCAGAAAACAAGAGAAAGAAAAACAACCAGGGTCGAAAGTCCCAGGCCCTTGCCCATGACTTTTGGCTCCACGATGTTCCCAACGACCAGATTTACAACCAGGTAGCCAACACCTGTCCAGATCATACCACCAATCCCTAATTGAACAAGGGCCAGAAGCATCGTCGGTACAGCCGCTATAATGGAACCTATGTTGGGAATATAATTCAGCATGAAAGCGATAGTCCCCCATAATATCGCATAATCCACACCGATAATGTACAGATAAATCGCAATGAGTATTCCGGTTAAGAGACTTACAATGGTTTTAATACTGAGATAATTCCTTATGCTATCTCCGATCTTATTAAAGTATTTAAGGGAATTTCCATGTTTTGACTCTATTACCTTAACCTTTAATGCAAATCCATTTATTTCCAGAAGGATAAATATTGTGATCAACATGATCAGGAAGGAATTTGACATTATCCCGCCAAGTTGCCCCACCATATTCGCTGAAAAGTTTATGATCTTTTTGGGATCAAGTACCTGAAGGAATTGATCTGATTTTATTTGTATCCCACGCTGGTTAAGTTGAACCATTATATCATTAAAGATTGTTTTAAGACTATCTTCATATTTAGGGGCATCTTTTGCAAACGCTGACAGAGATTCGCCAATTAAGCTGCCGATCAATGTAAATATTAATAATATTCCTATCAAAACGATAAAAACTGCCACCGTAAAGGGGACTTTCCTTTTATTAAGCCATAGAATGGGTTGGGTGCATACTATACTGATAAATAACGACAACAGGATGGGTATAACTATAGTCTGGGCCTGCATCAGTCCTGCAATTACTATGATGATTGCGGCTATAATTATAAATGGGGATCTTCTCTGATTGCTCATTTTGTGAATTTAAAATTTTAGTAAAATTGTAGCGGTAGTAACTGAATATAAATTCAAAAACAATATCTGATATTTGAGGTGAAAATACAACCCGATTGTTGATTGATTTATAAGCCGAATACCTTAGGAATTATCGATTTTATGACAAAAAAGCTGAAAATACTCATCAGAATATTGATATTGAAATGTTTAAAATTCTTAAATTGGCAGTAAAGAAATCCAAAGGCTTTGTCACAATCGAATCGATTCAATAAATCACTAACTCCGTTCTATTTATTTTCAGTTGTATGTATCTTGATTTCGTTTAGTTGGATTTCTGTTTCTTTTGCTCAGGAAAAAACAGAACAAGACTCAACATTTGTAGAACTGGATTATGAAGAACCCGTTGACAAAACGGGTGAACCGGATTCAAACTTCGTACAGATTGACTATGGAAAACCTGATGAAGGAGGTATGCAACATGATTCAACTTCCCAATATCAGGATATATACCCATTGGATATCGCCAGTGACAGAGGTTTATTCATTCTTTCCCCGGACCGTATGATGCAAATGAGAATATTAGGATCCGTCCGAACATTAATGAATTATGGAGATCAGGCCATGCCGGAAAAACTCACTTTTAATCCTTATGAAATCCCCATGACCATAAGAAGCCAAACTCCAAATTTTTATGCCGACCTCAGTCTCACCAGATTAGGATTTGAAGTTACACGCAGAACCCGGAGAATGGGTGATCTGTTTATCAGGATAGAAACGGATTTCGCCGGATCAAACGGATTCAGAATACGACATGCATACGGGCAGCTTGGACCTCTATTGATCGGTCAAACCTGGACTCTTTTCAGTAATGGGAACTTTGTCCCGGCCACGGTCAGCAGGGATGGTGCCGCAGGGTCATCAGTATTTTTTACCCCACAGATACGTTATTCAAATATTATCAATAGTAATCTTAACTGGCAGGCCAGCATAGAGTACTCAACACCAAATATAGAGGTGCCTGATTCTGTTAATGCCAGGCTTGTTCAGGTCATCCCCGATGTGATTGGAAGATTAAACTATAAAAAAGATAAATTGTCCTTTCGTATAACGGCTCTGGTAACAACAATCTCCGGTACAGATACAACCGATGTGGTCAGCTATTCGTTTGGCGGTGGGGCATCCATTGCAGGAATGTATGAATTCTCAGAAGCAAATTCGCTTCATTTCTCATTTACATCTACCTTCGCGGCCTCCAGGTTTATGGATCTTTTCAGTGGGAAAAATGAAGATTTAGCATATAATCCGCAGGACCAGTCTTTTGAAGGATTATTAGCCAATGGGGGATTTATTTCCTGGAGCCATATATGGCCTAAGAATTTCTCTTCCACACTATCGGCTGGATTTGCTAAAATATCCAATAGATATTTCCAATCAGACAATGCATACAGTTTCAGTTATAATGCATTGCTTAATGTATTCTGGCAGCCGGTTGATGGCGCCAGATTAGGGATGGAATATGCAAGCGGGGAACGATGGAATAAGAATGGTGAACGTGGACGAGCAACCCGCTTTTCCATTCTGATGTATTATGACTTCTAATTTTTCATTATCGTATGGCATACCCTGCCGGACAAACCTGTAAGATCCTCTTATTTTATTATTTAAACTGTTTCAGATTTTAATAATTCCATATGCTCCTCAAGGTAATCATTGCTGAAGATTTTCATAGTAAGTTGTTCCAGTTCCTCATCGTATTTCCGGAGTATTTCATCATAAACTGGATCATTCTTCATGGATTCAGCATCCGGGTTTTCACCTGTTACGTCATCGGTTAATATATTCTCTTTGAAATTATCCCAATGGTCTTTGATCGAACAGGGCATGA
>CBDUBA010000088.1:0-18783 GCA_965365275.1 uncultured Cyclobacteriaceae bacterium | reverse complement strand
TATTTTAACCGTTGCTGACGTGCATCCATAATTTTCACCATCAATTTCCATATGGGTCGGGGGATCACTATTTACATAGATCTGATTTGTTTGAAAAAACTTTACACCTGGCATTTTATCTATTTCCCCTTTAGGTAGATTTGGAAATTCTTTTAAAAGGCAATTTAATTTAGATTTAAATGGGATTATCGTAATTGTCATTTTACCGTCTAAGGGAGATGCTCCTTTGCCAAGCATCATGCTTCCTCCGGATGTTCTCTCAACATTTGCGACTATAACTATGGAGGTCTTATCCGAGTAGTTCCCACCTTCCCATTCAACATTCATTTTCCAGGGATGAAATAATACCATTTCGCTTATTGTTGCAAGATAATAAGCAATGGTTGCTCCAAAAAATCTCTTCATCCATGGTTTGATTCGGTAACCGCTGGAAAACCCAAAAATTGTAACAAGAAATGAATACCTGATTTCCTGGCCGAATTGATTTTCCAAAACGTCGTATTTTTTTGAATTGTTCTTTTTCAATGCAACTATTGCATCCTCAAGTGATCCAATTCCGACGTTTCTGGCAATATCATTCCCAGTACCTGCCGGGATTATCCCTATTGAGGGTTGTGATTTATTCTTAAAAACACCCTGCATCACTTCATTTACTGTTCCATCACCACCAACTGCCACAATAGTAGAATAACCTTCGGCTTTAGATGCGATATCAACACCATGCAAGGGTTTCCGGGTAAAAATTATGTCTTTATCATTAATTTCATTTTCCCAGAGATCCCTGAAATTGTGCCACACTTTTACTCCAGCACCACCGTTGCCTACCGGATTGATTATATACAGAATTTTACTCATAACGAAAATTCTATTAAAGCATTATGCGGCCTTCTTCCTTTATGCTAAACTAAATTAGTTTAAATCTCCCAGATTTCTAAGGAAAAATATCCGTTTCGGATTATTTGAAATCATTTAATAATTCTTGTGACAATAAGATATACCTGTTACTAATTTTTCTTTTGTCATTGTCTTCGGAGTTTTAAGTTTGAGGTTCACTTGGAATGAAAAACCAGATTATATCATTGATTGCGTCTGGGTTTATTTTCCTAATTTCAATATCCTTAATGCACCCTTGATAACAAGTATAAATACTATACATCCTATTATTAAATCGGGTTTGTTGGAATTAAACCAATTAACCAGGATTGCTGCTACTATCACTCCAAGATTGATAATAACGTCATTTGATGTAAATATCATACTAGCCTGCATGTGAGCCTCTTTACTTTTAGATTTTTGCAATAAAAAAAGACAAAAGGTATTGGCAATCAGTGCAAGCACTGAAACAATTATCATGGTTAAGAAATCAGGAAACTTTTCTGCCCAGAAGAACCTTCTTAACACCTCAAAGAATCCAATTACTGCCAGGCTGATTTGAAAATACCCGGCTAGTCTGGCTATCTTCTTTTTTAGCAATAATGTACCACCAACGGCAAAAAGACTTAGACCATATACAAATGAGTCCGCCAACATATCAAGACTGTCAGCTACAAGTCCCATTGATTTAGATATAAAACCCGTTGTTAATTCGATAAGGAAAAAAATAAAGTTAATTAAAAGGACGGCCCAGAGAATTTTCCCTTGTTTTATATCTTTTGCAAAACCGGTTTCTTGAGCTTCTGCAGAAGAGATTTTCTTTCCTCCTAAATCCAGGTCAATTATAAATTCTTCTATTTTTTCAATATGGCCTTCATGATATATAGTTAAGGTTCGATTAGGTATATCAAAATCCAGTTTTTCAATATCAGGGATATCTTCCAATTTCATTCGAATCAGATTTTCTTCTGAAGGGCAATCCATTTTAGAAATTCTAAAGATTGATTTTTCCACCGATTATGATAGATTTTTCAAATTAATCATGACATAGGTTACATGATCCTTGTTTCTGAATGGGCGGACATTTAACTGTACCATAGGAACAAAACACACAACAATCGCCCTTTTTTGGTTTAAGTATTTCCCCGCAATTACAGCACTCATAAAAAAATTGACAAGCATCAAGAGGCATTATTTCCCTTTCCTTAAATCCACATAGAGGACAAGTGATTTCTGATTCAAGAATTATCTTCTTAGCCATATCTTTCAACAGGAATGAAAACAAATATAATGTTATATCAGATCATTTATATAACAAAAACTAAGAATAGAAATTTGTCTGGTGTTAAGGCGACAAGCTTTTACCAGTGGCCTATCGAATGTCATCAATTATTCTTAACTTGTATTACCGTCGTTCCTGCCTTCAGGAAACCTAAGTGAAATACGATGCTATTGCATCGGAAGGTGAAAGATGGATTTTTTAAGGCTGGTATAGTTAATTTAAACAGTGATGTCAAAAAGACGCCTGGCAGCGATCATGTTTACAGATATTGTCGGATATGACTCCCTTTTGAAGGAAGATGAGAAGAAAGCATTTGAAATTCGAAGGAGAAATCAGCGATTGCACATACGTCTGATCCGAAAATTTAATGGTCGCAGGTTAAAAGATATGGGAGGTGGCATATTGGCCAGCTTCCAGTCAATCATTGATGCGGTCATGTGTGCAGCTTCTATTCAAAAGGCAACCAGTGAAATGAATTTCCCGGTCCGCATAGGAATTCATCAGGGGGAGGTAATATTTGAGAAGAAAGATGTACTGGGTGATGGTGTTAATATTGCTTCAAGAATTCAGGGTGTAGCTGAAAAGAATCAGATTGTAATATCAGAAACAGTATATAATGACATAAGAAATAAAGAAGGATTGGAGGCTGAGTTTGTGGGTGAACAGTTACTAAAGGGTGTTGTTAAGCCTCTTGGCATTTATAAAGTAAGTATTAGTCATGAAAATTCACCCGAGTTTATGATTGATACCGGTGAACTGATACAGCCTTTCAGATATGGAAGGATATCGATTATTGCTGGAATCCTTGCTATTGCTTTTGTTGCTTATGCTTTATTTTATCTCTTACCAAGAATTACCCAAACAACACTTAATCAGGATTTATCCATCCTGGTACTGCCTTTTGATAATTATACAGGCAGTGATACCCTGGAATATTTTACAGCCGGCATGCATAATGCATTGATTGGAGAGATAGGTAAGATTGGAGAACTCCACGTAAAATCAAAAACCACAGCCAATGCTTATAAAAACGTAGACAAATCCATTCCTGAAATTGCGTCAGAACTGGGCGTTAATGTTGTTGTTGAAGGCTCGGTGCTTTGCGTCGGAGATAGTATTTGCCTTCAGGTAAGAATGGTCGATACAGAAAATGAGGAAAAGCTTCTCTGGGTTCATGATTTTAAAGTGGAAAGAAGTCAGGTTCAAAACCTTTACGGGATTGTTACCAAAGACTTTTCAAAAGAAATTAACGCAACTCTTACACCTCAGGAAGAAAAACGTCTCACCGAAACCAGAACAGTCGACCCAGCTGCACATGATCTCTACATGAAAGGCCTGGTATACAATGATCAAATGAGCGTAGAAGGACTGGAAATTGCTGACCAATATTTTAAACTGGCGAATGAAAAGGATCCAAACTGGGCTCCTCCATACCTGGGCATGGCCAGTGTTCTTGAAAGGAAATACCAGATGGGATTTATTGATCGATCAACTGCTATACCGCAACTAAGTAAATATATCGATAAAGCGCTGGAATTGGATCCAAATTCTTCGTGGGTTTATAATTTAAGAGGTTCCAAATTGGCTTGGTTTGAGTGGAACTGGGAAAAAGGTGAACAGGATTTTTTGAAATCCATTGAACTTAATCCTAATCACGCAGGGAACCATGCCTTTTATGCCTATTTACTCACTCATCATCGTAGAATGGATGAAGCAATCCATCATGCAGAAATTGCGGTAAAATTAGATCCGTTAAATCCAATGATTCTTGGATTGTGTGCCGGGGTATTCATAGAATCCGGTGAATGTGACTATGCCTTAACGCTAATCGAGAAAGCCACTACAATTGAACCAGATCACTATTTTACTTATCCGAAATTAATTGATGCGTCAATCTGTATTGGAGATTATCAGAAAGCTTTTGATACCACTAAAAGGCTTAATTCGGCCTTATGGGATAAACATAACAAAACTGATGAATTTGAGCGGATATTTCATGAACAGGGTTGGATCTCCTATCAGGAAGAAGCCATAAAATTTTATGAAGAAATTGGACTGCAAAATAATTATCGCCAGGATAGTGATCAGGCACTTCGATATATTGCAGTCAGGAAATACGACAAAGCCTTAGATATATATCAAAAAGCCTATGAGGAACACAATCCTAACCTGGTAGGTATTTCGGATAATACAATATACAATAAGATGAAAGATAACCCCCGGTACCTGGAACTTTTGAAGAAAATGAACCTTCCTGCTGATTAAAATCAATGTATCCCTTAAAATAACTGATTTAATATATATACGCCCTTTCACAGATTTTGCTCCCCAATAATTGTAAAAAATGAGATGTCTGAAAAAAAGTTCAGATCCTGCTTTAAAGCGTTTTATATTGAACCAATTCAAATGGTTCGAATAATCCGTAATCCATCAGATAATAGTCAGATGCCGGGGGGATCTTATCCGGTGCATTGTTCCAGGAGTGCGGCCCAAATATCCAGTTATCATTGTTGTGAAAGAAAAACCCGAAGGTATTCTTCAGGCTACCGGTGACTTTTACCACAATCTCATTATTCCCTTCCTTCAGCAAAGAAGTAACGTCGAGTTCATGGGGTTGCCAGGAAATTACTCCGGCTGATTCTCCATTCACCCATACTTCTGAGATCGAACCGGTCCATTCGTCTAACTTAACCTTGAAATAAACCTCCGATGCTTTATTTACATTAAAATTTTGAGAATAAGCTACTTTTTGAGAATAAAAAGGCAGGCCCTCATACCTCCACGATCCTAATGAACTGATCTCTCCACCGGCTATTTCAAATCCTCTGTCCGCAGGCTTGACAAAGAAATCACCCAATATATAGACCGGCATAACTTCGGCAAGTATATGCATCCGATGGGCTTTCAAAGTGATTGTATTATTTCCAGTCTTTAAGAATTTTCCAATCTCAAACTGAGGAAAATCCTTATCGATCCAATAATTTCCATTCTGCTTCGTGATAAGATTTCCATTAATGTAAATCTCCCACAAATCAGACCGCTCAACGACTGCCCGGATAGATTTCATACGGTCTGTACTAAGGTTTTCCGCAATATCAAAATGATAACTGGCTTCAAATCCGGAAGTATTACCAAACAAGGAATCCATTGCCAGGTAGTTTTTTCTATATTGTATTTTATGTTGCCAGGGATTTCCCATCTCAATCCCATTCTCCTGGAACAAGCCAATCAGAGCATCCATGAAATAGACCTCTTTTTTTTCTGAAACTTCACTTTTCAGATCAAGGTAGTTTATCACCAATACATTGTCGGATTCCCGCCTTATATTAACTGGGCCTTCTCTTTCAACCAGATCTTCTTTCTCCAGATCAACGGTTTTCTCAAGCCCATCCGGCTTCTTATCAGCAATAACAAATATAGCACTGCCAACCGGATCAAGTTCTGCCTGAAACGATACCTTCCCATTTTTGGCTTCAAAAGGATACAAATATTCCTTGCCGGTAAACAAATCAAGTGTCATTACATATTTTCCAGGAACAGAGATTTCAGCAATAGCGTTTTCAGTTTCATGTGAATTAACTACAAACAACACTTGTCCATCATCAAGTATTCTCCTTTGATGATATAACATACCATTTCCGGTCTTATCTATCATCTCAAACTGGTCATTTTGAAGTAATTTTAAAGCAACCGGATCATCAAGTTGCTCTGCATCGATCCAATTCTCCGGGAATCTCGCAATCAATTCCTGTACTTCAGACGATTCCTCGCCATCAAGCCTGGATATATTCTGATCGAAGGATAATATTTTACCGCCATTTTCCAGGTACTTACCCAGTAATTCCAGGGTAGGGGAATCCATATTTTCCATCTGTTTGGGAATAACCACCAGAGCGTATTCACGTTCGCCGACAATAAATTTCTTGCCATTAACGCTGCCCAATGTCTTTATTACATATTCCGAACCCAGGTCATATTCCAGGTGTTCCTGTTCCATACTGTAAATCAAATTCTTGAAACCATCCCGGATCTTATTTATTTCAAAGTTTTTAACTTTCCTGGAAAAATACATCCAGGCAGAAGTAGTGGGTTGAAGTAAAAGGGTGTTATTTATTTGCTCACCAGCAGACATCGCCATGCTGATACGACCTATGTAATCCCCCATAAGCCTGTAATGCCCCCACCATGGTTCGTGATAGGAAAACGAAGGGGGATAATCAAACTTACGAACGCCATTGAGAGAGTAATAGGAAAGATGCTGGTTCACAAAATTTACACCCAATACACATTGCCAGTCCACCAGTCTTTTTTGGGCTTCGAAATCCATTTCCCATCCTCCACCGCCATAAGTTTCACTGAGTGTCCGGATTCTACCGGCCTGGTTGGCCGCACTGCGTAACTCACGCACCGCACGATCATTCCCAAACTGTCCGCCCAATCCATCCGGTATCAGCCGGTTCCCAAGCATATCTATGCCTGGTTGCTGGTGCCAGATATAAAAAGCAGCTTCATCGAATCCATGCGTTGGCTCAGGCCATCCATGTTCCCAGTAATGGCCTGTCCAGAGCAGGTTTTTTTCATCACAATATTTACTCCACGGCTTTGCCCATCGATCTATAAACAGTTCAAGAATAAGCTCATAGTAATCATGGCGAACCTTTTTCCAGTTACCTGTTTCTTCAACCAGGGAAGGCAGGTTTGTTTTCAGATCATATCCCCATCTTTCCTGAAAAGCATCCCACAAATTGGGCGTCCATCTAAGCATAGATCCTCTTGGCATAGCAGCTTCAAGATTAGGTTCATCGGTGAAGATACCAGGCAATGTTTTACCAAAATCATTTAGGTTTCTCTCGTAACCATTGGTCATGGTAATTTCCAGGAACTTATCGGTTACCCCATCATACAACAGATCAACATACGTAAAACCACCATACCATGGCGATTTTTCAGGAAATACCTTTTCAAAAATATAATAAGGTCCTTCAGTCCCTTTTTCCTCCTCAATAGATTTGGTTACATCGATGAATCCATTTTCTATTTTTTTAAGGACCACTACCAGTTCACCGGGGATATTATCCTCTAATTGTTCTAAGATGATCATTTTTAAAGCGGTACCATGGCTGTAGGATTCAGGCATTTCTGCGGGAACATGCCCCCCGGCAAATCCGGAAGGATATGAATTCTCATCATAGATCCATACTTTCATGTCCAGTTCTTTACCTTTCTGTACAGTATAATCGAACAGGTCAAACCATTCATCCGAAAGATACTCAGTTATTAATCCGGGTCTGGGATGAACAAAAACGCCACCGATACCTGCTTTTTTAAATTCTCTCATCTGAAAATCTATCCCTTCCCTGGTGATCTTATCATTCCAATCCCATAATGGTGCACTTCGGTATTCAGAAGGTGGATCCACAAACAATTTTCTAACAAGCTCGACAGAATGCGAATTATTCAACTTTGGTTTTTGGTTGCAACCCAATGCAATCGCCAGGGATAGCAGTATCAAGATATTCGAAAGAAGACAGGTGTTTTTCATAATTAAAAAATGATAGCAATGCAAAGTACCAAAAAATGGAAACAAACGAAATTTATTAGAGGTTGCAGGGATAATTTCTTTAGGATCACTCCCTGATGACAAAGACCTCAAGAAACAATAATAAGCATTTTTGATACTGATTGTTATAAAACTCAAAATAGTAGTTATTAAATGTTAATATTAATATTTTTAATTACCAAGTCAATATTCATTCTTAAATCTTACATCTATGCTTGCAGAAAGTCATTATTATATAAATAAGGCCGCTAAAATTTTAGACCTCACTGAAAAAGTTAAGAACCTCCTGATTACGCCAAAAAGAGTTGTCAAAGTGGAGATTGTTTCGGAGGCAGATAACGGCGAGATACTACATCATCTGGGATTCAGGGTTCAACACGACGACTCCCGGGGCCCGATGAAAGGTGGTTTAAGGTATCATCCCAGTGTAAATGAGGAAGAGGCTACCGCATTGGCCAACCTTATGACCTGGAAAACATCAATTGTTAATATACCTTATGGGGGAGCGAAGGGAGGTATTAATTGTGATCCGGGTAATCTTTCTGAAAAGGAATTACATGATATAACAAGGTCTTTCGTCACTGAAATCAAAGAAGTAATAGGGCCCAAGATAGACATTCCCGCACCGGATGTTAACACAAACGCTAAGATAATGGGCTGGATTATGGATGAATATTCGAAATACTATGGCTTTTCTCCCGGTGTGGTAACGGGGAAACCTTTACATCTGTTTGGCTCTGAAGGAAGGGAAGAAGCCACTGGCAGAGGTGTATTATATGCTTTGGAGATGACCCTCCAGGATAAGAATATGAGTTGGGAGGGATTGACTGTTGCCATACAGGGCTTTGGTAATGTAGGTAGTTTCGCAGCAAGATTAATGATGGAGAAAGGGGCCAAAATTATAGCAATCGGAGATAAAGATGGTGGTGTAGAAAATCCTGATGGGCTAAATATCCCCGAACTGATTCAGTGGACAAAGGATCACAAAACAGTAAAGGGATTTCCCGGCGGAAATGAAATGAAAAGCGAGTTGGTTTTGACCTGGAAATGCGATGTATTGATACCTGCGGCTTTAGGAGATGTTATCACTAAAGATAACGCCCGGGATATCCAGGCGAAAATTATTGTGGAAGCTGCCAATGGACCTACAACACCGGAAGCTGATGAGATTCTGAATGACAGGGAAGTGCTTATTATTCCCGATATCCTTGCCAACGCAGGCGGAGTAACCGTTAGTTACTTTGAATGGGCCCAAAATATACAACAGTTCAGATGGGAATTGGAGAAGGTAAATGATGAATTGTATAAAACAATTAAAAAAGCATATCAGGATGTGCAGGAGATCTCAAGAATAAACAATACAGATATGAGAACGGCAGCATTTATTCTGGGGATCGGACGTGTTGCCAAAGCAACAATCTCAAGAACATATCGGGTAAATCCTAAATTTGATGTTTATTAGACCTTGCAGGGTTTAGCCGGAAATCAAGTTAAGGTATCCTGATGAAAAATATACCATTCATAGAAGACAGTTAAAAAATTAATTATTTCCTAGGCATTTGATTTATGAGCAATTCGTATTTCTCCGCATCATGACTTGTTAGTCTGAAAATATCCATATCGCCATCATTTTCAAAATCCCCGACATGACCATTGTAAATGCTTTCCATATCCACAATTATTTTGGTCCAACTATCCGAACCTTCATTGATCATGATGATAACCGGCCATTCCTGTACATCGATATTGACAGCCCGGTTCCTGTTAACACCCGTAAGTACATCCAGATCACCGTCGTTGTCCATATCGGCCACCTGTAAGGTATGCGCTGCCGGTAATTCATCAAGGATTATGTGTTTTTTCCATAGATTTCTTTCTTCATCGATCAATTTATAGTACGCCACAGGGTACCCTGCCCGTTCAGAATGGGAAATAAATACCTCTGATTTCCCATCCAGGTCAATATCAGCGCAGAAATGCTTTGTCGCATTACGTGACCAGTCACCAGTTTGACTGTGCCAGATGGAATCTATTACTTTCAGAGTCCAGTCGCCATTCATATCACCTTCAGGATTTTCAGCCCAATATCCATTGGCGGCTATATCAATGAATCCATCTCCATTCAGGTCTCCAACATCCATACCTTCATGGATGTTGGGGGCTTCAAGCAGCTGGGTCACTTCCCAATTATCCGGGTCGATCTGTTCATATATGATCACGTAGCTCCCATCAAATGATATCCCGACCAGGTCCAGCTTGCCATCTTTATTCAGATCGACCAGACTTACATCCTTTATATAATCTTTGGACTCACCAATGAAATGAGGCTCTTTCTCAGGATATGAATACCAGTAAAAGGTATGCTTTTTAGGTTTGTCAGTCCATTCGCCATTGTTCTGGGGAGCCAGGATATCGGTTTTCCCGTCACCGTCAATATCACCGACCTCTATATCACCACAGGAGAAAACTCCACCATTCGGTGCTGTATCTGCAATCCAGTCAACTTTCCAATTGCCTTCATTATCTCCGATCATTACACCGATCGATCCGCCAAATCCCGCCTGGTCAATAAATGCCACATCCAATAAACCATCACCATTCAAATCGGAAAGCGCCCTCGCAAACCATTGATTTGCTGTATTCGAAATGATCAAAGAGTCGAATATTAGTGCCTTCGATTCAGTCAATGTGTTGTTATTTTCATTTTTAACCTGACAACTCATGATAATTATCATGGAAAGTGCAAGCAGCAAAGATGTTAAAAAGTGATTTCTCCTAGGCTTCATATAATATATCTGTTTTATTATCGCGTTCTACTGAATTACACTAAACCTGATTTCCTGCAGGTCTTTATTATCTGAGGAAGTCCCAACCAAAGCAACAAATTCGCCGGGTTCAACAACAAAGTTCATATTGATATCGTAAAATGCCAGTTTATCCGGTGTGATCGACAATGTAACCGTTTTTGATTCTCCAGCCAAGAGATGGATGCGTTTAAAATCTTTGAGTTCTTTGACAGGCCTTGTAACTGTACTGATCTCATCACGAATATAAAGTTGCACCACCTCATCACCTTCCAAATTTCCGGTATTCTTTATATCAACCAATATCTCCAGATTTTCATCCTTCTTTATCTCCTGCTTCGATATTCTCAAATTGCTTAATTCAAATGATGTATAACTAAGGCCATAACCAAAAGGGTAAAGAGGAGATACATCATCATTGAAATACCCTCTTCTTGCCGAGGGTTTATGATTATAATATACAGGAATATGTCCAACAGATCGCGGGAATGAAATTGCCAGTTTACCGCCCGGATTATAGTCACCAAACAGAATATCAGCGATTGCATGCCCGGCTTCCTGACCGAGATACCAGCACTCGAATATCGCATCGGCTTTTTCTATAAGGTTATTAAAGACTAATGGACGGCCGTTAAATAAAAATGCAATGATTGGCTTGCCCGTAGTACTTAATGCATTGATCAACTCATCCTGCATCCCCACCAATTGCAGATTAGCCCGGTCACCCATATGGTATATATTCCATGCTTCCCGTGATGTCTGTTCATTTCCCCCTAATCCCAGCACGATAATATCTGATTCTCGGGCAATTTTTACCGCTTCAGCAATTTTTATCTTTTCTTCCTCAGGATCCGGGAATGTTATTTTATCTTCCACCCAGGAGCCGCCAATGGTAATCCGGCAACCCTCCGCATATCTGACATTGACTGTATTGCCGACTTTGTCACGGATAGCAGCCAGCATCGTCGAATAATAATTGGGAATACCCGCATAGCCCCCCAGATTTACTCTGTCAGCATTTGGCCCGATAATAGCAAGATTTTTAATGGAAGCCATATTCAGAGGGGCGATATTATTTTTGTTTTGCAATAGTGTAATGGCTTGTAATGCAGCTTCTTTAGCAAGCTCCCGGTTACCTTCTGAGCCGCTATATGCCTGGGCTTTATCCGGTTCCACATAAGGATCTTCGAATAAACCCAATTGAAATTTTACACGAAGCATTGGCCCAACAAGTTCATCAATCATCGATTCCGGTATTGTACCTTCCTCAACCAATTCAAAAATATATTTATAACAATCGGGATTAGGTAATTCAATATTCACACCAGCTTTTATTGCCAGCTCTGCTGCATGTTTACCATCCCTTGCTACACGATGCGCACCTATGCCATAGCGTTCGTGCATTTCCCGGATAGAATAATAGTCTGAAACCACGAATCCCTCAAACCCCCATTCATCTCTTAGTATATCCCGGACAAGCCATTTATTGGCGTTTATGGGGACACCATCCAACTCATGGTATGTTGTCATAACACTTAAGGCACCTCCGGACTGGATGGCTTCTTTAAAGGGATAAAAATGAATTTCTCTCAGGATCCTCTCCGAATAATTGGCTGGTGCAGTATTTGTTCCTCCCTCAGGCTGTCCGTGAGCTGCAAAATGCTTTAAGGTACCCACTATTCTGTCTTTATTCTTGAATGTAGCGTCCCCCTGAAAACCTTTAATAACTGCTGTCCCCATTTCCCCAGCTAAATAAGGATCTTCACCAAATGTCTCCTCTATCCTTCCCCAGCGGGCATCTCTTGCGATATCAACAACGGGTGTCAATGCCTGATGACCACCCCTAAGCCTGGTTTCCTTTGCAATCATAGAATATACTTCCTCCACCAATTCCGTATTGAAGGTTCCGGCCATAGCTATAGGATGGGGTGTACTTGTTGCATGACTGGCTACCATACCATGGAGGCATTCCTCATGAAAAATAGCTGGAATACCAAGTCTGGTTTCCTCTACAAAGAATTTTTGCAATTCATTAGCCAACTCCGCATTTTCATACGGTGTAAGGGGTGCCCTTTCACTACGGGAAGTCTGACTATCACCTCCCTTGGTCTCACTGAGTCGTGTAATTTGTCCAACACCATAAGGCAATAAGGATTTTATTTTATCGATATTTATAGATCCATCTGGAGAAATTTCTATTGAATCCTTAACCTCATTATTTACACTTACCATCTGCCAGGCTTTTTCTTCCAGGGTCATTCTGCTCAGAAGATCATTCACCCTTTCATCGATCGGCAGAGTCGGATCCTTATAACTTACATCTCCTGTATTACATCCCGACCAGAATAAAGAAGAGATTATTATAAATACTATTAATAAAAATCTGTGATTTTTCATAACCAGAAAAAAATGATTTGAATATCCCTATTTAGAGTAATTGTTTCAAATTAAACAAATAATTATCGCAATTTCACATTACTAAGAAATCAATAATTCATTTTAACAACCAGATTATACCTTTATTTATCATGACTGGATATAAGAAAAAAGTCGGTCAACGTTAACCGGAAAGATTATTGATACTTTTTACAGGCTTTGATAAAAATATATCCCAATTTATAAATATTTGAACAATCAAATTTTCAAATGGTAATTCTCTACTCTTTCAAATGAATAGTCAACACAGAAAATGCAACATATAATTATAATTTTTAAATTAGAGCAAGTAAGTTTATACGATACAATTCCCTGATATAAAATTTTAGAATTATTTATACGTCAAAAATAAGCTACCGAAAAGCCACCCTTGAGGATGTTGAAAACCTCGCCAAGTTACGGGTAACATTTATAAATGAAGTCTTCAATGTAAATGAAAGTAAAGACTCAGATCAATTAAGGAAGGAACTCAGAGAATACTTTACCCACACCTTAACAGATCAATCTGTTATAGCCTGGATTGCTGAATATGAGAACAGGATCATAAGTACCAGTACATTGGTCTTATGGCATGCCCCACCAACCTATACAGGGCTTGGCAAAAAGGGGATGCGTGGATATATATTGAATATGTACACAGAAAAAGCATTCAGAAAAAAAGGCATTGCCTCTATCCTTCTTGATAAACTGATCAAAGAAGCAAAAGCCCTGAACCTTGAATATGTTCATCTGCATGCCACCCAAGATGGAATCGAAATCTATAGAAAAAGGGGATTTCAGGATGCAAAATTCCCGGAATTGAACATGGTTATTGAATGAAAACATCCCATATGCACACATAAACACAAAGGCTTAAGATCTAGAAATCCGTGAAATCCCATTCGCCTCGAAACGGACGAGTCAGCATCATATTGGCAGAATCATCGCCAAGGAATCTTTCTTTCTTTGGATCCCACTTCAATGGTCTTTCCAACTCATAAGCTATGTTGGCAATGTTGCATACTGAACTTGTCCTGTGCCCTATTTCAACATCAGATATAGGCCTTGTATGATTTTTTATTGCATCTATCCAGTCCTGATAATGGTTATCACTGAAATATAAACGCTTTTCTGTTTCTTTGAACTTATATTCAGCCAATTCGGCATTGGGAGATGTTATAAGATGACCCCGACTCACTTCGATCTTCCCTTCGGAACCAATAAATTCAACACCATTTCCTTTAGGTAAATTAACATGGTTCATGACCACCCCATTTTCGTATATCATTTTTAATCCATGGGTTTCACCACGTTTAGGTGGAATATACTCTATTGGCCCTGAATTATCCATGCCATTGCCCCACTGTCCAATATCAAACATATGAGCACCCCAGTCGGTGATCATACCGCCACCAAAATCTCTATATAAACGCCAGTTTGGATAAATATCTCTTTCAACTGGCGGAGAGAGTTCAGGATTAAATTCCCTGTATGGGGATGGCCCAACCCAGAGATTCCAGTCGAGGTTGGAAGGAGCTTCCATTGAAGGTAAGTCACATGCTACAACCGGACCTCCCAGACCAGCATTTATGGTTTGCAGTTCCCCGATATATCCATTCAAAACCAATTCACAAGCTTGCCTGAAATTATAGCTGGAACGTTGCATATTCCCGGTCTGAAATACGCGGTCGTATTTTCTGGCAGATCGGACCATGGCCCGCCCTTCAGCGACAGTATAAGCCATAGGCTTTTCACAATAAATGTCCTTGCCAGCTTTTGCAGCATCAACAGCAACCTGGGCATGCCAGTGATCCGGCGTGGCAATGACCACAGCATCTACATCTGATCTTTCAAGGATCTCCCGGTAATGCTTAGTGGTGAAAAGGTCAACTTTTGTTCCCCTGAATTCATTGGATTGATTGGCCAGATCAGTGAACAGGTCCAGTTTTTGAGAATCCACATCACATGCCGCAACAAACGCAGTTTCTTCGGTTCTATTCCTGAAAAAATTCAATAGGATGCGGCCTTGTTTTCCGGTTCCTATAAAACCCAGGTTTATCCTTTCATTAGCTGCAACTGCCCCATTTTTCCCTAGGACTGTTGCAGGAATGATGGTGAAAGCTGAAGAACCAGCAGCGATAGCCCCTGATGTCTTTATAAATTTTCTTCTATTGATTTCTTTCTTCGATTTCTTCATTATATAAAAAGTTAATTTTTAGAATTCAGGAATATTTAAAAAATTGAGATATAAATATATCCATGCATAATGGAATTGACAAATAAAGCCCTTTTGATTTAATTAAGCGCCAATTATACCTCACAATTTACTCATATAAACCCTGTCCGGTGGCAGCCCAGTAGATCCCTCCATATATATGATCCAGGAATTTCGGATCCTTATATAATTCCGATAAATGACCAAGTGCTGTGTAAAATGATCTTCCTCCGTCGTATTCCTGATACCAGGATATCGGATGAAAATCCCCCATGCCTGTCCGGCGCTCATCATCATCCCAGGTCCGGTCAGGATCATATGTGGATTCATCTACAGTAATTAAGACATTTAGATTATCTGTCTTGGCCACGGAGAAGGAATACCATTCATCGGTCCATATCCATCTGTCGGACAGGTGCATGGTGGCTGGGTGATTTTTATCATTTATGTGCATAACTGCCGTCTGTTCTTCCGGGTGATCTGTGAAAGTCCGTCCTACCAGCTCCTGAAACCAAGCTCCCTCTGCTTCACATACAGATGCGGCATGGATACCAACATATCCGCCCCCATTACGGATAAATTTTTTAAAGCTCTCCAGTTGCTCATCAGAAAGAAACCGGGAAGTTGAATGAAGAAAGACCACGACTTCATATTTCTGTAGGTTCTCATCATTAAAATTGCTTGCAATCTCTGTTACAGTCAGTCCAAAGGCATGCCGGTTGGCCATTTTCTGAAATTCAAGAATGGCTGTTGGTTCAGTAACATTATGCCATTTGTCCGGACTGGTATACACCAGAACCTGAAATTGTTCCCTGCTATGGTTTTGAGTAAATGCCGGGACCATATTCATAATTACCATGATAATGGTCAGAATGTAGTTAATATATTTCATTGGAATGTTGAAAAGGTTAAAAGAAAATTATTCTGTTTTTATAAAAGTAATGTAATCGAAAAATAATTTATAAAAGTAATTTAATATTTGCTAACCCTGGGAATCAAATGCCTTCAATCTTCCTTTATTCCCTGGTAAAAGCATGTATTTTATGGAAATTTTCCCTACATTTAAAGACTACCAAAACCCTGAAAACATGAAAAAGGTTCAAAATTACCTGAACTTACTCCTTTTATCAGGAGTACTTTCTGTTTTGATCAGCTATAGCGGGTGTAACAATGATGAGGAACCGGAAATAGATCCAATAATAGGTGCCTGGACCATATCCGATGTTAATCTGGTCACTGAATTTGGGGATATGTCCGTAAAGGAGTTTTTAATGGAAGTTGGCGGATTATCTGAAATTGATGCCACAGGTTATGCCATTCTCTTTGAATCCCTCCTGGATGCGACGTTTAACGGGACCATTGAATTTAAAGCGGACAATACCTATGAATCATACATTGCTGGTGAAAAGGAAGAAGGCACCTGGCGTCTAAATGCAAGCAGAGATGAACTTACACTAAATGCCGGAACCCCTGATGAATCTGTTGTTTCTGTGGTTATCCTTACTGAGGATACGTTAAAACTAAGTTTGAATACTTCTGAGTTAGCCAATGTTGATGATGAGTCCTTGATCCCGGATCTTGACGTCTCCATTGCAGTAGAAATGACACTTACTAAGTAATCGATTATCAAAGCGAATGATTAAATACTGCAGGTTAAAGTACTTTTATATTAATACAACTTTTCCTATCTTATATTTATCGTTTTTAGTCAGAATCCATTAAATATCAGCAAGAATGAAATGGTTAAACAGGATCTATAACACGCTCTGGTTTAATATATTTATGGCCCTGTTGTCTTTAATTGCTTTGGGTAAACATTTATATAATAATTATACTTCAGGTAATTATTTTCAGAATGGTGTGTTTATTATCGTATGGGCTGTTCTTGCCATCTATTTTGTCCGAACTTCTCTGAAGAGGATAAAGACTTCCTGAATACATTTCCAATCGAAGTGACGGTCTAGAAGATAAGTTTAAAACCTCCGAATCAACTTCATGTCACATGTCTTCTTACAATTCATCTAATACCATTCATCTCAGGTTGAATTGAATTAAATTCTAATATGAAATTGATTTTTGAGCCGATTTTTAAGAATAATCTGCTATTTTTGTAAGATTTACAAAAAACTAAGAAAGAAATTTAAGATGAGTTTGAAGCGAATTTATTGGCCTATATTTATATTTATAACCTTGTACCACATCCTCGTATTGGTTGGAGCACCGTTTTATTTTTATTACACGCCTCCATCATGGTCCATGGTCATGGTTGCCATTGCATTATTTATTCTAACTGGAATCAGTATTACAGCCGGATATCACCGCCTGTATTCTCACCGGGCTTACAAAACAAATAAATTTATAGAAGTACCGCTCGTTTTCCTGGGAACGATGGCTGGACAGGGAAGCATACTCCGATGGGCTAATGATCACCGCCTTCATCACAAACACGTTGACACTGATAAGGATCCGTATTCTATTAAGAAAGGGTTCTGGCATGCACATATTCTATGGCTGTTTGAAAAACCGGATCCGATCATTCCCGGGCTGGTAGCTGATCTTTCAAAAAATAAACTCCTTGTTTTTCAGGACAGGTATTATGGCATCCTGTTCTTCCTGACCAATACCCTGGTTTCCCTGGCTATTGGATGGTGGTTGAATGATTTTGTTGGAGCTTTTTTCCTGGTATGGTGGGTACGCTTGTTTGCAGTGCATCATTCTACCTGGTTTATCAATTCACTTGCCCATACCTGGGGATCAAAAAGCTATTATAAGGAGCTTTCAGCCGTTGATAATTACCTGATATCCTTGTTAACTTTCGGCGAAGGGTACCACAACTATCATCATTACTTTGCTTCTGATTACCGAAATGGCATCAAATGGTATCATTTTGATCCAACCAAATGGTTAATCTGGATCCTCAGCAAAACCGGACAGGCAAAAAATCTGAAAAGATTCGATGACTACCGGATCACAAAGCAAATCCTTAAAAATGATAAAACACTTTTGACCGACCGGTTGGTCCAATTAACTTATGTCAAGAAAGAGGAGCTGGAATCCGCAATCAGGGAGACTTTTGATTCCATTTCACTTAAAATGACTGAGATAAAACGGCTAAAGGAAAAATACCTTGAGTTTAAAAATAAAGATATTTCAGGCAAGGTTATTGACGATCTTAAGTTCGAGATAAACAAAATGCAGGATAAACTTTCTCAGGATATTAAGGCCTGGCAATATCTTTTCAATGGTATTATGAAACTTCAACCTATCACAGTTTAAGTAAGATAAAACTATGTGCGGGTAATTTTCTTCATCCAGCGCCAGTGAGTAATGAACAGGATAACACAAACCACCATAAGGATCCCACCTATCATTACATTGCGCGTAGCATTATGACGGGAAGATAGGATCTTATCATCTTTGGCAGCATCATACATTCCTTTCAATGTTTCATCATCAGGTATATATGATGCATGTCCATCAGCCTCCGATGCTGGCATGGAACGTAAAATATCCATTTTATAGTTCTCAAAAGAAGCCAGGCTAGGTGCTTCCGGATGAGTCCAACCGGCATGAAGTGGATCCCCCAGGTCAAGGATAGCATTAACCAGTGTGGTTACGGATATTAAAAAGGTAA
>CBDUBA010000087.1:0-19029 GCA_965365275.1 uncultured Cyclobacteriaceae bacterium | reverse complement strand
AATTCGCTTTCGAAAAGCGTCTCGCTGATCGCACCGAGGTCCACACTTATGAAAATCTCGTCTTTCCGGTTCGAATTCCGGTGGATAGCCCTGGCTATAACCTCTTTACCTGTACCGTTTTCGCCAAGTATCAATACGTTAGCATCTGTAGAGGCAACACGATCAATCGTCTGGAATACCCTTTGCATGGCCGAAGAGCTTCCGATAACATCCTGAAATTTATGGTCAATGTCTGAAGTGATCTGCTTCTGTTTGTCTTTTAATTCATTAACTTCCAATTTAGATTTTCGGAGCTGCATGGCTGAATTAACAGTGGCCAGCAACCGTTCATTTTCCCAGGGTTTAAGAATGAAGTCCATAGCACCCTCTTTAATGGCTTTGACAGCCATCTGAACATCGCCGTAAGCAGTTATTAATATAACTACAGCTGAAGGATCTATTTCCAATATTTTTTCAAGCCATAAGAAACCTTCATGTCCACTGCTTACATCCTTGGTAAAATTCATGTCAAGCAATATGACATCGTAATTTTCATTTTTCAGTAAAGTCGGTATAGAATCAGGGGTTTTCTCAATATCGACAAGTTTGAAATTTCTTTTCAAAAAAATCCTGGCTGCCTTGAGCAGATCTTCATTATCATCAACGATCAATACTTTGCCGGTCTTTATTTTATCTTCTGGCATGCTTAGTCTGGAAAAATTACAAATTTGATATACACTCCTCTAAATATAATTTATATATACGGTTTTTTAAAAACTTTTGATATAAAGATAATATCGGACATATTTTAACCTTTAATGACCGCTACCGGACACTCTCGTTCGTTGCTGGACGTTTAAAACAACAGAAATAATTGATTTTATTAGTTTAAATGCATTTTTCAAATTGGCACGCTTGTTGGCATTAGAATGACTGGTCAGCAAAATATTTTTAGAATTATGACAATGGATAGGAAAATCAAGAAAAAGAAATGGACGCTTAAGAGGATCTCCATTTATGCTTTCGGATTGCTGTTTATCGCTTTTATATTATGGAGTTTTCTTTTTGCTGATAAAAGGTCGAAGGTCAAGATTGATGCTGAAAAGATCACCATAGGAACAGTTCAGAATGGCATATTCCAGGATTTTATTCCGGTTACAGGGAGTGTCCTTCCAATTGAAACCCGTTTTTTAGATGCTATTGAGGGTGGAACCATTCAATCCATAGAAAAAGAATCCGGAGAAATCCTTAAAAAAGGTGATGTTATTATGAGGTTGACCAATACCTCACTTGAATTAAGCGTATTGGCTCAGGAAGCCTCATTGTATGAACAGATAAACAGATCCTCAACAACCCGGTTGTCCTTAAACCAGAATGATCTGAACCAGCAGGCCCAACTTGCCGAGATTGATTATCAGATTGAACTTCTAAAGCCCCAATATGAAAGATATAAAACACTTTATGAAAAGAATCTGATATCACAAAGGGAATTTGAAGAAGTTGAAGAAATGTACAAGTACAATATGAAAAGAAAAGAATTGACGTATGCTTCATATAGAGCTGATTCACTTTCAAGGAGTTATCAGTTAAACCAGATCAATGCTTCGGAAAGAAGAATGATGCAGAGTCTGGAAGGTGTGGGTCGCATTCTTGAGAACCTGGTCATCAGGGCACCTATAGCTGGTCAGCTGGCTGCTCCTGATCTCGAGCTGGGTCAATCGATTGTCCAGGGTGAAAGAGTTGGGCAGATTGACGTGCTGGATAGTTTCAAAGTCAGGGTTCGTATAGATGAATTGTATCTGCCACGGACTGAGAAGGGATTGTTTGGGACATTTAACCTTGCCGGTGAGCAATATGAATTGGTAATAACTAAAATATATCCTACCATTACCGAGGGTAGGTTTGAGGTAGATATGGAGTTTACCCAGGAACAGGCTCCGGGTATTAAACGGGGACAAAGTGTAAGAATACGATTGCAACTGGGTAATTCCGAAGAAAGGTTGCTGCTTCCTGTTGGTGGATTCTATAAAGATACCGGCGGAAACTGGGTCTATGTGCTTGAGAAAGATGGGAGCCAGGCTGTTCGAAGGGATATCAGACTTGGCCGTAAGAATCCGGAATATTTTGAAGTAACCAGTGGTCTCCAAGCAGGCGACCGGGTAATAACCTCATCTTACGATCATTTTGGAGATAATGAAGTGCTATTATTAAAATAAAGAACTATAAATAAAACAATAAAACTATGATTAAATCGGTAAATCTTAAAAAGGTTTTTACAACGGACGAAGTTGAAACCACCGCCCTCAACAATATTACCATGGAAATCAAAGAAGGTGAATTTGTCGCAATAATGGGACCTTCCGGTTGTGGTAAATCCACCCTCCTGAATATCCTTGGTTTGCTGGATAATCCTTCTGATGGGGAGTATTTTTTCGGAGAAAATGAAGTTTCGAATTATTCTGAGCGTCAAAGAGCACAATTAAGAAAAGGATCAATAGGTTTCGTTTTCCAGAGTTTTAACCTGATCGATGAATTAACAGTATTTGAAAATGTTGAATTGCCGTTGTTATATCTTAAAGTACCGGCAAAAGAAAGGAAGAAAACCGTTGAGGAGGTGCTTGAAAGAATGAATATCATGCATCGAAGAAACCATTTCCCGCAGCAGTTATCCGGTGGTCAGCAGCAAAGGGTAGCCATTTCCCGTGCAATTGTAGCTAAGCCAAAGGTTATTCTGGCGGACGAACCGACAGGTAACCTGGACTCTGCCAACGGTGAAGAAGTAATGAAGCTACTGGCTGAACTGAATGAAGAAGGTACGACTATAATCATGGTAACACACTCTCCCTATGATGCAAATTATTCACATAGAATAATCAACCTGTTTGATGGTAAGATCGTTACAGAAAACATCAAAGAGCAATTCCACATATAATAAATAGTAAAGAATCGATAAAAAAGGGAGGCTTTTTAAGTTTCCCTTTTTTCTTATCCGGGTTTGCTGGACGAATTTACCAAAAGCATTTTTAGCAAATTGATTTACAGCATTTACTATCAATCTCTTCGCGTATTGGTTAAGTAAATCGCTACCTTTCCTGAATGTGCCAGTTAAAAAGAATGAATCGGTAGGTGTAATAAAAATATCCTGCAGTCTACTGCAATAAAAATATCCTGCTGTCTACCTGGATTGGTTCATAAGGTCCTCAATTTCTTCCACTTCGACCGGTATATTGGCCATCAGGTCATGAATCCCATCTTTTTTGATCACTACATCATTTTCTATACGGATCCCCAGGTTTTCTTCCCGAATGTAAATTCCCGGTTCAACCGTAAACAACATATTCTCCTCAAATTTCCTGAAATGACTGCCCACATCATGAACATCCAATCCGAGGTGGTGAGAGGTGCCATGCATAAAATATTTCTTATACGCTGGTTTATCAGGATCCTGATTCTTTATATCTGTTTTGTCAATCAATCCAAGGCCCAATAATTCAGATTCCATTAACTTTCCAACTTCTTTATGATATTCCGGGATCACATTCCCAGGTCTTAACAATTCATACGCTGCCCTTTTAACCCTTAATACTGCATTATATACATCCTTCTGCCTGGGAGTATATCGCCCGTTCACTGGAATCGACCGGGTAAGGTCAGCATTGTAATTGGCATATTCTGCACCTACATCCATCAACAAAACATCACCATCTTTGCATCTGTCTTTGTTTTCAATATAATGGAGAACGCAGGCATTAAATCCTGAGGCAATAATCGGAGTATATGCAAATCCTTTTGATTTCCGGCGAACAAATTCATGAATAAATTCAGCTTCGATTTCGTATTCGTAAACACCTGGCTGTACGAATTCAAGTACTCTTCGGAATCCTATTTCTGTTATGTCGCATGCAATCTGCATCAACTCAATTTCAACTTCCGATTTTATCATTCTAAGATTATAGATGAGGGGTGCTATTCGGTGATAATTGTGTAATGGAAACTTATCCTTACACCATTTTATAAATCGCATGTCCCGTGTTTCTACCTCGACCAAAGATCTTCGGGTATGCTCATTGGTATTCAGATATACATTATCAGCTTCGGTCATCAATGTGTTAAATGTGGTTTCAAATTCAGAAAGCCATTTGATATTTTTTATACCTGAGGTTTCCCTTGCTTCCTCTTTTGTATATTTATGGCCCTCCCAGATAGCAATCTCTTCATTGGTTTCCCTGAGAAAAAGGATCTCCCGCATAGTTTCATCAGGGAAATCAGGACAAAGTACCAGGATGGACTCTTCCTGATCAATCCCGGATAAATAAAAAATATCACTGTTTTGCCGGAAAACCATGGTCCCGTCGGCATTGGTAGGTTGTATATCATTCGAATTAAAAACAGCTATTGATCCGGGGATTAATTCATCTATTAAGTTCTTTCGGTTCAGAATAAAAAGTGAGTTGTTAATAGGTGTGTATTTCATGTGTTCAATGATTATTTTTTCAATGTAATATTAATAATATTTTCAATCCTTTGGATTAAATACGTGAAATATAAAATATGTAGAATAGATTTGAGTTTAGGTGAAATTAATAATTGCTATTTTTGCCAGTCATCAGGATGAGTATGGATTGTCAGGTACATAGATTTGAGAACGATATAAGGCTTGTTCACAAACAGGTAAATAATACAAGGGTCATCCACTGTGGGTATGCCATAGATATTGGGAGCCGGGATGAGAATACAGACCAATTGGGTATTGCTCATTTCTGGGAGCACATGGCATTTAAAGGCACACAAAAAAGAAAAGCATACCATATAATAAGCCGTTTGGATTCAGTAGGAGGAGAGTTAAACGCGTTTACAACAAAAGAGAAAGTGTTTTTTTATGCCAGTGTTCTGAGCGAGCATTTCAACATGGCCGTTGAACTTCTGACCGACATTGCATTTTATTCTATCTTTCCGGAGAAACAGGTTGAAAAAGAGCGAATTGTCATACTTGATGAAATGGCGATGTACCTGGATAACCCTGATGATGCCATCCAGGATGATTTTGACAAGGTCGTTTTTGGTGACCATCCCCTGGGACATAATATCCTTGGGACTACGGATACTATGAATTCAATACAAAAAAAAGATTTCCTGACCTTTATTAATGATAATCTGAATAATAATAAAATTGTCTTTTCGGTAGTTGGCCCTAAATCATTTAAGGAAACACTAAAGACCTCAGATAAATATATACAAAAGATACCCGATCATTTTTCTATTAAACCAAGATTAAAACCATCCCCGGGGCATGGTCTAAAAATAACAGAAGATAAAAACTTCGGTAGGGCATATTGTGCCATCGGAAAGGAAGCCTACTCGGTTAAAGATCAGGATCGAATTCCTTTTTTTATGCTGACTAATATATTGGGTGGACCTGCTATGAATTCAAGGCTTAATCTATCCTTGCGGGAGAAATACGGTTATGTCTATTCTGTCGATGCCTCCTATACGTCATATTCCGACACTGGATTATTTGGAATATACTTTGGTACAGAGAAAAAATATCTGAATAGAAGTATTAAAATTGTACTTGCAGAATTGAAAAAGCTCAGGGAAAAGAAAATGGGTTCTTTACAATTACACCGGGCGAAACAACAAATTAAAGGACAACTTGCAATATCTGAAGAAAATAATACCAATTTAATGCTCATGATGGGACGTAGTTTAATTGACCTTGACCGGGTTGATCCACTGGATTTCGTTTTCAGGCTGGTTGACCAGCAGACATCAGCATCCTTATGTAGGATAGCAGAGGAAATGCTACCTGAAAACCAGTTAAATTATCTGATATTTAATCCTCTGGGAAATGGAAATTATTAATAAGAAAATACAGAAGTATGCCGAATTGTATTCCTCTGAAGAACCTGAAGTGTTAGCTGAACTGAACAGGGAAACCTATGTGAACCATTTGTTCCCTAGGATGTTAAGCGGACATCATCAGGGAAGGTTTCTATCTATGATTTCAAATATGATGAGACCGGAAAGAATACTTGAAATAGGCACATATACTGGTTATTCTGCACTTTGCCTGGCTGAAGGACTTGCTGAAAATGGTATAATTTATACCATTGAATTAAATAATGAGAATGAGGATATAATCCGGAAGTTCATAAATAAAACCGGTAATTCGAATAAAATCAAATTACATTTTGGTGAGGCTTTGAGTATAATCCCGGGTATTGACGAAACGTTTGATATTGTTTTTCTTGATGCGGATAAGGAAAATTATGTCACGTACTTTGACCAGGTTATAGATAAACTTCGTCCCGGAGGTATAATTTTAGCAGACAATGTTTTATGGGATGGCAAGGTTCTTGATCATAAATCAAAAGACAAAGAAAGTGTTGGGATTCGCGAGTTTAATGAATATATAAAGAATGATACTCGGCTTGAACATGTTCTTTTAACCATTCGGGATGGGATCATGATTATTCGTAAAAAGTAAAATCATGCCTAATAATATCAATAAAATGAAAATATTAAAAGCCAGCTTTTTTGTGGTGCTTTCATTGTCAATTTCTGTAGTTTATGCGCAGGGGCCGCGTGTACCTTCGGTAATAGAATTTGCAGGAATGAAACTGAAACTACATGACCATGTCCGCAAAGAAATCCAGGATGAGGTCAATGCATTGCATCGTAGTCAAAGGTATTTTAATATAAAACTTGACAGGGTAAATCTATATTTCCCGATAATTGAAAGGGTATTAGCGGAAGAAAAAGTACCGGACGATTTCAAATACCTGGTCATCCAGGAATCTGCTTTGATCTCCGATGCCGTATCTACCTCAAATGCCGTGGGATTCTGGCAGTTTAAGATTCCTTCGGCAAAGGAAGTAGGCTTAAAAGTTGACGGGAATGTAGACGAACGCTTGAATATAACGGCATCGACACATGGTGCTGCTAAATATCTCAAGAGAAACAATTTCTATTTTAACAATTGGATATATGCATTAATAGCCTACCAGGCTGGTGTAGGTGGTGCAAATTCAATTGTAAATGATAAGTATTTCGGAGCAAAAAAAATGGACCTAAACAGGAAAACGTATTGGTATGTCATAAAATTTCTTGCCCATAAGGTTGCATTTGAAAATTATATAGACCGTGGAAATAATAAAAGACTTTATGAATATACTGATGGCGGCGGACAGAGTTTGAAGCAGATTGCTTCCAGCCTTGGTGTAGATTACGAAGAACTCAGGAATTACAATAAATGGTTAAAAAGAGGGAGGGTCCCTGAAGACAAGCTATATTGGGTAATAATTCCGGGTTTATCATCCCCTCCAGCACAAACGGTCAAAGCTGCTCCCCAGGTTATAAAATCCGACGATATTGCATTTATATCTCCTAATAGTGAGCTTTATCCAAAAATTAAATTAGGCAGTGGTGATTCCAGAATTGTAAAAGTAAATGGCATCCCTGGTGTGATTGCTAATGACGGAGAAGATCTGAAAACCCTTGCCTTGATCGGTGGAGTAGAGTTGTCAAAATTCCTGAGGGTTAATGAAATGGATATTTCTCATCCAGTCATTGCTGGAAGTGTTTATTATTATAAATCCAAAAAAGGTAAAGCCAGCGAACATTATCATACGGTTATGCCTGGTGAGGATCTGTGGTATATCTCACAGAAATATGGTGTCAAGGTCCATAAGCTGATACAAAAGAATCGCCTGGAAAACGAGGAAGATATTAAGCCTGGCTTAGTCCTTTGGCTTAGATACATAAGGTCTGCTGATCAACCTGTTGAATATGTGAAAATACCTGATCCTGAACCGGCCATCGCTGCATCAATATCTGCTGTGGAACCTGAAGTTGTGCAGGAAGAAGTAGCTGAATTGCTACCAACCGAGGAAGAAAGTGTTCAATCAAAAGATGAATACGCCCAGATTATAGAGGAAAAAGAATCCCAACCGGATGAAATTATTACCGGGACGATTCGTTATGAAGATGAAATAATCGAAGAAGATTTAACGGTCGAGGAATTGGAAGAACTGGACCGGGAGAAAATACCCCTATTCCATATTGTGGAAGCCGGGGAAACCCTTTATGCAATATCGAGGAAGTATGATATATCATTAGATGATATATACCGGATAAATGAACTTTCTTCGGAAGATAAAATCGGTGTTGGACAGAAAATATATTTAGATGATCCTTTTGAAGGGATGAATGAACCTGTTATAGAAAATTCAGGCGATGATTCTTACATCAACTATACGGTAAAAAAGGGAGATACTATGTACAGTATATCAAGGCAGCACAATGTTAGCATTGAAGATATATTAGAATGGAATAATAAACCAGATTATAGCCTGAAAGAGGGAGAAATATTAATAATAAGGGAGTAAAAGTAACCTCAGCTAATTTGATTATTGTTGGATAATATTACATGCATACGAAAATGTAAAGTTTTGATTATTATAGCGCTTAATTTAATATAATTTTGCTATTACGAATTTTTAAATTTTAAATTGATTTAATATAATTTTTTTTAGTTTTTATTCAGAACTTACTTTATTATTGTGAAATAAATCGAATATTTAGATGGCAAGAGATACCGGGCACATAGATTTGGTCATGTTGGTAGATGATAACGATACCGATAACTTCATAAGCAGGAGAATTATTGAAATAACCAAGTTTGCGGGCGATGTTGTTATTAAAAATTCAGGTAAGAGTGCGTTGGAATATCTTGAAGATCATAAAGCAAATCACGAAAGACTTCCGGATCTCATATTCCTTGACATAAACATGCCGATCGTTGACGGATTTGTATTTTTATATGAATTTGAAAAATTCGATTATACCATTAAAGACAAATGTAAAGTGATTATTCTCTCCTCCTCGGATAATAAGCGGGATATCGATAAGATCGTTAACAATGATCATGTTATTAAGTTTATAACCAAACCGCTTACTGAAATTGCACTTGAAGAAGTATCCCAGATTGTATAATTTATCACAGGTGATTTATTTAAAATCACGGGTTCAACTCCAGTTTTTTTGCTTTCGATTTTCTTCCTGAAATACCTTTTTATTATTGATCAATACCATTATATTCAATCGAATGTAATTGTAAGAATATGAAAAGGTTTGGATTTATTATATTAATACTGGTTTCATTCTTCCCTCATTATCTTTCTGCCCAGGGTGGTATGCAGGACAGCATCAAAACGCGATATGATACCATCAGTTTTTGGACCCGATCAGCAGAGTTCGGAGCAACCTTTAAGCAGATTGGACTTAAGAACTGGGTCCAGGGAGGAGCCGAACTGATCTCATTGAACCTGACCGGTAAGCTCAGGGCAAGAAAAGAAAAGGAAAGGTATATCTGGCAGAATTTGTTTGAAGCCACGTATACCCTGACAAAACAAGGAGAGCAGAAGAGGATCCGGGCAAATACAGATGATTGGCGTATTGTCACAAAATATAACTGGAAGCTGGAAAATAATTGGGCGATCACCACCGGTATTACGATAAATTCACAATTCGGGGCACTATATAAAGTTTCAGTTGATCCGGATACTGATGAGGAGGTAGCCACACTGACGAGTGATATACTTGCGCCAGGCTTTATCTGGCCTTCATTCGGATTTACAAAAATGAAGAGGGATATATGGATGATCTCACTAATGCCCGTTACAGGGAAAATCGTGACGGTATTAAATGATTCCTTGTCAAATGCCGGGGCCTTTGGCGTAGACCCGGGGGATAGATTCAGCATAGAAGCTGGATTTGGGATTGATGCGTGGATTAAAACTGAAATATTTAAGAATATGTCCATCGAATCAGATCTTAACATTTTCTCTCATTATTATGATATGTTGCATACCGATGTGAGATGGAATTTTACAATGCGATTTAAAGTCAACAAGTTCTTTTCTGCTTTTTATCAAAACAATTTGATTTACGATTATAACATAGTGGATAAGGTGCAGTTCAAATATACCATCAGCCTGGGATTTGCATATGATATTACATGGTGATCACTAAAACTCCGTATCCAGGCCAAATTTATTTTTAAGTTTGATAAGATTGGGATTCTTTTTGGCGAGGTGATTGAACTTATCTGTATTGGTATATATTTTTTCAGATTTTTGAGTTTTTTTCAAGGAAGTTTCGATTTTTATCTGATCATTCTTCAGGTGATCCCTTAGGTGTTTTAATAGATCTGTTTTAAATCGAACTAGAATATCCTGTTCAATAGAATTACTTATATGAATAGTAATTGAATGGTCATCAAGTAGTTCGAAATCCTGTGTCATTAAATTGTATTCATTATCTTTTCCTTCCTTTTTCAGTTGTGAGCCGAAGGATTCCCACTCTTTTTTCAGTTGATCCTCTGAAAACGGATTCTGGCGGTCATCATCCTTTTTGCTTACCTGTTCTTTTTCAACTTTTTTAACAACTGCTGATTGCCCTGTTCTGCTTTTAAGTTCATTAATGTCCGGGATGCTTACTGTTTTTTTTGCAACCTGTTTTGCCTTCTCGGTTAGATCCGGTTTTTTTGGTTTGACCTTTTCCTCATCAACTTTTGCCGTGTCCGTTTTATCAGAACCTGTCGTTACGGGTTCCTTTAAGTCTTTATCAGATTTTTCACTTTCCGGTTTTTCAGAATCAGGTTTTCCGACTGAAGGTTCTTCGGTTTTGAGTTTTTTTGTTTCTGATTTTTGAGTTTCTAGACTTTCAGTTTCAAGCTCTTTGGATTGGTGTTTTTCAGTTTCAGGTTTTTGGGTTACGGATTCTTGAGTTTCCGGTTTCCCGGATTCCGGTTTAGGAACTTTTGGTTTGGTTGTATCCCTTACTTTCGCCTCAGTTATATCAGTCTCTTTTTCAGCTGTTTTCGTTTTCTCAGTCTCGTCTATTGCTGCCACAGATCCAGTATCCACCCTTTTCCCTGATTGTGGTTTAACCTTTTCGGATTCATTAGCAATAACTTTAACCTCAGATTTTAGCTCATGCTGTTTTTTTTTTTGCTCCTGAACAGAGGCGGAAGGTAAATCTTTTAATTTTAACGCGGATTTTAAATGCGCCATTTTCATCAGGGCAATTTCAACATGCAACCTCTGGTTTTTACTTCCTTTATAGTAAATATCGCACTGATTACTGATGTTCAATGCAGACAGAAGAAAGCCCTTATTGGCTACTTTACTTTGTTCCAGGTACCTGGATTTAACATTTTCTGATACTTCCAGAAGGTTTATAGTTTCCGTATCCTGGCTGATAAGCAGGTTTCTGAAATGTTCGGCCAATCCGACGATAAAATTCTGCCCGTCAAATCCTTTTTTCAATATATCATTGAAAATGGTAAGCGTTTTAGAAAGGTTTTCCTGCAGAAGGTTCTCTGTGACCTCAAAATAATAATCGTAATCTAAAATATGGAGGTTTTTCGCTGTATCCTTATAGGTTATTTTATTCCCCGAAGTATAAGTAACGATCAGGTCGAAAAGAGATAAGGCATCTCTCAATGCACCATCAGCCTTTTGAGCGAGCAAATGTAATGCTTCGTGTTCCGCTTCTATATTTTCTTTTTGGGCGATATTCTCAAGGCGATCTGTAATATCCGATATCTGGATCCTGTTGAAATCAAAGATCTGGCATCTGGACAGGATGGTAGGGATCACTTTGTGCTTTTCAGTGGTAGCCAGTATGAAAATAGCATAGGAGGGAGGTTCTTCAAGTGTCTTTAGAAAAGCATTGAAGGCCTGATTGGACAACATGTGCACCTCATCAATGATATATACCTTATACCTGCCATATTGGGGAGGGTATCGGACCTGATCGATAAGATTCCGGATATCATCCACAGAATTGTTGGAGGCGGCGTCCAGTTCATAGATATTCATAGCCGTTGATGATCCCTGGTCGCTCTGCTGGTCAAAACCGTTGATCATATTGGCAACGATCCTCGCGCAGGTTGTTTTCCCAACCCCTCTTGGACCACAGAAAAGCAGCGCCTGTGCCAGCTGATCCTGTTTTATCGCATTTGTCAGCGTGGTCGTAATATGATCCTGTCCAACAACTTCTTCAAAACCTGTTGGCCGGTACTTCCTCGCAGATACGATATAATTTCCCATTCCTGAAAGATAAACACTACAAAAGTAACCACCAACATGCGATGAAAAAAATCCTGAGGAAATACTTAATTAAATAATAATTCCACTGTGAACTTTTATTGATGAAATATCGTTCTTAGTTTTGTAGACACATTTGGGGCCGACTGGATTTGACAGTAGGCGTGAATCAAGTGTAAGCATGTCGGGTGTTGTTAGTATTACCTGTACAACAAACTATCACAATCGTAAATGGCGAAAATAATTACGCCTTAGCAGCTTAAAAAACAGTTGCTATGTCTCGTTAGCGCCTCGCCTTGCCGCGTTGACAATGAGGCATCGATACGCAGGGCTAGCCGATACAGGGCTGTGATGTAACGGCGAATACAATTGCAGATACGGAGATTTCATAGGCAGGTCTGGTGCCTTGGCTTTTCCCGACAATATAAACCGGACTAAGCATGTAGAAAGCATTTTGGTTTCCTTATCTGGACCGGGGTTCGATTCCCCGCGGCTCCACAATATATATTGATAATCAGCTAGTTATGAAAAATGAGTACCAAAATGAGTACCAGCTGATTTTCGTATCATATCTTAATAAATATAAAAAGAATAAGTTCTCGGGTATATTTATTATTGAAACATCTCAATGAAAACCGAATTTTAAAGGAGACTATTATAATTGATATTTTTTATTGAACTAAATCTCTGAAGTTACCATTTATTATCGTAAAATGATTGAATAAATGTGGTAGTAATAATTTGAGAATATTATCGATTTTTGGTATCTTTCTCGAAAATTTTCTAAGATTGACAGTCGCAGATTATATTAAACAGCTATTAACTTATGAAGAATACTCTTTTTCGTTAAAAGAACTTATCAACAATATTAATAAAACAGAGATTTCTATAAAAAGTGAACTCTCAAGACTAATAAAAAAAAAGGAGGTAATAAATTTACGAAAAGGATTTTATGTAATTATCACACCTAGATATTCCTCAATACAGAAGTTGCCAATACAACTTTATTGTGAAAAACTATTCAAACATTTAAATAGAAAATATTATTTAGCGCTTTTTTCTGCTGCGAAGATTCATGGTGCAAGTCACCAACAAATTCAAAGAGATTATATTATAACACAGAAACCAAAGTTTAATGATATCAAGAAAAAAACTTTTGATATTCGTTTCTTTACCTCTGGTCATTGGACACTTAAAAACATTCATATTAGTAAATCTGACGCAGGTATCTATAAAGTTTCAAGTCCTGCACTTACAATAGTAGATTTGATTTATTACCAGAATAAATTAGGTGGAATTAATAGAATACTTACAACCATTGAAGAATTATTGGATGTGGTAAAACAAGAAGATTTATTAGATCTGATTAGTTGGTATCCGTATAAAAGCACATTCCAGAGATTTGGTTTTTTATTGGAGGAATTAGGGATAAGCTTAGATTATCAAGAAATATTATTTAGTCATGTAAATTCAACAAGATTTTTTCCTGTTCTATTAAGCCCAAAACAAAATGAAAAACCTGGTGCAGTTAATAATAGATGGAAAGTTGATGTTAATATTAAACTAGAGAGTGATTTATGATTCCTAAATCATATATAACAAAATGGCAAGAATATGCACCGTGGAAAGAATTTTCTCAAATTGAACAAGATTTAATTATTTCCAGAACACTAATTGAAATTTTTTCTGATGATTTTTTAAGAGATAACCTTGCATTTCGAGGTGGAACCGCTTTATATAAATTATATCTCAATCCTGCCCCCAGATATTCAGAAGATATTGATTTGGTTCAAGTAAAACCAGGACCAATAAAACCAATTATGGAACAAATAGATAAGGTTATTACCTTTTTTGAGGAGGGAAGGACAACTCAGATTAGAGGTCATGGCGCGAAAGTGATGTATCGTTTCATTTCAGAATATGAGGGTATTAGAATGCGATTGAAACTTGAAATCAATTGCAAAGAGCACTTTACCGTTTTAGATTGGGTTGATTTTCCATTCAAAATGCAAAATGAATGGTTTTCTGGAGTAACCGATATTAAGACCTACACAATAAATGAATTATTAGGCACAAAATTAAGAGCATTATATCAGCGCAGTAAAGGTCGAGATTTATTTGATTTATATTATTCACATTTAAACACTCGTTTAGATTATAAAGAAATTATTACTTGCTTTAAGAAATACATTTTAGAATCTACAAACAAAAAACCTCCTACTAAGAAAGAATTTCTCCTAAATATTCAACAAAAAGAAAATAGCCCTGAATTTAGTGGAGATATGGAAGCATTATTACGATCTGATATTTCATACAATGAGGCCGAAGCGTTTATATGGTTAAAATCAGAATTAATCGAATTAATATAAATCCTTAGAGGTTAATAGCAATTTTTCTTAACCAAGATTTTTATTCTCAAATCTGCTTTCTCGCGGCTCCACTCTCTCCCTGCGGTCGTTGGTTTCGCCGCGGGAAAGCTAACGCAGCAGGCTGGCCCCTCACTAAAAATGTCCACCGGACATTTTCTTTACGTTCGGTCCCCCATGCGGCTCTACCCTCGCCCGCCTTAGCCTAGGCGAAGGAGTTCTTCCTCTTTGTCTTGCTAATCCGGGCTCCGACGAATGTGATCCACCAATTTTAATTTATAACTACAAAATCCGTCCATTCAAGACTCTCAAAAATTGCTGCCCCACCACCGGATTCGGGTTTCAGGAATGAATCTTCAACCAGATAAGTGGCCAGTTCTTCGGCCAAATCCTTATACGGGCCAAATAATTCTTTAACGATGTTCTGTTCCTGCCCTCCTGTCGGCCAGAATCTTTCCCTGGCTTCCACGGATTCAATAGCGTAAATGGTGATGTACGTGTTCTTATACTTCCCATCGACTGCCTTGTAATACAAGAGATTCATGTCATGTACGAGATTACCAACGGTAGGATGTAATTGTTGTACCACGAATTTCTCATAGTCCTTTTTCATTTCCGGTTTAACCTTCATATAATGAATTCCTAAAATATTAATAGTGGGAAGAGGCGAAATCCTATCCCCACCCATCAGTTGATATTCTGTATATGCACCAGGATCTTGCAGGAAAGCTGAGGGTAGTTTAGAAACCTCACCTGCTACTGAAGCCACAGATTTATCCCCGAATGGACTTCCTTTGGTAAGCTGCCTGGCATCATTCATACCCTGAGCCACACAAACTGTTAATAATTCTCCATCCCGGTTTCCCCGGTCGGCTTCTAGCAGAAATAGGGCTATTCCCTCAGAATTTCGGTTCCATGCAGGTATCAACTCGGTTAACATATACTCTTCATATACTTTAGGATCAATGTCTTTTTTCAGTGGGGATGTACTAATAAAAATCGTTTCACCCAATGGTATACCCTGACCTAGAGTAACTAAGGCTGTAAATAACAAGCTAAAACAGGTAAAAGTTGTCTTCTGTAAATCCATAATTTCTACATTTTATATTTTGGGACTTTTATGTATCAAATATATCTATAACCAATCCATTTTAAAATAAGATTAATAGGTGAAATTGATCTTCTGCAATTTATCCTTTATGGTAAACCTTTAATCTCACAACCTACTGGCACATATATTCATATTTCGAATATTTAGCCACAGCATATTACCTGTTATTTAATACGGATTCTTCATGCTGTAAATGAATGGTGGTCAGGGTATGAATACTTTCAGATGGAAGGGTCAGACTTATTTTGTTATCAGGTCCCATTGAGTAAGTATTAATTGGGTTCATTTTAAAATCAGGATTAGATATCTCCTCCTGAACTGCCCTGTAAAGGTAAAATGTGGCCTCACTTATTCCGTCCATCAGTAATTCGACCGTTTGTTCCTGACTGCTCTTATTTAAAATAATGGTGGTGATATTTTCGGAGGGTGTTTTCACTGTCTGCGAGAAAATTGCGTCATTCTCAATAGGTTCCGTAGATAAAACGGTTGAATGTTTTGGAAGATAGCGCGTGATGATGGCATATCCATAATAGGATACAGGTTCAGGTTCCACATTATCATAAAATTCCTTTTTTTCTAGATTCCACGTACGGATAAGCTGCCATTGTCCATCAAGATCACCCCGGTTGGTAAAACTCCATCGATTAAAAGCACTTACACCTACGGATAAACCCCTTAGTATATCCTCAGCGTTAGATAAGGATTCCGCAATGGATACCACATCCCCGGTTCTGGTCTTTTCCGGTTCCCTGATTCCCATCACCAGGTCCTGCCGACCAATTTCCGACAGAAACAGTGGCTTATTGTACTCCTTTGCCCAATCTGCCCATTTCTTTAATTCCACATGTTTTTCATCATTAATGCCATGATATGAATGGATATCATAGGCCCCGATATATGCATCAAAATCGATCTTTCCAGCATCGAAGGGTGGAAGATCAGTCCAGTCCGGACCTGAAATCGGGATATCCAGGTTCTTTTCATCCAAGGCCTCTCTTACCTGTTTCAAGGCTGGAGTTATCGGCGTGTTTCTGCCATATTCAGAACTGCTCCACCAGTGTCCCCAGGTACCCCCAGGAGGTTCATTGGTAAGACAAAGCCACTTTATACAGGTGTATTCCTTTATATTGACAAGATGATCGACTAAAGCAGCTATCCCGTTGGCAAAGTCGGGCAAAGATCTTGGAGCACTGATCAACGGTTGAACATCCGGATAGGCATTCCATTTCACATTGCTCCACATTTGTTGCAGAAAAACATCTGCCTTATTTGATTCTGCCCAGTCCAGAATTTTGTATAATGCCTGCATTTCATCATTCTCCCAATCGAATTTCCCTTTTTCCGGCTGATACATCCGCATACTTAATTCCACCCTGAGCCATGACAGACCTAGCCAGGAGGCATGGTCATAGATTTGTTGCCAGGCATTAGTATGACTGACCGGGGGATTTCCTCCCCAGGCACTTCCACGGGAGTTTCTGACCCGATGGGCATGTTTATATTCCGGACTAATGTCAATGTGCTTTTGATCCAGGCTGATGGCATGCCAGGAAGCACCAATTCCACCTGCCATTGTATATTGAGGCTGATCACAATGAATATTAATTGTAGTCTGAGCCCTACCACAAAATCCGGAAATGTTCATAATACCTAAACATATTACAAATCGCAATAGATTTGTTTTCATCATTTCAGTGTATATCACTTTGATCATTATTTGAGATTTGGAAAAAGAATCAGACTAAAAATAGGTATTCGAATTATCATAATCAATGAATCACAATGTATCTTCCTTGAATAAGATTTACAAATTTTAGAAAAACTAAATAAAATATATAAATTGATATTTATCTTTCAAAATAGTACTCCATCATGAAAAACAATGAAAATAGTGCACCGCCGATTCTTACGGCCGTTGAAATATTCATAAGGTTGGCACTTTTGGTTTTGTTAATAGCCTGGTGTTTTCAAATCCTATATCCATTCTCTGGCGTAATTTTATGGGGTCTTATACTTGCTCTGGCTCTTGCTCCGGTATATAATTCAATAAATACTCGTCTCAGTAATAGCCCAAAGCTGACAGCCACCATAATCATTGTTATTGGATTGCTCATTCTTATCTTGCCCAGCTGGTGGTTGATTGATTCTGCGATAGCGGGTGTCAAAGAATTAAGTGCTCACCTTGAGGCTGGAACCTTAACTATCCCACCACCCGAAGAAAAAGTCAAGGATTTACCATTAATCGGAGATAAAACTTTCGATTTGTGGCAACAGGCATCCGTGAATATAGATGATTTCACAACAAAATATAGTGATCAGATTTTGAATTTTGGTAAATCCTTTGTCGACAGCATTCTTAATATTGCTACTACCATATTGCAATTTGCATTGGCCATTATAATTGCAGGAATCCTTCTCGCCACAAAAGGGACAGAAAATATTTCAAAGAAGATTTTCAGGAGGTTAATTGGGGAACGTGGAGATTTAATCACAAAACTTGCTGCAGATACGGTTGGTAATGTAACAAAAGGAGTATTAGGTGTAGCGATAATCCAATCGTTGCTGATTGGTATTGGCTTTTTGTTGGCTGGAGTACCTTATGCAGGGTTATGGGCTGTATTGGTTTTTTTATTGGCAGTGCTACAACTTCCTGCATCTCTTCTTGTTATTCCAATTATCGTTTACTTATTCTCGATTATGGGTACTCTTCCAGCTGTACTCTGGTCGATTTATTTAATCTTGGCTTCTATTTCCGATAATATCCTGAAACCCATTTTACTTGGTAAAGGCGCTCCTGTTCCAATGCTCGTAATATTTCTAGGGGTGGTTGGAGGCTTTATGTTATCAGGTTTTATAGGATTGTTTACTGGTGCCATTGTACTTTCGCTTGGATATAGAATGTTCCTTTTCTGGCTGGATGGCGAAGGTGACGCGGTGATGAATTCCAGCCAGGGATAGCATTCATCTAAATTAATTATTTCATTCGGTCAGTTAAAATTCCTATATCCGTATTTTATTCAATAATTACGCTTAGTGTGGGTTACCAATTGGAAGACTTTCCATTAACAGTATAAATTGTTAAGCAATAAATAATAATTTTCTGTTATGAAAAAGATGACACCACAACAAGTTCGGGAAGCAATGATCGAGATTATTATTGGGAAAAAGCCTTCCAAATTAAGTATGAAATACCCAGAACACTATTACAGAATTCGTAATGAAATAATTGATGTTCATAGTATTGGAGGTCGTGTAAAGATCCCGGCAGTATAATTAATCCCTATTCCGGTAGAAATGCCGGGTTGTCAGATGGATACCTGGCCTCAACCTTCACCCTCCATTTCGAGAGCTGTTTTAGCAAGGAATCTGCAATTTCTGGTTTGGAATGAATAAGGTTTTCCGATTCACCTATATCATTGTCCAAATTATACAATTCAAGGTGCCCGTCTTCAAAATACTC
>CBDUBA010000086.1:0-19314 GCA_965365275.1 uncultured Cyclobacteriaceae bacterium | reverse complement strand
CACTTTTTTCAAAAATCCGCCGGAATAAAATGCAATCCATTTTCCATCAGGAGAGAAAAAGGGTCGACGTCCTCCTTCCGTTCCGGATATTGGAATGATTTCATCCTGATCTATATATCTTTTGCAGATCGACATTGTATTATTTGAAAAAGCCTGGTATACTAAAGTTGTTCCATCCGGTGAGATGGCTACAGGCAGTACGCCTTCCTCTTTACATACTACAGGTGCTTCGGCGGGCAGGACAATATCATATTTTTCTACAAGCGGAATTGAGTCACGTCTTAAAATGTCACCCAGGAATCTCCCACCGGCAAATAGTAAAACAGCTGCAATGATTACAATTGACCAGGTGAAAAATTTTGATCTTTTAAAACCCGAATAAACATTTAAAACATTAACACCTTCAGCTTTTACTTGATACAGCTTTATATCTTCATCAACATTTTTCAAGTGTCTAGAACCAATGGACTCACATTTAAAATCGGATTTGTTTTTAATAATTCTATACACGGAATCAGAAATACAGATCCCACCTTGTGCAGCTTCATCCTGAATCCGTGAAGTGATGTTGACTCCGTCACCAAAAACATCATTATTTTTATCGACTACTTCTCCTTCATGAATGCCTATTCTTAGCGGAATGTTATTTTTAGTTGCCTTCTGTTGGATACAAACAGCACACTGAACTGCTTCCGTGCCATTCTCAAAAATTGATAATATTCCATCACCCAGTTCTTTAACAATTTTTCCATGAAATTTTTCAATGCATTGTTTATGAATATCAAGGTTGGATTGTATGATTTCGAAGGCTTTTTGCTCATCATCCCCCATCAGGGAAGTAAAGCCGACTATATCGGTGAACATGATGGCAGCGAGTTTACGTACAGATGTATTGAGCTGTCGTTCAGAGGGGGGATCCCTGTGCAGGGATAACTTTTGACCGAACTGAGGTTTGACTCCCATGGCTGTCGGGTTTTTCTATATCAATTTACAGCCGCACTTTCCTTCGTTAGGTCAATTTACTTAAAAATCATGTAAAAGATAAACAAATTGATTATTCAAAAAATGAATCACCCATCTCTTTGAGATATTCATCATAACAATCGCCAGGATGTATCCCTCGATTTATGCGTTTGATAAATAGAATCTTGAAGGTCACATCTTCATCTTTTCGCATCAAGGGGGTGTATCTGACGATTTTGGTAACATGATGACTATTTCATTGCGAAAAGGAAGAAGCTGCCAGAATTGAAACAGTATCTATTATGGATTATGGCGTTTTCTAAATCTTGATCCTGAAAAGATGATTGATATTTTTAATAATTATTCCAAGCGCACATATTTTTCTATAGTATAATTATTTTGGTCAATAAGGCCCTCTGCATCAACAGGGTAAGTCTGTAATAAAGTATCTCCTTTAATTTCAATATTCATTTTTACTGATGTTCCTTCATAGGATTTTGAGAAATTATATTTCACATATTCCTCATACTGGTTTCCATTGAGCGTATAAGTTCCTCCTCCATAAGAATCTGCTGTTCCATTCTCATCAGGGTATTTGCCAATAAAGAAAAAATGGCTGTTAGTCCAGCTTTTAATTTGTTCTGATTCGTTCCCGTCAACAGGCATTATAAAATCAGTACCATCATCGACACCACGCACTTCAACCATGTTCCATGCACCGATAAGATCAACATTTCGCTTTATACCTTCATTGACATGAATTATTTTCCATGTATCATTTTCCTTTTTCCAAAGGTATGTAGCCAAACCATTGACTTTGTTATAATTATTGCCCCACCAGTTTTCCCATATCCCGGAAAAAGTCAATAGGGCGAGATCGGAGGTAAGTACATCTATATCCACTTCTAATGTTTGACTTTCATGTCGACTTCTGGAGGAAAAACTTTCATCCACTGCTTTCATCCATTGATCATAGTTTGCGATATAACCTAAACGACCATTTACTGAGGAGATGAAATATTCCTGATTGTATAAACCGGACCATTTATCAAAATCCAGTTCCCTAATCGATTCAACTAAATTTTCAAATTGGGCTCTAACTTCAGCCTCAATCTGGTCTTTTTCAGCCTCAGAAAGTGCTCTTGGTGAATTTTGACATCCCAATAAAGCCAACATGGGGAAGAGGAATAAAAGAAATAGGTTTTTCATGATATTTTGTTTTTTATTTGGTCATAGAGAGGATTTGAATCAATTATCGGGATTCGTATATGAAAGGTCCATCAATAAATACCAGTCATGATTTATCATGGGCTTTCGCATTAAGGGATAAATCTTTTTCATATAAGCCTCAATTTCATTCGCCATGGCTTCGTTGATCGTCTTTTGTGATTTCAAAAATGATTCCTCGTCCTTGTTGGAAATCATGACGATATAGCAGGGACGTTCATAGCCTAAACCACCAGTCGCATAAAAAACATAACTGCCATAATCTTTTTTTGCCCTCTCTTTATTGAATGCTTTTACGGCTTCTTCGAATTCTTTCTGTTTACCTGGTTTAATATATAATTCAATCCACAGGCAATATTCAAATTCGTTTCTTCCAAAATCAGGATTAGCGGGTGTATATAGCAGATCATTCTTTATAGTACAGGTAAATTCACGGTGGTGAATTTTTGTTTCATTGAACGCTGCAGATTTTTCTTTTCCCAATTTTACCAATATTTTATCCCATTCTTCGCCAATCTTTTTAATGTCCGCCAGGGATTCAATGGGACTCCATAATTCATAAGTAAATGGACTGGCTTGCCAGGTAAAAATAGGAAAAGGAAAATTTTCACTTTTACAGAGATCAAGGAGATCCTTACTTAATGCACGATATTGATCGATCATTTCAAGCTTTACGGTTTCTTCCCAACAGTACCAGAGTTGATCGTTTTCCTGGGCATATGTTCCAGGGACATACAATTTGGAAACAAAGAGTATGATTATTAGTAGATTCAATTTTTTCATGATGTTATTCTTTTTTGGTTATTGATTTTGATTTACAATTAATCTGAAAACTTTCCATTCACCGTTGGGTTGTTTTTTAAACAGGACTGATTCACGACTGTTAACAACTTCAATTTTTCCCGTATCTGGATTTTTTTCTGTTCCTTTTACAATTCCCAAGCCATAGGCATAATCTCCAAGAAGCCTGGTTTCGTAGTGTTCAATAGTATAGTTTGATTCAGGATCCTCCCAATATTTACCCATTTCAGTAATTATCTCCTCCTTCCCATTTAAAGTTTTATGATCCCTGAATAGCACCTGAACATTTTCATCCAATAAACTGAGCCAGGCTTCAAAATTGCCACTATTGATAGCGTCAGTTGCTTTTGAAGCTATGGTTTTGATTTTTGCCAGATCGGTTTCAGGGTCAGGATTCTCCAGGGGACTGCCATGACCAATAATGCACTGCCATTTTCCTCCGGTTTTTAGCCAGACATTGGTGAACCGGGATTTATGAAATTGTTCCTGGCCATTTTCATCCATCCAGGTGGTATTGAATGCGCCTGTAACGTTTGCCAGGTCCGTTCGAAACAATTTTACCTCCACATCTTCCAAGGAATAGGAAAGAATGGGATTTACATTTTGATTGATGCGGGTGAGTAATTCATCTTTAGTTTGCAAAATGCCTGCTGCGGATTGATAGATGAAATCCGGAGCAAAATAATCCACTATGCCGGATGCATCTCCGTTCTTAATGGCTTCTGACCAATCTGTAGAATATTGTTTTAATATTCCGGATACTTCATCAACTGTTTTCTGGTCCATGGTACCCTTGTTTTGCTGGCATGATTGTATGCCAACTATGATTGCAATGATGAGAGTGAATGATAACTTTTTCATTGGATAGCTATTATAATTTATAATGAAAAATCTCCTGATTCGTGACCGGCGGTTATGACCCACTGGCCATCAATTTTTTCGAAAAGGAAAGTTACGGTCAGCTTTTTTGTTGCCGGACCATCTTTTGTAGGGAAGTCTATGAGGTTTCCGGCTCCGGTCACAAGTGCACATTCAGTGGTGATCACTTTGATATTCACTTCCTGAAATTCAATCCTGAATCCCTGATTTTCGGGATCCGAATGAACTGAATTCACAGCTTCGTAAAAATTAGACCATCCATTTGTAAGGTTACCATTATCTGCATACACGAAATCCTCTTTATTCCAGAAATATTTCATGATGGCTTCCACATCATGATTGCTGGCAGCGTCTGCCGACAGCTCAAAGGTGTTCTTTACTTCTTTTTTAATCGCTTCGATTTCGCTTTCGGAAAGCGTTTCTGTTTTTTCTTTGCAGCCTGACAATGCGATTACCAGGCACATGATGAAAAATAATAAAGATTTATTATTTTTCATTATTTGCGATGTTATTGTTGTAATACATAGGAAAGATCAGGCCGGTACCAGCCTGTTTTATATTCAATTTTTCGCAGGAATTTTTCGGTTTCTATCCAGAGTTTTTCTGATTTCTCGCCCATGATACCAAATGCTTTTGCACGCTCCGATACCATGTCATTCTCATCCCGATAGGTTTCTGCCCATGTATAGAAGGGTAATTCATTACCAAATTGACATTCATACAAGTTCCATCCGATGCTGATATCATTATCTTTAAACAGAGATACCCATTCTTTCCAGGTTGCCTCAAACTCCAATTCATATCCGCTATTCACATAGCACATTCCAAAACGGAAATAATCATAGGGTCCCCCGGATGACCTGGATTCTGGCATGTAAGATAATTCACCTCTTAAATTTATTACCTGAGGTTTCAGAAATTTCATACTTCTCCGGAATCCCTCTTTGATCTGCTCGTTCTCATCCTCTTTTTCAGCCACGGTCAAAAACTCCTGCCAGGCTTTGTGCAAATTATCGATGTGGGCATAGTTGTCGATTGGGGTTACCCAGTAATAAATGTGATCATTCGTGGCATATATGAAATAAGGAATCTCATGGTTGGTCTTATTTAGCAATATAAGCTGTTTCTTGATCGCTTCCTCGTACTGCTGAACATGGGAAGGAATCACACTATTCTCCCAGACAACAAACATCTGATCCTTTTGTTGGTTCTGGCCAATGGCCTCGCTGATAAATATATTGCAAATCAGAATTATCAATAAAAAGAGTCTATTGCGCTTCATATATTTTTGTTTAAATGTTTTCGCCTGACTATTCTCCTGTATAATACTGGGGCATCCAGCGGTGCAATTTCCATTGTCCGTTATCCCGCTTATATACTGAAATGCATCTCATTTTAGTATTGACAGTTTCGCCGCCCTCATTGGGGGTGGTATTGTGTTCAAAGAGACTGAATTCATAGGCCATATCCCCATGTACAAACAACTCCAGTGGTTCGTAATCCAGGATTTCCCACTTGTTGTTCAAAGAAATTTCCTTACAGAATTCGATCATTTCCTCTCTGTTCTGTGTCATGCCGTATACAGGCATATTGATGCCGTCCGCCGTCCACAGTGATCTGGCCTTTTCATCATCCCAGTTCAGGGCTTCTTCCTGCATCACTTCATATATTCCAGCAATTTCACGGGCGATCTCCTCTTTTGATTGTTTTGCAACTGTTTCCATTGTTTTTTAGGGTTAGGATTTGAAATAATTTGTTTTGGATCATATTATTAACATCATCCATTATGCTTGATAAGTAATGTTTATCTTAGTGCTTTCTCTATTGGTTAATGAACTGATGTGTTAGCAGCCACCAATTCAGAAAAACGGGCAAATATTTGAAAAAATGATATGCATTTCATTGGCGAGAAATTTTGGGTTTATGTATAATTAGAAAACAATGGGAATGTATAATTTAGTTCCTGCATCACCCCGAAGAATTACATAGTACGTGCCGAAATCAGAGTTTTTTATTAGCTCATCTATGGTACCATCTTAATCCGGGTATTTATCTATCTGGTTTGCCTGCTGAGTTGTAGTATCCCCGGCTTCGGGATTTACCATTTATACACTTCCTTCCTGACTTTTCTGATCCATTTTTGTACATCTTCAATCGAGATGATATTGTAAATCAGTATCAGGCGGTCTATCTGGGCACTGGTTTTTCTATAGGGACTTGTGGTACCATTCGCATGTTCGTAGGCAAAAAAGGGCTCATTTTGTGCCAGGAATTCAGTTGTTGCTTTCAGATCATAGTCGCTAAAGTAAATTTCAAGGTAATCGATCATGTCCAGATAGATTTTCTGATGCAGCTCGGGCATAGATTGAAAGGCGTATTTAAAAACAGGGCGGAAAGTTTTCCAAAGTAAAGACCTCATTTTTTCACTCGACAATACTTCAATTAATACTTCAGATTTAAAACCTTCCCATACCTCATTTCCAGGTTTCAGGAACGACACATTAAATAAAAACCTCCCCGCCAGGGTGCCCTCCCCAGCACTGACTTTTGCCAGCATCTGTGGATAACTATAATATAAATAAGGGGCCCATCGCATAGCTTCGGCCTGCAGTGATATGAATTGTAACAACGACAGGGTATCGAGGGGTTCAAAAAAGTACATGGAATCACTTGAGTTGATTGCATAGGATGGTATTCCCAGGAACTCATCCTTTGTGTTTAAAATTTGGTTTTGTGTTAATCGGTCTAAGTAATATTGCCTTACAATATCGTCAGCACCATTCGTATAAACATACCCAAATTGCTCTGAATTACTTACAGATGCCAGCTGATTAAAGAAAGGAGTAGCCTCTGAAAACTGTGGAGATACAAAAAAACTCGAATCCGGATATATATAACCATACTCATCAAAAACCTTTACCAGCGAAAATCCTTCAGAGAAAGGCCCGATTTCTTCGAAGATAATTTTATTAAAATCTTTAATTTCCTTACCATTGAGATCAAGCCATATATATTGATCTTCCTTTTTAGTGAATGCCCGCCCGGAATGATAGTTTTTGGCCTGATCATATATGGGTTGAACCACCACAGCGCCGCTTGTGTCAATAAATCCATACCTGGAACCCACCAGTATTCTTGAACGGCCTTCTGAGAAGTCAGAGATATCCACAACATCATCCCTTATTTGGAGCAAGACAGAATCGCGGTAAAGTAAAGATCTGTTCTCTTTATCAAATGCAAGCCAGTAGGGCATACTTCCGGAATTTATTCTTCTGATCTCTCTATATTCGAACGGAACGATTACCTTCCCATCATGCTTAACAACCCCCATCATTCCTTTGAATGAGATCTCCTTCCCTTCAGGCCAATTGTTGAAAACCAGATGTCCTTCCCCGATCCCGGCAAGGGAATAATTCTGAAACGTCTGAAATATAATATCCAGCGATGTGGGCACAACCTCTACGCCAGTAGAATCAATGATGCCAAATTTTCCTTTGAATTTGACCTGTCTTTCAGAATCATTGAAATTCAACCTTTCATACTTACCCAGACCAATGACAGTGAAATTGGTTGATTGCTGGAAGGGTTCATAGTAATCGTATTTTGGAAATACTACGATACTGTCCTGGAGGTTCTTGAATCCGATCTTACCATCCTCAATATAGGGATATATACTTTCCTGTCCCTGAACTTTAAAAAAAGATAGTGTAAATAAAACAAGTGTTAACAGGGGCCATCGCATACTTTGAAATTTAATCTATGAATATGATAAATGGCACCCTTAAAAGAAAATAAAACACCCAATTCTTTTACTGGAAATTATTTAAAATTGGGTGTTTTGTTCACGTTAAAAACTATTCTTTCAGTTTATTTAGTTCTGATTCATAATAGGAAAGATTGGGTTTCTGGTTTTCCGGCAGGTTCTCTATGGCTGTCTCCCAGTATTTGATGGCCTTTTTCTTATCGCCAACAGCGGCATATCCCCGTGCAAGTCCCACATACGTTGTAAAGGTTTCATCCGGGTGTGATTTACGATTATATTCAAATACTTCCAGGGCCCTTTCATTTCTTCCTTCAGCTATGAGGCCCCGGCCATATTGATGGATTTCAGCTACCGAAGCAGCTGGATTCCTGATCGCCTGATCCATCACCTCGTCAGATTCTGAAGTTTTACCCATGGCCTTTAATACGTTGGCCTTAGCCTGAAGGGTCTGAAAGTTTTCCCGACCAATGAAAGGGCCGGATATTGCATAGTCTGCCCAGGCAAGTGCTTCATCTAAGTTTATATTATTCTGAACGCAGAAGTTGGCCGCCTGTACCCAGCTCAGATAGGTAAATCCCGCGGATAATTGTAATTCATCACGTATATTGGCGAGATATAGCTCATATACATCAGGAACCTCAATCTGAAAGGGAACTTTCTTGTTTTCCCATTTTAAATACGCCGTACATGATCCGAGTTGCCGGTTTTCAAAACCATAGGTCAGCCACTCATTGAATTCACAATCCTGAGGGCTTACATCTACACGTAAAGCATCCTCCTCGGGATTATAGAAATAGCTTCCCCAGGAACGATAATTGTTGGAAAATATCAGAGTCCATTTTCCCGTTTCATTCGGTATGATATGAAAGCCATAGTGGCCAGCCGGGAGGAGTTTACCTTCGATCTCTACATCATGAGATACTGTGAACACCGTATTTTCATTCGCTCCAGCACGCCATGGAGATGCTTCAGCAGACCCAAATCCTAAATTCAACATGCCCCAAGGAACAAGACCACCCCATATCTTCCCGGTCCTGTCTTCACCGGTCGGACTGGTTACATCGGGACTGTTATATTTGAAATTCGCTTTTACCAATCCCATCCATTGTGAAACACTGGCTTTTTGATTACCACCTCCGGGCGGTAATGTGATATATTGTGGGAAACTCTGGAGGATAACCAACATTACCAGAGATATTGTTAATAACCATTTCTTGTGATGATTCATAATTTTTGGTTTTTGTTAATATTGAATTAAAGATACGCTTCCAAAATAAATATATGGCCATTTAGTTAAAGTAGAAATTATATTAATATGGGCGGTAGTTGATTTCGATAAACGGTAATGGATTAATATAAATTATATTTAATCAGGACTTCTTTAAAGAGATTGAAATTTTTCTTATTTTAATGCTGATTTGATAACCTATAAATACCTAATACCATGGAATATACAAAAGCTGATTTTGAACCAACGGTAGGCGATGCTTATAATCATGGCTGGAAGACCATATGGAAATACTTTCTCGAACTCTTTCTGGTTGGTTTGCTATTATTTATAATCTCCATTCCTGTTAATGCATTATCTTTTCTGATAAGGGAGGACGGCAACTGGTTTGGAATTGGCATTTTTGTTGTCTTTTCGGCAGCATATGGGATCCTCATCCTTGGACCACTTCAATATGGGATGTACTATTGTTATCTTAAAGCTGCAAGAAGGGAAAACCTTCAGGTAGGAGATCTATTTGCCTTCAAAGATAATTATCTCAATGTAATGCTGGCGGCATTACTGACAAACGTAATAATTGGAATTGGAGTTTTTATGCTTATAATACCCGGGATTATATTTGCCTGTAAGCTGGCTTTTGTGCCTTACCTGGTAATTGACAAAAAAATGGACGCCATTAAAGCCCTTCAGGCAAGCTGGCAAATGACCGATGGATATGCCATTAACATTTTTGTAATGGGATTACTCGCTATTTTCATTGTCATTGGTGGATTGATCGCTTTTCTTATTGGTGTAATTATTGCCGCAATGTGGATCTATGCGTCCTTTGCCTCCATATATTACTCTGTTGATTCCTTAGATTCACAGGAAACTGTTGACACTGGATCACAGGAATGATCTTTACCTCATAAGATCTCTACAGGGAATTATGTTCAAGAAACGGCATTAATTTGAACCCTATCTTATTCACTTCAATTGTAAAAAGTATTTTTATTGATTTCACTATCAAAAAATCATATTTTATGTTACTGATTAATGAATAGGTATTTTATTTCTGGAAATCATTAAAGTTTAATTAAAACAATTTATTGGTCAACTAAGTTCTAAGACTTAATTTAGTAAACTAATAGGTGCAAAGTCAGGTTTATTCATTTGACTTCAACTTATTTTGAACACCTGATTTATAGAAATATTCATTAAACATTAATTAAAACATGGCTACAATAAAATTTAAGGGCAATACTACCATTACAAAAGGGGATATTCCAGTCGCTGGCGACTCTCTTCCCGATTTCCTGTTAACTAAAAATGATCTTTCTAAAGTTTCATTGAAAGATTTTGCCGGATCAAGACTTGTTCTGAATGTATTCTTAAGTCTGGATACCGGGACTTGCGCTAATTCAGTCCGGGCTTTTAACAAGTATGCAGCTGAACTGGACAATACCCAGGTGTTGTGTATCAGCCGGGACCTTCCTTTTGCACAAAGCAGATTCTGCGGTACTGAAGGCATTGAAAATGCGATCACCCTTTCGGATTTTGCAACCCAGCAATTTGGGAAAGATTATGAAATGGAGATCGTTGAAGGCCCCTTACAGGGATTGCTGTCAAGGGTAGTTATTGTAGCTGATGAAAACGGAAAGGTCCTCTATTCTGAACAGGTACAGGAAGCTTCCGAAGAACCGAATTATCAATCTGCATTGGATGCACTGAAATAACAAAAAGAATTAAATTAAATTAAAGATCCCGGATATATGATGATATCATCTTCCGGGATTTTTTTGTTATTTTTATTCTCCGTATAAAGTGACCTTGAATTTTTGTCCGCCAACGGAAGCCTCATACATCAAACCGCCAATTGCCATGGTAAAAACAATAACCCCATCTCTGTATTTGGCATCAGCGGAAACACCGGAACTTAGTGCAACCGCTGAGGTCTGTGCTGCGAACTCAAAATCTTTGTTAACAAAACGATCATAGTGCTCCTTATCCTCAAAGAAGACAATCTCAGCATATTTCTGTCCTCCCAATTGTAGACCTACCGTTACCTGGGTCATTCTAACATCACCCTTGGGAGTTCCCTTTTCATAGACTGTTCCTTTTCCACTTGCACCACCTATACCTACACCACCTTTGCCAACTGAATACAGAACAGCATATCCATATGAATTATTAAAGAATTTCTCTATCCCCGGATCTTCTTTTTTGAAATCTGATATAGTTTTATTTGATTCCTCAACATCAAATTTCTGAGCGTGTAAAGCAGTATAAGAGGATACTGCCAGAATGATAATTAAGCTAATAATGTTTTTCATAACTATCCTGATTAATTAAAATGAATTTGTAAATATAACATACTTTTTTCGATGTTTTTTTACACTATATCTAATATAAGCCTATAAGTAATTTGCAGAAAGTGTTTATAAAATGATTAATAAACATTAGTTTACTTCAGATAATAACTTTGTATCATTGATTATGTTAGTGAAAAATTTATTTTCCTGGCAAAAAAGGAAAATGCAATTTTCTAAATTTTTATCTGTTTATTTGTATTTGATTATTCAGTAACTATTCTATTCTATGTTTGATTAAGAATGAAAAACACCTTCTTTGACCTGGTTGAGCAGACTTTTTACTTTCCGCAGGAAGGCTTCGATCTGCAAGGAGATTATCTTAAATTTCATGGTGTATCAATTAAGTATCTGATAGAGAAATATGAAACTCCCTTTCGCCTGATCTATTTACCAAGAATCGGTGAACAAATAAAAAGAGTACGAAACCTTTTTAAGAGGGCAATGAAGAAATACAATTATACCGGCCATTATCATTTCTGTTACTGTACCAAATGTTGTCATTTTCATCATGTAGTCAGTGCAGCCATGAAACATAATGTGAATCTGGAAACTTCTTCTTCCTTTGATATAGATTTAATTCTAAAACTTTATGAAAAGAAGGAGTTAAATAAAACCTGCATTATCGTTCATAATGGATATAAAACAGATGATTACCTTCAGAAAATAATTATGCTGCAGGATAAAGGCTTTAAAAGTTCAATTGTAATCCTCGATAGTGTATATGAATTAGACCGTTTACTGCATTTTGCATCAGGGAGAAAAGTCAAAATTGGATTGCGTATGGCGATAGATGAAGAGCCGCAATCCGCCTACTATACTTCCCGGCTCGGAATAAGACCTAGTGAACTGTTAAATTTTTTCAGGGAAAAGATCAAGGATAATCCGAATATTGAATTTGAAATGTTACATTTTTTCGTTGATTCAGGGATCAGAGATACCTTGTACTACTGGGGTGAATTCAAAAAAGCGCTTGATCTCTATATTGAACTCAAGAAGGAACACCCAAAACTTCAGGCCCTGAATTTAGGAGGGGGATTGCCAATCCGAAACCACCTGGGATTTGAATATGATTATGAATACATGATACAGGAGATCGTAAGAAACATAAAAGAAGCCTGCACGGCGGAAGGTATCGAAGATCCTGATTTATATACCGAATTCGGAAAATATACAGTAGGAGAAAGTGGTGCCATTATTTTCAAGGTAATGGAACAGAAAAAACAAAATGATTCTGAATTATGGTACATCGTAAATAATAGTTTGATGAACACCATACCTGATGCCTGGTCAATTCATGAAAAATTTATTCTCCTTCCAATCAATAAGTGGAATAATGAATTTACGAAAGTAAATATTGGGGGAATAAGCTGTGATCACTCTGATTATTACAACTCTGAAGATTTTAATCAACAAATATTGTTGCCCGTATATTCGAACGAAGAGGAAGAACCTTTATATATTGGGTTTTTTCATACAGGCGCCTATCAGGATTCCATAAGTGGTTATGGGGGGATCAAACATTGTCTTATTCCTTCCCCAAAGCATGTGATCATCGATAGGGATGATACCGGCAATTTCATTGACTATGTGTTCCGGCATGAACAATCTGTGGATGATATGATGAATATTTTAGGATATAACGACATACACTAAATGAGTTTCGCAGGAATACCTGAAAAATATACGTCTTTCGATAACGCAAAAATACTGCTGCAGTCCATTCCATATGATGGGACCAGCACATGGGGAAAAGGTGCCGATAAAGGATTTGAGAGATTCCTTGAAGCTGCTGAAAATATGGAACTCTACGATATAGAGACCGATACTGAAGTTTATAAAAAAGGGATACATATTCTCCCTGAAATCCGTGAAAAATCTTCTCCTGAAAAAGTATTTGAAAATGTATACCGAAACACATTACGAATCATTCAAAACGGGAAGTTCCCAACTTTTTTTGGAGGAGAACATTCTATAAGCATTGGGATCATCAAAGCCTTTTATGAAACATTTCAGGACATAACGATCCTGCAGTTGGATGCCCATGCTGACCTGCGTCCTGATTACAATGGATCAGCTTATAACCATGCATGTGCGTTGTACGATGCTTCTAAAAATGCTGACCTGGTTCAGGTAGGTATCCGAAGCATGGATAGAACTGAACTGGAACATATGAATAAGAACAATTGCTTTTTCGCACAGGATATTCTGGGTAATTCCGATTGGATTGACCGTGCTCTCGGGATCATAAAAAATAAGGTATATATAACCCTTGACCTTGATGTCTTTGATCCGGGAATCATGCCTTCCACCGGAACCCCGGAACCCGGAGGATTGAGTTGGGAAATTACCTTGAAGTTTTTAAAAAAGGTATTTGAATTGCGGGATGTGAAAGGATTTGATATTGTCGAACTGGCCCCCATTAAAGATTTGAAAGCGCCTGATTTTTTGGTAGCCAAATTATATTATAAAATGTTAAGCTATAAATTTAAATATAATGAATCCTAAAGGCCCTGTTACCCAGTTTATGCTACAACATTTTAAGCATTTTAATGCTGCTGCCCTTGTGGATGCAGCAAGTGAATACGAAAATCAGCTTGACGGGGGTAAGAAAATGATGATTACGCTCGCGGGTGCCATGAGTACTGCGGAACTTGGTAAATCCCTGGCGGAGATGATCAGGAAAGATAAAGTCCATATCATAACCTGCACAGGCGCAAACCTTGAGGAGGATGTTTTTAATCTTGTAGCGCATAATCAATATAAAAGAATCCCGAATTATCGTGATCTTTCCCCCTCTGATGAGCTTGAACTTTTAAATGCACATTTTAACCGTGTAACTGATACCTGCATACCTGAGGAAGCAGCCTTCCGGAGAATTGAAGATCATCTTATGCAAATCTGGGACCGGGCAAAATCTGAAGGGGCACGGTATTTCCCTCATGAATATATGTATCAGTTGCTTCTTAACGGAAATCTTGAGAAATATTACGAAATTGATCCAAAGGATTCCTGGCTTCTGGCAGCCGCTGAGAAGGATCTTCCTATTATAGTCCCCGGATGGGAAGACTCAACCTGTGGTAATATATTTGCTGCCCATTGCATTGAAGGTACACTAATGCCATCAATCGCCAAATCAGGAATTGAATACATGATATACCTGGCAGACTGGTACAGGGATAACGCTGGTTCCGGGATTGGATTTTTTCAGATAGGGGGTGGTATTGCAGGTGATTTCCCGATATGTGTTGTACCCATGCTTCATCAGGACCTGCAGATGGAGGATATCCCTGTGTGGTCATATTTCTGCCAGATCAGCGATTCAACCACCAGTTATGGATCTTATTCTGGTGCGGTGCCAAACGAAAAGATAACCTGGGGTAAGCTTAATCCGGAAACCCCTAAATTTATTATTGAATCTGATGCCACCATTGTTGCCCCCCTGGTCTTCGCATACCTGTTAGGGTGGTGAATCTTATACTAAAAAGGTTACTTCTTCGTTTTAAAACTGATTAAAAGTATAAAACTTTTTAAATCGACAATTTTTAAGATTGTAAAACCAGTTATAATCAGCTAAATAAAATCATTTTATTATGAAAAGTAATTTGAGTCAATTGAGATCTCTGTTTCTCATAGGGGTATTCTCAATTTTTGTTACAACAAGCTGTGGTCTTTTTGAAAAAGAAGCAAGTATTAACACAGCAGAATTGGTAGGCTTATGGACAGTTTCCGATGCGGATGTTGTCCCACAAATCGGTGGTCTTCCCATAAAAAATTATTTTACCGATGTCATGGGGATGTCCGGTCTTGAAGCCGAAGCATTTGCTGCTATTTATGATACCTTTTTACAGGAATCATTTGGCGGAACTATCGAATTTAAAGATGATAACACTTACATCTTTCGGGTAATGGATACAATCGAGGATGGAACATGGACCATAAATTCAGATGGAAATAAGATCATTCTTGACGGTGGTACAGCCGATGAGCAAATTGTATCAATCCTTGAACTTACAAAAACTACCTTAAAGGTTAGTTACGATGAGATATCAATGGAAGACCTTGATGAAAATGTTGATACTCCGGATGTGGAAGTATCAATGAAAATTGAAATGACTCTTACTAAATAGGCGTGTTAATTTAAGGTGATGAGCCATGTGGACATAATCGTTTGCATGGCTTTTTTTATTATTTGTGATTCTGTAAAATATTTATCCTTAATTTTAGGATTAAATGGAATGTTTATCGATACCCTGATTCATTATTAGCTGGATAAAAAAAACATAATTCATTGATCATATCCTGATCAATTGAATAACCCGGTTAAAACCGATAAGAATATAATGGTTAAAAGGTGCCTGTTCATACTCATCTGCATTTCGATCCTTTCAGTGTCAGGTCATGGCCAGGGCTGGAAGATCTACCCGCTAATTCCGGAAGGAAGCATGATATCGTTCCCATATGATGAAGGCAGACATCCCGACGAATCGATAGAGTGGTGGTATACAGCCGGGCATTTGACCGGTGATATCACAGGGAATGATTATAGTTTTATGCTTACCTATTTTTATTATCCTGCATATGGATATGATGGATTCAGGATTCTCAATGTCAGCAATGAAGTAACAGGAGCGTTTTATACCGAAACTGCTGCGGTTAACTACAGTACCATGTCTGAAGACAGCCTAAATATTCAAGCAATTACCATGGGAGGCAACACAGAGTTCTGGTTTAACAAAACAGGGGATGAGGATTTAATTTTACCTTTTGAATATGTTCTTTCGGCTGAATCAGCTCGTAATATACTGGAATTGGAATTTGAATCGCTAAAACCACCGCTTATATTAGGTGAAAATGGATATTTTCAGCAGGGACAAAGCAGTTATACTTATTATTATTCCTTAACCGAATCGCTGGTTAGCGGGACTTTAGGTATAGATGATATGTCAGAACCGGTTACTGGAACGGCATGGATAGACAGGCAGTATGGATCTTTTAATCCACTTACAGAAGAGGATTATGAATGGTTCTATATTCAGTTATCGAATGATATGGATATAAACATCTATAATCTTTTTACCGAGGACCGTAAACTTCCTGATACAGCAACTTACAGGCATATGTCTGTATATGTTGATACGCTTACACAGTATACGATACATGAATTTGAAATTGAGCGATTGTCATTTAATTATATGCCGGATAGCGGGATGTGTTATTCCAATAAATGGAGATTAACGTCAAGCTTTAATAATATCGACCTTTTTATAACGACCAATCATAATAATTCAGAAATGCAGCTGCCTTTCCGCTTTTTTGAAGGTTCTACTAACGTTTCAGGAAGTGTAAATGGAGAGGATGTAAACGGGATTGGATTTGCGGAGCTCCTGCATTCTTATGAGAAACCGGAATTGGTCATAACTTATCCTTCTTCTGACAGATGGACAGCATCGCGTGCAATTTCATGGGAAATTATCAACCCGGATGATGGCAGACCGCTGCATTATAACCTTGAATACAGTATTGATGATAAAGAATCATTTATTACATTGGTTTCCGGATCATTAGAACCATCCTATTTTTGGGAAGAACCAGATATTCCGGCAGGTAGCTTTTGCTGGTTCCGTGTAACTGCTTTCTCCATTGATTCAACTCTATTAAATACGGTGGAATCCGAAAATCCTTCCGAATATGATCCCAACCTCACGCCTCTAGATAAAAATCTATCTGATTATGAAAAAGAATTCCATTTATACCCGAATCCAGCCGAAGATTTGATATCCCTGGACTTAAATGAAAAACATCCATATTCATCATACCGGGTTTTTGATATCTACGGACGGACTTTAGAGGATCGAGAAATCAGGTCCTCAAGCAGAATACAGATCGATCTGAATAATTACAAAAAGGGTATTTACTTTATTGGCCTGAAGTGCGGCGATGAATTTACCATCGCAAAATTCCTTGTTCGCTAATTCACTCTGCTCTATTCTTTGATTTTATAGTATTCCACAGTTCTCCCAATCGCCTGCTCAATACTATATTTTGGCTCGAATCCAAAATCCTTCCTCGCTCTGTCTGCTGTAAAAGTGAAATCTGTACAGGTATATACTACTGCAAACCGGCTGAACTTCGGATTATAGTGTCTGATCGGCCTGTAAAGAAATGCTATAAATTCAGAAATACTACCTATCGAATAAGCCAGCCATCGTGGAAGCCACATATTCCTGGGCCATATCTTATAACCCGATCCTGCTACGATCTGATCGAAAAAAGAAAAGAAATTATGTGCAGGGCCGTCGGTTATAAAATATACCTTGCCGGTTAATGAAGTATTTCCAGCCAGTATATTTTGTGCTGCCAGTACATGAGCATAAGCCATATTTCCAACATACACATGCTGGGATCTTGATTTACCATTTCCAAGGCGGACATAAAATCCGGTTTTTGCCATATTGATTAAGGAATCTATATGAAAAGGATCGCCTTCGCCATAAACATCTGATGGTCTGAGCACACATGTCTTGATGGATTCATTGTTAGCCCTAGTTACCGCCACCTCTGACAGGGCTTTGCTTTCACAGTACATATTGGCATGTCTCTCCGGGTAAGGTTGTTTCTCATCAATGTTCACAAGTGGTTTGCCTGTGAATACTGCATCCAGGGAACTGGTATAGATCAAGGTGCCAACATTATTTTTTCTACAGGCTTTGATCACATTTTCAGTTCCCCCATAGTTTACATCATATATTATTTTTGGCGAATGCGTCCCCCAATCTACAATTGCTGCAGTGTGAAAGATGATATCAATTCCTGATGTAGCCCTTTCAATACATTCATAATCCCTGATATCTCCTTTAATATAAGATACTTGAGGATCGATCGGATCATCAGGTTCTTTTATATCCAGAATTCTGATTTCCTTACATTTGATCAATGAAGGCTCCTCAAGTAGTTCCCTTATTATTGCCTTCCCCAAAAAACCTGATCCACCAGTAACCAATACGGAATAAGTCTTAATTGACGCTTTAGGATCTGCCATATAATTGCCGGATTATTTATAATTAATTTCTCCTTATAAAAATATTATTATATCTTTTAAATCATATTATAAATTGGATCTAATGCAAAAGGATATATACCTGATCAGAGGAATGGAATCAGAATCCTATGATGAATTCAGGGAAAGGATTTTTTCTTTGGTAAACCCTGTAAAGTCAGAATGTGATTCCATCAAACTGGTATTAACAGAAAAGAAACCTCCCACCTATTCTGTGATCCCCTTCAAGAAATCTAAAATTGCTACGATCTCAGTATATTCTGAAAAGACGAACAATAAAATCCCTTCCTTTCTGGACTCAAAAGGATTTATTGGCTCATATGCTGTCACTGAAGTCTTACCGGTAAAATATGAAAAGACCTGGAAGGATGGAGAAATTACCCCCGGTGTATGTCTCCTGACACTTTTCAGAAAAAAGAAGAAACTGGAGTATGAGAAATTTATTGACAGGTGGCATAATGGCCATACTCCCCTATCATTGAAAGTCCATCCCTTATGGCATTATAACCGGAATGTGGTGGAATCAGCATATCCTGATCATGCTGAGAAATTTGATGGCATCGTCGAGGAACATTGTAAAACAAGTTCAGAGCTCCTTAATCCTTTCAAGTTTTTTGGGAACCCATTAATCATTATACCCCGGATGCTGCAGGTGTATTTTGACGTAAAATCCTTTATTGATTACCCGAGCATTGAATCGTATCTTGTTTCAGAGTATTTTATTAAGAGCCGCACCTGATCTATAATGCCAGGTATGTGTCCTGTAAGTCCTTGATAAAACTTAAAATTTCGGACTAATTATATTCAATTGATGTTAATTAATGAAAATTGAGCATTTTTGTGCCTATTCAAAATTCAATAGATTAATGAAAATCAATATTCTTATCCTGGGGATCATCCTGGCCATTCCGTTAAGCAGCCAGGAAAATAAAGAAAAATGGAATGTAGCTGAACCTGGCGAGCCTTACAAAGAAGTAAAAATTACAACTTCTGAAGGCACCTGGATGAACCTGGATGTAAGTCCGGATGGTTCCAGCATAGTATT
>CBDUBA010000085.1:0-19400 GCA_965365275.1 uncultured Cyclobacteriaceae bacterium | reverse complement strand
AAGAATGAGAAATTCGGGGCGAAATCATTTACTTTCATACCCCTTGACAAATAATATTCCAGGTAAGTGAAGCCATTGGCCAGTGTAAAAGCCAGTTGGGTAATGGGATTGGCCCCGGCTTCAGCGATATGATACCCGGAAATAGAAACCGAATAGAAATTCCTGACATTATTATCCACAAAATACTGTTGTACATCGCCCATCATACGCAGGGAAAAATCCGTAGAGAATATGCAGGTATTCTGGGCCTGGTCTTCTTTCAGGATATCTGCCTGCACGGTACCACGAACCTTGCTGATGGTTTCCTGCCTAATCTTTTCATATATTTCCGTAGGCAGCACATCCTGCCCGGTTAATCCAAGTAACATCAGGCCGAGACCATTATGACCCTCCGGTAAAGGACCATGATACTCGGGCCTTGATAGTCCGGATTTCCCAAATTTTTTATTGAAGGCTGCCTCGACTTCTTTTTTCAACCCATGCTCATCAATATATTTCTCACACTGCTGGTCAATGGCAGCATTCAGGAACATAGCACATAGCATGGATGCCGGACCGTTGATGGTCATAGAAACAGAAGTCCCTATGTCCACCAGGTCAATTCCGGAATATAGTTTCTTCGCATCATCCAGTGTGCATATACTCACGCCTGAGTTCCCGACCTTCCCGTAAATATCGGGTCGCTTGTCCGGATCCTCTCCGTAAAGGGTGACCGAATCGAAAGCTGTTGATAGCCTTTTGGAAAGCTGATCCCGGGATAGGTAGTGAAAGCGCCGGTTGGTCCTTTCCGGTTCGCCTTCCCCGGCAAACATACGGGTAGGATCTTCAGTTTCCCTTTTAAATGGAAATACACCTGAAGTATAGGGAAACTCACCCGGCAGGTTTTCCTGTAAACGCCATTTCAGTATATCACCCCAGTCCCGGAATTCCGGCAAACTAACTTTCGGGATCTCCAGGTTGGAAAGTGTTGTTTTGGTTGTATCGACCTTAATGGTCTTGCCACGGACGGTAAACTTAAAGCTTTTGTCCTTGTATTTCTTCCTGACCTTGGGCCAGTCGCTGATGAGCTTGTAATTTGCAGGCCCGAGTGTATCAATCTGATCTTTAAGTTTGCGGGAAAGTGTAGATTGAAGTTCATTTGGCAGATCCTTATCCTTTTCAAAAAGATCCAGGGATTGCTTTAAGGCATGCGCCTTGGAAGCTGTATCAGCATTTTCTTTTACCCAATCGTTATAATGCCTTATGGTTTCGGATATCTCGGACAGGTACCTGTCCCTCCTGGGGGGAATTATATAAGGTTTTTGACCATCATCTGCCGATCTTTTAACCTTACTGTTCCGGAAGTTTCCTGATTTTTCATTTAATACATCAATGGTGGCTGCATACAGGTTCATGGTACCCTGATCTCCGAAGTGGGAGGCCGTCGTTCTATAAACGGGTATTTCAGATTCTTTTCCATCCCATATCTGGTGGTTGCGCCGGTATTGTTTTTTTATATCCCTCAGGGCATCATCTGCCCCGGTCTTATCCGATTTATTGAGAACAATGATATCTGCGAAATCAAGCATATCGATTTTCTCCAGCTGGGTAGGCGCTCCGAACTCAGGCGTCATCACGTACATGGAAACATCCGCGATATCCACGATCTCTGTATCGGATTGACCTATTCCCGATGTTTCCACCAGGATCAGATCGAATCCTGCAAATTTCATTATATCAATCACTTCCCTGATGTGCGGACTGAGCGCCACATTAGCCTGCCGGGTTGCCATGGATCGCATATACACCCTGGGATCGTTGATCGCATTCATACGAATCCTGTCCCCCAGGAGTGATCCGCCTGATCTTCTTTTGGACGGATCAATGGATATTATCCCTATGGTCTTGTTTTTAAAATCCTGGAGAAAATTCCTTACGAATTCATCCACAACGGAGGATTTTCCTGCTCCTCCGGTTCCGGTTATTCCAAGAACAGGAATGCCTTGTGAGGGTATGATCTTCTTCAGGATAGATTTACTCTTTGTATAATTGTTCTCCACCAGGGAGATGAGTTGGCCCAGTGATCTGTGATCCTGAGTTTTGATCCGTTTCAGATCAATTTTCAGATTCTTCGTGTTATCGTGGTCTATTTGTTCCAGAACATCATTGATCATGCCCTGCAGTCCAAGCTTGCGGCCCTCATCCGGCGAATAGATCTTCATGATACCTGCCTGGTGCAGCTCATCGATCTCAACGGGTAAAATGGTGCCTCCACCCCCTCCGAATACCTGGATCCCTTTAGCCTCCTTCTCATCCAGCAGGCTTCTCATATATTTAAAGAATTCCACATGACCACCCTGGTATGAGGTAATTCCAATAGCATGGGCATCTTCCTGAATGGCACAATTCACGATCTCATCCACGGATCGATTGTGTCCGAGGTGAATTATTTCAGCACCTGTATTCTGGAAAACCCTGCGCATGATGTTAATAGATACATCATGGCCGTCAAACAGGGATGCTGCCGTGACGATACGGATCTTGTTTTTTGGTTTATATTGTTGGATCAAGTCTTCTTTACTTTTTAATTCAATCCTACAATTTAGCGAATAATATGGAAAACACCTTCTTGAAGAATTTCTATTATTGATACAGTCAGATATACTTTAAGGAACTTTTATATAGTCATATGAGTGATTGTTCTCAACATAAATATGACCATATCTTGAATAAAAATATGTGTCTACAAAAAAACTCTTTAAAAATCCTTAGATTTCGTACTTAATTGAGAATTTTAGATCCTCTTTTGAACGCTCAAATACAAAACTATAATTATGATTAAATGGTTGATGTTGCTTTTATAATCCTGTTTGCACTGATTGGGAATATCATTTTCAAAAAAGCAGGTCTTCCGGGAATCCTCGGAATGATCGCCGCTGGGATTATACTCGGCCCAAGCGTACTCAACCTGATTGATCCTGAGATACGGGCGGTATTAAAGGAATTCAAGACCATTGCCCTGATCGTTATCCTCTTCAGAGCCGGACTTGGAATTGATAGAGAGACATTGAACCGTATTGGTGGACCGGCCATCAGGATGGGCTTTATCCCGGTGATCGTGGAAGGAGCTGCTGTAGCCGCAGTATCTTACTGGTTGTTGGATCTACCCCTGTATGCTGCTGGGATGTTAGGTTTTATTATTGCCGCGGTATCACCTGCGGTGGTTGTACCCTCTATGCTGGATCTTCGTGAGCATGGTTTTGGGAAAAAGAAGGGTATCCCAACACTCATCCTGGCCGGTGCATCCGTGGATGACATCATCGCCATTACGATCTTTGGCGTATTCGCCAGCCTGGCAGCGGGAGCTGCGACTAACTGGACATATGTAATCTTGAGTGTACCGGCGGGTATTCTGGCCGGAGCAGGGATCGGGGTGATTATTGGATTTATCTCCATATGGTTTTTTAAAAAATACCATATCCGGGATACCATGAAGGTGATCATTTTTATGATTGTAGCCGTGATTTTCTATGATACAGCTGAGCTTTCGGCTGTAAAAAACTTTATACCGATCGCGGCCCTGCTGGGTGTGATGGCCATTGGATTCATATTATTGGAAAAATACGATGTGCTGGCCAACCGGATGGCTGTGAAGTTCAATAAAATCTGGGTACTTGCTGAAATATTGCTATTTGTATACATCGGCACCGAAGTGCAGATCTCTAAAATCGATCATTCATTGATCGGAGTTGGGCTGTTAATCCTCCTGTTCGGATTGATCGCTCGTAGTATTGGGGTAAGCATATCCTTGATTGGAGCTGATCTGAACCTTAAAGAGAAAATATTTTGTATGATCGCGTACTGGCCAAAGGCCACGGTACAGGCTGCTATGGGAGCTGTACCTTTATCAATGATCATAAGTGGCAAAATTGATTCTTTTTCTGAAGATATAGGTCAGGTAATCCTTGCTATGGCAGTTCTGAGTATTGTTGTTACTGCACCTCTTGGTGCGATTGGAATTAAATTCGCTGGCCCAAAATTTTTGAAGAGAAATTAATCTTATCAATTAGGAAAATATTGTTTTAATTTCAAGAGCGATTTTGATCTGTAATTAAATTTCAATTATGAGGACAACTGTCCGGCTAGAGTGAATTTTTCTTACTTCCCTCATAAAGTTCGTATTCCAGGAGGCGGCATTCGATTTTCCCATTTAGGAAGGGAAGCTTTCTTTTGGTACGTAATCCCACAGACTTGGCTAGTTCTGGATTGCCTGTAAATACATAACCTGTCCTGCCTTTGCAATCGTTCTTAAAGAAATCTCCGATGTGCTTATAGATAGGCTTTAACTGGTCAAACTGGCCCATTCTCTCTCCGTATTCAGGATTCATGATCACGATCCCGCCTTCTCCTACCATTGGCGTATCCTGGAACTTGCACCTCGAGAATTGGATCAGATCAGATACCCCAGCCCATTTTGCATTTGCCTTAGCTGCCCGTAAGGCTCCTGCATGTATATCCGTGGCGATGATCTGCGGAAGATCCTGGTCGGTTACCTGGACCTCAATTTCTTTTTTCACCTCGTCGTAATATGCGGAATCATACCCATTTATATGCATAAAACTGTAGTTGCTTCTGCTCAATCCCGGGCATCTTCGGCTGGCCATTAATGCAGCTTCAATAGCCAGGGTTCCACTGCCGCACATGGGATTGATAAAAGGACTTTTACCATCCCAACCGGTACTCATTATGATCGATGCAGCCAGGGCTTCGGACAATGGCGCCTTCCAACCTTCCAGCCGGTAACCATGCTTTGCTATGGATTCCCCACTGGTATCAATGTATACAGAGCAGGTATTATCCACCCAGTAAATAAAAAAACCAAGTTGATTACTCTCTTTTCCCGAATCCGGCCGGCTGCCAACCTTTTCCATAAAATGATCGGCGATGGCATCCTTTACTTTCAGGTTCACAATACGACTGTCGCGGATATCTTTCTGGTTACTATATGAATTAATCCTGAAATATCCATTCAAGGGAATAATTTCCGTCCAGTCAAAACCTTTGATCTTTTTAAATAACCTACCCAGGTCAAAAGCTTTGAACGTATACAGGTGGTATAAAACCCGGTGTGCCGTTCTTAATTTTAGATTCAGACGTATCGTGTCCTTGAGTGTGCCATTAACTGAAAGATTTAGTCTGTCACGACCGGTTACTTTAAAACCTAATTGTTGTAATTCTTCCCGGAGTGCATTTTCAGTGTGAAGGGCATGGGTGATCAGGATCTTTTGTGAAGTGTCAAAATTCAAATGCGAAAAGGATTATGTCATAAATCAGTGAACATGTAATATTTCACCTTTTCAATCGCATTTCAAAGAAATTCTTTTCAAAACCTACATCCTCAAGCAATTCCAATGCGGGACTATCAAGGGAAGCATGGTATGCAATTTCTCCACTGGTCAATTGGATCGCCTTTTTTAAAAGTTTTTTTTCAATATCGGGATAGGCGGAATTTGGATCCGCAGCAAAATAGACCATCAGGTTTTTGGGCACATAGCCTTCCATGTTGGTTCGGTTTACAACTACGGATCCGATAATAGAGCTGTTGTCTTCCGCCAATAAGACAAACCCTCCCTGATACTTGTAAGGACTTAATGCATAATCCACGGACCTGAATATATTCTCAAGTTCATCTTCTGATGCGATCTGGTATTTGAATATGAAATTTACAATACGGTTTACCGTCAAAGTAGTGGTATTGCTGAAGCCCGTTATTGCATAAATGTCCATGGGTATAAAAAAGACACAAAAGATCCAGGATGACAATACACTTTTCTCCAAGCCCAACCCATGTAATAAAAGTTAAAAAAATAAAAAAATCCCGGTTACGTGCCAGCTGGATTCCCTCACGGCATGCCGACCGGGAGAAGCGGGAGCAGTGTGCCACCCCAATGGGCGGAAGAGTGTTTAATAAGGTTTATCCAGCCTATATGACTGAATTATGTTGTCAGTTTCGCTGTGAAATATTCCCTGTTCATCCGGGCAATTACAGACAGGTCAATGCCTTTAGGACATTCGGCAGAGCATGCACCCGTATTGGTACACGCACCAAATCCTTCTGCATCCATCTGTGCGACCATCTTCATCGCCCTTTCTTTTCTTTCTATATCGCCCTGAGGCAATAAAGCCAGCTGGGACACCTTGGCAGCCGTAAACAACATGGCGGAAGCATTTTTACAAACCGCTACACATGCGCCGCAACCAATGCATGCAGCGGCATCCATGGCCAGGTCAGCGTTCACTTTCGGGATTGGGATTGCATTGGCATCCACAGCAGCACCGGTATTAACAGAGATAAACCCTCCTGCCTGGACGATCCTGTCAAATGCGGTCCGGTCAACCACCAGGTCCTTGATAACTGGAAATGCATTGGCCCTCCATGGCTCAATCGTGATCTTGGCCCCATCCTTGAATACCCGCATGTGTAATTGACATACGGTGATCTCCTCATCCGGCCCATGAGGCCTTCCGTTAATGAACAGGCTGCACATGCCGCATATTCCCTCACGGCAGTCATGATCAAAATGAACAGGATCTTCCCCTTTTTCTGAAAGCTGGTCATTCAATATATCCAGCATTTCAAGGAACGATGTTCCCGGAGATATATCCTCAACTTTATACGTCTTAAAAGCTCCTTTCGTATCCGCATTTGGCTGACGCCATATCTTTAGTGTATATGTTCTTCCTTTTTCCATTATTTGTAGCTTCTTTGAGTCAATTTTACATTTTCAAATACCAATTCTTCTTTGTGTAATACTTCAGGTATACTTTCACCTTTGTATTCCCAGGCAGAAACATATGCGAAATTCTTATCATCCCGCTTGGCTTCTCCCTCCGGGGTTTTGCTTTCCTCTCTGAAATGTCCCCCACAAGATTCTTTTCTGTCCAGTGCATCATGCACCATGAGTTCAGCCAACTCCATGAAATCCGCTACCCTCAAGGCCTTTTCAAGTGTCATATTCAATTCCTCGTTAACACCCAGTACCTTTACATCTTTCCAGTATTCTTCCCTCAATTTCCGGATCTCTTCAATGGCTTCTTTCAATCCCTGTGCATTCCTGGACATGCCGCATTTTTCCCACATGATATGTCCTAATTGCTTGTGAAAATGATCCACGGTCTTCGATCCATTGATATTCAGCAACTTGTCTATCCTTTCCCTCACCTCTTTCTCAGCTTTCTGGAATTCAGGATGATCTTCCGATACTTTGTCATAAGGCATATCTGCCAGGTAATCCCCAATAGTGTATGGTATTACAAAATACCCGTCAGCAAGGCCCTGCATCAATGCACTTGCACCCAGCCTGTTGGCGCCATGGTCGGAGAAATTGCATTCTCCTGTGGCATACAACCCCGGAATGGTCGTCATCAAATTATAGTCTACCCAAAGACCTCCCATGGTATAATGGATCGCCGGGTAGATCATCATTGGTGTTTCATAGGGATTGTCATCCACGATCTTTTCGTACATCTGGAACAAGTTCCCGTATTTGGCCTTGATCACATCCACACCATCTCTTTCAATGGCGTCCCTGAAATCGAGAAATACGGCAAGCCCTGTTTCTCCTACTCCACGGCCCTCGTCACAAACATTCTTGGCATTTCGAGAAGCCACATCCCTGGGCACAAGGTTACCAAAGGATGGATATATCCTCTCAAGGTAATAATCCCTGTCTTCTTCCGGAATTTCAGTGGGTTTCATTTCACCGGCACGAAGCTTCGTTGCAATTTCTTTGGTTTTCGGGACCCATACCCGGCCGTCATTTCTTAGGGATTCGGACATCAGGGTGAGTTTTGACTGCTGGTCCCCATGAACCGGTATACAGGTTGGGTGGATCTGTGTGAAGCTCGGATTGCCAAAAAAGGCGCCCTTTTTATGTGCCCGCCAAACGGCCGATCCATTACAGCCCATAGCCATCGTGGACAGGAAAAATACATTGCCATATCCACCGGTAGCCAAAACGACCACATGGGCACTGTGTGATTCTATCTTACCCGTGATCATATTTCTTGTAACAATACCACGGGCTTTGCCATCTATCAGCACTACATCCAGCATTTCAGTCCTTGGGAAAAGCTGGACCTTTCCAGCAGCCACCTGCCGGCTTAAAGCTGAATAGGCGCCCAGAAGCAACTGCTGACCGGTTTGTCCACGTGCATAGAATGTCCTGGATACCTGGGCACCTCCGAAGGATCGGTTATCCAGCAAGCCACCATACTCCCGGGCAAATGGAACCCCCTGGGCTACACACTGGTCGATGATGTTGTTGCTTACTTCAGCCAGCCTGTACACATTGGCTTCCCTGGAGCGGTAATCACCACCTTTTATGGTATCATAAAATAACCTGAATACACTATCCCCGTCATTGGTATAGTTCTTGGCAGCATTAATTCCACCCTGTGCAGCAATGGAATGGGCTCTTCTGGCGCTGTCCTGGTAAAAGAAAGCCTTCACATTATAACCAAGTTCCCCGAAGGATGCGGCTGCCGAAGCACCCGCAAGACCGGTTCCCACAACAATGATATCATATTTCCGCTTATTGGCGGGATTAACAAGTTTTAGATTGAATTTATGTTTGGTCCACTTCTCCGCTAAAGGACCATCTGGAATTTTTGAATCAAGAGACATAATTATCTATTCAATTTTTAATTCATAAAAAAGTAAACATAAACCGGCATACTGGCAAATCCCAGGGGCACCAGGACTGCATAAAGGATACCGACAAACTTAATGGCAGGGGTATATCGATCATGGTTAATACCCAGGGTCTGGAAAGCACTTTCAAATCCGTGCCATAAATGGAAGGCCAGAGCCACCAGCCCGATCAGGTAAGCTACGAGCACATAGGAATATTGGAACTGCAATATGACCAGCTTATATAAATCCCGGTTGCCGTTTGCATCAATCTCAAATTCATATCCTCCTCCGAACTTATATTGCCACCAGAAATCCTTCAGGTGCATGACCAGGAAGATAAAAATAAGAGAACCAAGCAAAGTCATACTACGGGAAGCCCAGGAACTATTCTGGTTCGCATGTTCAACCGCATACCGGACCGGTCTCGCTTTCCGGTTCAGGATCCAAAGCATAAAAGCATAAAACGCATGCAATAGAAAGCTAAAATAAAGCAAATACGAAACAACTTTAATCAATGGAAAGGTTGTCATAAATACTGCATAACTGTTAAAAGCCAATCCCCCGTCACCTGAGAAAATTGCCAGATTTCCGATCAGATGTATGACCAGGAATAAAATTAAAAATAGTCCGGTTAAAGACATTAATAGTTTTTTACCAATGGAACTACCCAAAGTATCTGTAATCCAACTCATGTTCAATTAATTTTATGATCTGTATAGTAAAAAAACAAGGTATGATGTGTTGTATCAAAAGTATATCGATTCAAAAAACTGATAACCAAAAATAAGAAATTAATTTCCATATATAAAGAATAATTACTTTGTAAGCATAACTTATTGTTAATTTTATTTGTTTGTATATTAGTTGATTAGTTTTGTCGTTGGTATTACATAAGTTATTGGAATTTTGATGAGAAGGTACAGGATAACGTTGGCATTGATGTTGCTGTTTTTAATGGCTACTGTGAAGGTGTATGCTACACATATTCGTGCCGGGGAAATTATCGCTGAACTTTTAGATTGTCAATCCAATACCTATCGTTTTACACTCATCGGGTATACTGATACCGGTTCAACGGTATTGTTTGGTGGAGGCGAAATGAAATTTGGTGATGGATCCCCTCCGATTGGATTTACACCGGGCAATCCTGACTTCTTCCAGGATCTCGGTGATGAGGTAGCGCTTAATATCTTTTATGCGGAACATACATTCCCCGGACCTGGTACGTATACCGTCAGTTATCGTGAATTTAACAGGAATGCCAGTGTCGCAAACATGGACAATTCTGTTAACACTCCTTTTTATATAGAGACCCAGATTGTTGTGGATCCTTTTTTCGGATGCAACAACACACCGGTCCTCCTGAATCCTCCTTTAGACAGAGCCTGTGTAGGGAAAGCATTTTTCCACAATGGCGGAGGCTGGGATTTCGATGGTGATAGCCTGTCCTATCACATTGTTATAAATAAGCAAGATGTTGATATGCCCGTAGTCAATTACAGACTCCCTAACGTATATGATATAGAGACGGTTCCTGGTGTAACCAATGAAGATGGAACAGGTCCTCCTACCTATACCCTCGATCCAGTTTCAGGCGACCTGATATGGGATGCTCCAGGTACTGAAGATGAATATAATATTGCCTTTATCGTAAAGGAATGGCGGTATTTTCCGGATCTGAATGAATGGTTTCAAATGGGTTATGTAACCAGGGATATGCAGATCCTGGTTGAGGATTGTGAAAATGAACGGCCGGAACTTACCATCCCTGAAGATACCTGTGTTGAAGCAGGAACTATATTAGAAGAAATTATACGTGCAGATGATCCGGATGGCCACCGTATTACAATTTCATCATTTGGCGGGCCTTATGAATTATCCTCTTCTCCAGCAACTTATAACCCTCAACCCGATGACCCGGTAAATCCGCAACCTACACCGGCTTTTATTGATTTTCTGTGGCAGACAAATTGCTCTCATGTCAGATCATTGCCGTATCAGATCACCTTTAAAGCCAAGGATTTTCCCGATAGGCTGGAAGGGCCTTCCCTTGTCGATTTCGATACATGGGAAGTTACTGTGGTTGGCCCGGCACCAGAGGGTCTTACCGCTTCTCCTTTATCCGGAAGGCGTGTTTCCCTGGATTGGAACCAATATGCCTGTGAACCCTATGCAGGGACCATGCAAATATGGAGAAGAGTCGATAGTTTTGAATTTGAACCGGATAATTGTGAAGTGGGAATGCCTGAATATGCAGGGTATACCCTGATTGCTACCGTACCCATAGATCAGATAGATTATATTGATACAAATAATGGAGCCCGGCTGGATTATGGGGCGACGTATTGTTACCGTCTGGTTGCTGAGTATAAGCTGCCTTCCGGAGGGTTAAGCTATGCTTCCGATGAAGTTTGTGTCACCATAGAAGAGGACCAGGGTCAGTTCGGACCGGTGATCACAAAAGTCAGTGTGCTGGAAACGGATACAGAAAACGGTGAGATTGAATTACAATGGACAAGCCCATTCGATGCTGACCAGGGTCTTTATCCACCTCCCTATACCTACGAGTTGTTCAGGTATGAAGGCTTGAACGGATCAGGCACACCTGTTGGCCCTATTGTTCTGACCGATACGACCTATATAGATACAGGACTCGATACCGATCTGTCAGCTTATAGTTATGTAGTGGTTGCCTATGATAACAATGGGACACAGGTAGGTCCCTCAGGACTTGCATCTTCGGTCCGGTTATCCACAGATCCGCGTGTTAACAGTATAGAACTGATATGGGAGGCCAATGTACCGTGGTCAAATAATACACAGGATTATCCGTACCATTATATTTACAGAGATAACATCGATCCCTCCGACGATAGTGAATTTTTCCTAATAGATAGTGTGGATGTTAATCAGAATGGATATAATTATATCGACTCAGGACAGGTTAACGGGGTAAAACTGGATGAAAATACCTTTTACTGTTATTATGTAACAACACAGGGATCATATGGAAATCCTCAGATTATTGAGCCCCTCATAAACGATTCCCAGATAATCTGTAACCAGCCGAACGATACGATTCCTCCCTGCGTTATCATTGACATTGGTGATACGATTGTAAGTGATACTACCTGCTTGAGTTTTGTTGAGGATAAACCCTGTAATTTCGACGATTTTTACCATGATATTGAGTGGACAGCAACCCCGATAGGGGATGATAATGATTGCTTGAGAGATATAGTATATTATGAAGTCTGGTTTTCGGAAACCTGTTTCGAGGAAGATTATAATATTGTTGGCCTGGCACCAGGGGAATCCTTCCGCCACGAAGGATTAAACTCATTCAAAGGATGCTATAAGGTCAGGGCTGTTGACAGGTCCGGCAACACCGGAGAATTCAGTAATGTAAAGCAATTTGAGAATTGCCCATATTATGAATTACCAAATGTGTTTACACCGAACAATGATGGCAAAAATGATACTTTTGAACCCTATCAATTCCCATATATAAAATGTCCGAGATTTGTAAATTCTCTTACATTCACGGTATTCAATCGATGGGGCAAGGAAGTTTACTCTGAATCCAGCGGGGGAGAGAATTCAATTCTGATCAATTGGGAAGGGGTTACAAATGATGGTGTTATACTTGAAAATGGGGTATATTATTATAAGGTAGACATTCAGTATGATATGAATGATCCACAGTTGAAATCCCAGACCTTAAAAGGCTGGGTGCAGATATTCAGGTAAATAATTATGAACGATCAGGCTGTACTCATAGGGGTAATTCTTTTTTCAGGCCTGTTAATAATATATTCCTACCCAATCCTCAATATTCTGAACCTGGATAAGCATCTGTCAGTCATTGCCGTATCCATTATCATAATCGGTGTGCTATACCTGAACTATATGGGACAGGTCTACAAAAACAAAGGAAAACCATAATATCATTTCTTAGTAATATCCAATTGTAATTCATGGAGTTCAATAAAATTCCCTTTTTATGTGGTAAAAAACTTAATTCAGGGGATTTTACTAATTTTTTAGGAAAAAAGACCTTCTGAGTTGTATTGCCGCTTCAATAATAAAATAAAATTGACTGTTTTATTGTTATAATATATAGTTTTGTCATTCCATTAAAAAAGAAGAGCATGAGAGCATACATTTTTCCTGGCCAGGGAGCTCAATTTCCAGGCATGGGAAAGGAATTATATGAAAGATCTGAGAAAGCCAAAATATTATTTGAGTCTGCCAACAAAGTGCTGGGTTTCCGGATAACAGATATTATGTTTGATGGCACACCAGAGGAATTGAAGCAAACAAAAGTTACACAACCAGCTATATTTCTTCACTCCGTGATTTCAGCCTTGATCGCTGATGAATTTAAACCCGATATGGTTGCAGGACACTCCCTCGGTGAGTTTTCAGCATTGGTCTCAAACAAGGTATTAAGTTTTGAGGACGGGCTGAGACTTGTTTCAAAGCGTGCTGAGGCCATGCAGAAAGCCTGTGAAATAAACCCATCCACTATGGCAGCTATCCTGGGAATGGAAGATGAAAAAGTAATTGCCATTTGCGAGGGTATCGATGAAGTAGTTGTTCCAGCCAATTATAATAGTCCTGGTCAACTGGTCATTTCTGGATCAAATGAAGGGATAACTGTTGCCTGCGAGAAGTTGAAAGACGCAGGAGCCAAACGTGCACTTCCATTACAGGTTGGCGGCGCATTTCATTCACCTTTGATGGAACCAGCCAGGGAGGAGCTTGAAAAGGCTATCCTTGACACTGAATTTCATGAACCTACCTGTCCTATTTACCAGAATTATACATCCCGGCCACATACCGATGTTGAGGAGATCAAAAAGAACCTGAATCATCAGCTGACTGCACCTGTCAAATGGAGACAATCAGTGGTGAATATGGTAGAGGATGGGGCTACAGAATTCATTGAATGCGGGCCAGGTAAAGTTTTACAGGGACTTGTTAAAAAAATCAGCCCTGAGGTAGAGGTCGGAAGTATAGAGTAACATTGATTTGTGCTTAAAAAGAGGCCAGCAATACTCTGATTTCACCTGGAAATAGATCAGGGCTTTATTGCATAAAGTAAAATATTCATTAAGGAACTCATAGAAAACCTAAATCCCGGGATTTCTACTATATCAGATCTTATGAACCTCAAGCGTATCCATCGTAGATTCAAGGAGCTGGGCATTTGTTACTTGTAATACCGGATGAACCTTTTCCGGGATAAGCTCACATAGGGGAACTAATACAAATCTTCTGTCCGGTATACCAGGATGCGGGATGCTTAGTTTGTCTGCCTTAATTATCTGATCTTCAAAATACAGGATATCGATGTCTATGATTCGCTCTGCCCATTTTCTTCCCCTTTTCCGACCCATGGAGGTTTCAATTTCAAGCAGTTTCTCCAGGGTATCGTAGGCGTTTAAATCAGTATCTACCTCAACTACCTGATTATAAAAGGCTGGTTGTTCCTTTAATCCCCATGGTTCTGTGACATAGACTGAAGAAGTCCGCACCACCTTACCAACCTCTGATTCTATTTTTTCGAGGGCTGTTTGAAGGCTGCTTTCAGGGTCTCCAAGGTTACTTCCTAAAATTAAATATTTTCCTTTCATCCTTAATAATTAGCAGCCATATAAATTGTTTTCATGTTATTGGAGTAAAGTAATATAATTACACTTGAAAACAATAATAAAAGTATAAGTACATGAAATTCTTACGTAATTTACTGGCTGTTCTGGTTGGATTATTCATCTATAGTTTCGTAATGCTCTTTATTTTTATAGGCATATTATCCATTTCCTCGGCTGAAAAGACTGTGTCTATACCTGACAATTCGATATTACGTCTAAGATTGAGCGGGCAAATTGTTGAACGTGAAGTGGAGGACCCATTCGCTTCACTGGGATTTCCCGGTGCAGGTGCACGCGAGATGGGTTTGAAAGAGTTAAAGGATGCCATAAAGCATGCAAAATCTGATGATAACATAAAAGGGATATTCCTGGAACCCAGGCTATTCATGGCTGGGATGGCTACCATTGAAGAACTACGTCAGGAACTGGATGATTTTAAATCTTCCGGTAAGTTCATAGTCTCTTATGCTGAATATTATACAGAGGCATCATATTATCTCGCTTCCGTTTCTGATGAAATGTATATTACGCCGGGCTATGGTATGCTGGAGTTTAACGGAGTATCCGCTGAATATATGTTCTTTACAGGATTATTTGAAAAGCTTGGCATTGAGCCTCAGATATTCAGGGTGGGTGAATATAAATCGGCTGTAGAACCTTTTTTGCGGAAAGACCTGAGCGAGGAAAACAAAGAACAAATCGCGGCCTATGTTAATTCAATATATGACCATATGCTGGATGCGATTGCCGAATCAAGGAATATGGAGATGGAAGAAGTAAGAAAGATCTCGTACTCCATGCTTGCAAGAACCACTGAGGATGCAGTAGATCTCGGACTTATCGATGGGGAAAAATATTATAATGAGTTTATAGATCATATAAAGGAAAAACTGGATGTCGGGGAAGACGATGATGTCAATATGGTATCTTATCGAAAATACAATAAATCCTATGGTGATCCGAAATACTCTAAGGATAGAATTGCTGTAATTATTGGCGAAGGAAACATATTCTCTGGAAAAGGAGAAAACCGGATGATCGGATCAGAAAGCTATTCGCAACTGATTCGGAGCGCCAGGGAGAACGATCGGGTTAAGGCAGTTGTATTACGAATTAACTCTGGTGGCGGAAGTCCCCTTGCATCTGATGTGATATGGAAAGAGATCAGGCTAACTGCTGCGAAGAAACCAGTTGTTGCATCTATTGCAGATGTTGCTGCATCTGGAGGTTATTATATCGTCATGGCTTGTGATAAGATCTATGCGCAGCCAACATCAATAACCGGATCAATAGGCATATTTGGTGTATTGTTCAATGCAGAAGAGCTATTTGAGAACAAACTGGGCATAACTTTTGACAACTACAGTACAGGGGAATATTCGGATATGTATACCATTACCCGCCCTTTAACTGCTTTTGAAAAAGAGATCATTCAACAGGATATTGAAAGGGGCTATGAGATATTTACGACCAAAGCAGCTGAATCGAGGGGTATGGAAATAGATGAATTGCTCAAAATTGCTTCCGGCAGGGTTTATTCAGGATATGAAGCACTGGATAATGGTTTGATCGATGAATTCGGCACCCTGGAAGATGCGATAGAAGAAGCCGCTGAAATGGCTGAACTGGAGGAATACCGGGTTAGCTATTATCCAAGGCAGAAAACTGTTTTAGAGCAGATCATGGAAGACCTTGGAACTGATATCCAGGCCCGGTACCTTAAGATGAAACTGGGAGAGTACTATCCTTATTTTCAGCAGGTTCAGGAATTAAAAGCACTTAGAGGACCACAGGCCAGGATGCCCTACGATATTCGTATCCATTGATCAATTCTCAACAATCACTGATTATAATTTTATTCAGCTTGTTGAAATATGTTTAAAGAAATTAAAGGTCGCATTTGCGACCTTTAACAATATCAAACATTATATTTCGCCCGTATCAAAACCTGAATCCCATACTTAAAATAATCTGAGGATTCCTGACATCGGTGTCAAAGCTTACATCGGTTCCGGGTATCGAAACACTCTTACCCAGGGCACTTAAATTTCCTTCGTATTTTAAGTCCAGGGAAATGGTGGTAATATCAACACCTATTCCAGCCTGGTATCCGATGGTTCCCTTTGTGAAATCCTGCTTGAATACCTCTTTTGTGTTTTTCCATACAGATTTTTCAGATAATAGATATGAAAATGTGGGCCCTGCATATACCCTGAAGGATTTACCAAAGATCCACCCTGCCATTATTGGGATATCCAGCTTATTGAGCTTTATTTCATTAATGCCCGGGAAATCGATGCCATCATTGGAGATCTTGATTTTACCTCCGGTAGAGGAATAGAGTAATTCGGGTTGAATATAGAACCTGGATATCTGGATCCTGGAATATAACCCAAGATGCCAGCCTAACACAGCTTCACCTGATTTGTAAAAAACGCTTTCCTGATCATCATTACCGGAAAACATGGCGTCCACTTTTAACTGTGAGGAACTGATTCCTGCTTTGGCACCCACCTGAAAGAACTGAGCATTGGCCTGGTTTATACTTACCACGACCAATAAAATCATTATTAATCGTTTCATTATTTTAAAATTTTAATTTTCCTGAATGCATAACTCATTCGAGTGTATTGTTAAACTATTTCCCACCCTAAACACCTGTGTTCGCGGTATGCAAGCACTTTCAGTAAGCCATACTGATCCTGATCATCTTGTATCGCGAATTAAGATGAGGAAGATCTGCGATCGTCTTTTACCTGATTTTAAGGTGATTAAAAACCCAGGCGGTACATGATCCCCGCCCGGAACCATCTGCCGGGCATCGGCGTCATAACCTCATAATACCTGGTATTGGTAAAATTGGTGGCTTCAATATAGATGTAAGGTCCTTTTGCTTTTTCCCAATATAACCTTGCGTCAAAAACCCAATAATTGGTTTGTCCCTCGCGATCATTCATCCTGGTTTTAAAGTCAAGATATATATCGGATATTATCCTGGTATTTATTCCAAGAATGAATTGATGCCGAAGGTTTTCAAGGATATATCTGGATATCTCAGCAGAACTTGTCAGGTCTGAGTGTATGAAATTATAACTCAGAAATACACTTTTCAAAAACATCTTTTTGTCCACTAATCTTTCCATATTTAACTGAGAAGCAATTTCAATGCCATTCCTTTTTATATTGGAAATATTAGCTGCTTTCCATAGGTAGGTAGAGTCCGTTAACGGGATACCCACCCAGTCAATAAGATCATGAGCATCCTGGTAAAACCAGTTTAACTCCATGCTCAGCGCTTGTTTGATATAACGTGCTCCTATTTCATAAGTAAGCGCCTTTTCTGGCTTCAGGTCAGGATTTCCTTCTTCAACAGGACTCTGATAATACATATCATAAAAAGTAGGTATACGGTAGGATTTACCAAGGTTTGTATAAATTCTTAGATCAGGTCTGGCCAGGAAACCTATATCAATACCAGGAAAGGCATTCCAACCGAAATCTGTGTAATGGCTGACAAATACACCTGGTGTAAAATCGAGTTTGCCATATTTGAATTGATGCTCGAGAAACATACCAAAACTGTTTCTGTAAAAACCATCAAGATTGCTTTTCGAGGGATTCCCTCCCCTTACCCAGTCTCCATGAATGGTTTCTCTCCTGAATTCTAACCCCATGCCTGTCTGCCCAAGTTTATTTCTCCAATTGCTATGAAATTCTATAGCGCCCACATTAGTAATATGGTCATTTTCATAAATTTCCGGGTTATTCCTAACGAAGAAATAATTATCGTTATTCCGTCTCCAGTATACACGTGGTTTAATAGTAAAATCTCCAATATTCTTTACATAACCAAGACTTAATAGGGATGTTTGAACCTCTTCGTACTGGTCGCTATAATTAGGATTTGCATAGAATCCGTTTGCACCGAATTTTCGCCCTGTCCAACCTCCAAGTATTTCGAGCTGGCCACCTGCAATATCTGTTTCAGCTTGATAGAATACATTATTGATCTTAAAATCAGTATTATACCTGTATCCGTCAGAGGCATCATGAGAAAAACTTATATACTGCTTATAATTTTTTGTTGGAAGTGCAAGATCAAGGGTGCCGCCAAACAATTTATGCTGACCGCCATAAAATCTTATCCCCACAAACCGGTTCTCTGGAACTTCCGTTATAAAATTCACGGCACCTGAAAAGGCATTTTGTCCGTAGATCCTCGCTCCCGGACCTTTCAGTACTTCAACTCTGGTAAGATTTGTAAAATTTAAGGGTATATTTAGACTATGGTGTCCTGTTTGGGGATCAGTAAGTTTCAGTCCGTTAAGCAGAACCAGAGTTTGTTCGAATGTTCCTCCTCGTATTCCGATATCTGCCTGAACTCCCACAGGCCCTCTTTGTCTGACATCCACTCCGGGCATATAGCTCAGGATCTCCGGAATACTCTGAACAGGAAGTTCCTTTATTTCAAGGTTGGTCATAACCCCAATATTCCTTGATGCTTCTCTGAAAGGTATGTCAATTCGGTTACCCTTAATGATTATATTATCCATTTCAATGGTCCTTGTAGAATCAACCTGAGAAAAAATAGGAGCAGACACGCCTAAAATGAAAAATATAATCAATGATCGCCTCATCCTGAAAAGGTCACTTTCAACAGATTTGATAGTTTGAAGATTTAGATATTCGGTAAAATTAATGATTCCTGGATTATTTATTGGAGATCTTATGATTATAAATGTTATTACCCTAATAAGCAGATCATATACAAGCCGAGACAGGCCCATTGATATAGATCATTTCTTTTCCAATTTGGACCTCTGATAACATTTCATTCCCGGCACCCCGGTATTATTTTAATGTAAACACCTCTGTATCATCTTATCATCGGCACCCCGGTATTATTTTAATGTAAACACCTCCGTATCATCTTATCATCGGCACCCCGGTATTAATTTAATGTAAACACCTCCGTATCATCTTATCATCGGCACCCCGGTATCATTTCATCCCCGAGACTCGGTTAAATTCTATTATAATAGGGTTTGCCTTATAACACCAATGACTTG
>CBDUBA010000084.1:0-19539 GCA_965365275.1 uncultured Cyclobacteriaceae bacterium | reverse complement strand
GGTATGATCCAGAAAATACATCTTTGTTAAACCCAGGCCTTTAATCTCCATTACTTCTCTTTCGATAAACCTGAATTTATCTTTAACCAGATTATAAGTTGTCTCGGAAATATTGATCTTCATTGGTTCTGAACTGCTTTCCATTCGGGATGTGGTATTAATGGTATCGCCAAATACATCGTATATATATTTTCGGACTCCAACAATTCCGCCCACTACCCTACCGGAATGGATCCCAATCCTGATTTTCCATTTGATGTCTGAGCTGGCATTCCTTTTCTCGAGGAAGTTCCTGATCTCAAGAGCTGCATTGATCATTTTTTGAGCATGATCTTTTCTCTTTTCCGGCATTCCACATACCGCCAGATATGCATCCCCAATAGTTTTTATCCTTTCGCATTTATGTCTGACCATTATGTCATCAAAGGCCGTAAATATTTCATTTAATTCATTGATCAGAATATCAGGAGCCAGTTTTGTCGATAATTTGGTAAAGCCTACGATATCTGAAAAATATACGGTAACATCATCGAAGCTCTCCGGATTTGTTTTACCGTTTTCCTTTAGATCATTGACGACTTTCAGAGGGAGGGTATTTAATAATAATTCCTCCGTTTTCTCTTTCTCCTCTTCCAGCTCCTGTGTTCTTTCTTTAACCAGAACCTCAAGTTTTTCTTTCTGTCCTTCCAGAATTCTTTTCTTTTCCCGCTCTTGTTCGAGGGTCTTGGCAGACAATAATTTAACCTGCTCAAGTTGTTTTTCAAGGTTAAAATTTGTTTTTGCAATATCCCGTGCCAGATAAATTGACATGGATAATGGAGTACTTAAGATGGCTAAAACGATTAAAAACAGAAACAAGATCTGCAGGGGTCCGCTGCCACTGATGTTTATATCTCCTCCCATGAAAAGACTCAGCAGTAGAATTCCCATAAAAAAAATAACAAATAAAATTACGCCTGTCCCCAGTATCCATGCCCCATCCATTTTTTTTATTATGGCCAGAACTAAAACCCGGATCAATTCAATTGGTATCAGTATTGCAAATCCTAAAAGAAAGTAATTTGAGATATTTAAATTGAAGAAATACATGATCGAGGTAAGTAATCCCAGAATTCCGCTTATCCATAATAATACAGGGAATTTCCTAAAGAATAATGAATAAATAAAACCCTGTAGAGTAATAAAGAAAAACGGCAGCCCTAATGACACAAGGAATGCAACTTTAGTCTGCACATCCGGATTCAGTGAAACTTCATTCTGCAATTTACCGGCGTAAACCAGCAAAGAAAAAATAAATAAAAATATACTGTAGTATAGGTTTGAAATCTTCTTTTTATAAAACAGAAAAAACAATAAATGTATAAAACCAAGTATTGCAAAAATCATAATTAAACCCAGAAAAAAATTACTGCTTATTATGAAATAGTCAACCTGGGTAATAGCCATTCCCGGATCACTCAGGGAAAGTCTGAATCCCGCATTGTGCTGATAATATCTTTTACTAAATTTATAAGCTTTATCATGATGATAGCGTACTGCAAGAAGCTGGCGTGATGTATCTCCTAATTGAATTATTGTTGGCAATAGCTTTGGATTATATCTTTCCTCTTCGGTTGAGTCGGTGCTAAAAGTACCGTATGATGCAACTCTTGCTCCCGATAAATAAACTTCCGAAGCACCATATTGATTCATAAGTAAAGCAAGTGGTTTACCAAACAGGGAAGAATCAATTTCCAGATGAAGCCTGAACCATCCTTTTGCATCAAAATCTTCATTGTCAATTTCCTTTAAATTTAATATGGTTGCTAGTGTATCCCATCCAGAATCATCATAATGCATGGATGACCACTCCTGATTATCTCCCTTTTTATACAGCCAGTTGGAATCCAAAACAATTACACCATGTACACTATCGATCTTAGTAAAATATCTGGGGAGTTTTTGAGATCTTAAGTTTTCATCAGCTTTTAATCCAACCACATTGACCATTACCGATAATAATGTAAAAGCCACGATCTTTTTGATAAAACGCCTCATATATACTATCTAAATTAAGCTGTCGCAATTTAATAATCTAAATGATATGATTTTCCAATGCCAATTAAAAAGATCAAAGTATTGGTTTAAGAATGGAAAGACTTTTAATGAAACACCTTCATGTCTAATATCATCTGAGATTATAGACACTGCCTTCAACAGCGAGCTCTATTTCAAGACCTTCAGGGGTGTAACCATTGTAAGATTTCAGAATATATTCTAATTGACCATCAGTATGGGTTGGATCATGATGAAATAGTAATAGTTTCTTGGCCTCAGCGATTCCGGCATATCTTATAGCTTGTTCTATTGAACTATGTCCCCACCCAATCTTATCGGGATATTCTTCCAAAGTATATTGACTATCATGAATGAGTAGATCAGCCTGGTATGCTAATCCCATACCTGAAATCCACTTTTTACCACTGTTCCAGCCTCTGTTTCCCAGAAAAGGTTCATGGTCAGGAATATAGGTAAATACAAAATCCCCATCCGTTATCCTGTATCCTACCGTGGGACCGGGATGACTGACATATGCTGTTTCTATCTGTAGTCCACATAATTCAAAACTCGACTTAGAGATCTCATGTAACTCCTTCTGACAAGGCAGGCTTCGAAAATGAACAGGAAACAGTGGAGGAGAAAGATAGCGGTTAAGACGATTTTGCAATGATCTTGAACTACTGGAAGGTCCCCATATGTGAATTTCATTCCTGGGATCAAACAGGGGTTTGAAGAAACCCAATCCCTGGATATGATCAATATGTAAATGTGTCAGGAGAATATCAAAACGATTCTGTTTACCTGTCATTTCAGGAGATAATTTAAGCACCCCTGTTCCGGCATCAATAATAAAAAACTGATCATCATTTGATACTTCAATGCAAGCTGTGTTGCCTCCATAACGAAACGTTTCAGGATTTGTGGAAGGTAATGAACCTCTTGTTCCAAGAATTCTGATCTTCATTCTTTACTTAATTTTCCAGAAAATCGCAGTAGCACCCAAAAACCTGTTTCCTCGGCCCATAATTGGAAATGATGTTACGGAAATCTTATGATTCTCCCCCACAAGACTCTCAATCCAGAATGAACCGTGCGCAGGGAGGCAATTATTTAAGGTCTGAACAAGTGGAAGATCTTCCGGGTTTAAAGGATTTCCCTTATCATCTAGTGGTTTGAAAATCGTTGACCATTCTTCAACAGGCATTTCGCCAGTTTCTTCATACCTTTTTCCCAGAATTTCTTCTGCTGGTTCATTGTAGAAGAGAAGATTTCCTGCGATATCAGTAATAAATACAGGGATAGAAAGGCATTCAGCCAATTGCCTACTTAAAATTAATTCGATATCATAGGCTTTCATTGATGCTTCTGAGTTAATGTAACCTTTAATGTAAATTTAAATATAAGTAATATTGGCCGAATTACAATTCCATTCAGTAATAATTGCATGAAAAATGAAAAATACTGCGCTAATTGGATTCAAAATGAATTTTGGTTATACTACCAGATCCTGACTAATTGGTTTTTTATTCCTTTATTTTAATGTAAGAAATATTGATGTTGGTATGGTTCTCATTGAATTCCATCTCAGGCTATAATTATTTTTCATTAAAATTTTACAATATTATTTGTGAGTATTGTTATAATAGCAGTGTGATTACTTTAATTTTTTGATCTTCAACCGTTAAGGAATATGAAAAATACAGCTTTTTTAGCTTTCCTGATTATTTGCATCATAATTTCCTGCACTGAACCTGTTACAATTTCACAATGGCGTGGCCCGAATAGAGATGGAATTTATCCCGAGTCCGATTTACTCAAAACCTGGCCTGAAAATGGACCAGAGATGATATGGTCTTATGAGGGATTAGGAGCAGGTCATGGTAATGTCGGGATTGGGAAGAAAAGTTTATTTATATGTGGCATGCCTGATACGACCGGGGTGCTATATGCATTCAGCCTTGCCGGAGAATTATTATGGAAAACTGAATATGGAGAGGAATGGCACCAGAACTATCATGGTTCAAGAACAACACCAACGATAATTGATGGGTTGGTATATCTTGAAAGTGGACAGGGAGTTGTATACTGTTATGAGGAAAATTCCGGGAATTTGGTATGGAGTCTCGATATCCTGAAGAAATTTTCTGCTGAAAACATCCAATGGGGCATGGCAGAATCCCTTCTGGTTGAAGGGGACCTTGTATTTTGTACACCTGGTGGGAAGGAAAATAATATTGTTGCGCTTAACCGATATAATGGCAATACTGTCTGGACAAGTAAAGGGTCAGGGCAACCTGCTGCCTATTGCTCCCCCATTATTGTCAAGCATAATGGTACGAAACTACTAGTAACTATGATGGCGGAGTCTATCGTAGGGATTGACGCAACTTCAGGCGAGACTTATTGGACAATAGAACATCAACAAAGTAATAAGATCCATGCCAATACACCAATATACTATGACGGAAAGATCCTCTGCTCAAGTGCATCTGCAAAATCAGACCTTGATGGAACTGTACAAATTATTCTATCAGAGGATGGGAAGAATGCAAAAGTGAATTGGCGTAATCAAAAGGTCACAAATCTCATGAGCGGTTTCATATTAAAAGATGGTTATTTATTCACCTCACCTTATAATAAGTCCATTTGGCATTGTTTAGATTGGGAAACGGGTGAGATCCAATATACCTCTGATGCTTTTGACAGTGGGCCGATTATTTATGCTGATGGATTATTTTACTGTTATAGCCATAAAGGTGAAATGGCCCTGGTAGAAGCCAATTATAAATCTTTCAACGTGGTTTCGACTTTTGCTGTGCCATTAGGCACCAAGGAACATTGGGCACATCCCGTAATCGATAATGGTAGATTATACATTCGACATGGTAATGCGCTCATGGTATATGACATAGCTGATAAATGAAAGGACTCCTGATGAAGAATCCTTTCATTATGATAGATTGAATCCGATCTGCCTGCTTTAGCAGATCAATAATAGCCCGGGATAAATTGTGCGTTAAACATGCCCAACATAATAAAATTATGCATTCAGAATAGTTATTTCAGGGGCACTAACAACTCCAGCTTCTTTCATTAATTCCGGAAGATCAGGTTCTTGTAACATTTGTTCTACGTTCGCCGGATCACCTTCCCAGATGATGTAAACCTTAGTTGGTTCAACAGCAACATTACCAACAGCAAGATCTTTTAAACCTAATCTTTCTCTTCTTGGAGCATCAGCGTAATAATGGGGCTTCCATGCTTCGAAATCTTTGACATCATGACTTAAGATAATTACTGACATAATTGTAATTGTTTGGTTTTAAAATGATTTTAACCTTACAATATACCTTTTAATGATAAAAAACCTATCCAACTTTATATTTTTATTAAAAAAGTATCAGTATTAGCTAAAATGGCATGACACATTTAAAAAGTATTTATCAATCACTTTGAAGTTAAGGCGGTATTTTAAGGTTTTGTTATAATCTTATCAGAATCCTGCCAGGTAAGTTAATTCATATACACTTTAAATTTGTTAATGCGCAAATTAAGCTCCTCTGAATAATTTCTGATGTTTAAAATTTGTTTTTTGTCCGGATTTGCTTAGTTTGAAAGGTTTAGATCAATAAAATTGATCAATCTTCACCTAAAACGTTAACTTATGAATGTTCAAAAAATATTTATTGCATCAGCAGCCGGTGCTGCCACCCTTTTCGCTACTGGATATATCATATATGTTTTATTGTTTGGTAATTCGCCAGTTGGACTGGAGGAATCAGCCAACGGGGTAATGCTAACCGGGTCTGAAACGAAATTTTCCGGCATAATTGTTATGGAGTTATTGTATGGTCTTCTACTTGCTTCCACCCTCAATTGGAAAGGCACCAATGGTTTTAGCTCAGGCCTGATACCGGGGGCTTTAATCGGATCGCTCATAGGATTTACTTTTGGCCTTGATTTATTAAGCACAACAAATCTGGTTAATTTCAATTATGTAATCTTTGCTGGTGTCAGCTATGCCGTACGATACGGATTAGCTGGCGGGGTAATCGCCCTCGTATATGGCCAGAACAACTGAAGATGACCTCTACTCCGATAAATCGTAAAGTACCCATTGACCTTGAATCGGAAGAATTCAGGAAGATTGGCTATAATCTAGTGGATAAGATCTCTGAAATTATATTCAATATCAGAGATAGGCCGGTAACACCTGCAGAGGATGAGCATACCATAAAAGCCCATTTAAAGGCTGAGAAATCACTGCCGGAAGATGGTATTGAACCGGACAAATTGATAAATGACACCATAAACCTGCTTGCAAGTCATTCATTATATAATGGTCATCCCAGGTTTTGGGGTTATATAACGTCATCTCCTGCGCCATTAGGCATTCTCGGTGATTTCTTGTCATCGGCTATTAATTCAAACGTTGGTGCGTGGGTTTTGTCACCCATGGCAAGCGAGATTGAAGCCCAGACTGTTCGCTGGATAAGTTCCCTGATAAAATATCCTGCAGGAGGTGGCCTAATAGTTAGCGGGGGAAATGTTGCCAATTACATTGGATTTATAGCCGCCATCAGGGCAAAAGCCGGATTAGGTATTAGAGAGAAAGGAATCGTTAAGCAAAAAGAGCATCTCAAGATATATTGTTCTCAGGAAACCCACACCTGGATACAGAAGGCATCAGACCTTTTTGGCCTTGGAACTGAAAGCATCCGCTGGATCAAATCCGATGAGAACCAAAAAATGGAAATTCCCGACTTAATAAACGCGATTGAAGAGGATATACGAAAAGGTAATCGTCCATTTTTGGTAGTGGGCACTGCAGGCTCAGTCAGTACAGGTGCAATAGATCCACTTGATAAGATTGCCAATATTTGTTCGCAATACGATCTCTGGTATCATATTGATGGGGCCTACGGTGGTTTTGCAGCTGCTGTTCCTGAACTTGAGGATGATTTTATGGGTCTTGAAAAGGCTGATTCAATAGCCATCGATCCCCATAAATGGCTCTATGCCCCCCTGGAAGCAGGTTGCACCCTGGTCAAAGATCCAGGCCACCTTACTGATGCATTTTCATACCATCCAGCCTATTATAATTTTGAACAATCAGCTGTAAATTATGTTGATTATGGAATCCAAAACTCAAGGGGGTTTAAAGCATTAAAGGTATGGCTTATTCTACAACAGATGGGGCGAAAAGGATATCAACAACTTATTCGTGAAGATATTCTTTTGGCTAAATATGCATATGACCTTTTCAATCATTCGGAAGAAATTGAAGTTGTAACCAATCATTTAAGTATTACCACTTTCAGGTATGTCCCAATTGACCTAATTGATCAAAAAGATATTCCGGAAATCAAAATTTATCTCAACAAACTGAATCAGGAGATCTTAAATGTAATAGAAAAAAGTGGAAAATTTTATGTATCAAATGCTGTGATAAATGAAATTTTTCTGCTGAGAATGTGTATTGTGAACTTTAGAACTAATGAAGAGGATATACGTGATTTTGAGCGCTTTATAATCGAAATCGGCCGGAAAACAGTCCAAAAATTGAGAAATGAAAATGGCTGAAATACGTACAAAAAAGATGTAAGATTTATTCTATTTTTACATTAAGCTTAAGCGCACAACTTATTCATTATCAATAAATTATTAAAAAATATTTGCGATTCTGAATAATTTTTTATTATCTTAGGATTACTATGTTTGACCATATCAATCAGCACCAGGAAAAGCTATTTAATTTATCAAAAGTTATTTTGATTGTTGTAGCGTTACTTATGTCATTTACAGTGATCTATTTCATGTTTTTTTATAAAAGTAATGAGATAGCTAAAGGTTCAGTTTCAACGACTCAGGTTGAACCCATTGAATTGGTTTATGAACCTTAGCCTATCTATGTGAAATATGATCATTCTGTTTCATCAATCTTTTTTGATATGGAATTATAATGCCCTCTCTTTTGGGTCTTAGTCTCACACTTCACTCAAATTTTAAAAAAAAGCCCAAAGAAATCTAGGCAGTAATTCTGAATTGATTATATTGCAAGATTGTATTGAAGTATAATGAGTTTCTGAATGCTATACTGCTTAGTATTGAATGGGTCTTTCAAGGGGTAATCAATCAATTTTCTAAAAAATAATTGAATCCGGGAACTGAACTCCCTCCCTGGACTGGCCTTTTTATATAGAACTCCCAATTTGATGATGGATTTAGAAATATTAAATGAAATAATTTTATGGCAGCCCCATTTACTAGTTTCAAACACCTAAAATACGTCCTTCTTTTATTTTTGGTCATCTCGCCCTTTTTTATTATGAGTCAGACGACAAATGAAATGGGAAGGCCCTTTATTACTAATTATGCTCCCAAATTATATGATGCTAATCCACAGAATTGGTGTATAGAACAGGATCACCGTGGTGTCATGTATTTTGGAAATTCTGACGGAATCCTTGAATACGATGGTGTTAACTGGAGATTGATCAAAACACCCAAGAATAATGTTGTCAGATCACTTCATTGTGATGATGAAGGACGCATCTGGGTAGGTGGATCCGGTGAAGTCGGTTATCTTGAGCCGGATTCAATCGGAAGGATGTCATTTCATTCTCTCACTTCCTATATCCCTGAACACAGGATGAATTTTAATGACATATGGTTTACGAAAAATATCCCTGATGAGGGTGTGTATTTTGGTGGATTTCGAAACTCTTTCCGATGGGATGGTGAGAAAATGCACGTCCTGGACCTTGATTCTACGAAAGCATGGGCTATGCTTTATATAAACCAGAAGAAATACATATATCGATTGGATACTGGGCTTTATGAATCAGTGGGAAATGAAATGAAATTTCTTGACGGAACGGAAATTTTTGGAAGATTCGGGCTTGGATATGTGGATATCTATAATGAGAATGAAATATTGCTTGTAAGCCGGAGTGGGGATTTTTATACACATGATGGGAATATGTTGAGGCCCTTACCTATGGAATCGGCTGACGAAATTAAAAAATATCCGCCAATTAGGAGAATACGGAAATTACCAGGCAATAAATTAGCAATTGGCTCTATTCGCGGCGGCGTAATGATCGTAGATCAAAATGGACGATTGTTGCACCACTATAACCGGCTCAATGGCCTGCAGGACAACGTGGTGTATGATATGTTTGTCGATAATAACGATGCATTATGGCTGGCCCTGGATAATGGTATAGCTCGAATTGATATTACCTCTCCCCTGACCTATTTTAATGCAGATCTGGGACTAACAAGTAATGTTATGTCACTTGAAAGGCATAATGGAACCTTATTTGTCGGCACGACAGAAGGTGCTTCGTATCTTGACAAAAAGACTGGAAAATTCCTGCCAGTAACCAATATGGGATTTCAATGCTTTGATATGATCAGTGTCGGTGGTCATTTATATACTGCCAGTCAAAACGGGTTTCAAAGGATAGACGGTTCAGTAGCCGTTAATCCGTTTGTTGGACCGGGTAACAATATAAACACCCTGGCATTGCATCATTACCAGAAACAGCCGGAGTATGTTATTTTTGGAGCGAACCGGGGCGCCGGACTCTTGCGAAAGAAAACCGATAAAACCTGGGAAATGATCGGAAGGATTGAAGGTTTTAATGATCCTATTTGGTCCATTTCAGAAGATGAAATAGGAAGAGTATATCTTGGCACCGAAACGGATGGCATACTAAGAATTACTTTCAATAACTTTCCTGATCTGAATGATGTAACAGTCGAACGATTCAATATAGATCATGGACTCCCCAAAGGACAGACATTTATTCAAAAGATAGATGAAAAGATGTATTTTACGTCTGTTAAAGGTTTCTATTCCTTTGATGAAAATACCAAAAGATTTATTCCGGATGAGACCTTTGGAGAAAAGGCCAGGGATGAAGGCACTGTCCTAACTTCTAATAGTCTAGGGGATATTTACCTTTCTTTTTACAAAGGAGCAGCTAAAGCACATAAAAATCAGGATAATACATACTCAATTAATGAAACTCCTTTCAATCCTTTTGCAAAAGCCATAGTGGTGAATATATTGGCAGAAGAAAATGGAATTACCTGGTTTGCCACAACTATGGGTTTGATCAGGTATGATGGTAATATAGAAGTGAATTATGAACAGGAATTCAATACTATAATAAGAGAAGTTACGATCAACGATGATTCCATTTTGTATTATGGGACTCCGCATGATAAGGTCGACTATGTTCTTTCATACGATGACAACAATCTAGCATTTAATTTTACCTCGCCATTCTATGTACAAGAAGATATGACCCAATATCAAACCTGGCTTGAAGGTTATGACAAGAATTGGTCCGGTTGGACAAACAGAAAAGAAAAGGAATATACTAATCTGAAAGAAGGCAATTATACTTTTCACGTCAGGGCAAAGAACATATTTGACCAGCAAGGCGAAGAAGCCAGTTTCAGCTTTTCCGTTGAACCGCCCATACACAGAACAATATTGGCATATATTATCTATGTATTGGCAGGTGGATTTCTGATATATGTCATCGTAAAATACAGAACCCGGCAGTTAAAAGCACACCAGAAAGTCCTGGAAGAAACAGTAGAAGAACGTACCAAGGAACTGAGTCAGCGCGTGGAGGAACTGGCGGTAATTAACAGCGTTCAGGAAGGACTTGTGAGTGAATTGCATATGGATGCGATTTATGAAATGGTGGGGGAACGCATTCGTAACCTTTTTGATGCTCAGGTAGTTGCCATCGCCACTTTTGACCATGACGAAAAAACGGAGGCATTCAAATACATTATTGAAAAAGGCGAAAGATATTATCCGGATCCTAGACCTCTTGATAAACTGAGGGAACATCTGATAAAATCAAGACAAAAAGTTGTACTAAATGAAAACATTGAAAAGGCCTTTGAAAAATTCGGAATGAAAGTCGTACCCGGAACTGACGATCCGAAATCAGCGGTATATGTACCGCTCACAATTGGTGACAAGATCAACAGTTATGTATCTCTTCAGAATGTTGACCGTGAACACGCTTTCAGTGAGTCCGATATAACTCTTCTGGAAACCCTGGCCAATAGTATGAGTGTAGCACTTGAAAATGCCCGTCTTTTTGATGAGATCAACAGGCTTTTAAAAGAAACAGAGCAGCGAAATGAGGAATTGGCCGTGATTAATAGTGTCCAGCAGGGATTGGTAGCTGAGATGGACTTGAATGCCATTTATGATCTTGTAGGTGAAAAGATACAGGATATTTTTGATGCGCAGATTGTTTCCATCGCTACTTTCAATTATTCTGACAACACAGAAGTATTTCATTTCCTTTACGAGGATGGGGAAAAACATTATCCGGATCCCCGTCCCATAGATGTTTTAAGGAATCACCTGATTAAAACCAAGAAGGCTTTTGTAGCACATGAACCGAATGATAAAGCCCTTACCGATCTTGGAATAATAAGCCCTAAACCAGTACCCGGAACTAAAATGCCACTATCTGTTGTATTTATGCCTATGATTGTCGGGGATATGGTAAAGGGATATATCAGTCTTCAGAATATCGACCGCACCTTTGCTTTTTCTGAATCAGATGTGAGCCTGATAGCCACCTTGACAAATAGTATGAGTGTCGCGCTGGAAAATGCAAGATTGTTCAATGAAATACAACAGCGGGCAGCTGAAATGTCTACAGTTACACAAGTAAGTAATGCGCTGGCCTCACAGCTCGACCTGGAAGCCTTAATACAGATGGTTGGTGACCTGATGAAAGATCTTTTCAAGGCGAATATAGTATTCCTTGCTTTCCTCGATAAGGAAAGTAATACTATTAATTTCCCTTACCAATATGGAGATGACATTGCCCCTATTCAATTGGGTGAAGGGCTGACATCCAGAATAATTCAAACCGGAGAATCTATCCTGATCAATCAGGATGTGAATGAGAAATATGATGAGCTGGGTATTAAGCGAAAAGGAAAAGAAGCTGCTTCGTTCCTTGGTGTGCCCATTATAACAGGTAAGGAAAACATCGGAATCATTAGTGTTCAGAGCACTGAACATGAAAACCGTTTTAACAATGACGACAAGAGATTATTATCGACCATAGCATCAAATGTTGGAGTTGCTATTCATAATGCCCGCCTATTTGAGGATACCCTAAAAGCCCAGGCCGAAGCCGTAGATGCCCGAAAAACTGCGGAAGAAGCCAATGAGGCCAAAAGCGCCTTTTTATCAACGGTAAGTCATGAATTGAGAACCCCGCTGACCTCGGTTATTGGATTTGCGAAAATTATCAGGAAGAGGCTCAATGAAAAGTTATTCCCACTTATTTCTTCTGATAATCCTAGAGTAAAGAAAACAATGGATCAGGTTGCCCAAAATCTGGATGTTGTGGTATCCGAAGGTGAGAGGCTAACCACCTTGATCAATGATGTGCTGGACCTTGCCAAAATAGAAGCAGGAAAAATGGAATGGCACTCAGAATCTGTACCAATGTATGAAGTATTGGAACAGGCTATTGCAGCCACCAGTGCTGTATTTGAAACTAAAAACCTGAAATTAAAGAAAACCATTGATAAAAATATTCCTGAAATACAGGGAGATAAGGATAAACTTGTTCAGGTATTGATCAATTTATTATCCAATGCCGCAAAATTTACAGACAAGGGCTCTGTCAGCTGCAATGCAAATCATAAAGACAATGAGATCATTGTCAGTATTATTGATACCGGAATGGGAATATCAATAGAAGATCAGGATAAGGTTTTCGATAAATTTAAGCAAGTGGGCGATACCCTTACGGATAAACCCAAAGGTACAGGGCTGGGTCTTCCAATCTGTAAAGAGATCATTGAACATCATGGAGGCAGGATATGGGTTGAAAGTGAACTAGGTAAAGGTAGCACCTTTGCTTTCAGTTTGCCATTAAAAACAAAGGATGATGTTGTCCTGAACCTGGATGACATGGTTAAAGAGCTTAAGAAACAGGTTTTTCATACAGCACCCAATTCCAAGGAGAATAATCAAACAATACTGGTTGTGGATGATGAAAAACATATCAGGGATCTGTTAAAGCAAGAGCTCTCAGAAAGCGGATATATTGTTAAGGAGGCAGAAGATGGGAAAAAAGCCCTTGAAATGATCAGGAAAGAGATCCCTGATCTACTCATTCTGGATGTTATGATGCCTGAAATGAATGGTTTCGACCTAGCGGCTATATTAAAGAATGATCCTTTAACCATGGACATACCTATTCTTATCCTTTCTATCATCCAGGATAAGGAAAGAGGTATTCGTTTGGGTGTTGATCGATACCTGACAAAACCCATCGATACCGAAAAGTTATTCCAGGAAGTTGGTTCATTGCTTGAGCAGGGAAAATCAAAGAAAAAGGTAATGATTGTAGATGAAAACAGTTCAACTGTCAAAACCCTTGCAGAGGTACTTCAAACCAGGGGATATCATGTTGTAGAATCCGACGGAGTGGAATTAATAAAAAAGGCCGTCGATTCAAAACCCGATATCATCATCTTGAATTCTGTTCTTTCAAAAGATCAGGAATTGATAAAAACCTTACGATTTGAGAAAGGACTTGAAAATGTTTTATTCATGTTATATCAATAAATATTTAAATACAGAAAACTAAAAGTATGAGTAATAAGATTTTAATTGTGGATGACGAAGATCATTTAAGAATGTTAATTGAACAAGCTCTTGAAGAACTGGAAGATGAAGGAGTCGATTTTTTTACTGCAGCTAATGGAGAAGAGGCGCTGGAATTGATTGTTAATGAAAAGCCTGATCTCGTTTTCCTGGATGTTATGATGCCAAAAATGAACGGCCTGGAAGTATGCAGAAAAGTCAAACTCGAATTGCAACTCAACGATGTTTCTATAATTATTTTAACAGCCAAAGGACAGGAGCTCGACAAAAAGAAAGGAGAAGAAGTTGGTGCAGATCTCTATATGACCAAACCGTTTGATCCTGATAAGCTGCTGGACAAAGCCAGAGAGATCCTGGATTTATAAATCACATAAAAGACACATAAATTAATGCCTGGCGTTAACCTCAAAAGACTGATCAAGAAAGGAAAGGAAACCCATGAGATATTCATGGACTTGCTGAATATTTTTCCTGAAAGGATCGGTGTGGTGGATGAAAACAAAAATCTTTTATTGGGCGTAAATATTGAAGATCCAGAAATTAAAATACCAGTAAAAACTGATGATGAAATAGTGGGTTGGGTTCTGGGGGATAAGCAGGCTAAAGTATTCGCCCGATTATTGCAACAATACGTTACTAAGGAAAATGAACGTAAAACTTTAGGCCAGGAAGTGCTGACCATGTACCGGGAAATTAACATTATATACGATTTCTCGGAAAAACTTGCGCAAACCATAGATCCTGATAATATTGCCAAAATGGCTCTTGAAGAAGCCAATCATCTCATCAAAGCTACTGGTAGTGTTGTATTGCTTATAGACAAAAGCAATAAAAAGAAACTGATTTCCAAATCTGGTCAAAAATATTTAACAGAGGAGGAATTAGCAGATCCGGATAATTTTTTTGGTACTATTGAAAATATTGAAAGTGCCGAAATAATTAACGATACCAAAACAGATTCAAGACTTGGTGCAATCGACCCTTTAGTAAACTCCCTTGTTTACGCACCACTCAAGGTAAAACAAAGAATATTAGGATTGATCATTTTATTTAATGAGGAAAAAACACTTTACCGCGCAGCTGATCTTAAACTGTTAACAACGATAGCCTTACAGGCAGCATCGGCTATAGAAAGCGCCTTATTGTATAATGAAATCATTGAGGAAGCTAAATCAAGGGAAGCAGCGTTGAAGCGTGTTGATAAACTCAAGGATGAATTTTTAGCAAATACATCACACGAATTACGAACACCATTAAATGGGATCATCGGACTTTCTGAAAGCTTGTTTGATAATATAAAAAATGAATCTCTGAAAGAAGATCTTTCCATGATCATCTCATCCGGGAAAAGGCTTGCCAGTCTGGTAAACGATATCCTGGATTTCTCTAAACTGAAAAACTTCGATATTCAATTACAGAAAAAACCTCTGGACTTGCAGTCCATTATTGAAATAGTACTTCGGATTAACAAACCCCTTATTTCAGGCAAAGATCTTGTCTTTAAAAATTCTGTATCAAGTGATCTTCCTCCCATTGAAGGAGATGAAAACAGATTGCAGCAGATATTCAATAACTTGATCGGGAATGCGGTGAAATTTACAGAATCCGGTTTCATCGAGATCTCGGCCACAAAAAAGGGAAAGGAAATATCCATAAAAGTATCAGATACAGGTATTGGGATACCTGAGAACAAAAGAAAAATAATTTTTGAAGAGTTCCAGCAGGCTGATGGTTCTATCTCCAGAGAATACGCCGGAACTGGCCTGGGGCTTAGCATCAGCAAACATCTCGTGGAACTGCATGGAGGAAGAATGTGGGTCGAATCAGAATTAAATAAAGGATCGCATTTCTATTTTACCCTTCCGGTCTCAAAAAAGAAACCTGAGAATATAAATATCCCCAAAATTTCAAAACCCTATTCAAATCGGGTAGCAACTGAGATGATTGATCTGGAAATAAATGATATATCCAGAGAGGGCAATGATCAAGATAGTATAAACATATATACCAATGGAGAATCCCTGAATATTTTGATCGTCGATGATGAACCTATAAATCACCAGGTATTAAAAAACCATCTTTCAGCAGAGAAGTACCGAATTACGAAGGCTATGAATGGTAAAGAAGCGTTAAAGGCTTTAGAAAATGGCCAAAAATATAATCTTGTTCTCTTGGATGTAATGATGCCCAAAATGACAGGATACGAAGTTTGCCAGAAGATACGTGAGAAGTACATTTCTTCCGAATTACCTGTAATTATGGTTACTGCGAAGAACCAGGTTCAGGATCTTGTGCATGGCCTGAGTCTCGGTGCCAATGATTATCTCGCCAAACCGTTTACGAAACAGGAATTCCTGGCAAGAATCAAAACACAACTGGACCTGAACAGGATATTTGAAGTGACCGGAAGATTTATACCTAATGAGTTCATAAAATCACTTGGTAAGGACAGGATCACCGATGTGATATTAGGTGATCATGTACACACTGATGTAACGGTAATGTTTACTGACATCCGCGACTACACAACCCTTTCGGAACAAATGTCCCCGAAAGACAATTTTGAATTTATCAATGCCTATAACGGACGGATCGGACCCCTTGTTCAGGAAAACAATGGGTTTATAAATCAATTTCTGGGGGATGCAATTATGGCACTGTTTCCGGAGAATGCAGAAGACGGTTTGTTAGCGGCCATTAAAATCCAGGATAAATTAAGGCATTATAATGACTTACGAATTTCAAAAGGACGCATTCCCATCAGGACGGGTATGGGATTACATACGGGCCCTTTAATTATGGGCATAACAGGTGATGACCGCAGAATGGATGCGGCCATAATTTCTGACACGGTAAATACAGCTTCAAGAATTGAAAGCTTGTCCAAGCACTATTATTCTAACATTCTTTTGAGTGAAGCAAGTATTGAGGCATTGAAAAATCCTGAGAACTTCAATTTCAGGTTTTTAGGTAAAGTGCAGGTGAAAGGAAAACATAATATATTAAAGATTTTTGAATGCTTTGATGGAGATCATCCTGACGTCGCCGCTTTAAAGAAGGAAACTGTGAATACCTTCAACGAGGGCATGGAGTTGTATTATAAAAAACAATTTTCAAATTCAGTTGATATTTTCAAGGAAGTATTATCGAAAAATCCGGAGGATGATATTGCCAATATGTTTCTCCGTAAAATTGAAAACCTGATTTCAAAGCATGTCCCGGATGATTGGGATGGGATTGAGGTAATGGTATCCAAGTGATTCAGTATTTATTTATCCAGCAAAACACACCTAATGCCTTCTCTGTCCATCTCAGCTACACATTTATTACAGTGATCACAGGGTGATGTGTGATTCTCCTCCCTTACTTTCAGAATAAAATCGGGATTATGTATTAAAGCCCGTCCAATGGCTAAAAGTTCAAAGCCACCTGACATTATTTTACTTACACCCTCTGTTGATGATACACCACCCAGGTATACCAAAGGAATTTTTACGTTTGCTCGAAGTTTTTTTGCAAGTGGCATAAAAAAGTTCTCGCTAAATTCATATTTTTTAATAACAAACCTGCCAAATAACCTGAGCGCCCACTTCTGGATCTTATCCTTTTCAACCTCGATCATGTCTTTAACTGGGATATCGCCTCTCATCAGGAAAAAGGGCGTTTTACTAGTAAAACCACCACTAAGCACCAGTGCATTCACTCCTGCTTTCTCCAGGTATTTCGCAACAGATATAGCTTCCTCAATTTCCAATCCACCCTTAAATCCATCGCTGAGGTTTATTTTGCATAAAATGGGGAAATCTGATCCTACTGCTTTTCTCACCTTATCGACTACCTCCAGGGGAAAACGGATTCTATTCTCCAGAATTCCTCCATAATTATCTTTTCGCTTATTTGCCGAAGGTGATAAAAACTGGCTCAGCAAATAGCCGTGGCCCATATGGATTTCAACTGCGTCGAAACCAGCCTCTTTTGATATAGTTGCCGCCCTGGCAAAATCATTTCCTGTTTCCTCCAAATCATCCAGTGTCATAGCTTTTGAAAAACCCAGGCCCTGCAATAATCCATACAGGTTCAAAGTCCTTGAAGGTGCCAGTGGACGCTGTCCTTTTATCGTCTTATTGGATGAAAAGAAACCACAATGAGTTAATTGAATCGATACGGCTGCACCTTCTTTTTTTACCGCCGAAGTAAGCTTTTCAAGATAGGGTTTCGATTCTTTACTGACCACCATCTGGTGGTTGTGGGTTCTTCCAACATTATTAACAGCACCATATGATACTGTAGTCATGCCTATCCCACCTTTCGCCAGTCTGACATGATGTTTAGTCAATGCTTCGGTTGGAAAAGAATTTTGATAAAATCCTTCATATGTTGCGGTTTTGATAAACCGGTTGCGGAGCATAAGTTTCCCCAGCTGGAATGAGGTATATGCTTTTTCTAAGGGCGTAATTACTAAGTGCTTGTATTCCAGTATTTTATATAATTATATTGTCGATCAGTCCTTTATTGTTGTCTCACCGCCTCCATCGGGAACTCATATCCGTCAATAGATGTTGATCCGTGAAAAGCCTCTCCATCAAAAGTGCCTTTAAGGTCCATAACATATCCCTGGATGTCGAATGTTGCTGTTAACTTATCCTCTTCAATCACAAGATCGTCAAGATCAACACTTCCCATCTCTGAAGTCAATGATCCTGTATAGCCATCCTCAACTGAATTGATGGTCATGTATGCTGCATACTCAGTACCTTCCATTTCGAATGTATAATGCCACTCTCCTACATATTTCGAAGCGGTACTTTTGCTTGTTTTGCACATGGTTAACAATGCGCATATTGCCAGGCAACTGACAATATTTCGTATTAAAAAAATTCTCATGCTTTTTATATGTTAAAAAATATTGAAACAATATCCACTTTTTATCCAAAACATGAAAACCCTTTTTCATTTTTTTAATGAAGGTCAATGTACTTAAGGCAATAAATAAAAAAAATAATTAATAATGGATATATAATTCCAGATATAAGTGCCCCTGAAAATCAAACCAAGGGTATACTTAATAATTTTTTTCCCTATATTAGGGTTTATTCACTTATTCTTATTTTTTAAACGCATATGACACCCTCGATTCATCGATTATCTGCCATAGTTTTTACAGATATTGTTGGTTATACTTCCATGATGGGTGTTGATGAGGATGCTGCTTTAAGAACGCTCGAAGAAAACAAAAGGATCCACCGGAAGTACTTTGAGAAATATCATTCGACATTCTACAAACAAATTGGGGATGGCTTTCTGGCAATCTTCGATTCTGTGCTTCAGGCAGCCCATGCCTGTGGCTTCATCCAGAATGCATGTAAAGCGGCAAATATTAACATCAGGGTAGGTATCCATGAAGGAGAGGTAATCTTCAGTGACAATGATGTTTATGGGGATGAGGTGAACATCGCTTCAAGGATTGAAAGTGCAGCCGAAGGCGGATCTATTTATGTCTCGGAAAATGTTAAAAGAAACCTCGACAATAAAACGGGCATCCTTGTTGAATTCATTAAAGAATATGAACTGAAAAATGTAAAAGATCCACTGAATCTATATTCAGTGATGATCGATATAGAGGAGATACCGGATATTAGTTCATCCACATCGCATGATGGCCTTAAAGCTAAACGAAATCAAAAATGGCTTAAGATAGGTTCATTTATTATAGTTATTGGACTAGTAGCCGCTCTTGTGATCTATTTTAATTTGATCAATGACTGGCTAGGCGGATCGAAGAAGCAGACTGAAATAAATCTCTCAGAAAAATCCATTGC
>CBDUBA010000083.1:0-19661 GCA_965365275.1 uncultured Cyclobacteriaceae bacterium | reverse complement strand
AATATGTTGTTTCAAATTATAATTAATTGTAAATTAAAAATAATATATGATATAATTACAATCTTTTGTGGGAGTAAAAGATGAAGTATGAAAAGTATACGGATTTTTTTAAGAGTAAAGAATTTTGATGAACTCAAAGAGATCTCCCTGGCTTCAATTGATATTAACTCAGGCTCAAAGGCTTCTTTATCCGATATTCTCTGGGAATCCACAGGTGAATATTTCCTTGAGGCATTTCAGTGTGGGGCAATTCCTTCAATTTGTTCCATTGAAAAAGATCCTCGAATACTGAATCAAAAGGAAGAAATAGCCTTAATGATCCTGGATGAATTGAAAAAAGAACAACACCATCAAGTTGCCGAAAACTAAATTGATTTCTCCAGGAAAAGATAAGTAGTGCTTATTTTTTCGTCGATCAATATCGTTTTCGTATTTTCTACTTTCTTTAAATATTCAAGTTTCAGGATCTCATTGAGAACATCTCCGGTCAGAAGAAATAAATCCTCCTGTTCAGGCTCAACTATTTCCTTTTGATCACTTTTTATTGGATAGCTTTTTATTCCAATATTACTTTGCGTTCCAAGTAAAAGAAAACCCCCAAAATTCATCATCCTTGATAATTGCTTTAGCCAAAGAAAAAATTCATTCCGGTTATTCGCGCTGTGCAATACATTAATACAGATGATGGAATCAAAAAAATTATCAGGGAAGGGATTATTTTCTATGGAAAATTTTTGTATTTGCTCTGTTTCATAATCCTTGTTCAATGACTTGCAGTACATCCTGGCCATTTTCACAGCATCTGGATTGATATCAATTCCATAGATATTAAAACCATTATTTATGAAATAAGTCATGTTTCGCCCTTCTCCGCAGCCGGCATCCAGTATCCTGGTTTGCCTTTGAAACCGGTTCTTTAAAATTTGATCTATCAGGATCAGGTCTGCATTGCCGAATGTTCTATTGAGCATTTTTATATCCATATTCCTGAATTGTCAAAAAAATCTGGCATTTTTGTTGATTATAGTAACAATTATAACATTTGTTATATCAATAGAAGCATATATTCGTTTAAATTCATGGATAAATTTCATTAAAAAGCATGAATAATAAGAAAATTAAAGGATTGATCCTTTCATTGATCGTTCTGTTCATATCGGTTCTTACAAGCAGTCATACTAATGATAATGATCCGGGAACATTAATGCCAACAGATCATCAGAAGAAAGTCAGCATGGTTGTCTCCACCATTCTTGAGAAATATCATTTCAGGAAAATGCAGATAAATGATTCTATTTCTTCCATCATATTTGACAATTATGTAAATGGTTTCGATCCAAATAAGATATACTTTCTCCAGGGGGATATTGACCAGTTTCAAAAGTACAGGTACAGCATGGATGATGGACTACGATCAGGTGATCTCAGTGCAGCATTTGAAATATACAATGTTTTCCAGGTGAGATATAAAGAAAGGAACGAGTATGCGATTCAGTTAATTCAGGAAGATTTTGATTATTCTAAGGATGAAATGATCGTGATTGACCGGGAGAATTCTGAATGGGCCAGCTCTAATGAGGAGCTTGACTTATATTGGAGAAAGTATGTTAAAAATGAAAAACTGACAAGAATATTAAATGATACAGAAGAAGATAAAGTTAAGGAGAACTTGACTAAGAGGTATGAAAATTTACTCAACTGGTTGGTAAAGTTTAAAAGCGATGATGTTTTTCAAATTTATATGAATTCAGTATCTGAAGCGTTTGATCCGCACACAAATTATTTCCTCCCCATAACCTATGATAACTTTATGATCGGCATGAGTCAGAGTCTGGAAGGTATCGGGGCCAGCCTGCAATCAGACAATGAATATACCAAGGTCGCAGAGATCCTGCCAGGGGGGCCGGCTTTTAAGAGTAAATTGATTGTGAAAGACGATCGAATTGTCGGGGTTGCTCAGGGAGAAGAAGGAGAAATGGTGGATATTATAGGATGGAGACTTGATGAAGCAGTAAAGATCATAAGGGGTCCGAAAGGATCAGTTGTAAGATTGAAAATTCTGAAAGGGGAAGATGGTCCGGCAGCAAAACCTGTCGAGATCTCCCTTGTAAGGGACAAGATAAAAATCGAAGAGGCGGCACCTAAAGAAGAAGTGATGACCATTTACCGAGGAAGTAAACCTTACAGAATAGGTGTAATTACCATACCATCCTTTTATCTGGATTTTGAAGGTTACAGAAGGGGAGATCCTGACTATAAGAGCACCACTAGAGACGTAAAAAAGTTGCTTTTAAAGTTAGAGAATGACAGTATTGACGCGATATTGCTTGATTTAAGAAATAATGGCGGGGGTTCTCTAGCTGAGGCTATCGAACTTACAGGTTTATTTATCCCGGACGGACCAGTCGTACAGATAAAAAATACCACCGGTAAAGTTGAGGTGCAGAATGACGAAGATGACAAATTGTACTATGATGGCCCACTGGGCGTGTTGATCAATCGTTTTTCGGCCTCGGCATCAGAGATCTTTTCAGGTGCTATCCAGGATTATAAACGAGGAGTAGTTATTGGTGAGCAATCTTATGGAAAAGGAACGGTTCAGAACTTATTAGATATTGACCGTTTTCTTCCATCCTGGGATGAGAAACCGGGACAGGTCAAAATGACAATAGCTAAATTTTACAGGGTTACGGGTAGTAGCACTCAGAATAAAGGGGTGACACCGGATATTGAACTACCTTCAAGGTTCAGCGCAGAAGAGTTCGGCGAAAGTGCCCTTCCCAGTGCACTACCCTGGGATAAAATTAACTCTTCAAAATTCAAGACCATGAATTCCATTGATGATCAGATCATAAGAAAGCTGGCCCGGGAACATGAAAAACGACTCAAAAATGATCCTTATCTTATAGAGCTTATAAACTTGAATGAAGACTTCAAAAAGATGCAGGACCTTTCTGAGTTAAGCCTGAACCTGGAGGAAAGAAAACATCAACAGGAAGAGCTTGAGCGAATAAATGCTGATCGGGAGGAATTATATGGAACGCTTAGGGAAGGAGAAACCGATGAAGTCATTTTTGAGGAAAGCGACGTAGAAGATGCATACCTTAGGGAAGGATTGAATATTGTTGCTGACTGGCTTACTTTTAGAATAGGATAAAGATTTTACCTTATGGATTCAACACAAGAATTAGAAAATTCATATCATTTTAATCTTTACCGCAGGTTACCTGTTACCCTGGTGAAGGGCAAGGGTATTTATGTCTGGGATTCAAAAGGGGATAAATATCTCGATTTTCTTTCAGGGATTGCTGTTAATGCATTGGGACATAGTCATCCTGCCATCATTAAGGCGATAAGAAACCAATCTCAAAAGTTAATACATACTTCGAATATATACTATACGATTCCTCAGGCCCGCCTGGCCAAACTTCTCTGCGGCCTGAGCGGTTATGAAAGAACCTTCTTTTGCAACTCAGGATTGGAAGCTAATGAAGCAGCAATAAAGCTGGCCCGAAAGATCGGGAATAAAAAAGGCAAGAAAGGTTCTATTTTCTCTTTTTCAGGAGCCTTTCATGGACGGTCGCTGGCTTCTATTTCCTTGGGTTCAGAAAAATTACAAAATGGTTTCGGCCCTTTGCCGGATGGTTTTCAAAAATTACCATTTAATGACCTAAAAGCAGTTAAAGATAACATCAATCGGGATACAATTGCTGTATTTGTTGAGGCAGTTCAGGGAGAAGGAGGTGTTATTCCAGCTGAAAAGGATTTTATTGCTGGCCTGGAAAAACACTGTAAGGAAAATGATGTCCTTCTGATCTTTGACGAGATTCAAACAGGTTTTGGACGTACAGGTAATTTATTTGGCTTTATGCATTACGGTATTAAACCTGATATCATAACAGTTGCCAAGGCATTAGGTGGTGGTTTCCCTATCGGAGCAGTATTAACAACTGATGAAATATCCAGCGCTTTTACTTATGGGGACCATGGTACAACCTTTGGAGGGAATCCACTGGCTTGTCATGTAGCTGAAACGGTTGTTACGACAATAATAACTAAAGAACTGATCGGGAATGCCCAAAAACTCGGCACATATATGCTTGGCAGGCTTGAAAGACTGGCAAAGAAATTACCTATAATAGAAGAGATCAGGGGACTGGGACTGATGGTTGGGATTGAACTTAAGGTGCCGTGCCGGCCGATCATGTTGAAAATGCTTGAAAGAGGATTTCTGGTGAACTGCACCGCCGAAAAAACCATAAGGCTTCTTCCACCTTTGATCGTGAGAAAAAGGGAGATTGATAGCCTGATAAAAAACCTTTACAGGGTTTTATCCAGAGAAAAGATGTAGGTTTTTACTGGATATTTTTTCAATGATATGCGTTTAATGGATTAATATTTTTTTTATCTATAATTCAATAAATCAGCAGAATTTTGTATTTTTGAGGGCTTTTGCTCAAAAAAATTGCGATTTTGCAAGTTTTTATCCGGAGGACAGTATTTTATTGCAATCATTCCGGTCATTCCAAGATAATATTCTGATAGGAATACATCTGCGTGCAATAATAATTTGCTTAAACAGATATTGGATTAAGATAATTTTTTATAAAATTTCAAATAAATGACAATACAGAAGAGAAAAGGACTGTATGATCCAAGTATGGAACATGATGCCTGTGGGATTGGTTTTTTAGCCAATTTGAAAGCAAAGCGGACTCATAAACTGGTTGAGGATTCCCTGATCATGCTGAGAAATATGGAGCATCGTGGAGGTTGCGGCTGTGAACCGGAAACAGGTGACGGGGCAGGCATCCTGGTCCAGATACCTCATGAGTTCTTTGAGAAAGAATGTTCAAAAATTGATATAGACTTACCGGAAAGGGGTAAATATGGAGTTGGAATGATCTTTTTCCCGAAGGACGAAACGATAAGGGAAGAATGCAGAACTATACTGAATATCAATATAAGGAAGCTGGGATTCAAATTACTGGGATACCGAAAGGTACCCATAAATAATGAAGGTATAGGAAAAACAGCATTATCCTTAGAGCCTCAGATCGAACAGGTATTTGTTACCCATGAAGAGTTTTGTGATGATCCTGAAACTTTCGAACGTAAACTATATGTTTTAAGGCGTCACACAACACATACCATTGGTAGAAATGTAAAAGGGAATAATGGATTTTTCTATATCCCCACATTCTCCTGCAATACCATTTCATACAAAGGTCAGCTTACAACCTATCAGTTGGAATCTTATTTTACCGACCTAATGGATCCTAATGTACTGTCTGCATTTGCATTGATACATTCAAGGTTTTCAACAAATACTTTCCCCAATTGGAAGCTAGCCCAGCCTTTCCGTTATATCGCACATAATGGAGAGATCAATACCATTAAAGGAAATGTCAACTGGATGTTATCCAATCAGACACTTCTTGAATCCACCCTGTTTACCAAGGAAGAAATACAAATGCTTCTTCCCATATGTGATTCTTTTCATTCCGATTCAGCCAATCTTGATGCAGTGATTGAACTGCTGGTTATGGGAGGAAGGTCACTTCCACATGTTATGATGATGCTGATTCCGGAAGCCTGGCAGGAACATGATCAGATGGATCAGAAAAGAAAAGAATTTTATCAATATCATGCTGCCCTGATGGAACCCTGGGATGGTCCTGCTTCAATATGTTTTACTGATGGTAAGATTGTGGGGGCAACCCTGGACAGGAATGGTTTACGACCTTCCAGGTTTTGTCTGACGGAAGATGGGCTTGTGGTAATGGCATCTGAAGCTGGTGCCCTTCCCGTAGATCAATCGAAGGTTGTACTAAAGGGACGGCTCCAACCGGGAAGAATGTTTATCGCGGATCTTGAAAAAGGAAGAATTGTTAGTGATGAAGAGGTAAAGGAAGAAATCATATCCATGAAACCATTTGATGAGTGGATAAAATATAACGAAGTCGGAATAGATGAACTTCCAGAAGTCGAAGAGGAGAGCTATCCATATGATCCGGATTCCTTGCTCGTTAAGCAAAGAGCATTTGGATATACATCTGAAGATCTGAAAATGTTACTGGCGCCTATGATTGAAGACGGTAAAGAACCGATCGGTTCTATGGGTGCAGATACTCCTTTGGCAGTGCTATCGCATAAAAGCCAGCATCTTTCCAGTTACTTCAAACAGTTGTTTGCACAAGTAAGCAATCCGCCAATTGATCCCATCCGTGAAAGGATCGTCATGTCTTTATATACAAGCCTTGGAAGAACCTGGAACATCCTTTCTCAAACACCGCTTCATGTCAAGCAAATATATTTACCCCAGCCTGTAATCAGTAATTCTGAATTAAATAAAATACGCCACATAAAGCATACTAATTTCAGGGTTGGAAGCATCGATATAACATTCAATCCCAAAGATGGTAAAAAGGGATTGGAAACAGCCATTAAAAGGATTTGTGATGATGCTGATTATGGAATTATACATGATGGATTCAATATTTTGATATTAACAGACAGGGCAATCGGAACGGACAAAGCACCCATACCATCATTACTTGCAGTTGGCGCGATCCATCATCATCTTGTAAAAAATGGAAGAAGGGTCAGGGCAGGGATTGTGGTTGAAGCAGGCGATATCTGGGAAACCCATCATTATGCTACACTTATTGGCTACGGGGCCAATGCCGTTAATCCTTACCTCGTCCTTGATACGGTTAGAAACATTCATGACAGTAAACTTATCAGTAAGGAAATAACCCCTGAAGCAGCTGAGAAAAACTACATCAAGGCTATTGGTGGGGGATTATTGAAGATATTTTCGAAAATGGGAATATCTACCCTTCAATCATACCATGGAGCACAGATATTCGAAGCCATTGGATTAAGTAAAGCCGTTATCGATAAATATTTTACCGGAACGGTTTCTAGAATTGAAGGCCTTGACCTGGAAGGTATTGCCAAAGAAATACTGGTGAGGTATAGACTGGCATTCCCTGAAAAACCAATACCGGTTAACACCCTCGAGGTTGGTGGTGTATACCAGTGGAAAAGACGTGGTGAGGTGCACCTTTTCAATCCGGAAACAATTTCTCTTTTACAGGAGGCAACCAGGAATAAAAATTATGAAGTGTATAAACGATACGCTGAAAAAGTAAATATACAATCTGAAAAGGCTATAACTTTGAGAAGCCTTCTTCAATTCTCCGAGAGAGATCCTGTTCCAATCGAAGAAGTGGAACCAAAAGAAGAGATATTCAAGAGATTTGCTACAGGAGCCATGTCATTTGGTTCTATATCACATGAAGCGCATTCCACCCTGGCCATTGCCATGAACCGGATAGGAGCTAAAAGTAATAGTGGTGAAGGAGGAGAAGATGAGATCCGGTTTAAACGGAAGAAAAATGGAGACTGGGAACGCTCAGCCATTAAACAGGTAGCATCGGGAAGATTTGGCGTGACAAGCAATTACCTCACCAATGCCAATGAGCTTCAGATCAAGATCGCTCAGGGAGCGAAACCAGGAGAAGGGGGACAATTACCCGGGCACAAAGTAGATGACTGGATTGGTCGCGTGAGGAACTCCACCCCTGGTGTTGGTTTGATATCACCTCCACCTCATCATGATATTTATTCCATTGAGGATCTGGCCCAATTGATATTCGATCTCAAGAATGCCAACCGGGAGGCCAGGGTAAATGTCAAACTGGTTTCAGAAATAGGTGTAGGTACTATTGCAGCAGGCGTAGCGAAGGGTAAGGCAGACGTAGTCTTGATCAGTGGATTTGATGGTGGCACAGGAGCTTCACCCATTAGCTCGATCCGGCACGCTGGATTGCCATGGGAGCTTGGATTGTCTGAAACACACCAAACCCTTGTCCTCAATGACCTGAGAAGCCGCATTACGGTGCAGGTGGATGGACAGATGCGTACAGGAAGAGACCTGGCGATCGCTACCTTATTGGGTGCTGAGGAATGGGGTATCTCAACCGCTGCCCTGGTAGTTGAAGGTTGTATCCTGATGAGAAAGTGCCATATGAATACCTGCCCGGTAGGCATTGCGACGCAAAGACCAGAATTACGCAAAGTATTTTCTGGAAATCCGGACCATGTAGTGAATTACTTTACCTTCCTGGCTGAGGAATTAAGGGAAATAATGGCAGAGTTGGGATTCAGAACCATTAATGAGATGGTTGGACAGGCAGACGTACTCAGAGTCAGGGAAGATCTTGATTTCTGGAAACTGAAAACTCTTGATCTGAAACCCATCATTACAAAGATAGATGCACCAGAGAACGTTGGTCTTTACAAGCAGATGGAGCAGGATCATGAGCTTGATCGTATTCTTGACTTGAAGCTTATTGATATAGCCAGACCAGCCCTGGATAATGCTGATCCTGTATCTGCGGAATTTGATATACGGAACATAGATAGGGCCGTGGGTGCTATGCTATCTAATGAGATCTCCAAAAAATTTGGCAGTGTCGGATTACCTGATGGGACGATTAACATTAAATTAAGAGGATCTGCAGGCCAGAGTTTCGGTGTTTTTGGTACTAAAGGCATTCGTTTTGAACTTGAAGGCGAAGCCAACGATTACTTTGGAAAGGGACTTTCCGGAGCCCAGTTAATTATTTACCCTGACAGGAATGCGAAATTTGAAGCCAAGAAGAATATAATTATCGGGAATGTAGCGTTTTACGGGGCTACTTCGGGAGAGGCTTATATCAGAGGTATGGCTGGTGAACGTTTCTGCGTTAGAAACTCGGGCGTTACAGCCGTCGTGGAAGGTGTTGGTGATCATGGATGCGAATATATGACTGGCGGATATGCTGTGATCCTCGGGCCTACAGGAAGAAATTTTGCGGCAGGGATGAGTGGCGGCATTGCTTATGTCTACGATCCTGAAAGTAAATTCGCTATTAATTGTAACCAGGAGATGGTTGACTTTGATCCATTGGAAGATGAGGATTTAAGCCGAATAAAGCGGCTTATTAAAAACCACAGGTCTTTTACGAACAGTGGTATCGCCAAGGACATTTTGGAAGATTTCGAAAATGCCGTTCAGAGTTTCGTAAAAGTAATGCCAAGGGATTATAAGGCAGTATTGTTAAAGAATAAAGCAAAAGTACAGGCTATAGTTTAAGAAATAGAATATGGGAAAACCGACTGGATTTTTAGAATTTAAAAGGGAATTGCCTAAGGCAAAAGATTCCAGGGAAAGAATTAAAGATTATAAAGAAATATATCTTGATTTCGGGGAACAAAAGACACTGAATCAGGCAGCGAGGTGTATGGACTGTGGGGTGCCCTTCTGTCATAGTGGATGTCCTTTGGGAAATATTATACCCGATTTTAACGATGCAGTATACCATGAAGATTGGGAAAAAGCCTATCAGATTTTAATTTCCACAAATAATTTCCCCGAGTTTACAGGAAGGATTTGCCCGGCTCCATGCGAAGCTTCATGCGTTCTTGGAATAAATAACCCTCCCGTAACAATTGAGCTTATTGAAAAATCAATCGTAGAGAAGGCATTCGAATCAGGCTATGTTAAGCCCCATATTCCGGCCAAACGGACAGGTAAAAAAGTAGCAATCGTAGGATCCGGACCAGCTGGACTGGCAGCTGCCTCTCAAATGAATAAGGCCGGGCATTGGGTTACTGTGTTCGAACGTGATGACCGTATAGGTGGATTGTTACGATATGGTATACCGGATTTCAAACTTGAAAAATGGATCATTGACAGAAGAATAAACCTGATGATGGAAGCTGGTATTGTATTCAAAACCAATTCTGAAGTTGGGAAAAATGTTAATGCCAACGAAATGATGGTTGAATATGATGCTGTTATACTATGTGGTGGTTCTACAGTTCCCAGGGACCTGCCGATACCGGGAAGGGAATTGAAAGGCATTCACTTTGCAATGGAATTCCTTACACAACAAAATAAAAGGGTGGCAGGAGATAAGTTCATGCGGAAAGATGAGATCTTCGCTACCAATAAAAACGTGATAGTGATCGGTGGCGGTGATACCGGATCAGATTGCGTAGGAACTTCCAACCGCCATGGAGCAAAATCCATAACCCAACTCGAATTATTGGCAAAACCTCCTGCTAAAAGGAATAAAAACAATCCATGGCCCCAATGGCCTATGATATTGAGGACCTCTTCGTCCCATGAAGAAGGTTGTGAACGACACTGGTCGATCCTGACCAAAGAATTTATCTCAGATGGTAAAGGGCATGTTAAAGGATTGAAGATAGCTGATATAAAATGGATGGTAAATAAAAATACAGGACGTGCAGAATTCAAGGAAGTCCCCGGAACTGAACGGACTTTGCCATGTGATCTTGCGTTGCTATCAATAGGTTTTATACATCCCGAGCATGACAATGTTATAAATCAGCTTGAAATTAATGTTGACGATCGCGGAAATGTAGTTGATTCTGATTACCAGACGAATCAGGAAAAAGTATTTACTGCCGGAGATATGAGGCGTGGCCAATCTCTAGTTGTCTGGGCCATAGCCGAAGGGAGAGAAGCGGCCAGAAGTGCGGATCGTTATTTAATGGGAGAGAAATCTCTCCTTGAAGCCAGGGATGAGTCTTTATGGGAACTTGCCTGAATAGATTAAGAAAATAAGCAAAAAGGGGATTCATTTAGGTTTAAATGGATCCCTATATATTTTTTTGAGGACTATGTTCCCGAATTATCGCGAAAAAATTTTTAATTTTCATTAAAAATATTACATTTAGTGCTTCCATTAGCTTTGTGATAATTTCATTTATACCAAAAATTTTTGTTCTTGAATGGCCAAGCTTAAGAATATAATTAAACAGCTCTCTGTAGAAGACTATCAGGCAATTTACGAATCCTTACACGAGAGTAATGCTGAGAAATCAGCTTATCTGCTCAAATCCATGAGGGAGAAGCATCAGTCTGATGCTAAGATCATGGAAGAACTGGAAGTGAATACCAATGCTTACTATACACTCAGATCACGGTTGAATCAAAGGATTGAGGAATATCTGTTGCAACAAATGGATAATCCAAGAGCAGATATTCTAAAAAAAGTGGCCAATATAAATGAGATCCTCTTTACAAAAAAGAGGGCCATAGCTATTGCAACATTAAAGAAACTGGAAAAAGAACTGCTGGATTATGATTTGTCGAATGAGCTGACCATCGTTTACAAATCGTTAAAAAAACTGAATATAAATGCCAGTGATTCTTTCACTTATTCTCAGCTTTACAACAAACATGTAGCCTATACCCTGGCCGTAGATAAAGCCGAGGATCTGTTGGCAGAATATTTTAAGAAGTATGGTGTATATGCCATGATGGGACGGAATGAGCGTTCAGATCTTGAGTTGAATCTACTACGAACAGAGACAAATAATGTAACGAAGCTGTATGAATCGCACAGATTATTCGTTTACCAGAGTTGCCTGAACATATTCCACCGGTTGTTTGTGGAATCAGATGAAGAACTGGAGATGGAGTTAGAACCCATTGAAGATATTTTAAATGAAATACAGAAAATATTCCAGTTCTATGAGTTGGATTCAAATTATTATCATCTTCAAAATGTTTTCGAATTCCTCAAACTGGAATACTATAATCACTATAAAGTGTACAGGAAGGCAGAGGAGTTTTACGATTCTGTAAATGAATCTGTAGCTACTTTGATCACAAATTATTCCCTGTATACTTTTCCGGGGCAATTCCTGATCAGCAAGATCAAAAGACATATGAGGATGAAGACACTGGACAGGATTTATGAGGAAAACGATGGCTTATTCCATGATTTTGAAAGTGACATCAACGACATTCCCAACTACCTGATCTATTCCTGTTATCGTTCTCTTGCCTGTTATTATGTGAAGAAATATGATGAAGCAGCCAAGTGGATCAATCAATTATTAAATACAGTTAGTCTCAAGAGATTTCCCTATGCCCACCTGGAAGTAAAACTTCTTCTGGCACTGCAATATTGCCTGCTTGATGACTATGATCTATTTCATCAGTTGATCAATAGTATTCAACGACAGATCCGTTTACTTGGGAAAGAAAAATGTGAACATCTGCTCGTTTTCTCAAAGATGCTTAAGATCAGTCAGAGTGATGCCAAAAAGAATAAACATGAAAAGATAAGCGTTCTGGCTGAAAAGCTTCGGTCTTATGAGTTTTTGAGTTTTATGCCGACCTTGCTGGTACCTGCTGATGAAGATTTTATTGCAAGTCTGGCTTCTAATTAATAGTATTTCTAAACGATCAGATTCTCAAGATTTTCCTGTGAAAGTGGTTTGTTGATATACTTCTTTACGTAGGTGTAGTTTTTTGATTTATTTACATCCTGTGGATTAATTGAAGAAGTAAGCATTACAATCTTACACTTATCCTTGGTAACAGCTCCAAGTTTATCAAATTCATCAAGGAATTGAAATCCATCCATCAAAGGCATATCAATATCCAGGAAAATAACTTCAGGAAGAATATTATTTCCCACATCCTCTAGTTTTTCGAGGTTCTTTAGAAACTCTATTGCACTTTTAGCTCCTGTATGGGTGTATATATTTTCAGTAATATCAGCGGCTTCAATCATTTTCTGATTAATGAGATTATCTATCTCATTATCGTCTATTAACATTACAGCTTTAAATTTACTTTTCGAGGATTCTGCCATAATTGATTGATCTAAGAATGTTAGTTATCAGTGCCTAATTTAATGCTTTTTATTTAATTCTTTGAATTCAAATAAAATATTTTCATACATGCGAAATGTATTCTCTCAGTCAAGATTGAATTTAATACCTTGCGCCAGTGGCAATTCATTTCCATAGTTTATGGTATTGGTTTGTCTCCTCATATAAGCCTTCCAGGCGTCCGACCCGGATTCGCGACCCCCTCCTGTTTCTTTTTCACCACCAAAAGCGCCACCGATTTCAGCCCCGGATGTTCCGATATTCACATTGGCAATCCCGCAATCTGATCCCATATGAGATAAGAATCTTTCGGATTCTTTGAGATTATTGGTCATAATTGAACTGCTCAAACCCTGGGGAACGTCGTTTTGGATGGATATTGCTTCATCCATAGAACTATATTGGATCAGGTACAATATAGGTGCAAACGTTTCCTTCTGTACCATTTTCATATCATTCCGCACCTCATAAACGGCCGGTTTGACATAGCATCCGGATTCATAACCCTTGCCTGTCAAAATTTGCCCCTCAACAAGCGGTACTGCGCCTTCCTTTTTTAATTCTGCCAGTGCATTCTTAAATATTTCTGTTGTGTTTTTATCAATTAATGGTCCTATATGGTTGGATTCATCCAATGGATCACCAATCTTAAGCTGCTTATATGCATTTACCAGTAAAGATTTGAATTCATTATATATGGTCTCATGTATAATCAATCGCCTTGTGGTCGTGCATCTTTGTCCGCTCGTACCTACCGCACCGAAAACTGCTGAGGCAAGGGCAAGTTTCAAATCCGCATGTTCACTGATAATTATTGCATTATTACCCCCTAACTCAAGAATTGATTTTCCGAGGCGGGCCCCTACCGCGGCGCCCACTGATTTACCCATCCTGGTGGATCCGGTAGCGGATATTAAGTTAATTCTGGTGTCATTTGCCATAATTTTACCCGTTTCCAGGTCTCCTATGATCAAACTACTAACCCCCTCGGGCACACCATTTTCCTGAAATACCCTGGCGACAATCCTTTGACATGCAATGGCACACAAAGGTACCTTTTCAGATGGTTTCCAGAGGCAAACGTTACCGCATACCCAGGCAATCATGGCATTCCATGACCATACGGCTACCGGAAAGTTAAAAGCGGAAATTATCCCAACGATACCTAATGGGTGATATTGCTCATACATCCGGTGCTCGGGTCTTTCCGAATGCATGGTGAATCCATGAAGTTGCCTCGACAATCCAACAGCAAAATCGCATATATCGATCATTTCCTGCACCTCACCCAGACCCTCCTGGTAGGATTTGCCCATCTCATAGGTAACAAGCTTCCCAAGTTCGGTTTTATATTTTCTGAGCTCCATCCCAATTTGCCGGACGATCTCACCCCGGAGAGGTGCTGGTTTTTTTCTCCACTCCAGAAAAGCAGCCTGTGCATTTTTAATTAAATCACTATAGTTATCCTCATCCGCCATTACAATATCAGCAATCTCTGCTCCATCCACCGGAGATACAGATTGTATGATTTTAGCTTTACTGTGTAGCCATTGGTTCCCGGTTGAAGCTCCCTGGTTTACGTTTTCAATTCCCAGTTTTTGAAGGACTTCTTTCATGTCATTTTTTACAGGACTCATGATGAAAAATGATTTATTGTGTTATAAATTGAATTTACAAATTAAAGTAATTCTTTTTCAGATCAACATTCCCTCCGGATAGTATTATCCCTACCTGTTTACCCATAAACTTCTCTCGGTTTTTAAGCACAGCCGCAAAGGGAACTGCCCCTGAAGGTTCAACGATAATCTTCATTCTTTCCCAGAGAAGTTTCATGGCATCGATGATCTCAGCATCATTTACTACGATGATCTCTTCAATGTTTTCGTATATAATCTTGAATGTTTTATCTCCGAGAGAAGTCAAAAGGCCATCGGCAATGGTATCCGGTTTAAGGGAAGGTACGATCTCACCTTTGATCATGGAACGATAGGCATCATCTGCTCCGGAGGGTTCTCCGGCAATAACCTTAGTCACCGGGGAGAAATAATTTCTGCTTAACAGCGTGCCGCTGAGCAAGCCTCCGCCACCCACAGGTGTAAGAATATAATCCAGGTCATTCTTTGACATAAATATCTCGTATGCTGAAGTAGCCTGACCGGCAATTACAGAATAATTGTTGTACGGATGAATAAAGAATGCGGAGGTATCGTCCACAACTTTCTGCAGGGAAGTTTCCCTTGATTCAAGAGTAGGTTCACAGAAAATGATCTCGGCCCCGTACCCCCTGACGGCTTCGATCTTGATTGAAGGTGCGTTTTTGGGCATTACAATGTAAGATCGTACCCCCACAATAGACCCGGCATACGCTAAGGCCTGCGCATGATTTCCTGAGGAATGGGTGGCTATACCATTAGTCCTCTGGTCTTCATTTAGCGTCAGGGTGGCATTTACAGCTCCACGGGCTTTAAAGGCACCTATTTTTTGAAAATTCTCACATTTGAAATACAGGGTGCACCCGGCAATATGATTGATTTGCCTGGATGTCAGCATAGGTGTATGATGAACGTAGCCTGAAATTCTCCTGGCGGCATCAATTATATCAGATTTTCCCGGTACATGCTCCAGCATAACGAAGGATTAATTACATGCAATTATTGTTGATCATCAGAAGGCTGAATGCTTTTTATAACAGCTACCCAGTCTTTGCCTAAATCGTATTCTTCCCTGTTACCGATCTGAAAATTTAGTTCAGATAAGTTGGTTATTACTACAGGTAATTCATGCGAATCAAATAATTCTCCACCATTTCTTGGGTCAAACCATTTCAATTCATATGATTTCTGAGGATTGAGACGAACTGATGAGGCACCCCCTCTGGGAATATATATAACAATTAAATCATCCTCCATTGCGAAGGCATAATTCGCTCGGGGGGATACAAGGTTATCTGCAGGCCTCATTTTATCAATAGGAAGATTTTCCAGAAAGAAACGCGTGGCAAGGGATGTCATTTCCCATAGTTTGTCACGGGACCTGAAATCTTCGCAGTTGAGGTCATCATTTTCATATTTATGGCCAAAATACCATTCTACTCCGCCACCTCCTGCCATAAGATTTCCCCAGAGAACCTTATGTCTTATTTCATCATGCTCCGGATCAATTGCATCCGGCATTGCGCCAATGGAATGATGGCCAATCTCATCGCTGCAAACTACCCATTTTCTGCCCTGCTGATCAGATTGTTCCCGCCATTTTATTGTCTCTGAATGTACATGATCGACTTCAGTCTGCAGGCTGGGGCCATCCAGATATGGGAATCCCAATAATTTTGTCAGGATATCATCTCTAAGCTCTGGATTTGGTAATGTATGCACTACAATAAAGTTATCATAAGGATCAGAATCTTTGATGTATTTACTCATGTCCTTTCTTTGACGGTCATTTTGCCCGTTCCCTATCCATGGAGCTACACCATTTTCTTCACCCAGGTTCCAGGTCACACCCAGATGATGTGAAAACCTTGCGATTAACTCACGGTAATATAATTTTCTTTTCAATCCGACATCACCACTATCCAGCATCAGTTCATTTTCCGTCTCCTGTGTTACAAAATGGCACATCATCCCCAGTTTATCCATATGTGTGAACACAATTTCCCATTGTGCCAATTTGCTCACATCAAACCGGGTGAAGTCGCTGTTATACTTAATCCAGGGAAAAACATCCTGACCGTCTCCCTTAACATTATTGGTCAGCATATATTGGCTATTTATACCTTTAGAGCTCAGGTAGTTCAGGGCCCCAATAATACCTTTTCCCTTTTTGCCTTCTTGCCAGGTTGGATCCCCATCTTTCCAGTCATCAATGTGTGGTGTATAACGGTGTAAAGTCTGGTTAGGCATAGCTTCATTGATCCTCCTTTCCCCATCTCCTCCATAATAGGTCCCGTCAAATTCATAATAGGCCAGAAAATTTTCAGGACTGTCGGAACCCGCTTTCAGGAAAATTTCACCGGTTCCTTCGTGTCTTAAATAATGATCATTTATATAACGGATCCTTCCCTTTGATCTGAAATCACTGCCCGTTTTATCAGACGGTGATATTAAAATTTCACCACTGGCACCATGAAAGGCCACTTCCTCCCCTGTTTCAGGATTTCTTTCCACGGCTATGTTCTTTCCTTTCAGGAAGGATACTTCATAATTCCATAGTCCATAATCATCAGGGCAAAAGATGGCCTGCCACTTGTTCCCGGAATCGGCACTTGTTTCAGCTGCATTACCATCAGCAGCGTAAAAACCGGGAATAATAATTCGCCTGTCATGCTTAAAGAATGAAACGGTCATCTGATAATCCAGGAAGGGATTTATAGAATCAAGCTCGCTACTTTCCGGTCCATTGAAAGTAAATATAATCTTATGCCATTGCATGGGCTCACCGGAAATGTCAGGGATCTTATCATCGCTGGAACAACTTAATAGGATCATTAAAATGATTATGGGCCAAAGAGAAAAGTTAAAAAATCGGTACATTTTTTCAGATTATTGTTTTGTTAAACCTAAAGTATTAAAAAATAAATCAGTGCGCTTCAAGCCAATTTTCACCGCTTCCTGATTCGACCTCTATTGGTACATTCAAAGGTAAGGCTGTTTGCATCAATTCCTCAACCTTTGGCTGGAGTATTTTCATCTCAGGCTTATAAACATCGAATACCAGCTCATCATGGACCTGCAGGATCATCTTTGACCTCAGGTTTTCCTTTAGGATATAATCCTGAATTTTAATCATTGCAATTTTGATCAGGTCAGCAGCACTCCCCTGGATTGGTGCATTAATTGCATTGCGTTCGGCAAAACCACGCATCGTAGCATTTCGTGAATTAATATCTCTTAAATATCTTCTTCTACCAAGAATAGTTTCCACATAACCTTTATCCCTGGCTTCGTTTATCACCTTGTCCATATAAATTTTTACAGCCCTAAATTCATTGAAATAGGAATTGATGATCTCGGAAGCTTCACTTCTGGGGATGTTAAGACGTTGAGATAATCCAAATACGGAGATGCCATATATGATCCCAAAATTGGCTGTTTTGGCAATCCGGCGCATATCCTGTGTAACATCCTCAAGACGGGTCTGAAAGATTTTACTTGCTGTGATGGAATGAATGTCTTTTCCTTCCTGAAATGCTTTGATCATACTTTCATCATTGGCAAAATGTGCCATTATCCTTAGTTCAATCTGTGAATAGTCAGAAGACATCAAAATATGATCTTTATCCCTGGGGATGAATGCTTTGCGCACTTCTCTTCCTTTTGCAGTTCGTATGGGTATGTTTTGCAGGTTTGGATTAGTAGAACTAAGTCGGCCGGTAGCTGCAATAGCCTGATTAAAAGAAGTATGAACACGATCATCAGTTGGACTTATCATTTCTGGCAAAGCATCGATATACGTGGATTTTAGTTTTTGTACTTCCCGGTAATCAAGAATTTTCTTTGCGATCTCATGTTTGTATGCCAGCCTTGTCAGGATCTCCTCTCCGGTAGCGTACTGACCGGTCTTTGTTTTCTTTGGTTTATCGTCAAGTTTCAAATGGTCGAAAAGTATCTCTCCCAGTTGTTTAGGGGATGCAATATTAAATTCCGTACCTGCCAGTTTGTATATATCCTGGTTTAGGTTGGTGATCTCTTCATCCATTTCTGAGGAAAGATTGGCTAATGTGTTGCGGTCGATTTTTACACCTGAATATTCCATATCAGCCAATACCTTGATCAGGGGGATCTCAACGTCATGAAAAAGTTTTTCCAACTTTTTCTCTTTTATAATCGGATCGAATACCCCTTTGAGCTGCAGGGTAATATCCGCATCCTCTCCGGCATATTCAACCACTTTTTGGATCTCAACATCCCTCATACTGCCCTGTTTTTTGCCTTTTTTACCTATAAGTGTCTCAATAGAAACAGGAATGTAATTAAGGTAGTTCTCCGCCAGGATATCCATATTATGCCTAGTGTCGGGCTCTATCAGATAATGCGCGATCATAGTGTCAAATAAGGGTCCATCAACCCTCACGCCATATTTTCGAAGGACGAGAATATCATACTTTAAATTCTGTCCAATCTTTTTGATACTGGTATTTTCCAGGGATTCTCTGAAATGCGATACAATTTTTTTGATAGAGTTTTCCTGCTCAGGAACAGGTACATAGTAGGCCTCGCCTCTCTTCAAGGAAAAAGCCAGTCCAACCAGTTCAGCTTCTATGGCATTTATCCCGGTCGTTTCCGTGTCGAAACAAAACTCGGATGCTTTATTTAATTTCTGAACCAGCTTTTTAATATCCTTATCGGATTCAATCAGCTTATAATCATGTTCTACATCGGAGATTGTCTTTTTAATGATCACATTCTTTTGTTCCTGATCCTCTCCCTTGCCACCTCCGAACATGCTGAGTTGACCACTTTCTTCAGAGGAGGTTATAGGTTGTTCCCCAAATACTCTCCTGGATAAAGTTCGAAATTCCAGGTCATCAAAAATTGGTTTCAGTTTCTCCGTATCCGGACCATTATATTCAAAATCTGCTTCATTGAAATTAACCGGCACCTCAGTATTGATCGTTGCCAATTCTTTTGAAAGAATAGCCTGTTCTCCAAATTCTTCAACTTTTTCCTTTAGTTTCCCTTTCAGTTTATCGGTATTTTTCAGCAATTCCTCTACGCTGCCATACTCCTGGATGAATTTGATGGCTGTTTTTGCTCCTACACCCGGGATACCAGGAATATTATCTACAGAATCGCCCTGAAGACCAAGAAGATCACGTACCTGGTCGACATGATCTATGTCGAACTTCTTCAGGACCTCATCAATACCCAGGATATCCACGGAATTTCCCATGTATGCAGGTTTGTACAGGTAAACATTATCTGATACGAGTTGTGCATAGTCTTTATCCGGCG
>CBDUBA010000082.1:0-19881 GCA_965365275.1 uncultured Cyclobacteriaceae bacterium | reverse complement strand
TCCTTTTCTTTTAAATTCATTGTACATCAAGAATTTTGTAACTAATTATGTAAAAAATAATCTTAAGGATGTCGCTTCGAACTGTTCTGATCATATCAGCACTATTTATATGTATTAATATCCTGGCGCAAGATAATAGGTCAATCATTATTGAATCCCTGCCTGGAAAATTGCATTGGATTGATCAACCTGAGCGCTTCACTCATGAATCCGGGATCCTGAAGATTCATTCCGGGCCTGAAACAGATATGTTTATTGATCCGCAAGGTGAATATAATGTCTTAAATGCCCCAGGGGCTGTTTTTAAGCCTTCGGGATATTTTCAACTTTCTGCCAAAGTCCATGTGGACTTTAAATCAAAATATGATGCAGGGGTATTGATATTGTATGCCAATGATAAACATTGGGCCAAGTTGTGTTTTGAATATTCTCCCCAGAACGAACCTATGGTTGTTTCCGTGGTAACAAGAAATATTTCGGATGATGCGAACTGTTCGGTTATAAATGGCTCTACAGTATATCTTCGCGTATCCGGACTGGGGAAAGCCTATGTTTTTCACTATTCCCTGGATGGTAATTTCTGGCACTTTGTAAGATATTTCCAGTTGGAAACGGATGACCCTGTAAAAGTCGGATTCTTGTCCCAATCACCAACTGGAGAGGGCTGTGTGCCAGAATTTAAGGAAATTATTTACGTGAATAAAAAACTTGAAGATCTACGGAATGGATCCTGATATTTTTTTTGGATTAATTTTATAAAAATTAATGAGGTCTTAAATTTATGAACATGAATCGGTTATACTATTTTACTTCAGCACTCCTTCTAACTTTATCCTTAACATCCTGCTCAGATAAAGATATGGATCAGGAATGGGTTTCCTTATTCAATGGTAAAAACCTGGATGGCTGGGAAACTTATCTCAGTTATCAGCCAGGTTCAGGGAATGACGAAATCATTGGTGTCAATAAAGATCCGGACAATATCTTTTCTGTAGTGGATGGAAGCATCAGGATAGATGGCCGGATATGGGGTGCACTTACTTCGGTTGAGGAATTCGAAAATTATCATTTACGTTTTAAGTTTAAATGGGGGGAGAAAAGATATCCACCCAGGGAAAATGAGAAACGCGACAGTGGATTACTCTATCATTGTGTTGGTCCCCACGGTGCTCAAAGCGATCACTGGATGAGAAGCCACGAAAGCCAGATTATGGAAGGTGATTGTGGCGATTACCATAGCCTGGATGGAGCGCAGATCGATGTACGTGTAGATTCGGTTGAAATCGATGGACGCATCAATCTGCAATATTCTGAAACTGGACATGAATTAAAGGGCGTACATCAGAGGGTGATCAAATCAGGTAACTTTGAAAAACCCTCTGGAGAATGGAATGTAATGGAATTGATAGTGAATGAAGGCAATATTACCCATATTATGAATGGGAAAGTGGTCCTGAAAGCCACCAACTCCAGGCATTCGGTCAATGGGAAAATGGTTCCATTAACCAAAGGGAAGATTCAGTTTCAGTCGGAGGCTGCAGAGATTTTTTATAAGGATATTGAAATCATGGCTTTATAAATTTAATGCTCAAACTCCAGTTAAATTTGAAATAAAATAAACACATCAAATAATTATAGGGTTTAAAAATTTTTAGATAATGAAAAGATTACTTTTAATATTATTAACGCTTTCGATATTCTCAATCCCCGATCTTGCTCAAACTGGATATCAACCAACTGAAGAAAACCAGAAAAACCGGGAGTGGTTTCAGGATGCGAAATATGGTATGTTCTTGCACTGGGGTGTATACTCTGTCATGGGTGGTGGGGGAGACATGGGCATTGCTGAATGGATCATGAACCATAAAGAGATCCCTATCGTGGCCTATGAAAACCTTGCCAACTATTTTAATCCGGCTGAGTTCGATCCGGCCGAATGGGTATCTGTGGTTAAAGATGCGGGCATGAAATACATTACCATAACAAGTAAACACCATGATGGATTCGCGATGTATGATTCCGAAATAAGCGACTGGAATATTGTAGACCGCACACCATATGGGAAGGATGTGCTTAAGTTATTGAAAGAGGAATGTGACAAGCAAGGTATAAAATTGTTTTTCTATTATTCCCAGTTGGATTGGCATCATCCCGACTATTATCCAAGGGGAAGAACAGGCCAGGGATATACAGGGCGTCCTGAGTCAGGAGAATGGAACGCGTACATCGATTATATGAATACGCAATTGACTGAATTACTGACGAATTACGGAGATATTGGAGGCATCTGGTTTGATGGAATGTGGGACCAGTGGGATGCTGACTGGCAACTGGATGAAACGTATGCCCTGATCCATAAATTGCAACCCGGAACCTTGATCGGAAGTAATCACCACAAAGCACCTTTCCCCGGTGAGGATTTTCAGATGTTTGAAAGAGACCTGCCCGGTGAGAATACTATGGGTTTCAACCAGACTTCAGCCATTTCTGAACTTCCGCTTGAGATGTGCGAAACAATGAATGGTTCATGGGGCTACAATATTAAGGATAGAAGGTTTAAATCAACCAGGCAATTGATACAAACCATGGTTAAAGCGGCGGGCTACGGTGCTAATTTCCTGCTGAATAATGGCCCCTTACCAAATGGGAAACTGCAAGCGGAGAATATTGATACGTTAAGAGTAATTGGAAATTGGCTGAAAAAGTATGGTGAGTCTTTTTATGGGACAAGAAAAGGGCCGGTGCCGCCACGAGAATGGGGGGCTACAACTCAAAAAGGCAATACAGTTTATGTTCATGTAATGAATTTGAGAGATGACGCTGTTTTCCTTCCAAATTTTACAGATAAGATCGAATCTGTTTCCCTGTTTGATGATGGTTCAAGATTAAAGTTCCAGCAGGATAAATTCGGGACGATCATTAATGTGCCTTTTGAAGTAAGGAAGGAAATTGATACGATTGTTGTTGTCAAAATAAGATAATCCAATGAATCCGGGGAAAAAGAAGGGAATGATTGGTATAAAAATCGGATCAAATGTACTGACTGATTCCCTGGGTCTCCTGGATCAATCCCGGATAGAGGATCTTGTTTTACAGGTCGCCGCTTTAAAAAAGACCGGCTATGATGTTGTGTTGATATCATCCGGGGCGGTGGCTGCCGGGCGTTCCATCTACAAACCCAGGAATAAAGTCGATGCGGTAGGGCTTCGGCAGATGTGGTCGTCACTGGGACAGGTCAGGCTAATTGAAGCTTATTCGCAACTCTTTAAGGATCAGGGACTGATCTGTTCACAGGTACTGGTAACCAGAGATGATTTCAGATCAAGGGACCATTTTCAAAACATGAAAAATTGCTTTCATGTTCTACTGAATAATAATATTATCCCAATAGTCAATGAAAATGATGTTATTTCCGTTACGGAATTGATGTTTACTGATAATGATGAACTGGCAGGTTTGGTTGCCGGAATGCTCAATCTGAATCCTTTGATCATTTTAACTTCAGTCGATGGGATAATGAATATGAATGAGCACGGTGATTCAACCCTGATTCCACAAATCCATTCGGGAGACCGTGAATTCGAGAAACATATTAATACTGAAATATCGGCTTTCGGGAAAGGAGGAATGCTTACCAAGGCTCATATGGCAGCAAAGGTAGCTTCTCATGGGATAGAGGTGGTAATAGCAAATGGCCTTAAAAATGGAATAATCAATGAGGTGCTCCAGGGTTCCTCACAATGTACCAGGTTTATACCTTCTTCCGGGAAATCAACCATAAAAAAATGGTTATCCCACGCTAAAGGCTTTGAAAAAGGGGCAGTCGTGATCAATGAAGGTGCTTTGAACGCATTGAGATCAGAGAAGGCAATTAGTTTGCTACCAGTAGGAATTACTGCTATAGAGGGACATTTTAAAAAAGGAGATGTAATCATGATCTATGATGAGGCAAGAACCCAGATAGGCCTGGGGATAGCCAGATACGGCGATGAGAAGGCAAAGGCTGGGATTGGAATGAAAAACCAGCAGCCGGTTATTCACTATGATCACTTATTTATATTTTGAATATGAAAAATCAGGAGGTATTCGATAATGCCCGGAAAGCGTGTAGGGAAATCATACATTTTACAAACCGCCAGGTTTCAGAAATACTGGAACTGTTAGCCAGTGAAACCATCAGCGCGACTGATCATCTGATTTCGGAAAATAAAAAGGATCTCGACAGGATGCCAGAGGATGATCCTAAATTTGACAGGCTTAAACTTGATCCGGAACGAATAAAGAATATCGCAGCGGATATATTGAATGTAAGCAAACTTGCGTCTCCTCTGGGAGAAATAATGGAATCAAGGACTTTGAAAAATGGATTGAAGCTTGAAAAAAAACGTGTTCCGCTGGGTGTGGTAGGTATTATATATGAGGCAAGACCTAATGTGACTTTGGATGTTTTTTCGTTGTGTGTAAGGTCAGGAAATGTATGCCTTTTAAAAGGTGGCAGTGATGCTCATTTTTCAAATCTTGCTATTATTCAACTCCTGCATGGTGTATTGCAAAAGTCAGGTGTTAATAAAAATATTGTTCAGCTCTTGCCACCCGACAGGGAATCGACAGCGGAAATGATGAATGCCTCAGATTATATTGATATAATTATCCCAAGGGGAAGCCAGGGATTGATCGATTTTGTCAGGCATAATTCCAAAGTCCCTGTAATTGAAACAGGAGCTGGAATAGTACATACCTATTACGATCAGGATGCGGATATGAAAAAAGGGAAGGCCATCATTACAAACGCCAAATTACGAAGAGTAAGTGTTTGTAATGCACTCGATTGTCTGATCATCCATTCTTCCAGGTTAAATGATCTTCCCTATCTCTCTGAAGAATTGGCTATTGGTGGCGTTGAAGTTTATGCTGATGAAAACGCCTTCAAGGTGTTGAAAGATCATTATCCTGAAAACCTTTTGTTTCCAGCCCTTGAGGACCATTTTGGGACAGAATTTCTTGCAAAAAAGATGTCTGTCAAAACGGTTTCAAGCATCGACGAGGCCTTAGATCATATCGATCAATATAGCTCTAAACATAGCGAAGCAATCATTTCAGAAGATAAGGATGCTATCAAGAGGTTCTCAAAAGAAGTGGATGCGGCAGTAGTCTATTCAAATACTTCCACAGCCTTTACTGATGGAGCCCAGTTTGAAATGGGTGCTGAAATTGGGATCAGTACTCAAAAACTTCATGCCAGGGGGCCAATGGCGCTCAAGGAACTTACCAGCTATAAATGGATAGTGACCGGGCAGGGTCAGATCAGGGAAAATTAAATGGTATTGATCCTGCATCATTTTGAGTTTATCAGAATTATGTTATTTTTAGGTAAAAGAATAATAAATGAATCTTAATAGGATTAAATACCTCCATAGCCGGATAACTTTTCATTTGCCTGTCGAAGCTCTGGTATGGAGTGCTGGCCTTATTATCCTTGCGCTGTATAACCCGTATCATGGAGAACATATGTCCATGTGCGTATTTAATAATGTTGGATTCAAGTTTTGCCCCGGCTGTGGATTGGGGAGATCTGTTTCATATTTTTTTCATGCGGATGTTATTATGTCTTTCTCAGCCCATCCGGCAGGTATTCCGGCTGTGATAATATTATTGTTCAGAATTTATAAGTCGAGTTTATATTATATAAAAAGGTTAAAACTTAATTATTGAGATTATGGCAAGTGTATTGAAACTTTTACCAGAACTGCAAGGTCAGGAAATGGCATATATACAAGATCTTATCAAGCCCATGGCAGATGATGAAGCCCAGTTATTTGCAAATATATACAGAACAAGGAGGCGTGATCCGCAACTGATCCTGATTACAACTATATTGGGATTTTTTATAATTGCCGGGATACAACGATTTCTCGTTAACCAGATAGGAATGGGTTTACTTTACCTTTTTACTGGTGGTTTATGCCTCATTGGAACAATAGTTGACCTGGTTAATTATCAGAATCTGGCTTTTGATTACAATAGGAAGATTGCAGATGAAGTATCCCTTATGACTAAAAATTCTTAGTAATTGATTGATCTTGAATATATCCCCCCAGCCTTTCAGCAGTATGTGAAATGGGTAAAAGAGTATAATGTTATAACACTGCTGGAAAAGGATTATAAAAGTGGCTTTTCTTTTTTTGAGAAGATCCCTAAAGAAAAACAGGATTATTATTATGCACCGGGTAAATGGTCGGTGAAAGAAGTCCTCCAGCACCTCAATGATGTAGAAAGGATTTTTGTATACCGTGCATTACGGTTCTCACGCCTTGACCCCATTGATCTGCCGGGTTTCGATGAAGAGTATTATTTAGAAGCCACTTCGCTGGATGAAATTCCATATAGAAATATTTTGAGTGAATGGGCTTCTTTAAGAGAATCATCAATTCTGTTTTATAAGAATATCGATCCTAAATTCTTGGACAGGATAGGTAGGGCTAGTGGACAGGAATTTTCTGTCAAATCAATCGGATATATACTTGCCGGTCATACCCGCCATCATATCGAAATAATAAAAGAACGTTACCTAGTAACATGAAATTTGACTGGCTGAATATCGCCAAACGCCTGGAAGCTATTGCCCAAACCGGGTTAACCTATTCAAATGATGATTACGACAAGGAACGTTATCAGGAGATCCGAAACATTAGCCACACGATATTTAATCATTACTCAGATACTCCAACAGAAAAGATAAAGGAGCTTTTTGCCAAAGAAACCGGCTATCCAACTCCGAAAGTGGATATACGGGGAGTAATTTTTAAGAACAATAAGATTCTGATGGTTCAGGAAAAAATCGATGGCTTATGGGCACTTCCGGGTGGCTGGGCGGATATAGGATTTACTCCCTCCGAAGTAGTTGTAAAAGAGGTTGAGGAAGAGGCAGGATTGAAAGTGGAACCGGTCAAGCTTATCGCAGTATTTGATAAAAACCGTCACCCTCATCCGCCTAGTCCCATTCATGTATATAAACTGTTCATTTTATGTAGGATCACCGGGGGGGAACTGGAACCAGGAATGGAGACATCCGGAGCTACATTTTTCGTAAGAGATGAGATCCCCGATCTTTCGCTGGAAAGAAATACATTGGAACAGATCTATATGCTGTTTGATCAACTAAAGAAACCGGATACACCAACCCTTTTTGATTGAAATCCCATGAAAAGAAAGATCCTGCCTTTTAGTTCCATGATCTTATATGAAGACGAGGATTATATTGTAATCAATAAACCCCCCTATTTATCATCCCTGGAAGATCGGCATGAAGAGATAAATGTATTAAAACTGGCCAGGACGTATCACAATGGGTCTCAATTATGTCATAGACTGGATAAGGAAACATCAGGTGCACTTATTGTGTCCAAGCATCCCGATGCTTATAAATTCATGACCCAGGAATTTGAAAGGAGATCCGTCACAAAAACATACAGGGCTGTTTCTGATGGCTTACATCATTTCTCAGATCTTAGACTGGAAAAGGCTTTAAGTTCAATGCCTAAAGGTACATCACACATTGATGAAAAATACGGTAAACGATCCATAACAATATTTAATTCTTTAAAGGCATATAAAAAACATACGCTGATTGATTGCAAACCTGTAACAGGCAGACTGCATCAGATCAGGGTCCATCTGGCCTACCTTAAAGCGCCCATCACCGGTGATATAAATTATGGTGGAAAACCATTCTTTCTCTCTTCTGTAAAAAGAAACTACAAAATTGGTAAGTTTGCAGAAGAACAGCCTTTAATTCAACGATTGGCACTGCATGCATATCGCCTGAAATTCCGGTTGTTTAATGGTGAATATAAGGAAGTTACAGCTCCCTATCCAAAAGATTTCAGGGTGCTGCTGCAGCAGCTAGAGAAAAACACCTGATTCTGAGGAATTATTATTGGAATAATTGTTTTTCTTTAACATTAGCTCTATTTTTGTGCCTCGTTTTGCGTGAATGCAATTTCAAGTAAAAATTAAAATAAATAAAAATTGAACACTTTAAGTTATAAGACCATTTCTGCCAAAAAGGAATCAGTGGAGAAAAACTGGTGGATAGTTGATGCTGATTCAAGGGTTTTGGGTCGGGTGGCCAGCGAGGTTGCCAAAATAATTCGAGGCAAGCATAAGCCTTCTTTCACACCTCATATTGATTGTGGGGATAATGTGATTGTGATCAATGCAGAAAAGATCAGGATGACAGGTGATAAAATGAACAGTAAGGAGTATATCTCCCACTCAGGTTATCCAGGAGGACAAAAGAGGTTGAGCCCTAAGCAAGTTATGGCGAAAAAACCTGAAAGGATCTTTGAATATGCTGTTAAAGGCATGTTGCCAAAGAATAGGTTGGGCAGGCAATTATTTAAGAACCTGCATGTTTACGTTGGAGATCAACATCCACATGAAGCACAAAATCCTAAAGTACTAGAGCTAAAATAAAAATCACTTATGGATAACATCAATGCAATAGGAAGAAGAAAAACAAGTGTTGCCAGGTTGTATATGACCCCTGGTAAAGATGATTTCACTATTAATGGACAGAAGCTTGAAGACTACTTTGAATCTGAGATTTTGCAGATTATCAGTAAGCAGCCTTTTGAGTTCATTGAGTTTGATGGTGGGTATGAGATAAAGGTTAATGTAAAAGGAGGCGGATTTAAAGGACAGGCTGAAGCTGTGCGTCTTGCTTTATCCAGAGCCTTGTGCGATCTGAACGAAGAATATAAACCGATCCTTAAGAAAGAAGGCTTCCTGACCAGGGATCCAAGGATGGTTGAAAGAAAGAAATATGGCAAAAGAAAGGCCAGAAGAAGATTCCAATTCAGTAAACGATAATCAATTAATTAAAATATTTAATGACTAAATTAACTTACAAAGACTTACTTGATGCTGGTGTCCATTTCGGACATTTGACGAGGAAGTGGGATCCGCGTATGGCTCCATATATATTTATGGAACGAAACGGTATTCATATCATTGATCTGAATAAAACCCTTGCTACCCTCGATGAAGCTTCAAACGCTATTAGAACAATTGTCAGAAGCGGACGCAAGGTGTTGTTCGTAGCGACAAAAAAACAAGCCAAATCAATTGTAGAGGAAGAGGCTAAAAGGCTTCGAATGCCATATGTCACTGAAAGATGGTTGGGTGGCATGCTTACCAATTTTACCACGATTAGAAAATCCTTAAAAAAGTTATCCTCTATTGAGAAACTCATGAAGGATGAATCCTACCTTAATCTGGCCAAGAGAGAAAGGTTGATGGTGACAAGGGAAAAGGACAAGTTGGCTAAAGTTCTTGGGGGAATTTCTGAATTGACCCGTCTTCCTGCTGCTGTTTTTATCGTTGATGTCAAGAAAGAGCATATTGCAGTAAAGGAAGCACAGAAATTGAACATTCCGATATTTGCCATGGTGGACACTAATTCAAACCCGACAGTAGCGGATTTCCCTATCCCGGCAAATGATGATGCTTACAAATCAATAGATATTATTGTTAAATATCTTACAAAAGCTGTTGAAGAAGGGCTCCTCGAAAGAAAAAAGGATAAAGATGAGTTAAGATTACAACAGGAGGAGGAAGAGAAGCGCCAGATGGATGAAGGTACTCAGCCGGAAGCTGTTGCAGAAGAAAAGCCAGCTGCCAGGGAAAAAAAGGTACGTGAGGCAAAGGAAGAGAAAATATCTGAACCTAAAGCTGAGGTAAAAGAAGAAACGAAGGCATCAGCAAAGAAAGTAACCGAAAAATCTCCTGAGAAAACAGAAGAAAAGGCGGAAGCTAAAGCAGAAGAAAAAGCTGAAGCTAAAGATGAAGAAAAATCTGCATCCAAAACAAAGACAAAGTCGGAAGAAAAAGCTACGGAGACCGTTGAGGCTGCTGAAGACTCTGAAAAAAAGTAAAAAAATATATAATCTGATATAAAATTAAATTGGACATTGATTTATATCGGTGTTCAATTTTTTTGTACATGCTTAAAACAACATAAAAAGATGGCAATTACAGCACAAGACGTAAATAAACTTCGAAAAATGACAGGTGCCGGAATGATGGACTGCAAAAAGGCACTTACTGAAGCAAATGGAGACTTTGATAAAGCCGTTGAGATCTTAAGAAAAAAAGGGCAAAAGATTTCAGCTTCAAGGGCTGGCAAGGAAGCTTCCGAAGGATCAATTTTTGTTAAATCCGTCGATAATGATTCAAAGTGTATTCTGATCGCTTTAAATTGTGAAACTGATTTTGTGGCTAAGAATGATGAGTTTAAAACACTAGGTCAGTCTATAGTTGACCTGGCTGCTGAGAACAACCCTTCAGGTATTGAAGAATTGTTGGCAGTTAAAGACGGCAACCTCAGTATAGCGGAGAAGATCGAAGAATTAATGGGTAAAATAGGAGAGAAACTTGAAATTTCAGCCTATGAAAAGCTGACTGGTGAAAAAGTTATCCCCTATATTCATGCCAATAATAAACTGGGTGTAATGGTTGCCCTGAAGGGTGTTAATGGCACGGATGTTGGCGAAGCCGGGAAAGATGTTGCCATGCAGATAGCAGCTATGAATCCGGTAGCTGTTGATAAGGATGGTGTTCCGCAGGATGTTGTCGATAAGGAAATTGAAATTGGTAAAGAACAGGCACGGGCCGAAGGCAAACCGGACAACCTTCTTGAAAAAATCGCCACCGGCAAATTGAATAAGTTCTATAAAGAAAATACGCTGTTGAATCAGCAGTTCGTTAAAGATAGTTCACAAACAATAGCCAAGTACCTTGATAGCGTTAAAAAGGGACTTACGGTCACAGCATTTAAACGCATTGTAATAGGATAATTTGAGTCCCGCCAATGGCGGGATTTTTTTTGTCCTTGCAAAATTGACAAATGGAGCTTAGTTTGTAGCAATGCAAAAGATCTCACTGATAGCTGCCATGTCGGAAAACAGGGTAATTGGCAAAAACAATAAATTGCCCTGGAAGATGCCGGCCGATCTTGCACATTTTAGAAAGATCACAAAAGGCCATCCATTCATTATGGGTCGGAAAAGTTACCTGTCGGAAGATCAACTGCTTTCTGATAAACTATCCATAATTCTGACACACCATACGACGGACCATCTGCCCCACAATACCATAAGGGCTGAGAGCCTTGGTGAAGCGTTGAGTATCCTGACTGGAGAAAAGGAAATCTTCATACTGGGTGGGGGAGAGGTTTTCCGGCAATCGCTTTCTATCGCAAACCAAATCTATATAACCCTTATTCATGCCCATATTCGGGGAGATACTTATTTCCCCGAGATCAATCACCTCCATTGGAAATTAATTAAGGAGGACTTTCATGAGAAAGATGATCAGAACCCATACGACTATAGTTTTCTGGAATATATCCGGGTCTGAATTTTATGTTGACCTGGAATATTTCCGAACCGGATTTAATTCATCGGAAACCCTTAAAATTTGCCTAATATTATTTATTTTTAATACCCATTTAAACTTTTTAATTATACATGTCGGCTTTTTTAATTGGACTGGATATTGGTAGCTCCTCTGTTAAGGCTTCCCTGCTTGAAATAGACACCGGAAAGATAGTTTATTCCACTATATCCCCTGAAATAGAGATGGAAATAATGAGTGATCAACCAGGATGGGCAGAACAGGATCCGGAAACCTGGTGGTACCACGTCAAACAGGTTATAAATAATCTCAAATCGAAAATAAACTTTAATCCAAAAGATATTGGGGCAGTGGGAATTTCATACCAGATGCATGGACTTGTTTTGGTCGATAAAGATAAAAAGGTTTTAAGACCATCCATCATATGGTGTGATAGCCGGGCTGTTGAAATAGGTGATCGGGCATTTGAATCGCTGGGAGAAGAATTGTGTCTGAGCCATATGCTTAATTCACCCGGTAATTTTACAGCCTCTAAGCTTAAGTGGGTAAAAGAAAATGAACCGGATATATACGAAAAGGTTTATAAATTCATGCTTCCTGGTGATTTCATTGCCATGAAACTTACTGGTGATATACGGACAACTGCCTCGGGCCTATCTGAAGGGATATTATGGGATTTTAAAGAAAATGATTTATCAACTCTGGTAATGAAACAGTATGAACTGAACGTTGACCATGTGCCGGAATTAACATCCACATTTTCTATTCAGGGTACCATATCTTCTGCAGCGGCTAGTGAGTTGGGACTTGCGGAAGGGATACCTGTTGCCTATAGGGCTGGGGATCAGCCAAACAATGCATTTTCACTGAATGTATTAAATGCAGGAGAGATAGCAGCAACGGCCGGGACATCAGGAGTTGTATACGGGATCATCGATGAAGCGAATTATGATCCCAAATCAAGGGTCAATACCTTCGTCCATGTAAACCATACAACTGAAAATCCCAGTTATGGGGTGCTTTTATGTATCAATGGTACAGGTATTCAGAATAGCTGGCTGAAGCATAATACAGGTAATATGGACTATCCGGAAATGAACCAGCTCGCATCTGCCATTCCCGTAGGATCGGATGATTTGTTTACTTTTCCGTTCGGAAATGGAGCTGAACGGGTCCTGGGAAATAAAGATACAGGGGCCAGTACGTACGGATTGAATTTCAACAGACATACCCGGGGGCACCTGCTCAGGTCTGCGCAGGAAGGGATTGTTTTCGCCCTCCGATTTGGCTTTGATGTAATGAAAGACATGGGCATGAAAATGAATATAGTGAGGGCCGGAGAGGCAAATATGTTCTTAAGCCCCATATTCAGGGAGGGATTCGTACATACCAATAATGTAGTTGTTGAATTATACAATACGGATGGAAGCCAGGGGGCTGCCAGGGCTGCTGGCGTTGGTGCAGGTTTGTATAGAGATTTTGAGGAGGCATTCCAGGGGCTGGAAATTAAACAACGCTTTGAGCCTGATCGAAAATTGATTGACCAGTATGAAGAGAGATATCAAAAGTGGTTAAATATACTAAATGAAAAAATATTATGAGCGATACATATTTTAAAGGAGTGAACAAAATTGAATTTGAAGGAAAAGAATCTGATAACCCATTCGCATTTAAATATTATGATCCTGAGAGAGTGGTTGCCGGTAAAAACATGAAGGATCATTTCAGGTTTGCTATAGCTTATTGGCACTCATTCTGTGGTACCGGTAATGATCCCTTCGGGCCAGGTACCAAAGTATTCCCATGGGATGCCAGTGCCGATCCATTCACCAGGGCCAGAGATAAAATGGATGCCGCTTTCGAATTTATCTCCAAAATAGGAGCTCCTTTTTATTGTTTCCATGATTTCGATCTTATCGACGAAGGGAATTCCCTCGCTGAATCCGGGAAACGTCTTGAAACAATCATTGAATATGCCAAACAGAAACAGGAGGAAACAGGTGTAAAACTACTATGGGGGACCTCGAACCTGTTTTCAAATCCACGTTTCATGAATGGTGCTGCATCAAATCCGGAATTTTCTGTTGTAGCCTATGCCGGGGCACAATTAAAGAATGCTTTGGATGCTACTATAGAATTGGGTGGGGAAAATTATGTGTTCTGGGGTGGAAGGGAAGGTTATATGAGTCTCCTGAATACGGATATGGGCAGAGAGCAGGATCATATTGCCACATTCTTTCATATGGCTAAGGATTATGCCCGAAAACAGGGATTTAAAGGTAACTTTTTTATTGAACCAAAACCCATGGAACCCACTAAGCACCAATATGACTACGATGTGGCTACCGTAATAGGATTTTTGAGGAAATATGATCTGCTGGATGATTTTAAATTGAATATTGAAGTAAATCATGCCACACTGGCCGGGCATACTTTTCAGCATGAACTTCAGGTTGCCGCTAGTGAAGGATTGCTTGGAAGTATCGATGCAAACCGGGGTGATTATCAGAATGGCTGGGATACTGACCAGTTCCCAAATAATGTGTATGAAATGACGGAAGCCATGCTTGTAATATTGGAAGCTGGTGGATTTAAAGGAGGTGGCATAAATTTTGATGCTAAAACTAGAAGGAACTCTACGGATCTGGAAGACATGTTCCATGCACATATTGGCGGCATGGATGTTTTTGCCAAATCTCTGCTTGTGGCAGATACGATCCTGAAGAACTCTGACTATAAAAAATTGAGAAAAGAGCGATATGCTTCTTTTGATTCAGGAAATGGTGCAGCTTTTGAAGCTGGCAGGTTGAAACTGGAAGACCTGCAAAAAATTGCAGGAGAAGCGGGTGAACCAACTCTGATCAGCGGTAAACAGGAGTTGTACGAGAATATTTTGAATCAATTTATGTAATTGAAATCAAATTTGAGCGTTTCTTTTATAGGAAACCTGTTTATGATAAATGAAACCTGTAAGATTACCAGTAATTCCATTGCTGGTATTCCTGACTATGGCATTCAATAGTTTTAGTCAGACTGGATATCAGCTTTATAAGGACTATAAGATAAGAGGAACGATCACGGATGCGTTGACCAAGGAACCCATCAATGCCACCCTGGTATTTGAAAGTGTACCGGATGCTTCAGATGTGTATATCACTGGTTCCGGCATCGCTGATGGGTCATTTGAACTTACCATACGAACCGATCAGAAGTACGTCGTCGAAGTTACCTCGCATAATTACAAGCCCGAGATAGACACGGTCCAAATCGGTGGAAATCAAAGTGGCTTGAATTTCGAGCTGCTGTCTGTCAGGCCGGGGCAATTATTAAGATTGTACAATATTTATTTTGCCCAGGGAGATTATAAGATACTAGGCCAATCGCTTCAGGAAATCTCCGAACTCGTTATGTTGCTGAACCAGTATCCCGACATGAAAATACGGCTCGAAGGACATACTGACCGCCTCGGGGGAAGAAGGGCAAATATAGAACTTTCCGAGAATCGGGTACTTGAAATAAAGAAGTATTTGGTCAATCATGGGATTAATCACAAAAGGATAAAAACCGCGGCCTTTGGTGGTAGTAAGCCTATTTCTACTGAAAATACCGAGGAATCAAGGCAAATGAACAGGAGGGTGGAAATCAGAATTCTTTCGATCTGATTTGCATTAATGCCCTTAAGTTATTTAAATTGTCCCGGTTAACCAACCTGATTCCTAAATGAAGCGAATTTTCTTGGCATCAGCATTGATGCTCATGGGATATATCGGCATAGCCCAGGAAGTCCAGTGGGCCTCAAGTGTATTGGATTTTTCAACCCAATTATCGGAATATCAATATTCAGCAACACAGGTCCTTGGCAAGCCTGATGTGCTTCCTGACTATGGGGATAATCCCAATGCCTGGCTGCCTTCCAGGCCGAATAGAACTTCTTTCGTAAAAGTTGGCTTTGAGCAACCCATGCAGGTGCGGCAAATTGCCATAGGGGAATCTTTTAATCCAGGAGCTCTCTATCAGGTGTTTCTATACGATGAAAATGACACGGAATACCTGTTGAATACCTTTGTCCCCAGGGAATTAAATGTTGAAGGGAGATTGCTTAACATATATCTTTCTGAGACAGAATATGCGGTCAGTGCTCTAAAAATTGTACTTGATGGAAGTCAGGTTCCAGGGTATAATGGTATTGACGCCATCGGGATCTCCGGATCAACAGTTCCTATAATAGCAGAAAGAGAAATAGCGTTTCGGCGAAATCCGGGTCTTGAAAATCAGTTTTTATCTCTCGGGGCCGAAGAGAATGTGTCGGATTCACGCCCGGTTTATATAAAAGCCCTGAATACAATGTACTTCACACGAGCATATAGCCCCCAAAACATTGGAGGAATTGATGACCCGGGTGATATCTGGCAGTCATCGTATGATGAGGCCAGTGGCCGTTTTCAGGAGGGAGTTTCTCTTGGAGAAAGGATCAATGATATAGGGTATAACAGTACCAATGATTTGATATATGAAGATGGCAACCTTACACTTCTATTGGCAAATATTTCCGGCAAATCCAGGACTGCAGCCAAAAATGCAATAGTGATCACCAGGACGGATGGGGAATGGGGTGATATCGGAGAATTGAAAATTCAAAACAGCCGGATTGCTTCTATCGATGCTGACTATTCCATAGTGCCGGGCGATTCTGTTATCATCCTTTCCACATTACGTTATGACACGGAAGGTGAAAGGGATCTTTACATGATCAGGCAGATAAATGGAAACCGCTGGTCAGAACCTGTGAACATGGGCGGAAATATAAATACCACACTGGACGAATATTCACCATACTATTCTGAGAGTGAACGATCGCTGTATTTTGCATCAAATGGCTATCCAGGATTTGGAGGAAGTGATATATTCCGTATCACACGGATTGGTGATTCATGGACCAATTGGACAACCCCTGAGAATCTTGGCGGGGACATCAATACCGATATGGATGAGAATTATTTTTTCTTTGATGATGCAGATGAATATGCATTTTTTGCCAGAATGAATATAGACAGTACCTATGGTATAATCAGGGTCGAAAGACCGGTATTCCTGGAGAAAACTCCTATGGTTACTCTGCAGGGAAATGTTGTTAACCGGGAAACCGACAGACCTGTGAACTCGGTAATTTCGTTGTTGATATTGCCTGAGGAAAGGACCTATGGAATGACCATTTCTGACCAGACCACAGGTGCATATGAGATCGTGGTTCCCTCAGGGAATGAATTTATCATAATGAGTGAAAAAGAAGGATTTGAGGTTTTTGAGACTACCCTGGCCCTTGAGAACAGAAATGCGGAGTATACATATAACCTGGATATCGAAATGGGATTGGGTGTACTGGTTCCTGATGAAGTGGTTGCCGCAACCGATGAACCGCCTGAACAGCCTGAAGTTAGACCCGGACCGGTGGCCGATACGGATATCACTTCAGGTGATGCCTATGATATAACTTTTGACTTCAACTCTGATAATATTACAGAAGAGTCATATCCTGTTATAGATATACTGGTGAAATTCTTGGAAGATAATCCGGATATGAATATTGAATTAGCAGGCTTTACAGACCATATTGGTAATGAAAAATACAATAATGAACTCGCTCTGAGAAGAGCCTCTGCCGTTAAAAAGTATATGACTGACAAAGGTATAAATTCAAACCGGATCTCCGTTCTTGGATTCGGAGAAAGAATGACTGCAGTATATGGGGTAGATGATGAGAAGGATCTCAGAATGAACCGCAGGGTTGAGTATAATTTTACCCGATAAGGTATAAAGAATCCTGTTATCAACATTAATATGTGAAATTCGCGGATTTACCCTTTTACACTATTTTCAGATTTTTTTTTCAGGAGTGAACTTCCAACCGGCTTTCGCTTATCAAAATCTACCACTATTTTTTTAATTGGTTGATACAAAGAAATTTAACCAATTCCACTTAAATTAATAAATTAACAAATTTTCAAAAAAACAGCGATAAAACAGCTAAATTCCTAAAAATCAGGCTGAAATAAAGTTCTATTTGTATTTGATATAATACGATTAATTTTTTTATCTTGGCTAAACCTTCGATCTGATCACCTATGAAGACGTATTTGTTTTTAGTGTTTTCACTTATTACATGTTACAGTTATGCACAAGAAGTTATATGGGCCAGCGAAGTAATTGAGTATTCCTCTCAGTTTTCCGGGAGAGATTTTTCTGCTGCCCAGGTTACCGGCCCTCCCAATGCATTTAAATTTGGTGGAAAGGACCCCATGGCATGGATGGCCAGTTCTCCTGATTCACCCGAGTATCTTGTGGTTGGATTTGGCAGTCCGATGAAAATCCGTCAGATCGCCATAGTGGAATCAAGTAATCCCGGGGCGATAGAAATGATCTACGTGTATGATGAAAACAAGGATGCACACCTTGTTGGATCTTTTATCCCCGGACCAACTGAAGTAAACAACCGGATATTAAATGTATTTCTTCCAACCTATGATTTCAATATCACAGCCGTAAAAGTGGTATTGGATGGCAGCATGGTTCCGGGTGCTAATTCTATCGATGCAATCGGAGTATCAACTTCGGTAGTACCCATTCGGTTCAGAGAAGGGTTTGCATATCGTCTGAATCCCAGACTGGCAAAAAGAAATATTGATCTTAATGCTTCAGGTGAGGAATCAGATATTCGACCGGTCTACTCTGATGATGAAAAAACATTATTTTTTACGAGAGGATTCAGTGAAGAAAATATAGGAGGTATAAATGATCCCGGAGATGTTTGGTTTTCTACTTTTGATAACGGTAGATATTCTGATCCTGTCAGACTGGGTGAAAAAATCAATAATATTGGATTTAATACTTCAAATTCCATATATAACGATGGAAGCAATCCACGGCTGATGGTTGGGAATGTAAGCGGAAGTGCCAATAAGGTAAGGGCGAACCTGTCAGCTGTCACCAAAGAAAGTGGATCATGGACATCATCGGAGGTTCAGAAAATCAAAGGTGCCGGTGAGATCCCTGTTGATGCGGATTATACGATTACGGATAATGGAAATGTTTTGATCATATCCAGTGAATTAAAAGGAACGCTTGGGGGAACAGATCTATATGTGTCACTAAAGGAAGGGGAAAATAAATGGGGTACTCCTGTAAATATAGGAAGCCTGAACACAGCTGAGGATGAATATGCACCTTTCTTTTCCATGGAAGAAAATGCATTATACTTTACTTCAAAAGGTTATCCCGGATTGGGAGGCAGCGATATCTTCAGAGTTAAAAGATTGGATGATTCCTGGCAAAACTGGGGAGAACCTGAGAATATCGGAGAAGATATCAATACGCCATACAATGATCATTACTTTTATTTCGATGAAAAAGATTCCTATGCCTACCTGGCTCAGGGAACCAAAGATGGGATGATGCGAATAGTGAGAGTAGAAAGGCCCCAGTTTATGGAAGCCAATCCGCTCGTAGTTGTTAAAGGTAAGGTTATGGATGAACAAGCTGCTACACCTCTTAATGCCCTCTTATCTCTCCTTGTTGAACCTTCAAATGAAATATATGGTGTAACATTTTCAAATGAAATGTCCGGAAACTACCAAATATTTCTCAGATCAGGTTACAAATACAAACTTGTTGGAGAAAAGAAAGGCTATGAAGCAGTTGAAATGCCCTTCGAATTAGAAAATAAAGACAAACCCTACACATTCGATCTTAATATTTTCCTATCCCGGGACCTGGCAGAATCCGAGCCGGAACTTGTAGCGGATGTAATGGCTATAGGAGAAGGAATTGAAGCATATGAAACAGAAGAAATTGATGAGGATTCAGAGCCTCAGGAAGATCTGGACGATATTGACCAGGTTATTGCTGCCACAGTAATAGCTGAAAAGGAAGATGAAGAAATATCAGATGAGGATTTTGAGGAGGTTACAACAGATGAGGATTTTGAAGAGGTTACATCTGAGGAGTTTCAAAGCAATGTTCAGGAATATTCAGATCCTGCCCCGGAATCAAGGTCTTATACTTCCGGCGGATCGAACCTTGAAAATCTGGTTATATTCAATTTTAATTCTGATGTTGTTCTACCCCCATCTTATCCTATCCTGGATGCCATTGCTGCTTTCCTGCTTAAACATCAGGATATAAATCTGGAGATCGGTGGATTCACGGATTACATAGGGGACTATTACTATAATATAGATCTATCCAGGAGAAGAGCATTATCAGTTCGTCAGTATATGATAGAGCAGGGTGTTGAAAGATCCCGGATAAAAGTGCTCGGTTTTGGGGAAAAGATGCCGATCATAGCCAATATGGATAGTGAAGAAATCCGTATGAACCGCAGAGCAGAATTTAATTTTACCCGATTCTAAACAATGGGTTTTAATCCTCCCGTTTCTTGACAATGTGTTTTAATCCTCTCAATTCTTAAAA
>CBDUBA010000081.1:0-20253 GCA_965365275.1 uncultured Cyclobacteriaceae bacterium | reverse complement strand
GGGAAGAACAGTAAATAAATGATCCCCATGATCAGGCTCATGATCTTTGACCATTCTTTTTCCTGTATGCATCCTACACCTGCTATTATGCCAGGAATAGAAGTAAGCAACAGTGCCCCGCCAATAAAACTGCTCACGAAGGTAACCAATTCGATAACCTCCATTTCGTCGACAAAAATATTTACTACATTAATGGAGGCAAGTAAGGCAATTCCCCCGGTAAAATTCAGGGCACCATAGGCTACTAAAACAGCGCCCAATATTTTCTGGTGTGTTCTATACGTGTTTTCTCTCATGTCTAATTATTTTGTGTTTACCTTTTATTCCTTTATAATTGAGCTGCCGGATGAGCGGTCGCTGCGGATCATTGGTTCTCCGGAATATCGAACTGAACTTCCTCCTGAGGCATCAATTTCCAGTTCTTTGTTAACATGTACCCTGGCTTTTGATGCTCCTGAAACATTAACAACAGCATAATCGACCATAAAATCCTCTGCATCCAGGTTAGATGCACCCGAAACCGTTGCTTCCAGGTTTTCTCCACTGCCAGACAGGTTCAACCGTGATACCCCGGCAAGTTTTATATTGGCTTCAGTTAAATTCACATCCATCTCAGTAACTGATGCCCCGGAGAGACTGACATCCATATGGTGTTGGTCAAATCCGAAAATTCTTCCTTTTGCAGCACCTGAAAGGTCCAGGCTTGCCAATTCTGGCATTGTAATATAAACCCTTACCTCTTTTCTGTTCCGGTCCCATTTCGATATATCCTTTTTAAAGTTGATATTCAATTCTCCATTGGTCACTTTAGCGATTACATCTTCAAGGTCGCTGTCTCTTCCACTAACCACCACATCCCAGTCTGATCCTGCCAGAATTTCTGTATTAAATATGCTCCCTATATCCACACTCTGAAATCCTTCGAAGTCAAAGCTGATGCGGTCGCCATTATCAGGTATGCTGGAACGCCTGGTACTCGAACTGGATTTCTCGGAAGTACAAGTCAGACATTGCAGTCCATCCTCTGTGAACATCCAGGTATTGCCTTCCATCTGTGACACCCTGTATCCATTTGTGTAAATGGTGCTTCGAATAATATACCGAAGGTCTTCATCCATCATAAATGTTTGATTGTAAGGGATATAAAGAATCATATCCAGTTTTTGCCCCCTGAATTTGGCTTCATCGCTGAATTGTATGTTCGAATCGAAAGTTAATACCGAATCGTCCAGCACAACGTTATATGTTACCATTTTAGCATTTTCTATAGCATCCATTCTGGACTTTCCACGTGCTTCAAATCTTTGCTCCAGCCGGTAGACTGAATCTTCGTGACCCCGCAATTTTAAGGTGGTCACATCATAATCTTCCAATCCAATCTGTTTCAGGTTCAATACTGCTGTTTTACCAGCCAGGTCATATCTCTTAACCTCAGTATGGACACCATCACGGCTATACCTGCCGACGATCGGTGGTATGGTCAGTACCAGAACCACTAAGGAGATCAACCATACGGCGAACATAGACCATCCAATTTTCGCATTCAGGATAAGCTTTTTGGTGATCACAGAAACTCCAAGTATTACAAGGAAGATCTGAGGTATCAACCACGCAAAAAATCCTGCAATCAAAGGAAGCACTGGAAGATCCTGCCTGATGAGTTCCAATGGAAAATCTACAAAATCTACAAAATATGTACCTGTAAAAATTCCTAGTGCGGCACCACCCGTGATAAGTAGGGCTAGTGTCATGGATATCGCAATGATAACCAGTAGAACTCCAAATATTACTCTGATGGCCTCAATGAGAAATACTGCTATTGGACCCAGTGCTTTGGATAAAAAATTGACAAAGGTTGCGATGAGTCTGAATGGGAACAGTAATATCTTCATCCAGACAGACTCTTCACCCTCCTCCACCTTTAAGCTCTTTTTAATATTTGTTTCAATATTCTTGAGCGTAACGGGCTCCCCCTGCATTTCCATTTTATCAGTGATGGTCCTGGCTTCAGGAAGTATGATCCAGAGAATAACGTATAGGATAAGACCCGATCCACCAAATAATGCCAAGACGATAAAGAGCAATCTGACGATGATCACATCGATACCAAAATAGGCAGCTATACCACTGGAAACTCCGCCAAATACCTTATCATCCGGATCGCGGAACATCTTTTTAACCTTCTTCTGATCTTCCAGCTCATAAGTTCCCGGTATTATAATCCATAAAACGACATAAGCAATGGCCATTAAGGCAGGAACTGATGGGAAAAACCATACTCCAAAAAACAGGACGATAAATATTAATCGTGTCCATAGCGAATCAATTGAAAAGTAATGCGCTATGCCTGACAGTACGCCTCCAAGTATCTTGCGCTTTTCATCGCGATACAATCTTTTGGTCTCTGTCTGCTGGTAAGTTCCTGATCCTTCGGCCTCGCTCTCCTGCGGTTCCGGTTCTGGCTCTTCTTCTACTTCTACCTCTTTAAAATCCTTGATTCCCCCCATTGTAGCCATCAAGGCTTCAACGTCTTCAATCGTTATGACCTGGATCCCATCCTTAAGCTTACTTAAAAATATTTCAGCTATTCTATTCTCGATATCAGCGATAATTTCTGAGCTGTCATCATAGGAAGAAAAATATCTGTGTATTGTCTCCAGATATTCTTTCAACTTATCATATCCGTCCTCTTCGATATGAAAGATTATCCCACTGATATTTATACTGATATTCTTTTTCATTTCTTGCGGGTTTTTGATTTAGCGTCTTTGTTCGATATAATTTTATTGGTTGAATTCATCAATTCTCCCCATGTGGCATCCAGTTTCGAAAGAAAGTCCTTCCCATTGTCTGTCAGCTTATAATACTTTCTTGGTGGTCCGGATGTCGACTCTACCCATTTATAGTCGACCAGGCCGGCTTTTCGCAGTCTGGTGAGCAAGGGATATAAGGTGCCCTCCACTACCATAATTTTGGCGGATGTAAGTTCCTCGAGCATGTCTGAAGCATATACTTCCCCACGGGAAATGATGTTCAAGATACAAAACTCCAGTATTCCTTTCCGCATTTGAACCTGTGTATTTTCAACTTTCATCGGTCATCATTTATATTTCTCTTTCAGACTAATATACGGGAAAGTACCTTGTATGGCCAAGTACTAGTTAAAAAATATTACTTTGTATTAAATATTCTTTATATATTACAATATATTATTGTTTTGTTTATATTTTTGAGCAAATTAATTGGGTAATTCTGATCTAATTTTCGAATTCAGGAGTGAAGCTGGCTATGAGCGTTACCGGGTCTACCTGCTTATTTTACAAGACACAATATGCGTTTTTTATAATGCATTTCGTATTTTTATCCATTGAGTATAATCAAATTGTGTATGGCGCTTGCCCGGAGATATTTGTTGTTGGTCGTATTGGTATGGCTATGCGCTGCACCCCGTCTTTTGGCCCAGGACAATACGCCCAAATACAGCAATGAATTCCTCAACCTGGGTGTAGGCGGGCGGGCCATGGGTATGGGAAATACACAGGTAGCCGTCACAGATGATGTGAACAGCAGTTACTGGAATCCTGCAGGGCTCACAGACATTACCAGAAAGTATGATATATCCCTGATGCACGCTTCCTATTTCGCAGGTATAGCCAATTATGACTATATCGGTTTCGCTACTCCTATAGACTCATTAAGCCATATTGGTGGATCAATTATCCGCTTTGCCGTGGACGATATCCCGGATACCCGATACTTGTATGATGCCAATGGCGCAATTAATTATAATAATATCCGGTTTTTCACCGCGGCTGATTATGCCTTCCTTGTATCCTATGCACGCAAATTCCCAAAACTAAAGAACCTGTCCCTGGGCGGTAACTTCAAGATTGTGCACAGGAGGGTAGGTGAATTTGCGAATGCCTGGGGTTTTGGAATCGATATTGGGGCAAAAATAATACTCAAGAAATGGTATCTCGGGGCGATGTTCCGTGATGTTTTCGGCACTTTTAATGCATGGTCACATAATTCTGAACTCGTCGCAGACGTATATGCCCAGACCGGCAACATAATCCCTGAAAATTCACTTGAAGTGACCCTCCCCAGACTGATCCTGGGTGTGGGTTATCAATTCAGGATAAAAGAAAAGGTGGGTATTCTACCGTCCATGGACCTGGAAATCACTTTCGATGGAAAGAGGAATGTTCCCCTTAATTCGGACTTCGCCTCAGTTAATCCTCACTTTGGTATTGAATTCGACTATAAAAAGATTGGTTTTCTACGAATGGGCGTTGAAAATATACAGGAGATCAGAGATTTTGACGGATCTACCTACTGGTCATACCAACCTTCATTCGGCCTGGGTGTGCGGATCAAAATCATATCTGTGGACTATGCATTTGTTAATATAGGAGACTTTTCCGAATCTTTATACTCGCATATTTTTTCACTGAAAATATCGTTTGATTAATGAATCCTGGTTCGAAATATCGACTATTTAAAGAAATTGGATCTGATCCGATTATGGCCAGGCTACATTTTATCCCGCTATCAAAAAATGTTGGATTTAATCGAATTGATACAAGGTTTACTCATATCCCGTCGAAATGGTATTTCTATTGCTTCACGAGCATCATAATTTTAAAATTTCTGACGTTTCCGGTGTGCCATACCCATGCACAACCCATTGGGAATGAATGGATCGACTTCGATCAGGAATATTACAAGGTGCCGGTTGGAAAGGATGGTATATACAGGATAAGCTATGATGATCTCCAGGAAATCGGATTCCCGGTATCATCGATCGATCCTCAAAGATTACAGTTATTTCATCGCGGGGAGGAAATGGCCATTTTTGTTGAAGGAGAGGATGATGGCCAATTTGATAACCAGGATTTTATCGAATTTTACGGACAAAGAAATGACGGGACACTCGATGAAAGGCTGTATGTTCCGGCAGAGGCTCAGCCTCATAAATTATATAATTTATATTCAGACACCACCTTTTATTTCCTGACCTACAATATAAATGGGCAGAATGGAAAACGGATACAGGATTTCTATGAATCGAATACAGGAGGTCTTCCACCCGAACCTTATCATTGGGAAAAAAGAACCATCATTCTAACCAACAATTATTCTGCCGGTTTATATTATCCACTTGGATCAGCTACTGCAGAAAGTGTAAATGCGCATTTTGATTACGGCGAAGGATTTACCGGATCAAGAATTCGAAAAAGTCAATCACAGCAATATAGTTTTGACAGCCTGAATTTTCGGTATGAATCCGGTCCGGAGCCAAGGTTTAACTTGCTCCTGGCCGGAAGAACGAATTCGAATCATAATACCCTTGTTGAAGCTGGCCCTCAAAGTACATCGCTGCGTACCCTGGGTTACAAGGAATTTCAATATGGATATAACGCCCTTTTTGAAGATACCCTGAATTGGGCTGATATCAGCACCTCCGGAGAATTATTTATCAGGGTAGCCGAAGAGGGTTATCCGGAAAGTGAATTGACCCATGTTTCGGTCTCTTATATTCAATTGGAATATCCGCAACTGTTTAATCAAAATGACCTCACTTATAAAGAATATATCCTGGAGGCAAATCCCGGAGGAAAATCTTATGTGGAGTTTTCGGGCATTACTAACCCGGGGGTGATATGGGACATTACGGACCCAAACAATGTAGTGAATATAGGATATGATTCTGTTTCAGGGATTATCCGTGCTATAATCCCAAATACTTTCGTTAGAAGGATCCTGGCAAGTTCAGAAAACTCAATGCCGGTATCAACTATTCAGAAGATCACGGTAAGAAGGATTACTGCATTAACAGCTAATTACCTTTTGCTTTACCATTCTGAATTCACACAGGCTACAGGCAATTATACTGATCCGGTGAAGGCATATGCCACATATCGTGCCTCTCCGGAGGGTGGCAGTTTCGATACCCTTTCCGTTGAGATCAGCACTTTATTTAATCAATACAGTTATGGTGAGTATTCCCCATTGGCTGTTCGAAATTTCTGCAGGGATATGGTATTGAATGGCAATCCTGAATATTTATTGCTTATCGGTAAAGGATTAACACCTAATTATCAATATTATCGAGGCTTGCAAACCTCTACTGAAGTTAAAGACTGGATCCCGACCGCAGGTTACCCAGGGAGTGATGTTCTGTTTACTGCTGGATTAAATGGTTTAGCTTACGGACCAGGCATACCTACCGGCAGGATAACTGCAAAAAGTGCTGTCGAACTAGCAAATTACCTGGATAAGGTGAAGGAAGCCGAACTTTTTCAATTCGATGAAATGTGGAAGAAGGATATAATCCAGCTCAGCGGCGGTACTTCTGCAGGTGAATTGGTAGGATTCAGGCAATTCATCAATGAGTTTAAAGCCATTCAGGAAGACCTTTATCTGGGTTCCAATACTTTAAATATTTATAAGGAAAGCAATAATAGTGTTGAACTGATCAATATCTCTGATGAAATCAACGAAGGCAAAAGCCTGATCCTTTTCTTTGGCCATTCTGCACCTAATATAACCGATATTGACATAGGATATGTATCGGATCCGGCCATGGGCTATAATAACCGTGGAAAGTATCCTTTTATGTATATCAATGGTTGTGATGCAGGCAATATTTTCACACCCTTTATGACCTTCGGAGAGGATTGGATCGTTACCGGCCAGAGAGGTGCCACCGGTTTTTATGCACATTCCGACGTCGGATATACCAGTACGCTGAAAATATTTACCAGTACTTTTCTGGGAACTGGTTATGGAGATTCTTCCTATATTGATCAATCCTACGGCAAGATACTTCAGGAAACCATAAATCGCTTCTTACAAGCCGTGCCTCCATCGGAAAGAAATGTTGCACAGATTCAACAGAATGTATTGCAAGGGGATCCGGCTGCAATATTATTTGGGGCTAAAAGACCCGACTATTCCATTTCCAATAATGATATATCGATTATATCATTGGATGATGAACCAATCACTACCCTGACAGATTCGTTTGAGATCGCTATAGTTGTTAAAAATTTTGGCCGGGCCGATGAGAAACCATTCTTTGTTACCATCGACAGGACCCTCCCCGATGGCACCATCTATAACCTGGATCCGGAATTATTTAATCCGGTCTTTTACCAGGACACCCTGTTTTTTACCGTAAATAACAATATTGATGGGGCTTTTGGCTTGAATCAATTCAGGATCACTGTTGATCCATTTGACTCGATCCCTGAATTGAGAAAAACAAACAATACAGTTGATTACAATTACTTCCTGCCAAAATTGGGGACACAAAACCTTTTCCCATACAATTATTCCATTGTGGATATCAGTCCGGAACAATTGGTTAGCCAGGCTACGGATGTCCTGGGGGATGCCAGGCAGTTTCTGTTTGAGCTGGATACAATTCCCGGATTTAACAGCCCGGTTAGGCAAAGCTTTTCGACTTCACGGAAAGGAATAGCAGTATGGGATGCTGATCTTTTTCAGAATTTCAGTGATGTTGATAGTACGGTATTTTTCTGGCGATCCAAATTTTCGGACGTAATGCCTGGTGAAGAAGACAGCTGGTCAAATTACTCCTTCCTCTATATTGAGGACGGGCCTGAAGGCTGGGCACAAAAAAGTGTTCATCAGCTTCTGGAAAATAATTATGAAGGATTGAGTTACAATCCTGACAGTAGGCAATGGGATTTTGCAACTTATGAAACCACTGTAGAAGCCACAACCTACGGCGCTAACCATCCGGACAAGACCTATATGGATGTTAGTTTACTGCTGAATGGGATTCCCTATATATACAACACCCGATATTGTACATCGAATTCCATCAATGCCATTGCTTTTGAGGAAGTGACCACCAATCCCTATCTGGTTATGCGATTTGGACAGTATGATATTCTGGACAGAAGAAGTTGCGGCCGACAACCCCAGGCCATTAACAATTTCCTGAACAATGAAATTACAGGCAGCCAGGACTACCTGAGGCAATATATTGATGCTGTAGAACCGGGCGATCATGTGCTGATCTTCAGTATCGGAAATGTATTATTCAACTCCTGGACAGCGGAAATTAAAGATAAATTGCTTGAAATTGGCGCATCCTCAGCTGTTCTGGATAATCTGAACGATGGGGATCCCTACCTCATATTAGGATATAAAGGAGCACCTGAGGGAACCGCGATCGAAATTACTGCAGATGGATCCTCGGGTACGCCTTCCGATGAACAGGAGATCAGTTTGTCTGAAACAATTAATGGTTTTGCAACCTCCGGGAAAATGACTTCAGTAAAAATTGGTCCTTCAAATACCTGGTTTACCTTCTATAACCAGGTAAACGGTATCGATGATCCTGTTAATGACAACTACAGTTTCCAGATATGGGGTATAAACCAGAGCAACGAGGAGACAATGCTACAATCCGGCATAACAGTTGACAATATGGATATATCAGGTATAAATCCTGATTTGTATCCTTATTTGAGATTGATCTTTCAAACCTCCGATACTTCTTTGCTCACACCGGCGCAGCTGGACAGCTGGATTGTTAGCTATGAGCCCATGCCGGAGGGGATACTTTATCCGGATGAAGGGCAGGAAACAGTGGATATCGAAAAAGATGAAGGGGAGCAAATGGATGCCACCTTCGTATTTCGAAATATCAGTGATAAAAATTTCAGCGATTCCATCCTGGTGGTTTATTCCGTTTTTAACCAGGAAGGGCGTTTTCGCAGAACAGACAGCCTCCTTATTAAGGCGTTAATGGCCAGGGAAGAACAGAAATTTCCGGTCAGTTTCAACACGCTTGACCTGGGCGGGCCGAATGACCTGGATGTAGCCGCTAATCCAAATATCATCCCGGAAAGATATTTCAATAATAATTACCTCAACCTGGAGAATTTTGTGATAGTAAACAGGGATAATATTAATCCTGTATTGGATGTAGCCTTTGATGGGAGATATATTCTTGATGGGGATATTGTAGCCCCATCTCCCCTGATCTCGGTTATCGTTAAAGATGAAAATGAGATTCTCAGAAAAACAGACACTACAGGGGTTGAAATACTCATAAAACCACCCTGTGAAGAGTGTTTTTTCGAAAGAATATCCTTTTCAGATCCCGCTGTCAGCTGGACTCCGGCCACAGAGAAAGCCGATTTCAAGGTAGAATATCAACCTCCGCCATTTGAAGACGGGATATATACACTTAAGGTACAGGCATCAGATGCGAGTGGTAATCTTTCCGGCACTGAACCTTACCAGGTCCGTTTTGAGGTCATTAATGAATCCCAGATAACGAATTTCTATCCCTATCCGAATCCATTTTCAACCTCGACAAGGTTTGTTTTTACCCTGACGGGAAGCGTGATCCCGGATCAGTATAAGATCCAGATCATGACCGTCAGTGGCAAGGTGGTACGCGAGATCATGCAGGACGAGATCGGGCCAATACACATTGGGAATAACATAACCGATTACGCCTGGGATGGCCGCGACGAATATGGGGACCAGCTCGCCAATGGCGTATATCTGTACAGGGTAATATTAAATTCCCCTGAACAGGAATTCAAACACCGCGAAACTTCCGGTGACCGTGGTTTTACCAAAGGATTCGGCAAGATGTACCTGTTAAGGTAGTTTTTTAACCTTTATTGACTTTTTCCTTAGCTTAATTTCTCAACAGATTGTTTTCTGGCAATGCCTGGATTAAGACGGAATCCCTGCAGGCATCAACCCTTTCCCACACCTCAGCAATTATCCCAATTTGGGAATTTTTTTCATTTTAGGACAATTTGCATAATCGGAAATACGCTTTAGCGCAATTGAGGGGATGTTTTTCCGGTTGGCACGCTTTTTCCATAATACAATTGTAACCTAAAACAAAAATACAAAGCTATGATACCAGTTAATAAATTAATGATCGTAGATGATGATGAATTGAGCAACTACATTACGGGGAAAATTGTAGAGCACTCAGGTCTTGCGGAGAAAGCTGACAGCTTTTACTCAGGAAAGGCTGCATTGAGGTACCTGAAGTCAAACAGTTCAATGCGACAGGGGGATTATCCGGATTTAATATTTCTGGATCTAAATCTCTATGATATGAAAGGCTGGGATTTTCTTTCAGAGTATATCAAGCTAAAAGAAAGTTACAGGCGAAAGATCACCTTATTCCTGCTAACCAATTCGATTGCTGAAAAGGATAGGGAGCAGGCAAAACAGTACCCTTGCATCAAGGGGTATTTACAGAAACCTCTGACCATGGGGATGATCCAGGAGATCGAGTTATACCTGACAAAGAATAATGAATACGTATATAAATCATAGCGATATGATTATTATCTCCTTAAAAATTGAGGAAGGGATCACTGCAAGTCCTTGTTCAAATACCAGAAAAATGGGTTCAACCGCTATAGTTCTAAATAAAAAACACAATCAAACTACCTGTCATGATTGGTCGCCCTTCCGGCAAAACCCCACCTGAATGACTTTGTCAGGAAGGCAGCTGGTTGTGGTGACCAGACAGGTAACTGTTAAACTGGGTTCTAAGGAACCAGAACCTTGTCAATTTGATGTACAACACCATTCACACCTTGAATATCCTTTACGTCTATTCCTGCAATTTCTCTGCTTCCCTGTAATATTGACCACTTGGGATAGTCTATTTTAACTGTAACAGTATTTCCATTCAACAGGGTTAGCGTAATATCTTCCTTGACTCCTTTCATAACAATATTATCATTGCTCAACAGATGATTCCTGATGATTTCATTGAGGGATTCTGTTGGGATATCCTCAATAGTTGTCCAGGCTGGATTATTATCGAGGTATGAGATTACAGCCTTATCGGTTGGAGCAAAAAAAGTATCCGGTTCATCATCTGATAATAAGGACTTGATATCAGGATCAATATCTTCTCTGTTCAGAATTTCAGTAATCAACGAAAAGTCTTTATTTACAGATAATTGATCAAGCATAGTTGGGATTTTCAAAACTGCTTTTATGGCATGCATATAGCCATTCGCTGATGGCAGGTCAGCTTCAAAAATAATATTAAGGCCATTTATTCTAAATATATAGTTGTACTCTATGTAGAGGTCAATTGGGTTTCCTGTTGTTTTTTCATTCAGCATAGTGGCATAATACCCATCAGGCATATTTAAAACACTCCAATTACCAGGAAGGACATGATAACGCAAAATTTTCCTTAGATTATCCTCCGGATACTGATCGATATGCATAATTTTATTTTCAATACGAAACTTATCAAAAGATACATGTATGGGAGCAAAAACAGTAAATGGTCCCTCCTCATCAATCAGATCGGTCAGATGTGTTTTGTGCATGGCATACATAAAGTCCCCCAGGTAAGGCAATGCGTACCCAACATCAAGTAAATCAGTATCGGGCGGTTCAAAAGATCTGGGATCAGGTGGCGGACCCTCAACGGGTGGTATACATGAATTGAAAATAAATAATGCTGATAGAATATAAATGCTTTGCTTAACCGTCTTTTTCATTGCTTTAAAATACTTTTTATAATCATTCCATGCTATAATTTTATTAGAAAATTCCATTTTACCTGGCAGTGGCCAATATGTCCGACAGCTTCAACTATAGATTATCATTGCTCTCCGGACGAACTCTTCAATTAATTAGTGTAATTCCCAAATCTTATGAGAAACCCAATAATATTCAATACTGGTACCATGATAAATTAATTGCTGTCATCACTATAATAAAGCACAAAATGTGGTGAATTGTTTAAATATTTATGCCGTGATTTAGCTTTATAGTCTGCTAAATAGAGTAGGCAGCCCTCCGCATAAAACTCATCCTGAATCTGAGAGGCAATTAGGTGGCTGGTCGACGGTTTTAAAGGTTCAGTTTTACGCTAATATAAAGTGTGTAAATATTTAAGATCCGTCAAAATCAAAGTATTCATCCTCTTCTAACTCCACCTCCTGCTTTTTCTTTGCTTTTTTACCTTTCAGAATATCCTTCAGTTCATCTCCTTCCTCTTTAAGGTCATTTTTGATCTTATCTTTTACGGCTTTCGAGTCGAAGGTAACTTCATAATCCTTGGCTGTACCTTGCATCTTTAAGAATAAGCTGGGTGGACCGGATCCATTATCGTCGATCTCGCCATACCTTGAATCACGGTCCGGTCTTCTAAATTGATCAAGGGGGATCCTGAAGTGATAATCAATATCCTGGTTGAATGTATGGATTCCTGAGACAAAGATGTGGTATGCATTCGAAATTATTTCCATTTCAGGAATGATAACCTGCCGGTCGATAATCTGGATATCATTTTTTAATTCCGAAAAATGAAGTTCTGCCAGATCCTCTTCCTTAACATATTTCGACAGGTTCTGCATAGGTTCAAAATCAATAAGTTCCCCGCCCAGGATACGAGCTTCAATAAATGAGGTCAGGGTATTACTGTAAAACTTCAGGTTATCATCCAAAACGAAATAGGTGTTAACATCAGCATAGATTTGTCCCTGAAGATGGTGGCTCATCAGGAATTCCTGTTTAAAGTTCTTAAAAACATAAAAAATACTGTCAATATGCAGGCCGGACAGTTTCCCATCCACCAGAAATTCTCTTTTTACAGGTGACTGCGCGTTGATGGAACCGCTCAGGATCAAGTCTCCACCCATGGTATTCAATGTGAGGTTATCCACTACCGCTTTCTGGTTAATGATTCTCAGTTTTCCGCTTGCTTTCTCTCCGTTAAACCTTTTAAAGGTGATGCGGTCGACCACACAATTGAAATCGATGTCCAGTTTTGGTGAAATGGCCAGATGGAATGTTTCATCCTTTTCTTCAGTTTCTCCATTTCCATCCACTTCCGAAAAATCAAGGGTTAATAATTCATTAAGGTTCAGATTTTTGGACTCCAGGTCAGCCATTATTTTGATTGGATTATCCCTGTAGAAGATATACGATATAATATTTCTGAAAAAACCAGAGATCTCAAAATCACTCTCTCCAATCTGGCCACTGAAATTTCTAATGGCCAGATCCAGATTATTGAAGTAGAAATCACCATTAAATTTTCTGAATTCAATAGGGCTGTATTTAGTCCTGAAATTTACTTGTTTCAGTGATAGATCACCCGAAGCCTTTACACTATTGGCTTTTTTATCCTTCAGGTCATTGATACGTCCTGTTAACTTGATGTCGAACTCAATTTCACCATCCCCGGAATCAAATTGTTTTACAGGAAAAGTTGCGAGGAATGATTTAAGATCAATATTCCCGGACAGATCCAGTGAAGTAGTTAATTCTTTGAAGTTCTGGATGCTGAGATCTCCTTTTATTTCATTATTACCAATAAATCCACTGAAATCCTGGATTCTGAGCATTGATGAAGCCAGGCTTCTTTGTTTTCCATTAGAATAATTGCCGGTAAAATTTAAGTTCTTAAACGAACTTTTATAACCGGGGTAATAGAACTCCACATTAACACAATTGAAATCAGCTTGCAGGGCAGGTATTTTTCCGTCGCTGAAATCACCCCGGATATTCCCCTGGAAGGTGATCTTGCCCTTGCTCTTATATTCGGAAAGTTTCTTCCTGATGTCATGCGGCAGAACAGCAACCACTGCTTCCACATTATTTTTCACTGATGCAACATTCAGATCAATATATTTTGTATCTCCTGTTAATATATGACCATCCAATTGATACAGTTGACCATTTAGCTTGAGATCTGTCTCTTCAAATTGAATCATCTGGCTATCCAGACTATAGGTAAATTCTGAGGCAAGTCCAATCAATTGATCCTTAACATACGTTGTCTTTTTTATATCAATCTGATTTTTGGAAATCAAACCAGACAAATTGATCAACAGTTTCTTCCCTTCAACCTTAAGGTTATTTTTTAATCTTTCGGTTTCAAGGTTGATCTTTACATCATTTTGAAGATCAATATAGTTTATAATGACATTTTCAAGTATAATATTCGGAAGGTTCAGTTCGCGCTGATCATTCACAGAGTCCTTTTTTGTATAGCGGATAAATTCATAATTCTTCTCCCCGTCAGATCCACGTCCGATGTTAAAAGTTGCATCACTTACTTTAAGTGTACTGATCTCATAATTTTTGAAGATTATATTCAGAACATCAAAACTGATCAGCATATTATCAGCATCACACAGGTATTCCATAGTGATATCAGCCGATTCGTAGATTTTAATATCCTCAAGTTTAAAAGAGACCATAGGGAAATTTTCCCAGAGTTCCAGCTCAATCTTCTTGACCTCTACCGGAGTTTCGAGATATTCATTTGCTTCCTCCACGAATAGGGCTATGACCTCATTTCTATAAATATAAAGGATGGTCATAGCAATGCCGGTAATGAGGATCAACACAGCCAGGATGAGCAAAACAATATTTCGGATCTTTTTAACCACTTTACAGGGGTTCAACTACAAATTTGCAGTAATATTATATAATTACCACAGAACATAGAGCAAGAATCTTTCCAGAATTAGTAAATCCGTAATAATTACAAATTACCTTAACATGAACAATGGATTTGGAGGCTGAAATCAAATAACGCGAAATGAAGTCCATCACTTTGGCAAAATAAAAAAAATAAGCCTGTCAATAACATATAATATATCGTTTTTTGACATTAATCACATATTTTACTATATTTACGTAACGTAATTTGCGTAACGTAATTTTCGAAATGAGAAAACCTGCTAATCCTTTTATTGTAACTGGTTACCACAGTCCCGCCTATTTTTGTAACCGGACCTATGAGCTTGCATGGCTTCATGAACAATATTCGAATGAAAGGAATATTGTCTTATATTCCTGGCGACGAATGGGTAAAACCGCCCTGGTAAAGCACTTTTTCCAAAATATCAAAAAGGAAAAAAGAACTCAGGGAGTTTTTGTGGATTTATTGGGCACATCAAATCTGAGTGATGCCAATAGAATTATTGCGGAGGCAATAGTTAGACAATTTGGAGATATATCCAAAGGAATAGGCCAGCGTTTATTGAAGATGTTAGGATCTATTGGTGCTACACTAGGGTTAGATCCGATAACAGGAGCACCTCAGGTAACATTTGGCATGGTACAAAATCAGTCAATATCGACATCATTAGAGGTGCTGGGAGGATTCCTTCTTGAAATGAAAACACCGATCATAATCTGCATTGATGAATTTCAACAGGTTGTTAACTATCCTGAGAAGCATGCAGAAGCAACATTTCGAACCTGGACACAGAACTTACCTATGGTTCGTTTTATTTTTCTTGGTAGTCAAAGGCATATGATGACCTCAATGTTCAGTGAGAAAAATCGTCCATTTTACCGAAGTGCCCAAATGCTACAATTAGATGCACTTTCTGATCAGGATTATTCAAAATTCATTAAAAATTTATTCAGAAAAAATGGAAAGATCATTGAATCAATTCATATAGATCTAATTTTCAAATGGACAAGAAAGCAAACATATTATGTTCAATTAGTTTGTAATAAATTATTTGGTAAAACTGATCGAGTGAATGATGAAGTTCTGGAAGAAATATTCCAGGAAATCATGCAACAAGAAATTCCGCTTTTTTCATCATATCAGAAGTTACTCTCCAAAATTCAATGGAAGTTGCTTGTATCTATCGCCAAGGTTGAAGGAATATCGAATCCTTACAGCCAGGAATTCTTGCAGAAGTATGGATTAGGTGCGGCCAGTTCTGTAAGTGCAGCATTACAAAACTTGATTAAGAAAGAGTTAGTCATTCAACACAATAGAAATTACACCTTACACGACACACTTTTAATGCGATGGTTACAGCAAATCTGATTAAATTTCATTATTAATTAAATATCAAAAAAAAAATAAAAATCTTTGCAACCAGATTATAAAGGTATACTTTTGCAATCCATTTAGGGCTCTTAGCTCAGCTGGTTCAGAGCACCTGCCTTACAAGCAGGGGGTCACTGGTTCGAATCCAGTAGGGCCCACAATTACAAAACCCTCGCCAACAGGCGGGGGTTTTTTATTGAACCGATGGCAAGCTTGCTTGTAGATCGGTTTGATAAAAAGCCCATCGAGCGAAGCGAGGAGGGTTTTGAATTGAAAACACCAAGAGAAGGATCGCCGTAGGCAATCCAGTAGGGCCCACAGACACAAGCCTCACCGCAAGGTGGGGCTTTTTTATTGGATCAACAGGAAGCTTGCTTACTGGTTGATTAGATAAAAAGGCCATTCGAGCAAAGTGAGAAGGCTTGTGGATTGGAAGCTTGGGAAAGGATCGCCGTAGGCAATCCAGTAGGGCCCACTAAAACAGAAAAGGTCGCCACAAGGTGGCCTTTTTTATTTCTCCCCCACATATCCGTCTGATAAAGTCATCATGAAGGCCACAACAGCCGCTTCCTCTCTTTCTGTCAGACCAAGATTCCCAAGCTCAAGAGTATTCACATTCTCGGCCACTTCCGGTTCAGGCCAGTCCTCAACATCCCTTGTATTGTAGAAATGGACCACTTCGAGTAGTGATTTGAATACACCATTGTGCATGAAAGCTTTAGTGAATCCATCACTGCTCTCTTTACCTACATTTCGCAAGGTTGGCACCTTATGCTTACCATAATTTTCTTCTGCCAGATCCGCCCATTCAGGTTGTGTCTCAAGAAATCCTCCCAGCCCTTTGTCAATCCACGCCGCACCTTGCGGATTGATTTGCGTGCCATCCTCCAGGTAAACAGTATCCATACCATAGTAAGGATTTTCAGGATTTTTTGGAACACCGAGATTGTCGTATGTAAAATCGGTAAATAGAGGTTCAGGATGGCATTCACTACACAAGGCTTTCCCAATAAATAAATCATAACCCCAGTCCTCTTCTTCTGTAAATTTAGACTCTCCTTCCATTACCCTATCGTACTTTGAGGAGAACTGGTTGACTTCCTCAGAACCTTCATAAGCAGCTATTGCCAAACCAATCCTATCGAAATTTTTTTCAATATCCAAAGGTGTTTCAACAAGTAAGGGTTCTTCCCATACTTTTTCCCATAATTTGATATACTCAGAACTGGCCACTTGAATCAGAACAGCTTCTTTGCTGGCATTGTTCTGTTCGACAGGATTCAGGAATGGGGCTAATGCCTGATCCGCTGCCGGATTTCCAAGTTGCTCGCCAGTGGCTCTGCCATCCCAGAAATTACCGCCAACAAATAATCCTTCCTCTTCATCGTAATGTAATACCGGGCTTAATGTAGCATACGCTGCACTGGGCGGTTTCCGGTTGCCAAAACGCTGAACGACAGCTCCTGGGTATACAGCACCATGTGCATTAATTTCGGATGTAGGTCCCGTAAATCCTACCTCCGGGATATGACAATCAGCACAAGACATGTTATCCGGTGAAGCAATCTTATCAAAGTAAAGACGCTTACCCAACTCTTCAATAGGTGTAAGATCAATATCTGATTTTACGATGCTCTCTGATTCCAGATTGCTACTTTTATTCGGAAAGAACCCACTTGGGGAATAGATAATACTTCCTGAAATAATTAAAAACGCAAATGGTAAAATGATTTTTAACATTTTTAAAGCGTTGTATTGATAAAATTAAACTCAGATCATACGATTTTTTAATAAATAAAAATCAACTCCATAACCTGTCCCAGGAGCGAATCTCATCCCATTCCGGGGTAGGTGCAAATAGTTTTTCACCATCAATGAGGTATTTTTTCACAACCTCCTCATTCAGCTCTACGCCAATACCTGGTTTTTCAGGGACTTTTACATACCCGTTCTCGACTAAAGGACCATCAAAACCGGTAACCAGATTTTCCCAGTCCTCGTTATCCACCGCATGATGCTCCAGCCACATGAAGTTTTCAGTGGCAGCAGCACTATGAACAGCGCCCAGAAATGAAACAGGTCCGGCGGCATGATGATGCATAAATCCAACGCCATGTTTCGTGGCAAAGTCACCTATGCGCTTGGTCTCAAGAATACCACCGGCAGTATTTGGATCCGGATGAACTATATCTACAGACCGGGTCTGTATAAGCTCCTCAAATCCTCCCTCCAAACGATATATGTCTTCCCCGGTTTGAGTCGGGGTAGTCGAGGATTGGGTAATTTCTTTCCATTGTTTAGTCAATTGCCAGGGAATAATATCCTCAATGTACGCGAGATTATAGGGTTCAGTAGCCCTGGCGATCTTTATGGCTTCGTTGACATCAAAATGACCCCAGTGATCAGTACCCATTGGAATATCATAACCTATCGTTTCACGCATTACATGTAAGTATTCCATAAGCTTCTCCATTCCTTTATCAGTAATCTGTACCCTGGTGAATGGGTGCTCAGTCATACTGTATGACTTGTAGTCGTATCGATACGGGTTATAAGGAGCTTCGGGAGCATTAATAAGTGCGCCGGGAATATCTTTGATCAGGTTGATCCCGATATCCATTTTCAACGCTGTATAGCCCTGATCAATACGTTCCTTCATCCGGGCAGCATATTCGTGGGGATCCTTCGAGACAGTGGTATCACAATAAACGCGGACACGATCACGATATTTACCTCCCAGCATCTGATATACTGGCACGCCATATGCTTTTCCTGCAAGATCCCATAAAGCCATTTCCACACCAGATACACCTCCACCCTGGCGAGCATGATGACCAAATTGCTTTATGATACCAAACAGTCTTTCCACATTACAGGGATTTTCACCAAGAATCCGGCTTTTTAAAAACAGTGCATATTCCTTGGCGGCTCCATCCCGTACATCACCATGACCCACGATACCCTGGTTTGTGTAAATCCGTACAATGGGTGTCCGAAATACAACACCCTTCCCTATCTCTGCAATACGCATATCGGTTATTTTCAGATCAGTCGGGCTGGAGTTCCTATTTACATTTTGAGAGGCAAAAGCCACCTGAGTAGCAGTAGATGCAGTGGTCAAACCAGCCAGGCTCAGGCCGCCCAGACCAGCTTTTTTCAAGAATGACCGTCGATTATTGATCTGTTTTTCTTTTTCTTCCCTCAGTGTATTCTTAAAAATTTGCTGGAGTTTTTTGTTTTTATATTCCATGATTTTTTTGGGCTTTATATTTTATCGATAAATTGTTCTGTTTTGCACGGATTATTTGTTCAAATCCATAAATCTTGAAATCCTATGACCCTTTTCTCGATAATCTTTCCACTTTAATAATATCCAGATCTTTGTCAATGCCAGATTCATGTACCCAGTTTGTTAATAAATTTATTTGATCTTCAGGTACGATTAAAAAATTAAGATTCAAAAAACAACAGATTAAAAGCTGTTGTTGAAATAAAGTTAAGGATTTATAATAAAATATTCTATTCAGGCAGGAATTATAGAATAAATATTACGAATAGTACAATTACCGCATCGTCCTAACTTTATTAACGTTCTTAATGGCGCTGTACATTATTCAAGATCAAGCACTATTTGAATATTCTCCTTTACTTTTTCAATTAATTCATCGGGCAATGCACCAATCCTTTTGGTTAATCTGTTATTGTCTATTGCCCTTATCTGGTCAATCATTATATCACTTGCCTGACTTAAATTGGCCATCCCCTTTTTAAGATGAACTCTTAAAATTTCAGAATCCTTTTTAACGTTAGTCGTTATCGGACAGACAATTGTAGAAGGGTGAGGTACCCTGTTAAGCAAATTGGTCTGGATCACCAGAACAGGTCTGGTTTTTCCTGGCTCAGTTCCAATCTGAGGATTTAAGTCCGCAATCCAAATTTCGTATTGTTTAACCGGCATAATCAATGTCCTCGAAGTCTTTCAGTACAGACATGGAATCGATTTTTACCATGTTAGACTCCTTCTCAAGTTTCTTCTCAAGAATCTGTTTTCGTTGAATTTTATTATAAAAATTAATAGCCTCGTTAATATATCTATTACGCGGTTTCTTAATCCGTTTAAGAATCTTCTCAGTTTCGCTGAAAATTGAATCGTCTATTTTTAGTGATACAGTCTTCATGATATCTATTTTTATACAACAAAAGTATATCTTTTTAGCATATCTTTCAAGTATATCTAAATATTATCCTTACGAGTATGTTAGAAATCTTTTAAAAAAAATCGGGAACAGATATGCCTCCTCTTGAATATAAAATATAAGTTGAACTTTATGATCCGTCAAAATGACAAGGCTTCATTTAAAGGCTTGTGATCTTGTTATGATTAAATAGAGTGATTGGGG
>CBDUBA010000080.1:0-20642 GCA_965365275.1 uncultured Cyclobacteriaceae bacterium | reverse complement strand
CCCAAACAGCATCGAATAGAACCGCTACAGACCCTGTGAAACCACATCCCATGGCTGGGGATTACCATTCCATATGGAAAAAAAAGTAATAGGAAATAAAATTAACCGGATATCACATTTTTTAGGTTTAATAGGTATTTTTTGTTTTATTTTATCCTGCGATAAATAAAAGGTCAAATTTTAATCAATAATTCATGAAAACTGCTTACATATTTACATTTGCCCTATTCCTTTCGACCTCAATTAAAGCCCAGATCAATGCCAAATTGATGAAGTATATGGATGTCTCTGAAACCCATATTACGTTCGTTTACGGAGGAGATATCTGGATTGTGGAAAAAGCTGGAGGACAGGCTGTTCAATTAACGCATTCTCCGGGTGAGGAATCCTACCCTAAGTTTTCTCCGGACGGATCTGAGATAGCCTATTCTGCCAGTTATAATGGGAATGTGGATGTTTATAAAATACCTTCTTCTGGCGGACTGCCTGTGCGCCTGACGTATGCTTCTTTTCCGGACAGGATGATCGAATGGTACCCTGATGGAAACAATATACTCTTTGCTTCCAGAAGAGAAGCCGGGATCCCCCGGGTAAATCATTTTTATAAAATAGGAAAAAATGGAGGAATGCCCGAGAGGCTACCTGTACCTTACGGGGAATTGGCTGCGTTTTCAGAGGATGGATCCGGGCTTGCCTATATTACTAAGATCACTGAAAATTATCCCTTCAAAAGATACCGGGGTGGTCTTACTTCCGATGTTATCATATTCGACCTGAATACAAACAAATCAGAAAATATTACGAACAATCCGGCCAATGACGGCAAACCAGCATGGGTTGGAAACAAGATCTATTATCTGTCAGATAAGGGGGAACACATGAGGCTGAACATTTGGTCCTATGACATTGAATCAAAACAATCGAACCAGGTTACTCAATTCACGGACTTTGATATTTCTTACCTGTCAGCAGGACCGAAGGAACTGGTTTTTGAAGTCGGAGGGAGTTTATACCTGATGGATGCGGGCAGTGAAGAATATCGAGAAATTAATGTCCGGGTAGTGAGTGACCTTTCCCTGGAAATATCCAGGTTAAAAGATGTTAGTGGTAGTATTCAGAATATGGCTGCTTCCCCGGGCGGGAAAAGGATCCTTTTTGAAGCCAGAGGGGAAATTTTTAATGTACCGGTTGAAGAGGGTTATGTCCTGAATTTAACCCAATCAAGTGGGGCTTTCGATCAGAGCCCATCCTGGTCGCCAGACGGAAAGTATGTTGCCTACTGGAGTGATTTATCGGGCGAGTATGAGATTTATCTTAAAGAAATTGGTAAAAATGAAATAGCGAAGAAGCTGACCAGTAGAAATGGTGGTTTTGGCTATACTCTGCATTGGTCACCTGACAGTAAATCGCTTGCTTTTATCGATGAAAAGAATGATATAAGTATCCTGGATGTAAGTACCGGTGAAATAAAAATAGCTGATAACTACAGCTGGAATATCGGACACCATCCCCGCTATTCTTATACCATCAGTTGGTCACCGGATTCGAAATGGATTTCCTACGCAAAGGGGCTGGACAATTCCAATAATGCAATTTATGTCTATAATTTGACCGAGGGCAAGGCCAGCAAAGTGACTAGTGGGTTTTATTCAGACTTTAATCCGGTATTCAGCATTGACGGGCAATACTTGTTTTTTCTCACCGATAGGAATTTTGCTGCCGCCTATAGCGGTCTTGGGGATGGTACATGGATCTATCCTAACAACACACAATTGGCAGCGATCAGCCTGACCAAGGAAGTACCGGATCTTCTCAAACCGAAAAATGACGAGATAGGAAAAGACGAAGAAGGTAATGAAGAGGGTGAATCAGGGGAATCTGATGAAGAGAATTCTAAAAAGAAAAAAAAGGATAAAGGCAAAAACGGTGAAGACAAGGACGATGACAAGGAAACAGTGGTTGAGGTTAAAATAGATTGGGAAGATCTTGAAAGCAGATTGACAATATTACCACCACAGGCAGGTAATTTAAGTGAATTGATGCCTTTCGAAGGTAAGATAGTTTACCTGCGATCACCAATTACAGGTGATCAGGAAGGGAAGCCTGCACTTGTGTTTTACAGTCTTGAAGACCGGGAAGAAAAACAGATCATAGGGAATGTAGAGGCGGTTAAACCTACGGCAGATTGCAAGGATATTTTAGTTAGAAGTGATGAGAAATATGGTATTATAAAACCTGAACCTGAACAGAAGATAGAAAAACCAATTCCGGCAAGCGGACTGGTTATGCAACTGAATCCGAAAGAAGAGTGGAAACAGATCTTTAATGACACCTGGAGAAGATACCGGGATTTCTTTTATGATGAAAACATGCAACAGGTGGATTGGGATGAAATGAGAATAAGGTACGGGGCTTTAATTGATGATGCACGTACACGGTGGGATGTGTCTAATATTCAGTCAAATATGAGTGCGGAACTTAGTGCCGGACATACCTATACCTTTGGCGGTGATGCTGAAAGTGTTCCTCAAATACGAACAGGATATCTTGGTATTGACTGGGAACTGGATAATGAAAAATTCAGAATTAAAAGAATTGTCAGACCAGCAGCCTGGGATACTGAAACAAGGTCGCCATTTGATCATCCGGGCGTGGATATCAGTGCAGGAGATTATATCGAAGCAGTAAATGGCATAGAACTGGACCCTGCGAAAGATCCGTACGCTGCTTTTGAAGGATTAGCCGGCAAAACGGTAGCCTTAACAGTCAGGAAATCAGGTGAATCAGTGGAAACCCAGGATCTTGTTATAAAATGTCTGACCCAGGGGGAAGAACAAAACCTGCGATATCTTGAGTGGATTGAATACAATCGTATGAAGGTAGAAGAGCTTTCCGATGGTCAGTTGGGCTATATTTATATGTCAAACACCGCAACAAGAGGACAGCTGGAACTGGTGAAAATGTATTATGGTCAGTTGGATAAAAAAGGATTCATCATTGATGAAAGGTTTAACGGAGGGGGTCAGCTTGCCGACCGGTTCCTTGAACTGATGAAACGGCCAGTAGTGTATAATCTATACTGGCGGCACGGAAGACATCATATTTATCCTATAAAAGCCAATACCGGTCCCATGGGCATGCTGATCAACGGTTGGGCCGGATCCGGTGGTGATGGCCTTCCCTGGGCCTTCCAGGAACTCGAAGCCGGACCAATTGTCGGGGAAAGAACCCTTGGCATACTGGTTGGACCGGCAACGGGGCATTCCCTGATCGATGGAGGAGGGATTACCGTACCTGGTGCCAGGTTGTATGATAATGATGGTCACTGGTTCTGGGAAGGTGAAGGTGTAAAACCTGACATACCTGTCTGGGATGATCCGAATATACTTGTCCAGGGAAGGGATCCTCAATTAGAGCGGGTCGTAGAGGAAGTATTAGAACTTTTAAAAGAGAATCCACCCTCTGCCACACCACCACCGGCAATGGAAGACCGTACCGCTGAAGGATTAAACAAAAAATAAACAAGGAAAGATATAGGAAAGCAATAGAATAAAGATAAAATAAACTGAAACATAAAAGCATGGAAAAATTTGATTTTCTGGAAATAAGGTTTGAACCAATTAATGCCGTAATCTATCTGGCCATGGAGGAATTGCATTTTGAATACAATTCGGTGGTTAAAGGTTATGGACTTTTTAAAAACTCAAAAGGGGAGGATGTTGAATTTGTAGTTCCCTTCAGGCAGAATATTACCGAAAGCAGGACTAAAGCCATGCAAATAAAACAGTGGAAAGACCAGATCAAGAAAACGGCCATAGAACAATTTGAAAAAAAATATGGAAAATCTTATGATAAAAAGAACCATGCCCCCTCCGTAATCTATCTGGATAGTATCGATGATTTTAATCCGGCGGGATTTAATGATAAGACATATGATGATCTGTGTGAGACTATAACATCGGAAGTCCTCTGGGAGAAGTTCCAGAAAATGAAGACCGGTAAATAATTATCCTGATCATTCATTTTCCGTGTTTATAGAAGCTATTATCCAATTTTGATCCATCCTATTTAGTCAAAATCAGGATCAGACAATCACCTGGGTATGTATCATCCTGTGACCAGGGACTCAGTCGCCCTGTTGCAGTTCCGTAAAATGTGGGAATGAATCAAATTGGTGAAAACGAATCCCTTATCCTCCGATGGAGTTCATGGTTCGGTTTTGTTCATAATGCTCAGGTTCCATTTTTTCAACCATACCATCCCGGGAGAATTTTTTATGCTGTATTGCTCCCAGAATTATCTCTTCAATTGATTTTCCTTTTCTATAGGGCGTCAGAAGATCCGTTTCAGCGTTTGCAAAAAGACAATATTTCATTTTCCCATCTGCGGTTATCCTGATACGGTTACATTCTGAACAGAATGGATGGGTAATGGTGCTTATGATCCCAAATGTTCCGGCATGTCCGTAGACTTTGTAGTTTAAAGAGGTACTGTGCTTCGGATTGGGCAAGGGAATAATAGTTCCGAAATGCGATTCCACAACATTGATAATGCTATCCCGGCTTACACCATTACTCCAATCCCAATGATTGCCTTTAAAGGGCATAAATTCAATAAATTTAACGGTTATATTTTTGTTTCTTGTGAGTTCGATAAAATCAGGGATCTCTGAATCATTTACACCTTTAATCAGGACGATATTGAGTTTAACATTGAACTTGAGATCAATGGCGCGATGAATATTGGTCATGATCCTGTCAAAATAATCCCGCTTATTGATGAATACCGATCTGGCCTTGTCCAGGGAGTCCAGGCTAATGTTCAAATTATTCAATCCAACCTCACCGAAAAGATCAAAAAACCTGTCCAGTAAAATGCCGTTGGTGGTTAATTTTAAGGATACACCCAACCCGGCCAGTTCACGGACCAGTCCTTCAAGGTCTTTTCTTATCAAGGGTTCACCACCTGTTAGCCTGATGGTATCCACACCGAGTTTAACAAAAGTTTTTGATATGGCGACGATCTCTTCCATCGTCATAATGTTCGGCTTATCGATGAGCTGTACTCCATTTTCCGGCATACAATAAAAACATCTTAAATTGCAGCGATCGGTTAATGATATTCGTAAATAGGAGTGTTGCCTTCCGAAGCTATCGATTATTCGTTTGTCCATGTAGTTCCCTGTCATCAAGTTCCATCTTCAACATAATTCGTATTCTTTTTCCACTGGTAGCTTTCATCCTCAAAAAGTTCCTTCCCAAAAATCGGTGCCCTGGACTTAACAGCTTCAAGTATATATTGGTTTGCATCAATCGCTGCTTTTCTATGGGGCGAGGAAGTAAAAATGAATAAACAGACCTGCCCGGTCTCAACAATACCTAGGCTGTGATATATGTGGGCGCAGGTCAATTCAAATTTTGAAAAAGCGGCTTCCCTGATATTATGTATTTCTTTCTCTGCCATCTCTTCATAGGCTGTATAGTCGATTGCTCTTACTGTCTTGCCGTCCACATCATCAGCCCTGACTTGTCCCAGGAAGATGCTGTGTGCTCCGATCTCAGTTTTAGCTTGGTGCTTCGAAATGGAATCTGCAATTTTATCAGGGGAGATGGCCCCTTGAACAAATACTTTTTTAATTTTTTTATTACTCATAAGCTTAATGACTGTATACCTCCATTCACATTTACAAGATTCTGAAATCCATATTTTTCTGATAGCTGCTCTATGGCTTTCCGGCTTCTGGTTCCAGATTGACAATAAACATGTACAGGTATATTTCTTGGAATTTCAACGTGCCGTTTGTCAAGTTGAGCCATTGGAATATGCAAGACCTTTTTATCATGATCGATGGTTGTATCCACCCTTTCCCGTATATCAAGATATACCTCACTACATGCTTTGAAAGATCCATTGTTCTTGTATTCTACTTTCTCTCTACTTTTTGCTACAAGGATCTGACTTTCACTTCGTGAAAAAGTAATTTGCTGTTCCTGCCAGGTAAGCAGATCTAGAATGAATAACTTACCGGATAAAACCTTACCAATTTGAAGTATGATCTTGATCGTTTCAGAAGCCTGCATGGTCCCAAGCAAGGCAGGCAAAACACCAAGCACACCGATTTCCTCACAGCTAATATTCTTATTATTGATTTTTGGATACAAACAACGATAGGTTGGTCCGTTTTCATAATTGAAAACTGAAAGCTGTCCCTGGTATTTATAAATCGAAGCATATACCCAGGGTTTATTTGTTAATACACAAACGTCATTGATCAGGTACTTGGTCTGAAAATTATCAGTTCCGTCAATGATAATATCATATTCCGGGAAAAGAACCAGTGCTTTCTCAAATGACAGTTGTTCATGATATGTATGGATTTGAACCTGATCATTCATTATAATTAATGCTTCCTTGGCCACTACAACCTTCTCTTTGCCTACATCTGATTCAGTAAAAAGAATTTGTCTGTTCAGGTTCGAAACATCGATAAGGTCATGATCCAGCAAACCAATTATTCCAATTCCGGAAGCTACCAGATGTTGTGCGACTGAACAACCCAGTCCACCGACGCCAACAATCAATACTTTAGCCTTTGCAAGCTTCTGCTGGCCCGTATTACCGATTTCGGATAATTGAATTTGTCTGCTATATCGTTCAAATGGATCCATTCTCAATTGATGTATCAGCCGCCTGCGTAGGGAGGAAGAAATGCTACTTCATCACCATACTGAATCGTTCCTTCATTTTGTATTACCTGATTTACAGCTACCTGTATTGTTCCTTCATCTTTCAGCCCATATTTATTAAAGATAAAGGCTATAAACTCCTTGATTTCGGAAATGCCATGCTGCAGGGCAATGATTTCCTCTGTTTTTCCTGTTTCCTCAGCAACAAATCCAAAATATTTAACTTTTATTTCCATATTATTAAATCTGTTATCTCCTAATCATTTAGTTTGAGCAATTTTCTATAATCATTGGGTTCATCCACATCAACAGATCCTCGATCGAAGGATACAACAGCTACATTATCACTGTATTTCTTGATAAGGACCCTGGCCCCCCGATCTCCTTTTAGCGTACATAGTTCCTGAAACATATCCTTATTGAATATTGCAGGAACACCTATAGTGTCATTGTAGCTGCAGCCTGTTATTACTTTGTCATTTTTTTTATGTGTATCTACAAGTTCCTGTATTAATTCGCCAGTAACAAAGGGTTGATCGGAAAGTAAAAAAAGTATATTCTCAAGGTTCGGGGTGTACTCCAATGACTTTGTAACACCTTTTCGAATGCTGGAAGCAATGCCTTCTTTCCATTCTTCATTTATAATAACCCTGAATTCACCTGCATTGATATTTTTCTTAATTTCTTCCTGATACGCACCCAATATCAATACTTTTGATCCAAAAGGTAAAACCTGTGAATGATCTATTATGTTTTGAAGAAGAGGTTTATTCTTGAACTTTATAAGTTGCTTGGGTTCACCAAGACGACTGGAAGATCCCGCCGCCAGGATCACCACCCCCATATTATCCAGTGACTTATAATCAGACATTTTCAACTTCAAATTCAAGGTTAGACTTATTATGAATAGGATTTTTTCGTTCCCTCAGGTGACCAACATTTACCTTATTCAACACAGCCAGGATCTCTGAAAGCACTGATAGTCCAATTTCGGCCGGTGTTTCTGCCCCCAGGTCCAATCCAACCGGCGCATAGATCTTTGAGGCCTGATCCTTTGTAAGTTGAATTCCTTTATTTTCCAACTCATCAAGCATTCTCTGATATTTCTTTTTGGGCCCCAGGATTCCGATATAGCTTATTTCGGGTTCATTCAGAAGCAATCTTAGAACGGAAATATCATATTGATAGTTGTGGGTCATCAATACGAAAGCAGTCCGTCTATCAATATGGATATTGTCCAGGATTCTTTCAGGCTCGCTAACGAATACCTGACAGGAACTATGAAATCGGGTGTTGCTTGCATGAGTACTTCTTCCATCGGTTACAACTACGTTCCAGCCCGAGATGGTTGCCAACTGAGCCAATATCTGGGCATCATTTCCTGCGCCTACCAGCACCAGTGTGGGCGGAGGGAGACATAATTCGATAAATGCATGATGTGTTTCACCAGATACATGGTATTCCCTAAATAAAGAGATGTTTTGATTATATGCAGTGCTTGCATTTTCTCTGATCACGTTCAAGTATTCTAAATGCTCGGTATTTCCGGTAACACCAGTTCGCTGGTCGATAATCAATTTGGTACCCGGTTGTAGATGACTTTTCCGGAGATTGAACAAAGTAACGATAATCGTAGGTTCATTTGTTATAACAACCTTCCTGATCAATTCCATTGGATTGTTCTCCTGATCATCACGGATCGGTTCAAATAAAACCTGTATAATTCCATTACATCCCAGCTGAGCACCTATCACGGCATCATCCTCATCACTCGTATCATAAGTGATCAATTTATTCTGTCCCTGCTCCAATGCCAGCAACGCTTTCTTCAATGCATCTCCCTCAAGACAACCCCCGCTAATTGCTCCGACCATATCGCCATTTTCATTTACGAGCATCCTTGCTCCGGCCTGGCGGTAAGATGATCCTTCAACATGAACCAGAGTGGCCAGAACACATTCCAGTCCTTTTGCTTTCATTTCATCATAGGAGGCAAGAAGGATTTCCAATTCTCTCATGTTGTAGTAAGTCTAAGTTGATTAACAGTCGTTTTTATAGAATCTATTGCAATACGGACTTCTTCTTCAGTCGTATTTCGCCCTAATCCAATCCGGATGGAGGAAAGGGCAAGCTGGTCAGATAATCCCATGCTTTTAAGAACATGAGAAGGTTTTATGGTTGTTGAGGAGCAGGATGAACCCCGAGAAACGGCCAGGCTTTTTAATGAAGGAATAAGCCGTGTTTCATCGATATGACGGAAAGATATATTAGTCATATGGGGTAGGCGGTGGGATTTAGATCCATTGATCTGAACGTTTGACATTACTGATAACTCATTTTCAATGGTGTCACGGAGCCTGCCTAATCTTTCCGAATCATCATGCATTTCCCGGGAACACAGTTCTACCGCTTTCCCAAATCCAACAATTCCAGGTACATTAAGTGTTCCGGGACGTAATCCACGTTCCTGTCCACCTCCAAAAAGATAAGGCGATATGTTTACTTTGGGACGATTCCTTACATACAAGGCGCCCACACCTTTAGGGCCATACAGTTTATGAGATGAAAATGCAGCCACATCAATTCCGAACTTTTCCGTATCGAAAGCAATTTTGCCTACAGATTGGGTGGCATCTGTCATCAACAATACATCTCTTTTTTTTACCAATTCAGAGATTTCTTTCAGGGGGTGAACGACACCTGTTTCATTATTGGCGTGCATCAGGCATACCAATATAGTTTTCTTATTGATCGCATTGTCAAGATCCTGCAGATCAATGGCGCCCTCACGGTTAATATCCAGTTGCGTAATATCATATCCCTGCTCTTGAAGATGGTTACAGGTATCCAGAACAGCTTTGTGTTCAGTTTTGCATGTAATTATATGGTTACCATGTGCCTTATACGCTTCGGAGATGCCCGAAAGTGCCAGATTAATGGATTCTGTTGCTCCGGACGTAAAGCAAATTTCATTTGTACGTGCGCCTATTGATCCGGCGATTTGTTCCCTGGCTATTTCAACCGCTTCTTCCGTCTCCCAGCCATAAACATGAAGACTGCTTGATGGATTGCCGAACTTCTCTGAAAAATAAGGAAGCATAACCTCCAATACCCGTGGATCAACCGGCGTGGTTGCATTGTGATCAAGGTATATTTTTCTGGATTTCTCCATAAAGCAAATACTAAAATAAATAGGGTGGACATTAAATAAGAATAATTAGCCTATTATTTTTCTGGATTTGACTATTCTAAGCCCATATTTTAAACGATAAATGGCAAAAAATTAAATATCCTGGAATATTATCAGCAAGCACCGACTACCAATAGAAAAACTTGATAAGTAAAACAGATATTAAATTTCTTTATCAAGTTGGTTGTTCCTGAAATATGACAGGATTGATATAAGAATGGAATAAAGATGTTTGATTATAGTAAATATGTATTTGAATTTAATAATGAAAAAAAGGGATAATCGATTTCTTTTGATTTTTTATAATAAGAATAATCAGTAAATCGCTTGTGTATTACATGAATTCTATAGATTTGCATGCTTGAACCAGTATTGATCTAAAAGCTTTCATTGATGATGATTAATAAAATAAAGATTCTATTATTCTTTACGCTGATTTCAACTTCACTGACAGGGCAGGGAATAAATGATGATAATAATTCCTCACGACCGGATGATGCCAATGGAAGCGCCGATGATCAATCTGTCAGTTTACATGGAATAGTATATAATGATAGTGAAAATGGAATGCAGGGAGCCAGTGTACTAATAATTGGTACAGAAAAGGGTGTTAATACCAATGAATACGGGCAGTTCTATTTTGCTAATCTTCAACCAGGAGAAATTAGTCTACAAGCTTCCATTATGGGTTACGAAACCCAGACTACTTCTATTATGCTTCAACATGGATCGAATGAAATAAACTTCACTCTCAAGGAAAATGTTATACACCTGGAGCCTGTAACGGTTAATGCACAAAAGAGAGAACAGCAGATACTCGATGTTCCTACTGCTATTAATGTTGTAGGTTCAGATCTGATTGAACAAGCCAACATAGTTGAATTGGGTCATTTTTCTGATTATATCCCAGGCCTGAATATTATTGAGCAGGGAGCCAACCGCCCGACTTTTGTTATTCGTGGATTGACCAGCGAAGAAGTGAGTCCCAGCGCACAACCCCGGGTTTCTGTTTATCAGAACAATGTGCCCATCAACCGTGCCAGTGGTGCTTCTGTGGCCTTATATGATATGGACAGGGTAGAAGTCTTAAGAGGACCACAAAATGCACTATTTGGAAGGAGTGCCCAGATCGGAGCTGTTCATTTTATAAGTAACAGTCCTCGAAATATTACGGAAGGGTATGCTTCTGTTGCCTTTGGGAATTATAATCAAAGAGAATTCAGGGGAGCCATCAACGTGCCAATAGTAAAAGATAAACTCTTTGCACGCGCTGCAGGATTTTATGACTTCAGGGATGGATTTGTGGAAAATACATTTGGAGGAACACTGAATGGTAAAAATACCCTGGCAGGTCGTTTATCTGTCCGATACCTGCCGGCAAAAAATCATCAGCTGGATCTCATTATAAGTTATCAGAACGATGATACCCCGGGAATCGCATTTATGAGCAAACAATATCCGAATACGGAAGGAGATACAGATATTTTTAACTATCGTGCCTCTCTGGAACAAGGTGAAAATTTATATACCGGTAAAAAACTTTTTGATGCAGGGTTGTATTACAGGTACACGATTAATCAGCATACTTACCTGTCTACAATTACTTCATTTAGAAAAACTTCTTCCGGCTCAAGATGGGATGGAGATGGCACTGCTGCCCCCGCCCTCGATTTCTGGGATGACGCTGGAGCTGATCAGTTTTACCAGGAGTTCAGGTATAACTACTCCTGGAGAAGCAGGCTTAATGGGTCAGCCGGTTTAAGTTACTGGTACGAAAAAGCGGATCAAACATATTGGTTCTCACCCAATGAACAAAGCACCGCTGTTTTATTCTTCCAACCTGAATTATTGATATTGCCAAATGGACAGCCCTTGCTTATTCCTGGCCTTCCGGACAATCCTGAGTTGGGGCCCATTGCTGGAATGCCATTGCCTGAATACCATGTGGAAAATAACCAGAGTATGGCCAACAACCAGGCATTGGAAGCTTTTATTGATGCCACCTACCAGATAACCAGCAAGTTATATTTTACGGGGGGTATACGAGCCGCCTTTGAGAATTTTGAATTGAGCAATGAAGCTGCTTTTGTAGATGGAGACCCTTCCACACTGGGTTTGATCACCGGTAATCATCCAAATATGTTTTTCAAGCCCACTCCTCTTCAAAGTATTGATGATAATAGTACAGCCATTAATTGGCAGGCTGGATTGCAATACCGGATCAGTGAGCATACCAATATATTTACGAATTATTCCAATGGTCGTCGACCGGTGGTTCTACAATATACTTCAAGTGGAGAACCAGAACAACTTCCGGCAGAACGTGTTGACAATGTTGATCTAGGCATCAAATCTTCTATTTCCGGAAGGGCTTATGTAGATGTAGTTGCTTTTTACCAGAAATATAAGGATTTCCAGTCACGGGCCTGGGTTGCTGATCCCGAAACTGGAGAATTTAACTACAAGACAATCGACGGAGGGATGGCCACCTCGTATGGTATAGAATCCAGCCTAAATCTATCCCTATTAAAGGGATTGGAACTGTTTGGTAACTATGCCTATTTACATGCCACGTTTGATGACACAAACAAAGACGGTTCAGAACAGGAATATGCAGGAAACACTTTCAGGTTATCTCCCAGGCATGCATTCACCCTGGGATTGTATGCCTATGCAAACTTAACCTCAAAGTTTAAGATCTTTATCACCCCGTCCTATGCCTATAAAAGTCATTTCTACTTTGAAGATGCAAACACGCCTGGGCTGGATCAATCGGCTTATGGTTTGTTGTATTTAAACCTTGGTGTTGAGCTTGCGGATCCGAATATTATCCTGAGTTTTTTCAGTACAAACACGCTCAATGAACAATTCCTGACCAGTGCCGGGAATACCGGAAGTCTGTTTGGCATACCTACTTATGTCCCGGGACCACCCCGAATGTATGGCACCAGGCTTACCTGGAAATTCTGATGCCCCGGCCTGTTTATTTGTAAATATGTGTTTGAGGAAAAACCCGGACTAACTAACATTGAGTTTTGACCAATCACGGTAAAACTTAAAAACATTAAATTCGAAACCGGTATTCGCAAGAATGAAAAAAAGAAAAACTGATTATAGGATTTCTTTTTTTTTCTTTCAAAAGAATTAATTAGTTTTAAAATTCCGAAAAACTCATTTCATCAATTTTATAATGAATAAAGACGATCTTAAAAGGAAAAATGAAAATGAATCCTCCCCTGAGAAAACCCGAAAAGGGATAAGCCGGCGAGGATTTCTGAAAGGGGCAGGGATTACCACCGTTGGTACGGTTGCCCTGCAATCAGGTGTTCTTGGGAACACCCTGGATGAAAAGTCCCTGGAAGAAAAAGCCATCGGGCCTGATGCTGAACTGATTAATCTGAAAGTAAACGGCAAATCACGTACCTTGGCCGTTGAACCGAGAATGACTCTGGCTTCGGCCTTAAGGGATAAGCTTCAGTTAACCGGGACGAAAGTGGTATGCGATCGCGGGGCCTGCTCTGCATGTACTGTATGGGTTGACGGTAAACCAGTCAACTCCTGTCTTACACTGGCTGTCGAGGTACAGGGAAAGGAAATTACGACGATTGAAGGGATTGGATCTCCGGAAAAACTACATCCTGTTCAAGAGGCGTTTATCGAACATGATGCTACCCAGTGTGGCTTCTGCACACCTGGTATGATCATGACAGCCTCTCATTTCCTTCAGAATCATCCAAATCCTGATTTGGAGGAAGTAAAAGTTGCTCTGCGCGGCAATCTCTGCAGATGTGGAACACATCCAAATGTATTCAAGGCCACCATGTCAGCCTCCAAGAAAATGTAAAATGATTCACCGATGGAAAAGAAGAAATTAATATTACCACATGGAATACCAGGCCACAATCTGGGTGAGATAGAACGGGAAGTCCCTGCTTCCGAACCGCCTGCATGGCCTGTAAATGATAAGTTAAAAATAGTTGGGAAATCTGTAAAAAGATATGATGCATTGGCCAAGGTGACCGGTCAGGCTAAATATACGGCTGATATCCAGTTGCCTGGAATGTTATATGCGAAATTTTTCAGGTCAGATACACCTCACGCAAACATTAAATCCATTGATATCTCGAAAGCTGAGGCTTATCCGGGAGTTTATGGGGTGCATTTAATGAAAACGGATGACGGCAATTATCCGACAGTAAAATATGCTGGTCAACCGCTTGGTGGAGTAGCTGCCTCCAGTCTTGAAATAGCTGAGGAGGCCATTAAACTCATCGAGGTGGATTATGAATATCTTGATTTTGTGATAGATGTGGAAGAAGCCCAGCATCCTGAGGCGCCCATCGTTCATAGACAAAAAATAGAATCTCAAACTGACGGCGGTGATGTTGGAGTTACACATGATGGTACACAGGCCAGCGGTAACGTAGTTGGACCTTCTACCGGTAGTTTCTTTGGTGGTCCCAGGGGCGATCTTGAACAAGGATTCAAGGAAGCTGATGTGATCGTGGAACATGTGTACAGAACCCAGGTGCATACGCACTTACCCCTTGAGACTCATGGTGTTGTTGTAGACTGGAAACCAGGGAATATGGTAGTCTATGCTTCTTCCCAGAATACAGCTGCCATGCGCGATGAATTGGCAGATTATTTTGACATTTCAAAAGGAGAAGTAAGGGTCATCTCTGAATTCACCGGGGGCGGCTTTGGTGCCAAACACAGTGTGGGTGTATATGGCCCGATGGCAGCAACACTCTCTAAAAAAACCGGAAGGCCGGTATGGTTGATGCTCGACCGCAAGGAAGAACATATCTCTATGGGCAACAGACCGAATTCTATCCAATATTTGAAAATAGGGGCAAAAAAGGATGGAAAGCTTACGGCAATTCAACAGCGCTCTCATGGTACAGCAGGTGTTGGCCTGGGTGCAGGTGTTGGCCGAATTGCCCAGGTGTTGTATGAATGCCCGAATTTTGCCACCGAACAATATGATGTCTATACACATGCCGGTCCGGGTGCCGCCTGGCGTGCTCCAGGTAATGTGCAGGGCGCTTATGGTGTTGAACAAGCCATTGATGAATTGGCAGACAAACTGGGTATTGATCCGGTAGCGTATCGAGATGTTATCGATAAAAGCGATATAAGAAAAGTTGAAAGGCAACGTGGTGCCGAAAAATTCGGTTGGTCCAGAAGAAAAGCACCAGGATCTGATCCAGGCCCTCTCAAAAAAGGAATGGGTATGGCTCAATCAACCTGGCCACGGTTTGTTACACTCGATTCAACGGCAGAAGTAAGGATTATGAGGGGTGGGGCAGTTGAAATCCGATCCAGCGTACAGGATATCGGAACCGGAACAAAGACCATCCTGGGTCAGGTAGTTGCTGAAGAATTCGGCATCCCAACCGAGGATGTTTCAGTTTTGATCGGAGATACCTATTTCCCCACAGGACCGGGCTCAGGAGGAAGTGTAGCTACGGGTTCTATTACACCACCGGCAAGAAATGCTGCCTATAAGGTTAAAATGGAGCTATTGGAACAGATTGCTGCCAAATGGGAATCTGATGTATCTAATTTGGTGATGGAAGGAGGTAAGATCGTTGATAAAACGGATACTTCGAAATCTGTCTCCTTTAAGGATGCTTTAAAGGGTATGAGAACAAGCCAGATCATTGCTACAGCTTCAAGATCAGATGATTACGGTGGATTCCAGCAACCCTGGGGATTGGCTCATGGTGATCTTGGATCCGTTCAATTTGCAGAAGTTACTGTTGATACAGAAACCGGCTTTGTTAAGGTAGATAAAATTGTCGCTGCCCATAGTTGCGGCAGGCCTTTAAATCCGGCACAGGTTGAAAGCCAGATCAACGGCGGTGTGATCCAGGGACTGGCTTATGCGCTGTATGAATACAGGGTAATGGATAAGCAGACAGGGTTTATGATGAATGCAAATGTAGACCAGTACAAGCTGCCATATGCGATGGAAATTCCTGAAATAGAATCCCTCATAATTGAAGATTACTCTGGAACATCATCAACGGATGCCTACGGTATTGGCGAGCCAGCCAATATAGCAACAGCAGTGGCTATTGCTAATGCGGTTTACAACGCAATTGGAGTCAGGATTTATGAAATCCCTATCACTCCGGATAAAATTTTGAAAGCTTTAAATAAAATATAAGAACCATGAATAAATTCAGTTGGTACGAAGCAAAGTCGATCGAGGATGCCCTGAGCAAAGTAAATGCTACTGCTTCAGATATACTTGGTAAAGCTCCAAACAGTTCTTCAGTAATATTTAAAGCTGGAGGAATTGATCTTCTGGATCTTATGAAGGAAGGTCTGGTCAATCCATCTACCATTGTGAGTATAAAAAACATTCCTGGTTTGGATAAGGTTGAATACAGCGATCAGGATGGTCTGAAGATTGGTGCTAATGTTACACTGGAAGAACTCGAAAAAAATTCGTTAATCAAGGACAAATACATGGCACTTTACCAGGCAGTTTCTCATGCAGGGACGCCTCAATTAAGGAATGCCGCTACTATAGGTGGCAATCTGGCTCAGAGAACAAGGTGCTGGTATTTCAGGTCGATCGATCACCAGTGTTACCGGAAAGGATCGGGAACATGTTATGCGCAGGAGGGTGAAAATGAGTTTCACGCTATTATGAACAATAAGACTTGTGCAAGCGTACATTCTTCCTCCGTTTCCACTGCCCTGATGGCTTTTAATGCAACCGTTGAAATAGCAGGACCTAATGGTAAAACACGATCAGTTACCATGGAAGAGTTTTTCGTTCATCCCGAAACGGATAGTAGAACAGAAAATATATTGGCGTCTAATGAATTAATCACGGGAATTAATATCCCTGCTGTTAATGAAAACATTAAAAGTTTCTACATTAAGCAGGGTGCCAGGGAATCACACGATTGGGCCATAGCCGATGTTGCCGTAGTTATGAAAATGTCTGGCGGGCAATGTGAAAATGCGGAGATTGTATTGGGAGCTGCTGCCCCGGTACCTGTTAAGGCGGAAGATGCGGCCAAGAAATTGAATGGAAAAGCTATAAACGAATCTGTAGCTTCATCCGCTGGTAAAGCATCCATGAAAGGTGCAACTCCTTTGGCCAATAATGCCTACAAGGTTCCTATATTCAGGTCGATTGTGAAAAGAGCCATATTAAATGCAGTTTAATTTGAAATTCATACATGCTGGTGACAGGGAATGCGTTCCATGTGACCCAAAAAAATAAAATATTCACATGAAAACAGTAAAACCTTTAAATACTAAATTTTGCAAATTCCTGAAAGCTAAAAATCCCTTTGGCACTCTGGAAGGAGGAAGTAACGAGTTTTATACCTTCGATGATGCCAATACGATTTACTGGTGCGTGAAATCCCTGGGAGCAGGCGGACCGGATAACGGTCCTGTAGAACCAGGAATGTGCATCAGTGGTAGAGGATGTTATAAAGAACGGAATTAGTTTTAAATTAATATATCAAAGCCCTGGCACTCGACAGGGCTTTTTTATTTACAATATATTTATATTGTTTTCCATACCCACAGACCGGATATAGTCAGCCGCTGATGCATATTCCTCAGCAGTATTTAAATGTTCCATCATCAGTGGAATGTCCTTTAATCTGGCTAATTCCTTGAGAAACGTACTATAGTTCAATTTACCTAGTCCGGGTTTACACTCATCCAGTTGAGGGATGTAGTTGTCCTCCCTGAGAATTATGTCTTTGGCATGGCAACTCCGAATGTTAGATCCCAGCTTTTTAAAGCAATCCCGGATAAACTCTCCATTTTTGAAATAAATCTGGGGACTTACGACCATGTTGACGGGATCGAAATGCACACCGAATTGTGGACGATCTATAGCTTCAAGCAATCTCAGATAATTATCCGGGGAATCCGGGTATGACCAGGGCATGGGTTCAAGTGCAAAAAAAGTTCTGGAAGGATTCACCGAATCTATGATCTTCCTGGTTGTTTCAACGATAAGATCAAATGTATCTTCAGTCAGATTGTCTTCATGAGGACCAGCCCAATATTCCGGATTCCTTGATCCACTGATATTTACACAGCAATTGGCACCTATCATTTCAGCTAATTCAAGTGATTCGATGCACTTTTCCATAGCTTCTTTTCTTTCCTTTTCATCCTGGCTGATGGTATTACTCCAGGCACCTACCTCGCTGATCACAATATCATTATCATTTGCGGCCTTTTCATAGGCTTTTATGTGAGATTCATCTGATCCAACCTCAACAGGGCAATAAGCAGCTCGGTATTTTAGTCTTTTAATCGCAGATATCCATGCTGCGGGATCATTGTATTTTTCAAATACAGGTCCTCCCAGACGCACATAATTGCTGTCATTACCCCTGGAATTTCCGATGAATGGATAAGAAACAGCTGCAACTAAACCAATTGATGTTGATTGATTGAATTTCCTTCTTTTCATAGGGATTATATATTATCATAAATGTAAAAAATGCCTGTTCTGAAGCCAATGTTTTGGTTTGCTTTTTTATTCACTGAGGAAAATTGTCTTATTGTTTATTGCACTTTCTTTGGCAGCTTCCAGAATTTCCATTACAATTTTATTATTCTCAAGGCTGGAAAGATCGTATGGTTTTAATTGAATTTTATTTCTTATAACATTGGCAAACAAGGCGAAAGGATCATTCAAAGGTGCAGGACGTTCATCCAATATTAATGATGTCTCTTCATAACCATCATACCCTTCAGATATTCGCATTCGGAAATTGTATCTGTTGTCTGCATACAATGCCCCATCCGTGCCATAAATCTCCATATCTTTTCTGCCAATGGGCCAGTCCCATGATGCCTCAATAATAGCATTGAAATGATCATACGTCAGAATTATTATGGCATCGTCATCTACTTCCGGGTTATTTTCTTCCTGGAGTTGCTGGGTAACTGCAGTCACTGAATTGGGTCTTTGTCCCTGGGACAACCATGTTATCAGATTAGCACCATAGCAGCCAAAATCCATTATAGCCCCACCGCCGTTTAGCTTAGGATCGGTTAACCACTCAAGGAATTCAGTATTCACGCCAATTTTTTTGGGTCCTTTATGCCCATCGCGGACAATAACTTTTCTCAAATCTCCGACAGCCCCGGATCTTAATAGATCATATGCCTTATGATTGGAGGGATACCAGGTGGTCTCGTAATTTGTTAGCAGATGGATATTATTTTCCTTGGCAAGTATCTCCATCTTTTCAGCGTGTTCCAGGCTAACTGCCAGTGGCTTTTCGACCATAACATGAATTCCCAGAGGAGCACATATCTCGACAATCTTTAAATGGTCATAAATAGTCCCAAAAGCGGTAACCGCCTCAGGATTTGTCGCATTTATCATTTCTTCCATGGTATTATAGACAATGCTCATAGAATAGCCGTGTTGCTCAGCGTATCGTTCTGCCAGATCCTGATTTGGTTCAACAATTCCAACAATTTCAACATCGCTTTGGTCTTCCTCCCTGCCAAGGATCCAATGCACATGCCCGTGTGTAAGCCCGACTACTCCAATTCTCAAGGGCTCATTTTGTGCCAATGCATTTATGGAGGTTATTATTATGATAGCGATAGTGTATTGTAATCTGTTTATCATAGTATTTAATGCAATTTTTAATGAATTGGATTAGAAGTCATTTCAATTGTATTTGTCTGATGAATACCTTTTGTAGAAGTATTTCAAGACAATACACAATTATGTCAGACTTCTAATTTATGCTTGCCGCAACTTAAATCCTAAAAAAACCATTATGATTCCTACCATGTAATAGGTTAAATGAGCAGGAGGGTAGAAGTCTCGTATCATTATGATCTGTATGGTTAGCCATGAAACCAACAACAATCCGCAAACAATTGTCAATAAGGGGAACCAGGTATTTTTTCTTATTCCCAGTATACCCACAAACAAATTGAACAATCCGTTTACCGTAAATAGAATGATGCCCGGAATTAGGAAATTAGAAAAAGGGGTATATTCGAGTAATTCAATCGGCATTTGCATTGAAGATCCAGTAGGATCAAGGATCAATCCACCTCCACCGAATATTGCCGAAATACCATTAAAAAACAATAATACAATAGAAATTACCCGGGGAAATTTTGCCATAATTCAAATATAGGAAAATCCAAATTATGGATACAACTTAAAAAAACAATTGATTATGAAATAGACTGGAGTGAATATGATCCGATGGGAATAAAAAAAACCGGCGTTCGGATCAGGAACGCCGGCAAGAAATCTATTTATTAGATCCGAAAATCTTAAATCCTAACTCAATAACCAGGTAACTTCTCGAAACTTCCTCAACATCACCTGCTGTAAGCGTGACCTGGTCTTTTCCAGTCACGATATGGTAAATACCAGAAAGACGGAAGTTATTGAAGGTTATCCCTATTTGGGGAGAGACTCCAAAATGGTTCCCTGCAGAAACAGACGCACCCCCGGTTCCGCCGGAGCTACTGCCTATAGAGTAGTAACCTAATCCGAGTCCGAAGAAGGGTCGTGTTCCCTCATCCTTAGTATAGTATTCTCCTTTGGCAATGAAAGCTGCTGCTGCAGCCGTACTTGCTGATACATTGTCCCCGGATGTACTGATATTTCCTCCAAACAATACATCGCCTTCAAATCTGGCGCCAGCACTGAGTTTAGGTGTAATAAATACTTTTGGCTCCAGGGCCGCACTGATACCATACATTTTGGCTTCTCCAAAGGAAAAAGC
>CBDUBA010000079.1:0-20728 GCA_965365275.1 uncultured Cyclobacteriaceae bacterium | reverse complement strand
TTGGCAGGAAATTTGGTAGCTAATGCTAGAGTGCATGTTGGTTATATGGGTAGCTATGGTGCACCGATCGGTCCATTTGAAAGATTTGTAATGGGTGGAAGCGGATTGGCAGGACAGGATTTCTTGCTGGGTACAGACATTATCGCATTACGTGGTTATGAAGATAGACAAGTTACTCCAAGAGATCCTATTACAGGAATCGAGGGAGGAACAGCCTATAATAAGTTGGTTTTTGAACTGAGGTATCCTGTGTCCTTGAATCCATCTGCAACCATTTATGTACTAACCTTTGCAGAAGGCGGAGGTAATTGGATTCATGGATACCAATTTAATCCATTTAACACGTACCGCGCTGCCGGTATTGGCGCCAGGATATTTATGCCTGCATTTGGATTATTGGGTATCGATTGGGCATATGGTTTTGACAGGTTGCCCGGACAACCAGGTGTAAGTGGATCACAATTCCACTTTACAATAGGTCAGCAGTTTAGATAAACATAGTATTATGAAACGCGTAATTCTTAGTTGCTTTTTCGTTTTCTTTGCGCTGAGCACAGTTTTTGCTCAGAAATGGGGTTATGTTGATACGGAATACATCCTCAGCAAAATTCCGGAATATAAGGAAGCGCAAGATGAAATTAATACATTATCTTTGAGCTGGGATCAGGAAATCCAGTCGATGTACAGGGAAATTGAGGCCCTGTATGATAAACTTCAAGCTGAGGAAGTACTGCTGACCGTAGAAATGAAGGAAGAAAGGTTGGCTGAGATCCAATTAAAAGAGGAGGAAGTAAAAGCCTATCATAAGAAGGTATTTGGATATGAGGGCTTATTTTTTTTAAAGAAAAAGGAACTTATTAAACCGGTGCAGGATAAGGTTTTTGATGCTGTTGAAAAAGTCGCTAAAGATAATCGACTGCAAATGGTATTTGATAAATCCGGCGAACTGGTATTAATATATACAGATCCAGTTCATGATTATACAGATTATGTACTGGAAGAATTGGGTTTGGGAGATAAGAATGATGTAATAAAATGAATAAACACTTAAAAAACACAATAATGAAAAAGTTATTTATTGTAATTACTTTGTTTACAGCATTAACAGTAAGCAAGAGTTACGGACAATCTGATTTGAAGATCGGTTACACAAATGTGGATTATGTATTGAATCTGCTACCTGAGGCAAAAGAAATCGAAGCTGAACTTACTGCGTACGGGAAACAACTCGAATCTCAGTTACAATCTAAAATGGCTGAATTCCAGGAAAAACTTAATGATTATCAAACAAAAATGAGTAGTGGCGAATTACTGCCTGCTGTTGCCAGAGATAAGGAAACGGAATTGAATGGATTACGACAATCTATCGAGAAATTCCAGAGAGATGCTGATGCTTCCTTACAAAAAAAGCAGGTAGACTTGTTACAACCTGCCTATGAAAAGATACAAAATGCAATAAACGTCGTTGCCGAAGCAAATAATTATTCTCATGTTTTCAGTAGTGATGTAGGAGCATTTGCCGTTTTATTGTATGCGAATGAAGATTCAAACATAACTGATCTCGTGCTTGCTGAACTGGGTATAGAAGCACCTGTCGAAGCAAGTGAATAAGGTCTATTATCAGATGTTTTGTCCAGCTATGATCGGACAAAACATCTGTTTCAATAAATATGATCAAATTCCCTCCTTTTTTAAAGCCCTCTGACCTGACAGGGATAGTACCGCCAGCAAGCAAAATTTCAACTCAATACATCGAACAAGCCAAATCCCTGATTCAATCATGGGGACTGGAAGTGCTTCTTTCATCAAATTGGGATAAAAACCATTATAGCATGGCAGGTACAGATGATGAAAGACGCCAGGCATTCCAGGATCTTCTGGATAATGAAGATGTAAGATGTATATTCTGCGCCAGGGGAGGATATGGTACTTCCAGGATCATTGATGAACTTGATCTCAGTAAATTTTCTCTATCACCGAAGTGGATTATCGGATTCAGCGACATTACTGTTTTGTTAAATAAACTTATTGTACATCAGTATGGAGGAATCCATGGACCAATGCCAATAAATTTCCAAGAAGAAAATTCGAAAGAATCAATTCAAGTTCTGAAAAACTTCCTGTTTACCGGAACCTATCCTGAGATACGCTGCTCAAAAAATCACCATAATCGAGAAGGGTTTGCATCAGGTGAGATTGTAGGAGGAAATCTGACTATGTTGATAAACAGTATAGGTACCAGGACAGAATTAAATACTGAAGGAAAAATCCTTTTTTTAGAAGATATTGATGAGAGAATGTACAGGATTGACCGAATGCTTGTTCATTTGAAAAGAACTGGGCTATTCGATAAGTTGAAGGGATTGATTATCGGACATTTTACCAATATAACAGAAAAGGAGGATTTTGGATTCTCACTTGAAGAACTAATATTATCCCATACTTCCGAATATAATTTCCCAGTATGCTTTGGAGCACCAATTGGACATGTTATGCCTAATTATCCGATTATTGTTGGGCGTGAGGTATCTCTGGCGGTAGAATCAGATACGGCGAAAATAAATCTAAAAAAATATCCCGGCAATTAAACCAATTATTATCAGAAGTGGTGCAAAGGAACTTATAAAGTTTAAAAGTGTAAATGTTCCCAATATTATCCCCAGATTCATTAAATTCATTTCAATGGGTTGTATCATAAATACTGTGGCAGTCATTAATAATCCTGTACTGGCTGCTGTAATACCCTCTATTGAGGCCCTGATGACCCGGTATTGTTTGAGGCTATCCCAGAATCTGATCAGGAAATAAATTAGGAATGTGCCTGGTAAGAATATGCCGGCAGAAGCAATCAATCCTCCTGCTATTTCACCCATTATGCCGTATTCCCTCATGGACAAAGCTCCTACATAGGAGCAGAATGAAAATACTGGTCCAGGTACTGCCTGTACAAACGCAAATCCAACAAGGAATTCTTCAGAACTTAAGTAATGCTTGAACTCTACAAACTCGGTAAAGAGTAGGGGAACAAGTACATGACCCCCACCAAAAATCAAACTTCCATTCCTGTAGAAATTCTCAAACAATCTGACAGGTAATTCTTTTGTGTAATGACCAATAATGGCGGCTATAATAAAAACACCAGCCCATAAGAGAAAATTGTTCCATTTGATCTTGATGCTGTCTTTATCTTCTACTGGTTGCTTTTTAAATTTAAATGCAGTCAAACCTCCTGCACCTAATAAGATTGCAGGTAGAAGAAAAGGGGAGGGAAACATATATAATAAAAAAGCCGACATTGCCATTAAAATAAAGGCAGTTTTGGTTCTTACCACCTTCCAGGCTATATGTATGGAGGCATAACCCACAAATCCTACGGCCATGGGCTGAATATAACGTGTGAAATTAATTGAAATTTCCTGTTCATGGAATCTAGACATCAGTATCCCAAGGAATGTCATAATAGAAACAGCTGGAAGTGCCCAGACAAGTAAGGTAAGATATGCCAGTTTATGACCACCCAATCTGTAACCCAGTGCAGTAATGGTTTGTGTGGAAGTAGGCCCTGGTAAAACCTGACATAAGGCATTTAATTCTATCAGGTCTTTTTCTGTCAAATATCCCCGCTTCTCTACAAATATTTTGAGGAAAAGGGCAAGATGAGCTTGTGGCCCTCCAAAAGCACTGATTGAAAGTAACAGAACATCGCGAAGGAAAATGATATGTCGTATTCTCTTTATCAAATATTAACTCAATAAAAAATATGAAATAAAAACTTGTAAAAATTATTCACTTAATCAAGAAATTTCGCCAAACATTTTCAGGAAGAAAAATTAAAGGTGAATATCTATTACGAAAACTCAAAATTCCGTAAATTAATTCCTCACTTTGAAAAATGGTTGTTATTTGCTATTCCAAAGACATTTGAAAACATTAAAAACTTGCAAAAATGAAGAAGTTCTATCTAATCTTGTTGATCTCCTTTATATCGTATGAATCAATAAGTCAATGTAACACATACTTCAACTTTAAGGAGGGTACAGAGTATGAAATGACCCATTACTCAGATAAGGATAAAGTAACGGGAAAGTCTTTATCTCAGATACTCAGTGTCGAAGATAATGGTGGGGTTTTAACTGCTCATATAAAGGGTACTGCTTTTGATAAAAAGGGGGAAGAGGTAACCAGCATGAATTTTGAATATATCTGTGATGAGGGGGTGCTGAAGATGGATATGAATAAGTTTATTCCCAAAGATATGTTTGGGAGTGATGCCGATATTGAGTTTGAAATGGAAGGAGATTATCTGGAGCTTCCCAGAAGTCTTGAAATTGGTCAATCTTTGAAAGATGGGATGATTGAAGGTAAAATGACCATGGAAGGCAATCCTGCCATGGCAAATATGTCATTAACTGTGAAGATTTTTAACCGGAAAGTTGAGGCAAAGGAAGATATAACAACACCTGCGGGCAATTTTACCTGTTACAAGATCTCATATGATATGGAAAGTTCAACGAAAGTTATGGGAATGAACAACAAGGTCAATTTGAAAGGAATAGACTATGTGTCAGAAGGAGTAGGCGTAATCAAAACAGAATCCTATAACAAGAAAGGAAACTTATCCAGTTACTCCCTGCTTACAGGGTATAAATGATCTGGATCCTGATCACCAATGCCAAAACATATAATTCTCAGGATCTTAGTTGAATATGTAATTCTTCAAGTTGTTCTCCTGAAATAGGTGAAGGCGCATCAATCATTACATCCCTGGCTGAATTATTTTTCGGGAAAGCTATATAGTCACGAATAGATTCTGTTCCTCCAAATAAAGCGCATATACGATCAAATCCAAATGCGATGCCTCCATGGGGTGGGGCACCATATTCAAAAGCATCAAGCAAAAATCCAAATTGTGCCCTGGCTTCTTCTGGGCTAAATCCCAGTGCCTTAAACATCTTCTGCTGAATCTCCTTATCATGGATCCTTATGGATCCACCACCCAATTCGACTCCGTTAATGACCATATCATATGCATTTGCATTCACCTTCCCCGGTTCAGTTTCCAGTAATTCAATTTCTCCAGGGTTAGGTGATGTAAAAGGATGATGCATGGCATAGTATCTCTGACTTTCCTCATCCCACTCTAGTAATGGAAAATCAACAATCCATAAAGGAGCAAACACAGAATTATCTCTAAGGCCCATTTCCTCCCCTAACTTCAACCTGAGTTCAGACAAGGCTTTTCTGGTTTGTTCCGATTCTCCGGCTAATATCAATAAAAGGTCATTAGATTGTGCTCCAAAAACTTCAGCCCATTTACTTAAGTCCTCCTGGTTGAAGAACTTATCGACGGAAGATTTATAGGTATTATCCTGATTACATTTAACATAAACAAGCCCTTTGGCACCAACCTGAGGCCTGCGAACAAAATCTGTCAAAGCATCCAATTGCTTCCTGGACCAGTCTGCAGCACCCTCCACTTTTATCCCAACAACCAGCTGGGCAGTGTCAAATACATTGAATCCCTTGCCTTTAGCAAGATCATTCAATTCATGAAAGGTCATTCCGAACCTGATATCAGGTTTATCCGAACCATATTTTTCAATAGCCTCATTGTACTGCATTACAGGGAAATCATCCAATTCAATATCCTTGATGGACTTAAAAAGATGTTTCATCATACCCTCGAAGACTTCCATGATATCTTCCCGGGTAACAAAAGACATTTCGCAATCGATCTGCGTAAATTCCGGCTGTCGATCCGCACGCAGATCCTCATCCCTGAAACATCGGACAATCTGAAAATACCGGTCAAATCCCGAAATCATCAACAATTGCTTAAATGTCTGTGGGGATTGGGGCAGGGCATAGAATTCTCCTTCACTGATCCTGGAAGGTACAACAAAATCCCTGGCTCCTTCAGGGGTGGATTTAATGAGAAAAGGTGTTTCTACTTCAATAAAATCTTGATTGCTGAAATAGTTACGGGTTTCCTGCATTATCTGGTGCCTTAATAATAGGTTTTCCTTTAAGGGTTTTCTTCTGAGATCAAGATACCGATATTTCATCCTGATATCCTCCCCCCCATCAGTTTCTTCTTCAATGGTAAATGGTGGCACTTTGGATTTGTTAAGGATTTTTAGATCATTGACGAATATCTCTATATCTCCAGTTTCAATTTTATCATTCTTAGAAACACGTTCAATAACTTCACCCTCTGCCTGAATCACAAATTCCCGTCCAGTAGTTCTGGCTATTTCTATTACCCCCGGATTGCTTTTACTTTCATCAAAGATTAACTGGGTTATACCGTAACGGTCCCTTACATCTATCCAGATCATCCCTCCTTTATCCCGGATTTTTTGTACCCAACCAGTGAGTGTGACAATATTGCCTACATTTTCTATCCTTAATTCACCACAATTATGAGTTCTTAACATTTTTCAGAATTTTAAAGAGGCAAATTTAACGATTGAATTAGATATAATCCGGAAACTTATCATCGAAAGTAGATTTTGATCCAAAATTTTGATATTAAGTAATTTGAGCAAGATTAATTTACTTAAATTTACAATTGGGTTTTATCTATGAAGAAAATATCAATGCATCGCCACCTGATTATCCTATTTTTGGCACTTCTGCTATCGGCACAGCAGTACAGGCTTGTAAAGGTAAAGATCGACAAGAATATTAGTGTTAAGTTACCCTCTGATTTTACACTGGTTCCTGAGGGGGATGTAGGAACCAAATACATATCTTACAGGTCTCCGATCGCTTTATACTCAAACTCTACAAAAGAAGTAGACTTCAGCGTGAATTTTTCTGTTTCAAAATGGCAGTCTTCTGATCTGGAACTTGTGCAGTCGTTCTACAAAAGTAATATAGCTAATCTGTTTGATAATATAGAATTTCTAAGTGAATCGATAGAAGAGATTAATGACAGGAAATATTTTGTATTTGAATTTACTTCATCAATTTCAGAAGCCCAAAGTGTACTTCGGCAAGGTGCCAGTATCAAAAAGTATTATTATATTCAATATACCCTTATGCAGGGATCAGTAATGATATTTAGTTTCAGCACACCACAACGGATCATGAACGAATGGCGGTCAACAGCCGGAGAGATCATGCATACAGTTAAAATTAAATAAAATGGCATTGAGTATTAATTCGGACGACCATTTCATGAAAGAAGCTATTAAACAGGCAGAAATTGCATTTGAAGAAAAGGAAATACCTGTTGGTGCTGTTGTAGTATGTAATAACAAGATCATTGCTAGAGCATACAATCAAACCGAAAAGCTCAATGATTCAACAGCGCATGCAGAAATGATTGCCTTGACTGCTGCTTTTAATTATGTGGGCGGGAAATATTTGCCCGAGTGCGCGATTTATATTACACTAGAGCCTTGTATAATGTGCGCAGGGGCCTTATACTGGTCGCAAATAGGAAAAATAATATACGGGGCATCCGATCCTAATCGAGGATACAGAACTGTAAAATCAGAAATATTACATCCCAAAACAGAAGTTATAGATGGAATTTTAGCAGAGGATTGCAAACAAATTCTTGATAAATTCTTTAATACTATAAGAAACAATTAAAATTATTATTAAACCAAATAAAATTAATGATTATGGCATTTGAATTACCTGCTTTACCTTACGCATTTGATGCACTTGAACCTTCTATAGATGCGTTAACTATGGAAATCCACCACGGCAAACACCACGCTGCTTATGTAGCAAAATTGAATGACGCCACCAAAGGCACCGAACTTGAGAACATGTCCCTGAACGAACTTATGTCCGTTATTGGCAAAAACAGTGCGGCTGTCCGTAACAATGGTGGTGGTCATTTTAACCATTCTTTATTCTGGACGATTATGTCTCCTGATGGAGGTGGTATGCCCGATGGCGAATTAGCTGCTGCGATCAATGGGAAATTCGGTTCCTTTGATGCATTTAAAAGTGAATTCTCAAACGCAGCTGCAACACGTTTCGGATCCGGTTGGGCCTGGTTGTGTGTTGATCCAAAAAAGGAACTCTGTGTTTGTTCGACACCAAATCAGGATAATCCTATGATGGATATTGCGGAATGTCCGGGTACTCCGATTCTCGGTCTTGATGTATGGGAGCATGCCTATTACTTGAAGTACCAGAACCGTCGGCCGGATTATGTATCCGCTTTCTGGGATGTAGTCAACTGGAAAGAAGTGGCGAAAAGATACTCTGAAGCCATGTAAATTATTTCACCCGCATAGATCTGATATACTATTCTGTGCGGGTTTACCTTCTTTTTTGCTCCACCATTTTCTTTAGTTCAGCCAGTTCATCTCTGAATTGAGCTGCCTGTATAAAGTCCAGATCCCTGGCTGCCTTTTCCATTTTTTTCTGAGTTTGAATTATCATCTTACTCAATTGATCTTTATCCATATACTGAACGACCGGATCCGCTGCCACAGAGGTGCTTTCACTCTCAAAATATATTTTCCTGACGCCTTTTTTGGAATCAGCCACTTTCGTCTGCTCAAATATCTCTTCTTTAGACTTGCTAACAGTAGTAGGGGTTATACCATGATTTATGTTATAATCCTTCTGAATCCTTCTCCTGCGGTTAGTTTCATCTATGGCAGTCCGCATTGACTCAGTTATTTTATCTGCATACATAACCACTTTCCCTTCTACATTCCGTGCTGCCCTTCCAATGGTCTGTACCAGTGACCGCTGATTCCTAAGAAAGCCTTCTTTATCCGCATCGAGTATCGCTACCAGGGACACCTCCGGTAGATCCAAACCCTCCCTTAAAAGGTTAACTCCCACGAGTACATCAAAAACACCCAAACGTAGTTCCCTCAATATTTCGACCCTATCCAGAGAATTGACTTCTGAATGAATATAGCGACATTTAACCCCTACCTGTTCAAGGTATTTGGTAAGTTCTTCAGCCATTCTTTTGGTTAAGGTTGTAACAAGCGTCCGCTCTTTTCTGCTGACGCGTTCATCAATTTCTCCAAGCAGGTCATCGATCTGGTTTGTACTGGGTTTTACAACAACCTCTGGATCAAGTAAGCCTGTAGGCCTGATTATTTGCTCCACAACCACACCCTCTGATTTTCTTAATTCATAATCTCCGGGTGTCGCACTTACAAAGATGAACTGATGGATCAAAGATTCAAATTCATTGAAAGTTAGAGGCCGGTTATCCAGTGCAGCGGGTAACCTGAAACCATAATCCACAAGATTTACCTTCCTGGACCGGTCTCCACCCCACATGGCCCTAACCTGTGGTATAGTTACATGACTTTCGTCCACTACCATTAAGAAGTCTTCTGGAAAATAATCAATCAGGCAGAATGGCCTATTGCCCGGATTTCTTCTGTCAAAATACCTGGAATAATTCTCGATTCCCGAACAATACCCCAGTTCACGCATCATCTCCATATCAAATTCTGTCCTTTCCTTGATTCTTTTGGCTTCTATAAATCTTCCTTCAGATTCAAAAAGTTTTATTTGTGATACGAGGTCATCCTGGATTTCCCGGATAGCCAGATTTAATTGATCTTTCCCGGTAATGAATAGATTTGCAGGATAAATAGAAATAGATTCTTCATCTTCCAGTTTTTTTCCCGAGAGTGGGGATATCCGCTGAATGGATTCGATCTCGTCATCCCAGAAAATAATCCTGTATCCAAAGTCAGCATAGGCAACGAATATATCCACCGTATCACCCTTTACCCTGAAAGTACCTCTGCGAAAATCAAGTTCAGCCCTGCTGTAAAGAATGTCTACCAGCGCATGCAATAGCTGGTTCCTGGGAATACGATCCCCAACCGATAAACGGATTATATTCTTGCCAAACTCCTCCGGATTTCCTATGCCGTAAATGCATGAAACCGATGCCACAACTATAATATCCCTTCTCCCTGAAAGCAAGGCTGAAGTTGCACTCAATCTTAGTTTTTCTATTTCATCATTGACCGAAAGATCCTTTTCAATATAAAGATTTGAGGTAGGTATATATGCCTCTGGTTGATAATAATCATAATAAGATATGAAGTATTCGACTGCATTATCCGGAAAAAATTGTTTAAACTCCCCGTAGAGTTGGGCGGCTAATGTTTTATTATGACTTAATACGAGGGTTGGCCTGTCAACCTCAGCAATAACGTTGGCTATAGTATAGGTTTTGCCCGATCCCGTAACACCCATCAGTGTCTGGCTTTCCTCGCCCTGTAAAACTCCTTCAGAAAGCTTTTTAATAGCATCAGGTTGGTCCCCGGTGGGTTGGTATTCACTTGTTAATTTAAAGCCCATGTTTTATTCATTCCAGATATCCCAGGATTTTTCAGCTTGCAGTTCAAGCATTTCAAGCCCGTTTTTAATCCTGGCCCCGGCTTCCCTTCCTTTATTCAGGAAAAGTGTAATTTCAGGATTATAAATTAAGTCATAAAGATAGAAATCAGCGTCCAATAATTCATAAGGAAGGTGAGGTGCTTCATTCACATTTGGATACATCCCAAGCGGAGTGGTATTTATTATTAACCGGTGACCTCGAATAATATCAGTATTCTCCGTTAATTCGTAATAATCATAATCTGCTTTTGTGATATCGCGGGATACGGTACTGTAAGGGATATTACAATCATCAAGTACAATCCGGACTGCTTTTGCTGCACCTCCCGTACCTAGCACCAGGGCCTTTAAGTTCGAAATACCATTGTTTATCCATGTTTCAAGAGATGTTCTGAAGCCATAATAATCAGAATTGAAACCAATTTTACTGCCATCCGGTAATATCTTTATCACATTTACAGCACCAACTTTTTCTGCACTATGATCGAGACTATCGATATATTTCCTTACGTCTTCCTTGTAAGGTATGGTTACATTCAAACCTTGTAGTTCCGGATAGGAATCAAGGAGGGCAGGCAGATCGTCAATATGTTTAATTTCAAAGTTCTGGTAAACTACATCATGAATCTTTTCCTTTTGAAATTTCTCGGAAAAATATTTCTGTGAAAAGGAATGAGATAAAGGGAAGCCAATCAATCCGAAAATTTTCATTATGCTTTTGTTCTTTTTGCGAATATTTCGATACCAATTACCATAGCGATACCTAAAAAAATGAAAATGGCTGAGATCCAGGTTTCAGAATGATCCATATCTGGTAAATGCCAGGTATACCCTTCGATAATCATTTTACCTTTCCTGATAACGATTTCACCGGAGGCATCCATAAGATATTCCGGATCTTTCCAGGGCCAGATGATTAGCAAGGATCCCAGAATAAAACCCGTCAGTACTCCAATTGTTCGGTCTCTGAATCTATTTATCAAAAAAGAAATAATCCTGGAAAGAATTATAAAACCAGCAATGCTTCCAAGAACGACTGGAAGCAAAACCTTCATATTTAAGTCCGGGACTGCTTCAAGGAAAATCAATTGATAATTACCCATTAATATCAGCACAAAGGATCCGGATAATCCGGGCAATAACATACTGGCCATAGCTACTATACCACAAAGAAAGAGATATAGAGTGCTTTCATTTCTACTTGCTGGATTTAAGTAGGTGATCACTACAGCTATTATAACACCTGCTATTACAGCCAGGACATTTGCTAAAGTCCAATTTGAGATCGTTTTACCGACAAAATATATGGATGCAAGTATAAGACCAAAGAAGAATGCCCAGACATAAACCGGATAATTATCAAAGAGAAAACTTAATATTTTACCCAGACTGAGAATACTAATAAAGACACCAGCAAACAACCAGAATAGAAACTGAAAATTTATATGTTCTGAAAATGATTTCAGCTTTAACCCAAAGAAGAACCTGATGGCTTTTATATCAAATGCTTTTAACGAATTGATCAGGTCTTCATAAATATTGGTAATAAAAGCGATAGTCCCTCCCGATACACCAGGAATGACATTTGCAGCTCCCATAGCTATCCCTTTCAGGAATAATAGAATATTGTTTTTCACAATAGAATCAAATTAAAAAGATCGAAGTATGCACCCCGATCTTTATGTAGATGCACACATTGATTTATATATCTTTCTGAGTTTTTAGAAAATGATCGAACGTATCTCCTCTTAATCCTAAGCGGATGGTTTCTAATGGTAAAATTTCATGTGGTGGAATATTACCAAGGTTTACGTTGGATCCTAATAACTTTATGAACCAGACTTGTTGTGCTTTTTGTGGGGCTTCCCAAATAATTTTCTCGAAAGGGATCTTGGTCAATATTTCTTCGACAAGACCGGATCTTACTTCACCGCTTGATCTGAACAACCCAACTGTTCCGCTTTCTCTGGCTTCCCCGATAACTTTCCAGGATCCTGCATCAAGTTCGGCCTGCATCTGAACGATCCACTTATAAGGAGGAATTATTTTCTCGGCATCTTTAGATCCAACTTCAGACAAAACAGTTACGTATTCTGAAAGCCTATTAATATAATCGCACTTAATATCATGATCCAGTTCAATAGAGCCATCCGAAACTTCGGCATACTCCATGTCATATTTTTCAAGTACCCTTATGTAGTCTTCAAATTGGTTCCTTACCACAAAAGCTTCAAATAAAGTCCCCCCAAAATAAGTCGGGATTCCTAATTCCCGGTATAATTTCAGTTTATCGTTCAGATTTGGAGTAACAAAGGAGGTTCCCCATCCTAATTTTACTATATCTACGAAATCACTTCCCACACTTAAAAAATCTTCAATTTCTCTCAGGCTAAGTCCCTTATCAATCGCCATGGTACAACCAGTCTCTCTGGGTTTTTCAGTCCTATCTGGAATTTCCTTTAAAGAATAGTTCATCTAAAAATTTTCTTTTCTGTATTGATCTATAATTTTAAACAGCGCTTTCTGTGTTTGCAATTTAGGAAAAAATTCAAGTAATACGGTATGGTTTTCAAAATTAAGGACTAGTGCATTTTCAAGATAGACAAAGGCATCTTTATATTTTCCGGCAGCGATCATATAAGCTGTTGCCCGGTAGTAAAGGTCAGAGTCGTCCGGTAATTGTTCAATGCCTCTTTGGATAATAGATATTGCCTTTTCAAAATCTCCCTGTTCATAATAGATCTGTGACCACTTCAACCAGATGTCCTTGTTTTCAGGGTCCAGTAAGCACACTTCTTCATAAGCATCCAGGCTTGAAACGATATTGCCAAGCTTGTATTCTGTCTCTGCTACGGCAGTCCAATATTCAGCATTTTCAGGATCAAATTTCAGTGCTTTGTTGAGAAAATGTATGGCTTCATACCATTTATCCTGAGCATTCAAACATATGCCTACCCCAAACCAGGCCTCATCATTAAAATTATCTAGTTTGATTGCTTTCTGATAGTATTTAACCCCAAGTTCATATTGCTCAAGTTTTTCATAGGCAACAGCAATACAGCAGGAAGTCTCCGAAGTAGGGCCCTCAATATCCAGGGTCTTTTTATAGGAATCCAGGGCCTTGGTAAATTTACCAAGTGACATATAGGTATTGCCAAGGTTAAAATGGGCAGAGGCGAATTTTTCATCTATAGCTATAGCAAATTCATAGGCATTGACTGCCTCCTCAAAATTCTCCAGTTTATTGTAAACAATTCCTAAGTTATACCAGCCATATTGAGAATAGGGATCTTTATCTATAAACTCTTTATAATAAGAGATACTTTCTTCAAGCTTTCCAGTGATATCAAGGCAATAGGCTAATTCATATAAAACATTTTCATTATTCAAATTTTCCCTAAGTGCCTTCTCATAATTCAGGATTGCTTTTTCAAACTGTCCTGAATTCTGGTAGGCCATTCCAATATTGTAAAGGATTTCATCTTTTGCCTCACTGTTTTCAAGGACTTTTTCATATTCCTCAATAGCCAGTTTATGTTTACCCATCAATGAATAAATTGATCCTTTTATAATTAGAATCTCTTCATCATTTGGTTGATAGATAAGGGCACTATCCAATAATTCAAGAGCCTCTTCATATTTTCCCAGATTTGACAGGACCTGTGCTTTTGCAAATTTCAACTCAGTTGAGAATGGAAATCTTTCTATTGCGACAGAGCACGCGTTCAGTGCTTTATCGAACTTCTTTTTGTTGTTATAGTGCTCAATAATAACTTCAAAATCTTCAACTGGGAAAAAATCCAATCTTCCTCTTTCCAGCTGGTCTTCAAATTTCCTGATCAGTTGAAATGAATTTGGATTTGAATTGTCTTTTCCGTCCATTAAGATTCAATAGGTTCATACTAGCAAACAGCTCTTTTTCTAACCTTTGCTCTAATGCAAATATGATCCAACTTGAGGAAAAAAATGGGATTTTTAAAAGAATTTTCTGCCTATGATGCTATCGGCAACATTTATGAATTCAATAGTCTTGAAAACCAGGGTTTTGGTGAGTCGCGATAATATCCACTTCCATAACCATAACCGTAATGTATGCCTTTAGACCTTTTCAAACCATTGGCAATAATATAAAGATGCTTGAATTCATGTAATTCATTTATCTTTTCCAGGAAATTAACAAACTGCCTCCTGCTATATTCGGGTCTTATAACATAGATCCTGATGTCGGCTTTTTTCATTACAAGCAATCCATCTGTAACTATCCCTACAGGTGGCGTATCCATAAATATGATATCATATCTGGATTTCAGATCACTGAATACGGAATCTGACCTTTCTGACATGATTAATTCAGATGGATTTGGTGGTATGGGTCCTGATGCCAAAAGGTCCAGATTTTTAATACCTGAGGGGATCAGACAATCATCCACTGAATCTTTCCCAATAAGTATGGTACTTATGCCTTTTTCCTTTGGAATATCCGTAAAGATTTTATTGAACTTTGGTTTTCGAAGGTCCATATCCATAAGCAATATCCTCTTGCCAGATAAGGCAAAAGCAGCGGCCAGGTTCAAACCAACGAAAGTCTTACCTTCACCACTTACTGTTGAAGATATCGAGGATAAAATACACCCTTCCTCAGGTAAAACGAACTTCATGTTTGTCCTGATTGAACGAAAAGCCTCACTTATGGCTGACTTGGATTCTTCCTGAATAATGATCTTGGATGTTTTTAACTTTTCAGCAAAATAGAAGGGAACCGTACCGAGTACAGGGATCTCCGTTAGCCTTTCCAGTTCTTGAATTCCCGTAATTTTGTTAAATGATAAATATCCAATTCCTATTATAAAAAACGATACTACAATCCATCCTACGAGTCCGATTCCATATATCATGTATTTCTGTGGTTTTAAAGGTTCGGATGGGAAACTGGCACCAGAAAGGACTTTAAAATCTGTGACTGTCCCAGCAATAGCTAACTGGAATTCAGCTTTCTTCTGCATTAAAGAAAGGTAGAATCCTTCATATAAAGCATAATATCTCTGACTTTTAGAATACTCCGTGTTTTTCGATGGCATCCCAACAAATTTGTTTTCTAATTTGTTTCTCTGTTCTTTTATAAGGTCCAATTGTTGACTCAATTCTTTGTTAAATTCCACAATAAGACTTTCAACTCTGGTGTACACAGCATTTATCTCTTCCGACCACTTTCTGTAAACCAGTGTATTTTCATTATGGGAGATTAATATGCTTTCACGTTTTTCTATTAATTCATTCAAACCGGTGATTTCATCGATCATATTCCGGGGTAGTATTTTATAATCTGATATCACCAGATTAATTTGACTGCCATTAACTATTTCCTCCTCAAGTTCTTTTATTCTAATAAGCTTTTTTCTTAACAGGTATTCCTGTGAATCAAGTGAATTAAGAGAGATAATTGTTTCTGACAGGTTGCTATTAAGATCTATCGATTTATTACTGATTATGAAACTTTCAAAATAGTCTTCAAAATCAGAAAGCCTCTGTTCTGTTGATTCAAGTTGCTGATTAAGAAACTCAATTCTTTGAGAGTTGGCCTTATTTTTTTCTGCTTGGGTATAGTTTAGATAAATTGTATCAATCGCATTTACAAGGTCTCTTGCTTTATGTCTGTTATACCCTTTAAATGATATCTGAATTGTATTGGCATTAAGATTTAGAGGTTCTACACTCATATTTTCACCAATAAAATCCAGGAGATATTGCCTGCTGTAGACATAAAAATAAAATTCACTATCCTGTATACCGTGTTGATAAAATTCTGTTAACTGAATCTGGAAGTTAAAAAATTCGGTTTCGATTTCTTCTCCGAAATTATAGGTTGATTCATAATTTAGTCCACCTATCTCATACGAGAGGTTGAATTCATCTGTACTTAACACATCAACTCTAAATGGAATATTATAAACACGGCCATCCTTTATGCGCTTCTTAATTTTAAATGGTGGATTATTATACCTTTCATCCAGTAAAATCTTTCCAATGGTATAGATGCTGACATCAAGGTTTAGCGCATCAATAATTTTATTGAAAAACAATTTTGATTTGAGCAACTCCATCTCACTGGACAGACTGTTAAACTGTTGCTCCTCGTCGTATTCCTGCAATCCTAAAATGGAGGCATCTCTCTTAATATTCAACTTAAGAACTGAACTGGATTCATATAATGGCTTGGTATAACGTATAGAGAGGAATGATATAACTATGGCAGTTAATAAAAGGAGAAGGATCCATGGTAATGATCTCTTTAATACCACAATTAATCGATCCTGATCAAAGGAAATTCCTTTGTCATCCTGTTCGATCTCCTGTATAAATTTATAGTCCTCCAATATTCAGATTTAATTTCCGAGCGCCTGTATGGCAACAATCAAAGCTACGAGACTGGCCAATACACTAACTATGGGCAATATGTCCCGGGTACCTTCTGAGAATCCTCTTATTACTGGTTCAACATAAATAATATCTCCGGAATATACCTTAAGATCCGCTTTCATCATGCCCTCAATTGTAGACAGATCAATAATTTGAACCTCAGGATCTTTCAAATCCCCCCGTATAAGACGTACATTCTGCGCCTTGGAATCTTTTTCCAGTCCTCCGGCCAGTGCAAGTACTTCAAGCAAATTCATGTCTTCATTGCTGAGATTAATCACCTCGCCTCCCGGTTTACCTAGAACTATTACCCGTTTGTTTTTAAAACCAACCATTACGTAGGGATCTTTGTAAAAGGTTGAGAACCTCTTTTCAAGCAGTTCTTCAGCTTCCCGCGTGGTGAGATCCTTCAACTGAACCTGTCCCACCATCGGTATTTTCACCATCCCCTCTTTATCTACAAAATACCGGACTTCCTCCCTTTGGATATTATTATTTGCTATTTCACCCTGTAAAACATAATCCGGGTCTATGATACGTTCACCTTCATTGGTGTATACTCTTATCTCCAGTTGATCATTGATCTGTATCCTGTAATTCCTTTCAGCCAGGATTTTAGAATATTCCAGATCCTGCGGATAGTTTCCGCCCTCAGTTTTAAACATGATATGCTGTTTATAACTGGAGCATGCTGTAAATAGCAATAACAGTCCGATTCCAAAAGATTTCCTTAAAATGGAATTATACAAGTCCATATTCAAATATAAAATACTCTGGCAGATTTATTAAATATTATTATTGATAAAAGACTTGAAGGAGGGTAATTCTGAATCTTTTTTTGACAGGATAGGATTTTCTACCGGCCAGCTGATTTTCAGATCCTGGTCATCCCATCGTATTCCGGTATCAGAAGGAGCATAATAGTATGATGTACATTTATATTGAAGGATGCAATCTTCTAGGGCAACAAATCCGTGTCCAAATCCTTCCGGGATATAGAACATATTATTCTGTTTACTGTCGAGGACAACTGATATGTATTTCCCAAAAGTATCTGAACCAGGTCTAAGGTCAACTGCAACGTCGTACGCTTTACCATAGGTTACCCTTACAAGTTTACCTTGTTCATGGGGATTTAACTGAAAATGAATGCCTCTGAGTACGTTCTTATATGAAAATGAATGATTATCCTGAATAAAGGCCTTCTCCATGCCAAGTTTTGAAAATGTTTCGGCCCGGAATGATTCGAAAAAAATACCGCGGTCGTCTGTAAAGATATCAGGAACTAACTCAAAAGGGCCATCAATATCAAAATGTTTTACTTCCATAAATATCTAATCCAGTTCCAACCCCATTCAGGCAACAAAATCAACAAGTTCCTGGTATTTATTAATAACTACATTTTCATCGTAAGATCCTTCAACTAATATACGACCATTATTCCCGAACTCCTGTCTTTCTTTTATTGAGAGACTATACATTTTAAACATTTTATCCGCCAGATCATCGACATCTTTCAAACTGCATAGAAATCCGTTATAGTTATCTTTTACTACATTATTGCATCCAGCTACATTTGTCGTGACAATAGGTCTTGCCATTCCTGCTGCTTCCAGCAGTGTCCGTGGTGTCCCTTCACGATAAGAAGGCAAGACGATACAGTCTGTATTTTTAATATAGTTCCTGACATCGGGAACCCTTCCAAGGTATTCAATCAAACCGTCCTTAATCCATGATTTAATTATATCTGCAGAAATACCCCTTCTGTGTTCTTCATCAATGGCACCCAAAATCTGGAACCTTGCTTTAATACCGCGCTTCTTTAGCATTTTTATTGCTTCGATGTATTCAACTATTCCTTTATCATGGATTAATCTTGATATTAAGAGGAAAGTAAATTCCTTATTTTGAGGCAATGCGACCGGTACAAATTTTTTAAGATCAATTCCTGAGCCAGGAATGAGTTCGGCAATATCTTCAGCAATTAGTTTTTCATCAATAAAAAGCTTTTTATCCTGGTCATTCTGAAATAATACTTTTGCAGGAAACCTGAAAGCTACTTTGTACATCATCCTGGCAATAAATGATACGATACCCTTGTTGAGAAAAACAGTGCCCAGGCCACAGACATTATTGATGGTGGGTATTCCAAGCATTCTAGCCGCCAGTGTGCCATAAATATTTGGCTTAATGGTAAAATGAAGAATCAAATCCGGATTAATTCTTCTATAAATCCTAAATAACTCAATGGTGAGTCCAAAGTCTTTTATGGGATTTGCACCCCGGCTATCCATTGTTACTTTTTCATACTCACACCCGATTTCTTTCAATTTTGAGGAATAATCATCATATGGAGCGACGGCTATAATTTCATGCCCTGCATTAATCAATGACCGGACCAAACCTAATCTGAAGTTATAGATATTCCAGGAAGTGTTTAAAACAATCGCAATTTTCACTGCTTATAAATAAATATATTCAAACGACACTAATAATGTAAAAGACTTATGAGAATTACCTGAATTGAACAAAACACATTATTAGTAAAGACAAACTCCCAAGTAATTTCTTAAAATCGGTTAAAGATAACTAATTTTGCACATATTCAAAATATAATTTCACATTTACAGACTTATATATTGAAACATCCCGAAAAAGAAGAAACAGCGGTATTGGTTGCATTGATCAACAGACGACAATCTGAGGAACAGACGAAGGAGTATCTGGATGAACTTGCCTTTTTGGCTGAAACACTTGGCACAAAAACCATTAAAACGGTAACACAAAGACTTGACACGCCTGATGTAACCACTTTTGTTGGTAAAGGCAAACTGGAGGAGATCAGGGAATATGTAAAAGCGATGAATGTAAATAAGGTAATCTTCGACGATGACCTTTCTCCTTCTCAATTAAGGAATCTTGAAAAAGTACTAAAAACGACTATTTTTGACAGGTCTCTTTTAATTCTAGAAATATTCTTAAAAAGGGCTAAAACCTCCCAGGCCAGAACCCAGGTCGAATTGGCCCGGTATCAATATCTTCTGCCCAGACTGACGCGTATGTGGACCCACCTTGAGCGGCAGAGAGGTGGTACAGGTACCAGAGGTGGTGCGGGTGAGAAAGAAATTGAAACAGATAGAAGGATAATCAGGAATCAGATTTCTGTTTTAAAGAAAAAGCTTGAGAAGATAGATAAGCAAAAGACCACACAGAGAAAAGGCAGAGGGAATATAACACGTGTGGCATTGGTGGGATATACCAATGTGGGTAAATCTACCTTGATGACATTATTGTCGAAATCTAATGTATTTGCTGAAAATAAGCTTTTTGCTACCGTTGATTCCACAGTTCGTAAGGTCGTTATCAACAACATTCCGTTCTTATTATCTGATACCGTTGGATTTATACGAAAGTTACCCCACACCCTTGTTGAAAGTTTTAAATCCACATTGGATGAAATCCGGGAGGCTGACATTTTACTGCATGTGGTAGATGTATCACACTCCGGCTTTGAAGAACAGATTGATATAGTGAATAAAACCCTTGCGGAGCTCGATGCTGCGGATAAACCAACCATCCTTGTATTTAACAAGATGGATCTTTACCGTTCTCTATTAGAATCTTCTGACGATCCGGTTTATTTAAATGGAGAAGAGAATCTGACTCTGATACAGAAGCACTATGCAACCAGAAAAAATTTTTCCACTGTATGCATATCAGCTAAAAAAGCGGATAATATTGATGAATTCAAGGATAAACTGGGCGAACAAGTTAAAAAGCGGCATTATACGATTTATCCTAATTACATGAAGAATGAGAATTACTAGTCCAGTTCTTTACTAGGATACTGAAGGGAGAATTAAGTTTGTTTTGAGAATGAGAGTAAAGGTTCTGATAAAATTATGTTTCCTGTCATATGGATTATCTCAATATCCCAGTTTATTGAAAGCGCAGGATA
>CBDUBA010000078.1:0-21100 GCA_965365275.1 uncultured Cyclobacteriaceae bacterium | reverse complement strand
TACAGGCTCAATATCCAACGGTTACAGCAGGTTTTGAAGGACAGAACAGGGAAGCGGCCAGAACTGCAGGATCAGCAGGGAATGTACTTCCTGTGATACTTTTCCTTATGTTCGTCATCATCGCTTTCACTTTCCGCTCGATCAGTCAACCCTTACTCTTATTAATAATGGTACCCTTCAGCCTGATAGGCGTCGCCTGGGGGCACTGGATACACAATTTCCCAATTAATATGCTTTCATTTTTGGGGATCATCGCCCTTATAGGTATTGTGGTTAATGATGGATTGGTATTGATTGAAAAGTTCAATGGTTTCTTGAGGCAGGGCCTCCCTTTCAATGATGCCATTTTGGAAGCAGGAAAATCAAGGTTCAGAGCCATATTCCTTACTTCCTTAACCACCATTGCCGGTCTCTCACCCCTGATCATGGAGAAAAGCCGTCAAGCACAGTTTCTGATCCCTATGGCAATTTCTATTGCATATGGTATCGCTTTAGCCACGCTTTTAACCCTGTTGATGTTGCCCATATTATTGGCTTTCGGGAATAGTACCAAATTATACTGGAACTGGTTGATTCGCGGCGTCAAACCCGAAAGAGAACAACTGGAAAGAGCAGTTATTGAACAAAATGTAGAATCCTATGATACAATATAAAATAACTACGATCATCATACTTGCACTATTCCTGTCAAAATCTGCTATTGCTCAGGATATGCTTATTAAAACCGAAGCTGTTGAGATTGCGCTCGAAAACAACTATAATATAAAAATTGCTAGAAACAATGTTGAACTGGCTTCCAATAATGCAAGCATTTTAAACAGCGGATACCTCCCTTCACTGCAGGGATCAGCCGGGATTAATTACAGCTCAGGCTCTTCGAGGGCAGAATTTCAGGATGGGAGGGTAAATGAGACAAATTCGGCTCAATCCACGGCCTATAATTCATCCCTGGGATTAAATTACACGTTGTTTGATGGCCTGGGTAGAAAATATAACTTTGCCAGGCAGAAGGAGTTTTACTCCATATCGGAGTTGCAGATGCGCCAGGTCATTGAATTGAATATCCTGGATATCTTCAGGGTATATTACGATGTGGCCAGGTTAACGACGAATGAGATAAACCAGAATGAAACCCTGGCCATATCGCGAAGGAGACTTGACCGGGCCCGGTATGGATATGATTATGGCCAGAATACACAATTGGATGTACTCAATGCTGAAGTAGACTACAATAATGACAGCATAACTTACCTTACGATCATTCAGGAGCTGGAAAACGCCAAGCGGGACCTGAATGTATTGCTTGGAAGAGATGTAAATACATTATTTTCCGTAGATACCACCATTGTTTATGAAAAGGATATCACGCTTGACCTCCTGATGGAGGAGGCCATGAAGAATAATGTGGGGATTTTATTAATCCAGGGCAATGTTCGGACCGCAGAATATGATATTAATATTAACCGATCCGGCATGATCCCCAGGCTTGATGCTAATGCCCAGTATGTATGGAGTCAGCGGAACAATGATGCGACCAATATATTTGCGAACAATAGAAATTACGGGCCCCAGGCTGGTTTGTCGCTATCATGGAATATATTCGATGGAGGCCTTACAAAAACCAGGGTTCAGAATGCGAAAATTACCCGGGATAATGAACTCATTACACTCGAACAGAACGAACAGATCCTGGAGAGAAACGTCAACAATGCCTGGGCTTTCTATCAGAATGCACTTTTCGTGCTGGAGGCTGAAAGGAAAAACCTGGAAACCAACAAGAATAATTTTGACCGTTCAGTAGAGCAATATCAGTTGGGACAGATCAACTCTATTACTTTCCGGGCTGCTCAGTTAAACTTTCTGAATGCAAACCTGAATTTTAACCAGGCAAAATATGATGCAAAAATTGCTGAACTGGCATTGTTGCAATTGAGTGGGTTCCTTATGTATGCAAATTTTTAATCGCTTCGGAATACAAATTGAATGGACCAGGTCCGCACTTTGATTGGACCAGGTGAAAATTATAACCAGTCCCCCATGGATTTGTTAATCCCCCATGGGTCTGTTTATGACTTTCAGGTAACCCAGATAGGGTTTATTATTATCAACCCAGCTTTTTACTATATGCTTTCCTGCAAATTTCATTACAACCGGGATGAGTGATGGCAGGTAGGCATGGCTATAAATCCGCTTGCCAATAGCAACCAATGAATTGAATAAGATGTTCAGTGCATCATTAAAAGCATTGGTATAAGAATAAAAATCACTGTAACAGTCAATCATACCTTTCTGTAATTCCACCGTCGAGAAATTCTTTGGTTGGAATACAACATGCATCGCATCATAGTATTCCCATTTTTTATGCAGAAGCCGGCCTGACTTTTCAAGCTGTTTATAAAGAACCGTTCCCGGAAGCGGGGTCATGATCATATATTGAACTGTGGTTATCCCGCTTTTCTTACAAAATTCAGAGGTGCTTCTAAAAATATCTTTGCCTTCCGAATCGCTTCCAAACATAAACATTCCATGGATATTGATATCCGATTTCCTGAAGACCTTAATAGACTGCCTGATGTCCTCCAGTGTCTGTCTTTTGTTCATTTCTTCCAGACTCTTCGGATTGATAGATTCAAACCCCACATAGACAGTCCGGCAACCGGTTCTACGCATTTTCTTTACCAGTCCGGGATCACGCCCAAGTTCGGTTCTTACCTGGCAGGACCATCGCAAATTCAGTTTCTGTTCCTCGAATGCATCCAGGATCTTAAGGGTTCTTTTCTTTTTGACAATAAAATGATCATCGACAAAAAAGAACCAGTTATGATCGTATGAATTTATTTCCTCCAGAACCCTTTCCACACTCTTTACCCTGTAGCTCTGGCCAAACATGGCTGTAACAGAACAGAAGGTGCAGTCATAGGGACACCCCCTGGATGTCATTATGGGCCAGGCTCTCATAGATTGCCAGTTTTTCAACAACTTAAAATCCGGTATGGGTGTGCTGTCCAGGTCAGCTATCCGGTTACCTTTAACTATTTTAGAACGGTCTTTTCCTGATAACAGATCCAGAATCTTTTCCTCTGCTTCACCAACAAAAACCTGGTCAAAATGATCAACGACATCTTCCGGTATCATACTTGCATGTATCCCACCTATTATCGTCCAGGATTCACGACCAAGTGAATTACGGAGTTTTTTATATTCTTCAGCAATAATTTTCCCCCGGTCAACAGTAGCTGTCATACAACTCATGCATAGAATGTCTACACCTTCCAGCTCCTGTCTCATAACCTTCCGGCGCAAAATATTTTCATTTAAGATACTCACATTATACCCTGCGCGGTCAGCTATAGTGGCCAGATATAATGGCCCAAGCATGGGGATGGACATAAACTTATCAAATACATTCGTAATTGTGCCCATGGGCTCAATGAAGACTACATTTATTCCATTTTTTGTTTTCTCAATTTCCATAATAAGACCAGTGCTAAAGATTGAATTTACTGTTAATCTGCTCAATAATGATTAAACTAAGCCCGAAAACAACAAATGACAAAGGCCATAGTTTAGACGAAATACTGAAGACAAGGGTAAAGATGATGAACAGGCCCAGAAAAGAACCTGCAAAATAGACAAAAAGCATCTTACGGGAAAATATGGCCATTGTCAGGAAGCTGATCCCGACTGCTCCGAGAAACACAGGCCATAAGGAAGCCAGGTTCTTCCAGGAAGTTGCATTCAGGTAATAAAATAACAGGGACAAAGCAATTTGAAAAGTCCCCAGCCACATTAATACAGGGTCATTCCTGTCGCGCTCAAAGAATAACATAATAAATCCGCTACCAAAAATTATCAATAGAATAGGCCAGTGATAAGTAACTCCACTTATCATAGCAAAATTCTCCATGGTGATCAGGGATCCCACTATAATCAGAAATACAGCCAATATTGTGGCAGTCCGTTTACGATGCATGCTGTTTTCGTGAAGGAATGAAATTATAAGATACTAAATATTTATCCCTTTTAGACTAAGTAACCATGATTTGGGATAAATTGATCCTATTCGGGTTGAAATATCATATCCGTATCTTATTTTCATTAATTTCTGACAAATTCTGATGTAGAGAGAAGGTATTCCATAAAACACATTTATATATGAGAGAATTGTCCAATTCCAGACTTCTCATTTAACTGGACATCGTTATATTTTCAATCGGAAAAAGTCATCATTTTTCAAACGATAACCCAGTTTGGGGGGTCATTTTATTGGAGATTAAACGTATATTTAAAGCTCTGAAACAGCGAATGAATTGAACAAGATCTTTCTACATATCGCATCGATCTTATTGCTTATAAGCATATCTGCCCCCGGATTATGCACAGATCCATTTGTTCAGTTTATTGAAAATAAAGGACAGTGGGATAAGGCCATATTATACCGTGCTGAAATACAAAATGGATATTTGTTTATCACCGAAACCGGCCTTGAATATGTGTTCTATGATGGCGAAAAGATTGCAGCCAGGCATTTGGGTTCAGATGATGATCATGCAAAAGCGAGATTAATTGACTCAGAAGAATATAATTCAAATATTATCGACATGCATTCTGTTGGCTTGGAATTCATTGATCCATCTGAAGAAATAAAGATAAATGCTACTGAGAAAATTGATGTTTATTACAATTATTACCTGGGAAATGATCCTGAAAGATGGGCGGACAATGTAAAAGCCTACCGGGAGATCAATTATCAGGAGATTTATCCCGGGATAGATATGAGGATATACAGTGAAAAGGGAAATTTAAAATACGACATTCACGTGGAGAGTCATGCCGATCCGAAGGATATTCAATTTTCCTATAAAGGTGCCGAGGAGATATCCCAGGCCAACAACAGCATCTATGCAAGGACCAGCTTGAATACGATCATAGAAAACAGCCCTTTTACCTATCAGATTATAGATGGTGATACCATTGCCATACCGACGAGGTATAAACTGAAGGAAAACACTTTCGGATTTGAATTCCCCGAGGCTTACGACAAATCAAATACCTTGATCATCGATCCATTGCTGGTCTTTTCCACTTATTCTGGTTCATCCAAAGACAATTGGGGAAACACCGCTACGTTTGACAATAAGGGCAATGTTTATTCCGGAGGAACAGTACAGAACTTATTTGGTGATCATTTCCCAGCTACTCGCGGCTCTTATCAAACTGAATTTGGAGGGGTATGGGATATTGGTATCCTGAAATTTGATTCCACCGGCTCCCGATTGTTGTACGGGACTTATCTTGGTGGTTCGGATACAGAGACTCCTTTCAGCATTATTGTAGACAATAATTATGAATTGCTGATCCTGGGTATAACGGGATCTGAGGATTTTCCAACCACTGAAAATGCTTATTCTAGAGTTTTCCAGGGCGGGGATTCAGTATCCAATGCGCTAGGTATTTATAATGATTTAACAATTACTGGCGGAATATATTATCATCAGGGATCTGACTTATTTATTGCCAAGCTGAGTGAAGATGGCAGGCGTCTTACTGGATCAACCTACATGGGCGGCACAGATAATGACGGGATAAATAACGCTTTCGGGCTACCTCTTTCCAGGAATTATGGAGATGAATTCAGGGGTGAGGTCAATGTGGATGACAATAACAACATTTACATCGCTGCAAATACCTCTTCAACTGATTTCCCAATTATTAATGGTTTCCAATCCATTTATGGAGGAGGTACACATGATGGTGTGGTAGCGAAACTAACTCCTGATTTATCTTCAATTATATGGAGTTCGTATATCGGGGGAACGATGGCCGACGCTGCCTATGGCATTAAGGTCATTGAGGATTCAGTATCCTATATAACTGGAGGTACTATGAGCGAAGACTTCCCGGTAACTCCAGGTGCTTATGACACCCAGTTTGGTGGTGATATTGATGGCTACCTGGCCTCTATTTCGTATGACGGTACTACCCTTACCGCAAGTACCTTCCTCGGAACCTCTGAATACGACCAGGCCTATTTCCTGGATACCGATGAAGATCAGAATGTATATGCCTTTGGACAAACACGGGGTTTATATCCAGTTTCAGAAGGTGTTTATACTAATCCTCTAAGCGGTCAGTTTATTCATAAATTAAGCTCTGATCTTAGTGAATCTGTATTTTCTACGGTCGTGGGTAGTGGCAGCGGGATTCCTGACATCTCTCCCACGGCATTTCTGGTAAATGAATGCGGGAACATTTTCTTAAGTGGTTGGGGAGGATGGATTAACAGCCGTGTTTCTAAATATAACGGAGGAAATACGTTTAACCTCCCCTTAACGGAAGATGCATTCCAGCGTACTACGGATGGATCAGATTTCTATATGATGGTGCTGGATGCCGGTGCTGAAAAACTCCTTTACGCGACTTACCTTGGAGCGGGGAATGCCGGCCAAAACCCTGGTTCGGGCGAACATGTTGATGGAGGAACGAGCCGGTTTGATAAACGTGGTATCGTATATCATGCTTTATGTGCATGCCGCGACGATTCGCAATTTCCAACAACCCCGGGTGTATGGTCTAATACGAATAATAGTCCGAACGGGTGCAATAATGGTGTTTTTAAATTTGATCTATCTGCATTGAAAGCTGATTTTACAACGGATAGCTTTGAATTCGACAACCCGGGTGTTACAACGGGTTGCATGCCCTTTGAGGTGGTTTTTCTAAATAGAAGTTTTGGAGGTGAGGAATTTGAATGGGATTTTGGAGACGGATCAGATTTATCATACCAGCAAGACAGCCTTTTTCATATCTATGAGGAATCCGGAATATATACTGTAACATTAAAAGCCTTCGATGAAAATACCTGCCTGAAAGTAGATATAGCTCAGAAGAATATCGATGTAAGAAGGCCTGATTTTGTGGTACCTGAAGATCGTGCGATATGTCAGTTCGACAATACTCAACTTATTGCCGGAGGGGCTGTCTCGTTTCTTTGGTCGCCTGCTGAAGATCTTGACAATCCGGAGATCAGGGATCCAATAGCTTCCCCGGATACCACAACTATGTATTATATTGAAATGGTCGATGGAAATCTTTGCACCCATTACGACAGTGTATTGGTTACAGTCCTGCCGGATATTTCCACTGATTTCCTTGTAAATAAGATCTACGATTGTCATTCTCATCCAAAAGTTGAGCTTCTAAACTTATCAGTAAATTCCAATACATATGAGTGGTCTTTTGGCGATGGACAAACCTCTTCCGATGACAGCATCATTCATACCTATGAAAAACCAGGGAAGTATACTGTACGGCTTAATGCCTCTAATGAAGGTGAATGTCAGAAATCAAAAGAAGAAGAGATAAATATTGCCGATGTATATGTGCCAAATATCATTACGCCGAATGGTGATAATAAAAATGATGTTTTCCAGGTTATTACGGATGCAAGGGTAGATCTGAAGATCTTTAACCGTTGGGGTAAAGTGCTTTATAAAGAGCCAGACTACCAGGACAATTGGAATGGCAAGGACGTTCCTGCCGGAACATATTTCTATGAGATTCAACTGGAGGATAATGCCTCATGCAAAGGCTGGCTCCAGGTTTTAAAATAAATTCATGATAGCTATTGCGAAAATCGTGGCTTTGTAAGTGATAAATACATGACACACAGGCCTTCGAAACCCGCCTTCTGATTTCCGTTATATTGCCTAATTATTCAGGGCTTCATAACTAATAATCAGCCAGATAATTTTCAAATGCCCAACTTTGGATTCCTTTTATCTGGCGCTATAATTCGGAGCTTCCCGGGTAATAAATATATCGTGTGGGTGACTTTCTTTTACACCGGCTGCTGTAATCTTCAGGAATTTGGCATCCTGCAGGTCTTCAATGGTACGGGCTCCACAATATCCCATCCCGGCTTTCAAACCACCCACCAATTGATAAAGTACTTCAGAAACCATCCCTTTAAACGGAACCCGACCCGAAATACCTTCAGGCACTAGTTTTTTGACATCATCTTCAGCATCCTGGAAATACCTGTCTTTCGAGCCTTCTTCCATAGCTTCCAGGGATCCCATGCCACGGTAAGACTTGAATTTCCTGCCTTCATAAATGATTACCTCGCCAGGAGCTTCCTGGGTCCCGGCCAGCAACGAACCGATCATGACAGTGCTGGCTCCACCCGCTAAGGCTTTTACAACATCTCCGGAATATCGAACACCTCCATCCGCAATAATCGGTATGCCTGATCCTGCCACTGCCCTGGCTACCTGGTTAACAGCTGTGAGCTGGGGTACACCTACTCCTGCGATCACCCGGGTCGTACAGATGCTGCCCGGTCCGACCCCAACTTTTATCGCATCTGCCCCTGCCTTTACCAGATCTTTTCCGGCTTCAGCTGTTGCTACATTCCCGATTACCATATCAAGCTCAGGATATTTGGCTTTCACTTTTTTAGCTGCCTCAAGAACACCCCTGGAATGACCATGTGCCGTATCTACACAGATAATATCAACACCTGCTTTTTTCAAAGCATCAATCCTGTCCAGGATGTCAGGTGTGACGCCTACAGCAGCACCGGTCCTTAACCTGCCAAATTCATCCTTACATGCATTCGGCTTATCTTTCTTCTTTAAAATATCTTTATAGGTGATCAGCCCGGTTAACTTGCCATACTTGTCAACAATCGGTAACTTTTCTATTTTATACTCCTGAAGAATAGTTTCGGCTTCCGTCAACCCGATACCTGGTTCAGCTATGATCAGGTTGTCTTTTGTCATGATCTCACTGACCGGTGTGGACATCTCCTTGTGAAACCTGAGATCACGGTTGGTAATGATCCCCAGTAGTTTTCGATCGGCATCAATTATGGGGATACCCCCGATCTTAAATTCCCGCATGATCCTCATGGCATCGCTTACCCTTGAATCGATATTTAAGGATATAGGATCGAGGATCATCCCACTTTGCGACCTCTTTACCTTACGTACATGTTCAACCTGTGTTTCCAGTCCCATATTTTTATGGATAAAGCCAATTCCTCCTTCCAGGGCGATGGCTATAGCCAGGTCTGCCTCAGTAACCGTATCCATAGCAGCGGATACAAGAGGAATATTCAGGGTGATGTTTTTTGTAAGAATGGAATGAGTTTCTGTTTCCCTTGGTAATACTTCTGAGTATCCCGGAAGCAGGAGCACATCATCGTAGGTGAGTGCTTCATATAATAATTTCGAAGAATCTAAAGACATAGCAAATAAATACGATAACTTATTTGCCGGTCAAAGATAGCTACATTCACCATCAATAAAAAATCAATTATCTACATAATTTCTTAAATACTTTCAGGTATCATTTTTTTCATATCTAAATGGAATGTAATTTCGAATCGAAATTTTTTTGACCATGAAAGTATTCAAGTTTGGAGGTGCTTCGATTAAAGATGCCAACTCCATCAGAAACATGACGGATATTGTTGCCGGTTATCCGGATGACGCTCTCGTTATAGTAGTCTCAGCCATGGGTAAAACCACTAATAAACTGGAGCAAATATTCTATAAGAAATTAAAGGAAGAGGATTTTGGTGCCGACCTCGATGAACTGACAGAATATCATTCTAAAATAATTCAGGAATTGTTTAAGGAGAAAACGAATACTGACCTGAAGCCAGTTAATGAACTGTTTGAGGATCTCGAATCAATTCTTACCTCTAAAATAAAAAACAGGAACGGTGCCCAGTTATATGATACCATAGTTTCATTTGGGGAACTGCTTTCATCCACCATTGTCGGACTTTATATGCAGGGTAATGGAATGAAGATCAACTGGATCGATGCACGGAACTTAATTAAAACGGACCAGACCTATCGTGAGGGGAAAATAGACTGGGAAATAACGGAGTCTTTGATAAAACAAGCGCTCAGGGAGAAATTAACAGAATCTAATTTTATTACCCAGGGATTCATTGGCAGTACAAAGGATGGTCATACCACTACCCTTGGCAGGGAGGGATCTGATTTTACCGCAGCCATTTTCGGGGCGAGCCTTGACGCCGATTCCGTAACCATTTGGAAAGATGTACCCGGAATACTCAACGCGGATCCCAAACGTTTCGATCAGACACAGCTATACTCCAACCTTTCTTATCAGGAAGCTGCCGAGATGACCTATTATGGTGCTTCTGTGATCCATCCAAAAACCATTAAACCCCTGGCCAACAAAAATATATCGCTGCTGGTCAAATCTTTCGAGAATCCTACACTGGAAGGCACTGAAATTAATAAGGGTGATATCCATGAACTGCCGCCCACATATGTGATCAAGGACAAACAATGCCTGGTTTCATTTGGTGTAAAAGATCTTACGTTTATTAATGAGAAGAACCTGAGTATTATATTTCATATCCTGGATAAGTTGAACATAAAGATCAATATGATGCAGAATTCAGCGGTCTCCCTGACTGTCTGTTTTGACTACCAGGAGGATAAAGTCAATAAACTACTGCAAACACTGGAAAATGATTTTAAGATCCTGTACAACCAGGATCTTCAACTGATCACCATCAAGAACTATACACAGGAAGCGGTCAATATGATATCTTCCAACAGGGATATTCTGGTCGAGCAGAGAACAAGACATACTTACCAGATCGTTGTGAAATAACAGGGTTTTAAATTGATATGTTCCCGGATTATTTTGACTTCAAAGAAAGTACATCGCATTTAACTGATGGAGGAGAATTATGGCCTTTAAAATGGACAGGATTGAATTATCATAATCTAATAATCGAGAGAATACCACGTCAGGAATATTTCCTGATTACGGGGGTAACCCCACCAAGGTAAGAAGGACCAAACAAATTAACGTGAACCAGGTGCGGGTATATATTATAAATATCCACCCTTTCTTCAAATCCGGGTTCCATGGGATATTCTTCAAAGTATGAAAGGTAAAATTGGCGGTCAAATCCTCCAAACATTTTTGTAAAGGATAATTCTATTTCCCTGTTCCCATAGTAAACAGCCGGATCAATGATGACAGGCTGCCCCTCTTCACCAGTCATAAAATTTCCACTCCAAAGATCGCCATGGAGTAAAGAAGGTGGTTCTACAGGCAACAGATCCGGTAATCGCTTATAAAACCGGGTACAACTTTGAAGGTAGGACTTGTCTATATATCCATTATCAAAGGCAAGTCTCAATTGTATTTCAAGCCTTTGGTCAATGAAAAAGGAAATCCAGTCGTCTGAGAACACATTATACTGATCCAGCCGCCCAATGTAATTAGAATACGACAATCCATATCGATCATTCTGGTGGAATTTATGCAGCCTTGCCAAGGCACTACCGAAGTTATACCAAAAACTGCTTTTACGGGAACTGCTGTTAATAAAGTGGAGTAATAAAAAAGCCTGACCATCAACAACTCCACTTGAAATAGGTTCGGGTACATTGACCTCTCCGGCCTCAGCAAGTAATTTAAGTCCCGAATACTCTGTCTCAAACATTTTCAGGTCGGAGGCCTGATTCAGTTTAATAAAGTAATTGCCTTGTGAAGTGGTTATTTTCTGGGCATTGTGAATACAGCCGCCTGAAACCGGCGATATGCCAGTTACCTCAGGTTGGTCTGTGATTGTGTCATTAATTATATTTTGGACTATCTCTTTTGTGATGGCCATTTTATTTTAATTTGTGATCCCTAATGATCTTAGTCAGAAGATTTGAAAGTGATTCATCCAATAAGTCATATACCAATTGAAATCCATTTGGTCCCCCATAATAAGGATCGGGCACATCAGATCCGGATTGCATATCATCAAATTCCCTCATTATTAATACCTCGGCTTTTCCATTACCATGACTATCCCGCACCCTGATAATATCATCATAATTATCGCCATCCATGGCTATAATATAATCAAATTGATCAAAATCCTTTGGTGATATCTGTTGGCCATAATGGTCTAATGTAATCCCATTTTTTCTTGCTATATCTACACTGCGCCGGTCCGGTGGTTCGTTAATATGCCAGCCTGATGTACCCGCACTGTCAATGGTTATAAATTCCTTTAATCCGGCCTCCTCAACTTTGCGTTTAAATATACCTTCAGCCAGCGGGGACCGGCAGATGTTTCCTAAACATACAAATAATACACCTATCATACAGAAGTAATTTTTTTTCAAAAATAACATCAAAAATGACAGCTTTATTGCATTATATCTATATTTTATTGTATTTATTAAATAAAAATTAATTTTTTTTAAAAAAAGTTCATTTTACGGGTTACATAAGGTTTGGCTCCGGTATATAGAAATGCATAACACAAATTTTATTCATACACCTGTTTAACATTTACGAAAGCCTCCTGGGTTATGCCGGGAGGCTTTTCGTATTTAATAATGTCTATTATTGCAGAAATTTTAATTTTCTCCGGTATTCTTACTCGTTATGAAATTTCCCGGGCATTATTTTGCTGGTGGAATGATAGAAAACCGTGTCACTGAGGATCATAGTCTGGTATCCCTTAACCATAATGCTGTCGATCACTGCTGTATCCTTATCCACTTCCTGAAAGGATATCTCTACATACCGTTTAGAATCATAGATAGGATTACTCACATTTTGAAGTGCTTTTATTTTCAAAAGCTTGCCGGTGGTTGCATCATGGTATATTTTCTGATATACAGTATTGGAATTACCTGAGTCCAGTAAAGTATAATATTCGATAGTATAATCCAGGCTGTCATAACGTTCAAGTCTGTAATAGGACCTTAATCCGGGCTTACTGATATCGGCGGTTCGAATGATACTCATTTCGCTTACCCAGCCGGCTGAATCAGGAATATACTGTGCAAGCTCAGTTGAACTTCCCAGGCTGGATGTTTTGATTACCTGGTATTCATTATCAGTCAAAAAAATAACCTGGGAGTCTATCAGACCCACCAGGTCAAATGATTTTTGATCGGATTGATCCTCAGGTCTGTTTCCACAGGATGTCGCGAAGAACAACAACCATAATCCTGTGTACAGAAGCCCGAGATCTGTCCGTATCATTTATTCCTCAATTAATATTTCCCCGGTCATCTCCGCTGGAATTTCTTCACCCATGAGGGTTAGTATGGTAGGTGCCAGGTCACCCAATTTTCCATCTTTCATATTGGGTCGCAAGTCCTTATCAACCAGAATACAGGGTACAAGATTTGTTGTATGTGCGGTATTCGGTGTACCATCATCGTTGATCATGAAATCCGAATTGCCATGGTCGGCAATTATAATTACCGCATAATCATTATTCAAAGCGGCCTCCACAACCGACTGGGTACAGGAATCAACAGTTTCACAAGCGGTTACTGCCGCCTGGAAATCACCTGTATGACCCACCATATCCGGATTTGCAAAATTCAGGCAAACAAAATCAACTTCACCTTTATTCAACTCTGGTATGATCTTGTCCCTGATATCATAGGCACTCATCTCAGGCTGAAGGTCATAGGTAGCTACCTTGGGTGAAGGGCATAGTATCCTGGATTCGCCTTCAAACGGTTGTTCTCTTCCTCCTGAAAAGAAGAACGTAACGTGGGGATACTTTTCAGTTTCAGCAATACGGATCTGCTTTTTACCTCTTTTACTTAGTGTTTCCCCTAATGTGTTCTCTAAATTGTCTTTCCCGAAAATGATCTTTATGTCTTTAAAAGAATTATCATAATTGGTCATGGTAATGTAGTAGAGGTCCATCGTTTTCATATCATACTCAGGGAAATCCTCCTGAGTAAGCGCCATCGTGATCTCCCGCAACCTGTCCGTCCTGAAATTAAATCCAAATACTACATCTCCTGGTTCAATCTTAGCCAGGGGCTGATCATTTTCATCCACATGGATAATTGGTTTTATGAATTCATCCGTCACATCCGCATCATAGGATTCCTGAATCGCACTAAAAATATCCTTTGCATGTGTCCCTTCCCCTTTTACCAGGGCATCATAGGCGAGTTTCACTCGTTCCCAGCGCTTATCCCTGTCCATGGCGTAATACCTGCCTATAACAGTTGCGATTTTTCCGGTTGTTGCATCAAGATGATCCTGAAGTTCTTTTATAAATCCCATTCCACTTTTCGGATCGGTATCACGGCCATCTGTCAGCACATGAACAAAGACTTCATCCAGACTATGATTATTCGCAATCGTGATCAGTCCTTTCAAATGATCGATATGAGAATGAACCCCGCCATCTGAAACAAGGCCTATCATGTGCAGCTTCTTACTATTTTCTTTGGCATATTTTAGTGCATCCAGGTAAACCTCATTCTTATCCAACACTTTCTCTTCAATCGCCTTATTGATCTTTACCAGGTCCTGATATACGACCCGCCCCGCTCCGATGTTCATATGACCAACTTCTGAGTTTCCCATCTGACCATCTGGTAACCCAACAGACAAACCGGATGCATTTAAGCGACTGTGCGAATATTTACCATATAATGAATCCATGAATGGAGTATTCGCCTTGTCGATGGCCGACACTTCCGGCTTGGTAGCAATTCCCCATCCATCCAATATCATTAAAATTACTTTCTTGTTCATGCTATATTGCTTTAAAAATGAATTAATTCTAGATATTTCGTTACTTTTGATTTATTTTGAAGAACGAAGATTTATTTTGCAAAACTAATCAATGATGGCATAGTTTTGGCTGTATGACTCATGTAATTTGGACAGTGTATGGTAAATAAAAAATTTCTTTGGATTGTTCTTCCAGGAATATTCTTTTTTATCCTGACCGGCGAAAAATCGACACTCTATGCACAGGATGATGTGATCAATAATGTCAAAACAGCTATGGGATCCGGCAGTTCCAAAGAGTTATCTCAATATTTCGGTAGCATTGTTGAATTAAATTTTGACGGTGAAAAATCAAGTTACAGTAAAAGCCAGGCAGAATTTGTATTGAAAGATTTTTTTAAAAAGAATCCTCCACTCGATTTTGAATACATTCACCAGGGATCTTCCAAGCAGGGTTTCAGATATGTGATAGGAAAATATACGATTGAGGGCAGTTCTTTCCGGGTGTATATCCTGTTTAAGAAAAATGAGAATACCTATTACGTGGACACCATAGATTTTACCAGGGAATAATATTCATTTAAGGCTTATATTCTATAATTAGCAGTCATTGTATAATTTTGTGCCGTGATCCCGAATTATATTACAAAAGAAGCATTGGACAAGATCATCCTCGATGCGATCAGGGAGGATCTGGGTGATGGTGACCATACGACACTGGCCGTTATTCCGGAAGGAGAAACAGGAAAAGCCAGTTTGATAGCAAAAGAAAACGGCATAATTGCAGGGTTGGAACTCGCAGAGATCGTATATGGAAAGTTCAATGAAGGGATCCATCTCATTAATTATTTCAAGGATGGGGATCAGATTAAGAAAGGAGATGTCATCTTTGAAGTTAGCGGAAGTGCAAGGGATATTTTATCTTCGGAACGCCTGGTATTGAATTTCATGCAGCGTATGAGTGGTATTGCTACCTATACGCGCAAACTTGTTGAAATAATCGATGATCTACCGGTGGAGCTACTGGATACCCGTAAAACCACTCCAAACCTGAGAATGCTTGAAAAATGGGCAGTAGCGATCGGAGGTGGGACTAATCATCGAATTGGCCTGTACGATATGATCATGTTAAAAGACAATCATGTCGATCTGACCGGCGGAATAAAAAGCGCTGTTGAAAAGGCAGTTAGGTACCTCAAAACAACAGGAAAACAGCTGAAAATAGAAGTTGAAACCCGGAACCTGAAAGAGGTGGAGGAGGCAGTACATGCCGGTCATGTGGACATTATTATGCTTGATAATATGAAAGTGGAAGACATGAGAAAAGCTGTTGAGATGATTGGCGGAAAGATAAAGACTGAGGCGTCAGGGAATGTCAATGAAGACACCATCAGGGAAATTGCTGAATGCGGGGTCGATTTTATTTCAGTAGGCGCCCTTACGCATTCCATAAAAAGTTTAGATTTAAGTTTATTAACCAAGATATAGATCATAATGATTGTTAAAACGAAAAAATATCAACTCAGTACCGGGAAATACATCAAACTGGGGATGTTGAACATCCTACGATCACAATGGTGGGTGATCCTGATTGCCCTGGCCATTGCAGCCATGACGTTTATAATTCCTTCCAACTGGTGGTGGATCGGTTCCTTGATCGCCTTTGTATTGTATGGGTTATTCTGGCTGATTCAATTTGCAGGTGTTCCCCAGCTGGAGCAGAATAAGATACTATTTGAAAGACTGAATTATGAAATAACCAGTCAGCAGATCCTGATCAAACTAAATCCAAAGCAGGGCATGCCCATGAAGTGGGAAAACATTAAAAAAGCTTTCATAGGAAAGGATTTCTATCTTCTAATTTTATCTAAAGCTCAGTTTATATATCTTCCTTTCAAGATCTTCAATTCAGAAAATGAAAGAAAGTTTATGGAAACGATTCTGAGAAGAAAAAACTATATCAAATAAATACGATATCCTCAATTACGCCATTACCAAGTTCCTTTTCCAGGATCTCAAGCACTTTGGATTTAGACAGGTTAAGCTCATTTTTCAAAGGAGCTGAATCAATCTTTACTTTGAGCTTTTTATTATAGAGGGTGATCTTACCAGTTCTGGAGGCTATGGTATTTCCCATTATTGATAACCATAACTTCTTGATTATCATGGCCTTGTACTTAGAGTCAATCTTGTAATCATCAAGCATATCGTTAAATGCCTGTTTTATCCCCACCGTATTACCTCTTTCAATATTCATACCTACAATTTACATTTTAATTTGATAGGAATCAAAATCCAGGTGTGAAGGAAATTTATTTCTGAGATGTAATAATTCTTCAGAGGATAGAATGTAGTTCTTAATAAATTCACCCTCCGTAGGTACAGCCAGAAAATCACCTTTTGGACCGGCAATATTTGAATGTCCATTGTAGATTATGCCTTCTCCATCTCTCCCGATACGGTTTAGTCCAACTGAATAGCAAATATTCTCTACAGCCCTGGCTTTAAGCAATATGTCCCAGGCAGATATTCTTGCGGCAGGCCAGTTGGCAACATATATGACCGCATCATATAAAAAAGAATCCGTTTTCGGATCGAAACTGTTCCTTGACCACACAGGGAACCTGAGGTCGTAACAGATCAGTGTATTTATTTTCCAGCCTTTGATCTCATGAATATTTATCCTGTTGCCAGAGGAAAAAACTTTATCTTCACCCGTCATTCTAAAAAGATGGCGCTTATCATAATAAGAGAAATCCCCACTGGGTTCCATACAGATCAACCTGTTATAATAATTTGAATTCTCATACACTACAAAGCTGCCTATTACATGAGCCCCGGACTGTGAAGCCATGTTTTTTAACCACTTAAAGGTTTTACCATTCATCAGCTCAGCCATCGATCTGGCATCCATAGAGAAACCAGTGTTGAACATTTCAGGTAAGAGGATAATATCTGATTTCTCAGCACTCCAGATCTTTTCTTCAAATGCAGCCAGATTGGCATCGATTTTATGCCAGTAAATATCAGATTGGATCAGGGTTATTGTCAGGTCCTGCATGAAGCAGCTTTATTTTTTCTTTTTGGGGAAACGCATGGCGTAGTCCACCTTCACATCTCCCCTGCTTATGCTGCTTAATTTCCCTTTAAGTAGTCGCTTTTTGAATCCATTGAGGTAATCCGTGAATAATACACCTTCAAGATGATCATACTCATGCTGGATAATCCTGGCTGCAATACCTTCAAATGATTCAATATGTTCATTCCACTCCTCATCAAAATAACGGATGGTCAGCTTCTCATAGCGGGAAACATCTTCTCTTATACCGGGTATACTTAGACAGCCCTCTTCAAAATCCCATTCTTCCCCTGATTCCTCAAGGATTTCCGGATTGATAAATGCCCTTTTAAATTCCGGATATTTTTCATCTTCCATAGGTGTGGTATCCACGATAAACATACGCAGACTTTTTCCGATCTGAGGAGCGGCCAGACCTACTCCTGAGGCATTGTGCATGGTTTCGAACATTTCCTCTGAAAGCTGTTTCACATCAATGGCGCCATCTTTCTCTATTTCCTTCGTTGGTGCCCTCAAGACAGGGTCACCGTAAGCTACTATTGAATAAACCATAATTAGAACAAAATTTTGCGATCGTGCAAAATTACCAAATTGGATTGACTATTTCATTACCTGCTGGATTTTCGTTCAAGGTAAGATTGCAGAATGATCGTTGCACTTATTTTATCTATATTTCCTTTATTCCTTCTGTACTTTTTGGATGTCCCTCCTTTTAGCATAGCATCCATGGCCAAAGAGGAAGTATACCGTTCATCCACAAGAAATATTTCTTTATCCGGGAATGATTCTTTTAATTTCTCAGCCATTTGCTTCACAGCTTCGGTGGTGTGTGTTGGACTTCCATCCGGTTTTAACGGATCACCAAGTGCGAATCCATCCACTTCTTCATTCAAACAATATTTCTTTAAATATTTCACCAGGTGGACAGTTTCAATGGCATCCAGTGGCGTGGCGATCATTTGATAGGGATCAGTGACTGCCAGGCCAGTCCTTTTCAATCCCAGATCAATACCTATTATTCTACCCAAATCAAGTGCTATTTAAAATTCCAACCGCTCATAATATTTTTAGAACACTAAGGTGTGAACAGTAGTTTAATATTATGAGATATTCAGGAGGTAATTTAAACAAAGTAATTGAAAACCATTTGAATAAATATATTTACTTTTGGGATCGTCTAACTAAAAAAGGATTGAAATAAAATATGGGTAATAAGAAATTTGATATACGTGCCCCTTTATTGATAGCCGTTGGACTTGCGACAGGGATATTGATCGGCGCATACCTGATCAATCAGAACTCTTCCAACAAGATCATAGTCAATTCAGTTACAAAATTCAGGGAAATCATTGCCAACATTGAAAATTCATATGTTGATGAAGTAGATTCTGAAGATCTGGTGGATGGCGCCATACTGGACATGCTGGACAAACTGGACCCACATTCTGTTTATATTCCTAAAAGAGATGTTGAAATAACAAATGCAGACCTCAGGGGAGAATTCGAAGGTATCGGGATCGAATTCAATATTATAAAAGATACAATACTGGTTGTTGCACCGCTGATTGGCGGACCATCAGAGGCTGTCGGCCTTCGCTCCGGCGATAAGATAGTAAAAGTAGATGGCGAGATTGTGGCAGGTATTGGCATAACCATTCGGGATGTGGTGAATGCCCTTAGAGGACCCAAGGGGACTGAGGTAGTGGTAAGTATAAAGAGAAAGAATGAAAATAATCTCCTGGATTTCACCATTGTCCGGGATAAAATCCCACAATATTCAGTTGATGCCGCCTATATGATCAATGATGAAATTGGATATATTAAGGTAATACGCTTTGCATCAACCACCTATGAAGAATTCAGGGAGAAAATGACTGAACTGACAGAAGCTGGGATGAAAAAGCTCATTCTTGACCTTCAAGGCAATCCGGGTGGTTATATGGAAAGGGCTGTTGATATTGCAGATGAATTTATACCCGGGGATAAACTGATTGTCTCCCAGGATGGAAGGGTTAAAAGGTATAATGCTGAATTTCGTGCGTACCGGAAGGGTTTGTTTGAAGAAAACCCGGTAATTGTGCTTATCGATGAAGGAAGTGCCTCCGGTTCAGAAATTGTTGCCGGTGCCTTACAGGACCACGACAGGGCCCTTATCGTTGGGAGAAGATCCTTTGGTAAAGGTCTGGTTCAAATGCCCATCCCACTGTCTGATGGATCAGAACTCCGACTGACTATTTCCAGGTATTATACACCTTCAGGCAGATGCATCCAAAAACCCTATGACGGGGGCAAGGATTCCTATCATGCCGACAGGATTAACCGGTATGAGAATGGAGAATACTTTAATGAGGACAGCATAGAATTTGCTGATACCTTAAAATATAATACCGCTAAGGGGAGGATTGTGTACGGGGGTGGAGGCATAATGCCCGACCATTTTGTGCCATTGGACACCACCATGAATACTTCCTATATATCACACCTTGTATATAAAAATGCAATTAGGGAATATACTCTGAATTACTACAATGAACACAGTGAAGAACTTGAGGCTATGACACTGTCAGAATTCAAAAATGATTTCGAGGTAACTGAATCAATGTTGAAAGAACTGATTCGTGTTGGCGAAAGTGTGGATGTAGCGTTTAATGAGGAAGAATTCCTGATCTCAAAACCTCTAATTATTAACAGGGTGAAAGCATATATCGCTCGAAGTGTATGGAATAACGAAGGCTGGTACAGGATCGCCAATGAGTACAATGAGATTTTCCAGGAAGCCCTGACACAGTTTGATGAGGCAGAACACCTGGCCAGTGCAACAGACCTGAGAGAATAGCTTTTTCTGTGATCTTTTTTTCTGATGAGATGGGCTATTGGCTTACTTCTCGATGCTCCCGGTTTATGTTGTAATTATTTAGGCCTTCGTGCAAAGGGCATCAAATCCTTGAATCAGTTCTGGTGTATCAAGAAAAATCTTTCAGATACAAAGAAATAGAATTATTCTGCAACTATTAATGATGAAAAAGTGTTGCTATTTTTGAGAAGAGTTTAAAATTAATTGATAAATGATATGGAATTCTTTATAGCTAAAAAATTTAAGAATGCGAATTTCAGTGATATGGATGCCAAAGTTAGGGAAGAGTTAAAAAAAGAAGGATTCGGGGTTATTACTGAAATAGACATCAAAAAAACCCTTAAGGAAAAGATCGACGTAGATTTCAGGAATTATACTATTATTGGTGCATGTAATCCGGCCTTTGCTTATAAAGCCCTTCAGGCAGAGGACAAAATAGGCATATTACTCCCCTGCAATGTTGTAATCCAGGAAACAAAAACCGGTGAGATTGAGGTCCTTGCTTTCGATCCGGCTTCGGTCATGATGACTATGGAAAGCCCTGAGCTTGATAAACTATCCACTGAAGTACGGGAAAAGCTAACACGGGTTCTGGACAACCTGAATTA